>JBBALI010000005.1:0-133942 GCA_040403095.1 Crocinitomicaceae bacterium
TGTACGATTTCATTTTTTTTTTTTTTTCAACCGTATGCAATGCTTAACAATGCTCTTTCTCTGCTAGACTCGGCAAATTGAAACATCATTTTTATTTCTTCTATTGTTAAATGTTCTCTAGTTGTAAGCAAATTGCGATTGTATTTTGGCAATCTAACCGTTTCTTCCAAAATATTGGATGTTTGTAAGTGGTCAAAAAACAAATTCAATGCAAACAAGTGATGATTGACAGTATTTAGGCTTAAAACACCTCCTAGCCGTGATGGTCTTGAAGTTAGATATCGATAGTACTTTTCCACCTTTTCACCCGTTATTTCTGTCAGTGAGAAGATAGCTTGTTGCTCAAGGTAGGCTAAAAACTCTCGAACACAATTGTTGTACATTTGACCTCCTCCTGTTCGATAATTCCGAACCTTTATTGTTTTTGAGAACTGTTCGTAGGTAGCTTGATAAAAAGTAAGCATGGGTTGATTTTTAAACTGTTTGAATTATTTAAATTACTGGATGTAAATTTTATAGAGGTAAATCAAGAGCTTTTACGTTTTCAATGATTTTGGCAAAGTGCGTTTTAATTGCACGGTGTTGAGAATTATAATTATCCTCTGAATTTAACTGATAAACAAATCCTTTATTTGCTGTTCCACTAATTATAAAAATATACTCATAGTTTATTAGTTTTTGGATAAATCGAAAAGTTTGTGTTTTACTCAAATTCATGCTTTTTCGAATTTCTGCCTGGGAAAAAGAAGTTTTGTTTTGGTTGATTAAAAGCGTTTTTAACTTTTCATAAAAAAGCCGAGTTTGTCCATCCAAATCATCGATTTTCAGCTCAATTACAGGGATAAATAACTCAATGGCAGCCTCTACATCTACTCGGTTTACAATCAAATTTCCATGCTTGTCTTTATTTCTCTGATGTTGATGAATAAAGGTAATTAGTAAAATTAAATGCTGCAGTTGTAAATTTGTTCGTCTAGAATAATGGGTATTTTCAGGTAAATGAATATGCGGAGCGAAGGAGTTGATGACATTGACATGGTTCAATTGCTTGACCAAATGTTGGAGTTGCATAATTGCAAAAAGTTGTTTTTCTGCATTAATTTCACCCGCAATTTGCTTATTTTGATATTCAATTATTCTTCTGCTTTGTTCTTGAGATTCATCCAATTGGATAGGGATAGAACGATTCAAATTATCTTGATAAATAGTAGTTTTAGTAGTAGACGCAATACTAGAAAAATGCGCTTCCACAGTTCTCACTTTAGAACAAAAATTACCGAGCCGATCCTTGTATGTAGATGAAATCGAGACCGATTTTTCAGACTGCAACTCTCTAAAACTAAAAAGGGCTTCGTCTTTCAAACCATCTAAATCCTGGATAAAAATACTTTTGTTTATCAATTCTTGGTTGTTGTAATAATAGAGTGATTTTCCAGTCATTCTTGTGATACTTATAACATCATTGCTTGGTAAACACTGACTCAACACTTTGAGCAAATGACTCTTTCCAGCACCTGAAGCTGATTGGATAATGGCATGCAGCGGAAAAGGAGACCGGTAGGAAACAGCCACCAAAAACAAGAGTAAACGATTGGCGTTTTCACCAATGATCCCAGCGTTTTCAAGTAAAACATCCAATTCTTTCAGCAAATGAGGCGAAAGCAGAATTGTATTAATTTCATCTTTTTCCTTTTTTTCTAAACTTGACTTAGATCTTTTTCGAACTGTTTTTTGAAAAAGCTTATTTCTGTGATTTTCAAGTTGCTCAATAAGTAACCTGAAGTCATTTCGAATAGTTTGAAAATCAAGGCCGTATTCACTTTCCAAAATTTCGTAGCAAAAACGTTCAATTTCCTTGTTTTCGTACAAATCGATTTTAGCCCGATAACGATTGTTTTCGCTGCGTTCTAAAAAAAGTATTGTCACTCTAAAATGACTTAAATTGACCGGGATTTCACCTAAAATGTGAAAATTACCACACTCACCTCGATACGATAAGTTCAACTCATGTATTTGGTGCAATGTCTTTTTCCGTTTCTTTTCCAATAGATTAAGTTTGGAGACTGCTACGAAAGAAATTGAAAAAGGTTATTTGGTAGTAGGTAAAAGATGAAGCATTTCTAAAAAATAAAGTTAGAAGAACGATTGATAATTCATTAAAATTGAACTTGGGTAACTTTAAACCAATAACATTGTATTGATATTTTTTATCCTAAAAAGATATATTTTTTAGTTAGATGCAATTTTGCATATGCGGGAAACAATTATATTCTATCAATTTTTCTCACTATTTTATGCGGAATATTTTTCAAATTATTAATCAGCGCAATTGAAATTAATAACAATTATATTTAATATTTGAGTTTTTTGTAGATGAAATTAATTACCGCAAAAATGCAAAGCTGAAAGATAAAAAATAAACCATTCAGAAGAATGGTATCATTTTTAAACAAGTTAAAATCATGAATATAGCCATAAATAAAGTAAAAAAGAGGGTTAAAAACTGAATTAAGTAGGAAAATAAGTTCAACCCCATTAAAATCACCATTCCACGTTAGTATAATACTAAGAAGAAGATAGACTAATGGAAAAATGTACACATTTCTTTTCATTCCAAATAATAAACTTGTAGAACTTATTATTGCTCCATATACTACACCTACTAACAATTGTTCATACCACTTTGAGGCAAGACTTAAATTGATGAAATAACTGACGAAAATAGCAAACAAATTAAGAATCGTTATTACAGAAATGGCTATTAATAAATATTTTAAAAACTTCATTTTTTATCAAGAGATTTTTTTAGAATTAGAGAATTGAGTACTCCTAAATTGGATTTCTTGTATACAAAGGAACCAATAGCTTCACCAGAATGATCAAGTAGCCCAACGCGAACAAGTCCAATTTGTTCCCCAACTGCATCAGTTTTTGATAATCCTCCATCATAATATTTTAATTGAATGTCACTTTCTTTTATCTCTGGCGAAGTTTTTCCGCTTTTACTTTTATGAGCATTTGAAGGTTTACTGGTCGGTAAACAACTGATTATACGATAATTGAAATCTAATTGATTCAAAGGTACGAAAATGAAATTAGATTTGAGATGGGATTTATACTAAAGTTTGGATTTGAACTTGTAGCTAAATTGATTAAAGGTAAGATATTGATTTTGAAGTACCAAAAATGCACAAAAAAGGTGCTCGCATGGAAGAGCACCTTAAAATTAGGGTTTCAACAACTAACTTTACTGTTGTATATAATTTTTAATTTATGCGAAATCAATACATTTGACAAATTGACAAAAATTAATCAATAGATAGTTTGATAAATGATCTAATGCCACTTGGTGCCTTTAATTTCCTTATCAAAAAAGTTCATTTCTTTACACAAAAGGTAATATGGAATATCTTTTAAGTATGTCTCTAAGTCAGAATAAGTTTTGAATTTTTTCTTTATTTTTGTTACTTTTCCATAATAGTCATTAGTTGTCTCTCGCAAGATAATAAGTCCATTCTGCTTGTAACAAATATCATAAAAGAAAAATCTATCGTCAGAAAAAAACTTGATAAAACCGCTCGATTTTTTTAAATCTGGATATTTTTTTCTCGATAAGTATATTAATTTATTCTGATTTAATAATTCCTTTCTACAAATAATAAATGTATCTTGTCTTCTAACATATGTTTCAGCCAATCCATTTTTATAACCATTTTCAATATTGAATGAGTCAATCTCATTTTCTCCGTACTTTGCCACAGCCAATCCTGAATAGGGAATCCGTTTCACAGAGTCTAAATAGTACAATGAACTTTTCAATGGATCCTTGAAAGAGATACTATCAATTATCGAGATGATTTCTAGTTTTTCCCCGACGAACTGTACATTACTTCCTTGACTAAACAAAACTGATTTTGTTAGCAAAGAAAAAAGTAAAATTATTTTTTTTAGCATTTTATTTGATTTATCTAACTATTTTGCTCGATTCTGTGGTTTCAACAATTGTACCACTTACAGTTATTTTTTGTGTAATGAAATAACGTTCTATTGTATCATTAGTGGCTACTCTTATTGTTGTTACAGCGCCTGCGGCATCAATTCTAGAAACATTTTCTCCAGCCATGAAATACCCATCACGTGGATCTACTCCTGGAAGAATTGGGATGAGAATATTACTTGGATTATTATTATCTAAAATATTTCCAGCTGCATCAGATTGGACAACTGAATTTGCAGGTTGGCCCAATGCATTTCCTGCTTGCCATTGAGGTTGAAATGTTCCTGCTGTAAAAACAGGAGTACCAATTTGAATTACTGTTATTCCTCCGGTTCCATTTATTACAGCGGCTCTATAACCTATCGTATTAATCAAAGGTGCATCATCTGTGATTACAGTGACAATTTCGTCATCTGGTGCGCCTGTATTTGTTAAACTATTCTCTTTATAATTACCTCCATTTGCCAATGGTTTTGTCATACCACGATTTTCTTTGAACTGACCTTTGCTACTATTATTTAAGCGATCAATCCTATCCTGAATCCTACCAGCTTTTTTTTCTTTACCTTCCGCTCTCGCCTGAGAAGCTTTATTCGTCAATCTTAATTTTCTATCTCCTGGTCCTGCTGAAGTTTGTTCTTGACCCTCAGATGCTGTTCCTTTAGGATCTTTATAAAAGACAGGATTATTATCAAAAGCCACATACGGACTCTGCCAAGGAAATTTAGCAGATAATGGATCAATACCCAACCATCTCCCCAAACGTGGGTCATATTGCCTGAATTGTGTAGTATAAGAATTCCCATCACCTTTGAGCTCATCGTCGTGTTCCATGTCTTGGAAGGAGTACGGGCAGGTAAACAGCTGATTATATGATGGTTGAATTCTCATTGATTCAAAGGTACGAAAATGAAATTAGATTTGAAATGGGATTTGTACTAAAGTTTGAATTAGAATTTACCATCATTTTTTCCAAATGAAAGTAAACTATTTATTTTGAAGTACCAAAAATGCATAAAATCAGGTGCTCGCATAAAAGAGCACATTAAAATTAGGGTTTAAACAATCAACTCTATTTTGAAAATCAGTATCTTACATTTTATTAAATCTAAAATCAACACATTTGATACATTACCACATTTTGAGAACATAACCTAGTAGACTACCTCGACAATCTCCGAGTTTAAAACATTCAAATCGAATGAGCACCTGAGTTCATAAAATCCATTTGATCTAAATAATAATGGCAAATCTCGCTTAAAAAAAAATTTATCACATTTCACATTAGCTGTCGAAAAATAGAAGTTAACTAAATTTCCGACCCGGCTATTTACACTAAAACTCCCAAGGAAAATTTTGATATCTTTATCTCTTTTCAAATCATAGTCCAGTATTAATAGTTCTTTTGAGGAAAAGAAACTTATCTTAAGACCGCATATGACTGTATCTTTGAGATTGAAGATGGTCTTTTCAGATTCGGAAACCATTACAGCGAAACGATCTAGGTTTTTAGACATCATATATTTTGGGATGCTATCCTTCATTATAAGCTGGCATATTAAGTCTCTTACACTAGTTTGAGCTTTCAGGGGATTCCAATTACAAAGTACTATGAAAGCCATTATCAGTCCGATTTTTTTCATTTAGTTCGTATTTGCTTTTCTTGCGGCTTTTAGGAATGACCCAAAGTCCATGGTCCCGTTCGCCTTCATTGTTGAGCCATTAGTAATAGCTTTATCTGGCTCAAAGGGAGTTGTGTTATTCCCATTAAAGAAACTAATTCGCACATCTGCGGTCAGCTTAGTTTCTCCCGACTCCTCATTAACTTTCCACGCATATTTTGGGCCAATAACTATTTGTTGATTACCATCGCTGTTAAACCCTGGTTCAAAGCTTTTAAAAGCTTGTGCAGCATTTATATCCCCAAATGAAGGATCGGGAGTACTCGTGGAAATTGTGCCATCCGGCTTTTTCGTGACGTTATATGGATGGGTATGCACACTATATAATGGTGAAATACCCATTTCTCTCATTTCTTCAAACGCGACACCGCTTGGAGCCGAGCCTTCAGATCCCTCTTTGACAATCTGTGTTTCCTGACCAGAAGCATTCTTTCCTACCATCATTGTCTGCTCCTTCCCATTCTTAGTGTCGGACCACATTTTTTCCATTTTATCTAATGTAGATGGATTAGGGATTTGGATAATATCTTTATAAACGTTCGAGTTTAGCGAGATGTTTATGCCCTGTTTTGTTGCGCGTTTAATTTCTTTTTGGGTTGATCTATTTAAAGCCATTCTCTTTTCGCTATTTTCTAAACCGTCGCTACCAATTTTTTTTCCTTTAGTGTTATAGTAATCTGTTCTTCCGTTGGGATCTATAAAGATAACTGGATTATTACCGAAAGTTAGATACGAAGAATAATTCGCTTTTATAACAGGGTCAATATTCCATCTTCTGCCCAATCTGGTATCATATTCCCAGAACTCTGCCGAAGTGTGATTTCCTTTACCAGCAATCTCATCGTCGTGTTCCTGGGCCTGGAAGGAGTATGGGGAGGTAAATGACTGATTATATGATGATTGAATTCTCATTGATTCAAAGGTACAAAAATGAATTTAGAATAGAAATGGGATTTGTACTAAAGTTTGGAAAGAACTATTGAAATACTTCTGAAAGTTGTAATCAATCTATTTATTTTGAAGAGACAAAGCGTCAAAAAAAAGGTGCTCCATATAAAAGCACCTTTATAATAAAAGTTTTAATAAGTAAATTTATTATTGAATTTCAGTTTTGTGAGTCTTATTTTTTCGAAATTAATACGCTTTATGCATTACTTAATATTGAAATTACCATCCTGATCCCGACCTTAACTTTTTATCTACTATTTCAATGTAAGAAGGAAATGAATTAGAGTATTTAATTTTTATACAATCATATTTCCTTAACATCTTTAAATCTTTTATTTTAAAAGCTTGACTGCTTACTTTTGCGTCTTTCTTTTTTCCATTAATATAAAAACCAACTATAAAGGTGGTATTTCCTTTGATTGTAAATTCTCTTTCAACTTTCCCGCAAGTGTTTGTAGAATCTAACATAGCAACCTGTCTAAATAAATACATTACAATCAATGCAGTAAAAAAAAAAAAAAAAAAAATATAAGGCAGACTTCTCTTTATATACATTTTACTTTAATTTGTCGTTTACTTTATTGTTCATAAATTGAGTTGTACCGCCGACTACAAAATTTCTAGCGTTTTGAATGCCATTTCCAACTCCTGACGATGCTACCGCTGAACCTGTTCCTGCACCGACAGTTCCAAAAAACAAATCAGATCCAATTTTAGTATTTGACTTACCATTACCAACTGAACTAAATTCTCCATTTAACTTCATATCAACACCTGCGTCAACAGCAGTTAATCCCAGATTCCAAGCAAATGATTTCGTCGCATTTCCTCCAGGGATGAAGCCTGTTGCCAATGATAATGCCACACTAACACCGTCCACTTCTCCAATATTCTTTGAAGCTGAATATTGCCCTGCAAAATTTCCTGAAGCGTTTATCGTACCTCCAATTAAGCTACTTCCTAAATAGGTAGATGCAAAACCTCCGCCAAATGCACCAGAAGCTAAACCACCAGTTGCAATTGTAGCAACAGTAGCTGCCATCAATGGAAGTCCCTTTTCTTTTAAACCTTTTGATCCCTCCCACGAATGGTCTCGATTTCCAGCTTCAGCACCGCCTTCCCATGGCTCGTAATATGTCGCATCTGGTCCACTTCTGGTATCAATAGCTTCAAAATTATTAAATCTTTCATATAAAGAAAATTTATCTACTTGTCCACTTACAGCAACATATTTCTTTTTTGATTCTACTCCTTGATAGATTTGTTTGCTTATTCCACCAGTATTATTGAAATAGACATATCGATTAACATTTTCATTTAAACCCCAATCAATACTTTTGTAGGTGAAGGCAAATTTTTTGGTTTCTGGTTTGAAAACATAATTATAAACAATTTCCAAGCCTTCTAATTCATTTGCATTAATTACAACATTTTCGCTAAAAGCATAGGGACTATTGTAAGAATATTTATTTGCCAACGGATCCACAGCAAAAAATCTCCCTAATCTTGGGTCGTGCATACGGTATTTGTAATTCAGAGAATTCCCATCACCTTTGACCTCATCGTCGTGTTCCTGGGCCTGGAAGGTGTACGGGTCGGTAAATGACTGGTTATATGATGTTTGTATTCTCATTGATTCAAAGGTACGAAAATGAATTTAGAATTGAAATGGGATTTGTACTAACGTTTGAAATAGTTTTGTAGATATATTAACTAATAATATATTCCTACTTTTGATTCTTTAAGTTACAAAAATGCATAAAAAAAATTCTAGATATCGATTGGTCGACTTATTTTGATTTTCATGAGTAATCTTAAATATCGTTTTTAAAGTTTTTTTGCGTTGTCAAATGTTTTTATGCACCATATAGAACTTCAAATTTTACTTAATCATTCAGACTAAATGGATATCCTTCTACATAAATTGTTGTTTCTTCAATTATTATGGAATCTCCAGTACTTTTTTGGATATTTAATTTAATTACTTTATTCTTTGCTATGAAGTCGTTTATATTATTTGCAAATTCATCAACATATTTGTTCTCATTATACTTCATTAAACAAATTTCAGTTATGGGTTTATATTTTGCTTTACGTATATATTTTCTTAGTTCCTCTAATAAAAGAATACTTTGTTTTTCAGAACACTTATTCAACATAACATAATGTCCATATGTTTCATCAGAAAATACCTCAACTCGAATTTCCTCTAGAAATTTAAACTTAGAAAGATTTTCACATTCTTCAGTTTTAGTGTCTTTACAAGCTGAAATAAGAGGGAATATCAATATTAGCAGAGTTAATTTCATAATTGTCTAATGTTCAATGTTAATAATATTTGTAAATGGTCTAAATGATTTTCCATTTGATTTAAAGTGTTGCAATACATACATCGATACTAAACCGGGTAGAAATTGTTTTTTACCTGTTTGATCACTAGTACCAGCTCCAAATGTGTCCATGACTGTATATTTTACAGTAATATCCGTTGCTGAAATTTTAGTAATCTTTGCTTTTACTCCCTGAATACCCCCAACAGTAGTTGTCAGGAATAACGAAGACCCGTTTAAATTTGGTTCGTTTTCCAACGAACTCTCAGCTTTTATCTTAAATCCATCTAATGTCTTATTTGCTTTATAAAAATCCATTGCCGCTTTTTCAAAAGCCTGTGAATATTTTTTGAATTCACCGCTAGCCTCGATCTCTTTTGCTAAAACAGAGGAACTAGACCAATATAGATTTTTACCCTTGCCACCTCCAAAATGAATAGCTAATCTTGCACCGACTTTAGAATCAGCCCCAATTGTTCCTGTTGTAAGTGCTACGACAACACTAGAGAATAAGCTTTGAGTGGAAGTGCCCAGTTGTCCAGCTGTTGTAGTTGAAATATTTTTTTTAGGATGATCAGCATAAGCTGCATCTCCATCAGGATTTGTAATTGCTTGTCCTTTATTTGAATCAAAAGTAGTTATATCTCCTTGTACCCACGTTAATTCTTTACTTCCCTCAGCTTTTGACCAAGTCCAACCAAAAAATTTATCTGAATCACCCTTCTTTGCGGCAATTTGATATTCTCCTTCTTTTTTTCCTGCTTCTGCAGGTTCTAAACCTTCTAGTTCAATCATATCAATCAATCTATTTCCGCTAAATTGATATGGAGTATAATATGGGTACTTAGTAGCCAAAGGATCAATTGCAAAAAACCTCCCCAATCTTGTATCAGACATCCTGTACTCAAAATTCATCGAATTCGCATCACCCTTCACCTCATCGTCGTGTTCCTGGCCTTGGAAGGAGTACGGGTCGGTAAATAACTGATTATATGATAATTGAAATCTCATTGATTCAAAGGTACGAAAATGAATTTAAAATAGAAATGGTATAAATACTATTTTTTTCTTTGGTGCTTATATTTTTAGAAAAGCTGGAACACAAGTCGCTTTTTCCTTTGTTTTAGGGGGATGCAGTGTTCCAAGTCTTTTGTATTTGTGTTGCAGATATTGTTTTAAAATAGTTAATAGAGGGAAAATATCAATTTTTGGACGAAAATATATTACACTTATTATTTATTTTGTTGTTTTTTGGAACAAATAGTGCATTATTATTTATTGATTTTGAAATTCTAAAATATCTTTTTCTTTTTTATTCGCTACTAAAATCAAAACCACAATTAAAATAAAAATAACGACTAATAGACCATTAATTGTTTTAACGGATTCTTGTTGTAAAGCGTCAGGTTGGAAAATAAAATTTGTTTCAGTGATCTCAATAGAACTTTTAGTGTAACTCATTTTAATTGATTTTTTGAATTAGTATTGTTTCCTTCTTTGTCCCAAGCATTGCATATTGGATGTTATAAATCCCTAAAAATTGGATTATTATGCCTTCGTAATAATCTTTCGTAAAGTGATTTATGAAACGGAAATCGAAGCCCTCTCGAGTCATTTCAATTTTATCAACTTTAATCTCAGATTGATCTATTAAAAAACTCTTCAGAATTTTATAGTTTTTGGTAATCTTAAAATCAATTTCCTTTTTCAAAAAGCGATCATTTCGAGCTTGCTCATTATGAAAATCAATTTTATTTTGCTCACTTGCAAAAATTTGATTTTTCCTTTTAGGATAAAACTCCTCTTTTGTGAACGGGTCAATTTTTATTTCCATTTTATAATTTTTAACTTCTTTAAAGTTAATACATTCCGTTAAAATACACAATATGAATTTTTATGCAATAAACTGAAATACAATGAAATTGCTCAATTTTTTTATGGAGTTTAATCAATTTTATGGACTTTTATGAAATTGAAAATAGAGCAAAAATGAGTGTTAAAACGGATTAAAACGTATTTATTCATATTAATGCTGGTTGATTTGTTTTGATTTTTTTTTGACTTTATGAAATTTTAATCATTAAATCGATTTAGGTGGACCATTGAATCAGAAAAAACAACCATCCATATCAAATTACTTTCCGCCTAATATTGACTAGCTTTTTTGAAATACTATCAAATGTGTGCTTCTTGGAATTGCTATTTGGCTTTCAATAATTTTAAATATTCAAACTCCCAGACAAAATCAGAAATTTTGCAATGAAAAAGGATTATTTCAAGAACTAAAAAGAAAACGAATGTAGATAACTACTATCATAGTAAATCAATCATTTAAACTTAATCAAAGTACCTTAAAATGACAAAAGTGAAACGTTACTACGACTGTTAGTTATTGGGTAATTAAATGCGTAAAAAATTATGTTCTATATTGAACAATTTAATTCCGTTTTTTTTTCAAGCCAAATTTTCCCGGTTAATTAATTTTTTAAATAAAATTCCTCTGTCCCTAAACCCTTAACTTATCTTTACTTTTTTCCAAAAGAAAGTTAGGATATTTCACATTGACATGAAATTTGACTTGACTTAGCTCTTTTTTATTGAAAATTTTCTTTTTTTTTGTACACACGTGTTTAACCCCAATTTTCTCTCTTTTTTCTGAAATAAATGATTGACATTTGAACGGAGATTTTTGTCTTTGTCATTTTTACTTTTTGTATCACTTTTCCAATTAAACCCTTAAATTATCTTTACGCTTTTTATCTAAGTAGTGGTTTGTTTTCACAATATTGCATTTTCACTTTTTGGGCAGACCAAAATAAAAAAGACCAAATACAATTGAATGTAATTGGTCTCTTGAACAATGCATAAGAATTTTACCTCTTTAAAAAATTTCGACAAAATGTAAATTGAAAATTGATTGAAATTAAATTGATTCCTTGAACAAATATTTTCTTTTTTATAAATTTAAATGGAATTTGTTGGTCGTAATATTTTTGAAATGAATTAATCTCATCAATAGAATATTTAGTTGGTTGTAGGTTTTTGTCGATATCGAGGTAATTATACTTTAAAGCAAAGTGTTTTATCTCGGAAGCTTTCTTTATGGAAATTCCTAAAATCTTTTGCACGCCTGAAAGTGCTATTGGAACTTTACGATCCAAATAAAAGCGAAATTTGCCCTTGGGAAGATCATAGGTGCACCCTTTAATTTGCACGCTCTTCTTTTTAAACAAATTTCGCCAAAAGAGCCGGTGTAAGTAACCGAAAACAACGGCACCTGTTACTGCTCTAAATTTCTTTAATTCATCGAAATGAATCTCGTAGCCAAGTCGAGAAACCGAGTTGAGTTCTGACTCAAATATTGAAAAAGACCTTATTATTACAAAACCAGTTTTTTGATTTTCAACCACCCATTTCTTTTCAATCAGCTTTTTGTAAAGTGATTGAATAGATGCTGAACTTTTGTAATTTAAATTTGCTGCTAGTTTTACAAATAGTTCTTTAGATGGTGTAAATTTTCCATCTGGAAAATACATTTTTAATAGTAAATACAAGACAAAAATCCGTTCGTGACAATTTTTAGTAACAAGGATTATCACAGAAACCGGCACTCGGATCTGATATCTTTTTATTTCATTCTGTATCCTTTTTTTTTACCGTGCATCAAAAAATCATTGATGTTTTGTTCAGTGTAAATAACCCGACGACCATTTTGATGAAAATCGATTTTTCCTTCCTTACGATGGCTTATCAATGTTCGAACAGTTAACTTAAGTTTTTCACTTGCTTCTTTTTCAGTGTAGGTGTCTTTTCCTGGTTTATCAAAGTCCGTAACCAAATTGGTAACTTGGTGTACTAAATAGTCAACTGTCTTTTGCAATTTGTCAAAACGAGACAATAATTTTTCCAACGATTCCATATTTTTAATTTTTATTCCATCAAATTTTTCAAATTATTATTTATCAATATTTTAAAAATGAAATGGCAACCTAAAAAGTGAAATACGTGTTGCAAAATTTTTAGAAAATGATGACATTTTTTTAAGTAAGATGTTTCAAATTTTACTTAGGATTTAGAATCTTGTCGATTTCACTTCTTAATTTATTCAGAGAAACACTTTTTGAATAATTCTCTTTTGATCTATAATTTAGGAGTGATAATTCTTTTACTTGTAATATTAGATTGTTCTTTTTTATTACAAGTTTATTTTGAACGAAAAAACGAATCACGTCATTTTCATAAAGTCGATTTATTTGTTCTAGAAAACCAAAAAGGATCATGTTGTCAACGTAAAATTTCACGGGTTTTGTTCCCTCTTTTAATTCTAATAATTCCCATAAAGATTCATCTGCTAATTTATCATATCCTTTTTTGTATTGATAAGCACTGGCGTTATCATATATGTCTTTATCGAAATTTTCAACGGCGCTTTTATAGTTATCAATTCTTCTCTTTACCTCGGTTTTCAGAGTAGGTGCTAATAGTGCTTTCTTTTTTCGTCCTTTTTCAATATTTATTTTTTTGGGTTCGAATGAATTTTGAGTAAATGTGGAGTCATCAAGGTTTAGATATTTTGAGATATCTAATGTTTTTTCTTGAAAAATATCTTCATCTAAAGCTTTCCCATTTGGATTTTTACTTTCCAAATAATTAGCAACAATATGCCTAATTGTCGGATTGATTTTTTGTGAAAAAAAGCAAATCCCGAAAATTAAAAATAAAACTGAATTTATTAGTTCTTCTATTTTAATCCATTTATTTAAACTGTCTTGGGTATTAATAATTTCAAATAAAATCTGATCATCCTTTTTTTCTGATATCGCATACTGAATATTAACTTCTATTTTACTTAGTTGTGACTCTATATATGTCAGAGGAAATCGATCTAAAATTAGTTGTGAAAATGATGCTCTATCTATTGCATCAATTTCTTCTTCCTCCTCAATGATTAGATTTAAGTTTTTTACGAACTGATAAAAATTACCACCTGTACTGATGTCCTGTTCAATCAATATTAAATTTTTGACCGTTCTGTCATCTAAAGATTTTAAAACGGGAAGCAATTTTGAAATTTGTAAATCCATTTCCTAATTTTTAATCATTAAAAATATCCATCGCTTTATCAAGCTCAGTGTTTACTATTTTGGCATATATCTGTGTCTCTTTAATGGCTGAATGTCCCATCAGCTTTGAAACCTTATCTATACTTATGCCTTTACGAAGCGCTCGAGTTGCCCAAGTATGTCTTGCTATGTGAAAACTTAAGTTCTTTTCTATATTTGCCTTTTTGGCAATTGATTTTAAACTATTGTTAATTAAAGTGGTTGCATTGCTAATGTACTTGTCGACTTCTACAGGATTATTTAAATCTAAATCAGCAGGTAGCATTCCAAAAATAAAATCACTTTTAGTTTTCTGTTCATTATCGAATTTTCTTATTATTTCCAATGCACGCGTAGGCAATTTTACTGACAATTGAGAACCAGTTTTTTTAATCGTGAAATCTATACGCTCTCCATCATAATGTTTCCATTGTAATTGAACAACATCTGAAACTCTTAAACCACCAGCAAAAGCCGAAAACACGAACATATCTTTGTGCTTACTCATTTTTAATAAAACAGGTAATTCGAGTTTATCAATTTGCATTAATTCTTCTTCAGTAAGATACATCCTTTGTGTTTTTGCATTTTGGATTTTATATCTCAAAAAAGGATTTTGATTTATTTCTATCAATCCTTGTTGAAATGCCTTATTAAAAACTGTTCTAATAAATTTCAAATTTGTTCCAATAGTATTTGTTGAGTTTTTCAGCTTACTTCTTAAGTACTGTTCATAGCGATTTATGAATGTAACATCGATATCTTCAAAAGTTATGGAAGAATTATATTTTTTGAGCTTTTCAATGATACTTTTTGTTTTATCATGAGTTCCAATCTTGCCGCTAGCATAGTATTTATCTAAAACTTGTTGGGCAAATTCAAAAAATGAAGCACTTTGTTCACCATCAACTTGTTTTCTAATTGTTTTTACTGACACACTTTTTTGAGTAGTTTCGAGATATAAAATCTCATTTTGAATTTCAGAGAATTTTGAATAGAGCATCCCATTCATTCTACCCGCTGTTTCTTTTCCTTTAGAAATGTTATTTTTAAATTTCTTCTTTTCAAAATCCCATTCTGATTCTTTACATTGAAGACCAGAAGACATATTAGTAATCTTTCGATTTTTAATAATCCTAAAATGAATAGGTATAATACCCTTAGAGTTTTCTTTATCTTTTCTAAAAACAATCGAAACTGAAGCCATAATTTTTTTTTGTAAATGTATATAAAAAATCAAAACGGGGTAAACAATGGGGTAAACATTTAGTGAATCTTAACACATCTCAATTCATAAGGTTATTTATTAATGTGTTATAAATCAATAATTTGTTACGAAATATAATGAAGTGGTATGTTATTATCGTGACCCAAACGGGGTCACTGAAATAAAAAGAGCGTTTAACGAATGTTAGACGCTCTTTTTGTTTTTGCAATTTTTTCTGGCACGAATGCATTCACATCATTTTAGTGCTATTATTTCCTTTTTAAATGCTTCCCTAACGCTGTGATTTGAAATTTTTGAAAACAACATTTGAATTACACTTACTGGATAATACTAACTAAACAACTTTGCAAAAAGAATTGCAAAAGCGCCTAACATTGTAAGAAGTAGTACACCAAATAATTTTATACTTTCATATGTAAATTGAACTTTGTATTTAACAAAATAAATTATCAAACAGATTGCACTGAATAAAAATACAAAAAAATATATCCAAGAACTATTACTTAAATTTGTCATTCGTTATTTGGTTAACTGATTTTCAACAAAAGCTGATATTGATTTATGCCTATTTAACAACATCTAAATTAAATTCTTATAGAGTAAATAAATCTATACTTGTTGTCATTTTATAAATATTTAATTGTTCGCTTGTGGCTTGCAATTGCTACATTTTTGATTGTTTATTTTGAATAATTCTTTGCTAAATCAGTCACTATTTTTATTAGCATAATCTGAACCATTCTTTTTGCATTTGTCTTTACCAAATATTTGATTCAAACCTTAAAAAATTGAGACCTGGTGCATTTCCAGTTAATCTCGTAATTTTCAAAAATACCTGTTAAATATCAATCTTTTTTAATTCCATCTTTTTCAGCAGAGAAAGGAAACTGATTTTTCTTTACAATTTCTTTTTGAATGGACTCAGACTCTTTTCTAATATCTTCCATTTGCTTTTTATCGAATTCTTCCATAGACATGTCTATTTCTTCTTTAGTTAATTCTGAATTGTTTATTTTTATATTCATATGCTCTGTTTTATTTTCGTAACCACTTTTACTTTGACAACTATAAAAATAGAGAGTAAAACAAGCAAAACATATGTAACTAACTTTTTTCATAGTCAAACATTTTAAAATTCTTTATTAGGCTAAAAAACGCCCTCAAAATACTCAGAGATTGCCGCTCTGAGTATACGAATATAAGCTCAATCCACTACTAACCTGAATCAAAAATTCCCAACGGAAAAGGCCTTTTTTCAAGTATATCTATATTATTAGAAACACTTTTTGCAACTCTGATGCCCATTGCGCTGAATTCAAATATAATTTATTTCTTTGAACTTAAAATAGTTCAGGTAATTTTAATTGAGTTGTAGATCCTCCCTTAAAACAGAAACTTTAAAAAGACTTCGACGCTAACTCTTTTTTTCCAAAGGCAAAAATATTGTGCGCAGAAACAAGCTAAACTTTTCTTCAAACGTGATTCTTAAATTTCTGAAATAAATAAAAATACCTTACTTTAGCAATTCATTCAACCACAAAGCTTTCAAATTTTTATGCGGATTTCTAAACTTTTTGTCAATGCTACACTCGTTTGCACTTTCTGGGCTGCATCTTTACAGGCGCAGGAGGTTGTTGCAACAAGTGGAGATTTTTTTAGCAATCCCAACGGCAGTATTTCTTGGACTTTAGGAGAACCAATTTCAGAGAGTTTTGCAGTTAATCAACGAATTTTCTCTCAAGGTTTTCAGCAATCGGCGCAAAATTATGCGGCTATTTCGATTATCAGCAACACAAACCTATTAGAAATTTTTCCCAATCCTTTTGAAGAAATAATTCATCTTCAATATCAAACCGAGGAAAAGGAATTAATGTTGGCTCTTTATGATGAAAAAATGTCGCTAATTAAAAAAAACACCATTCAAACTGGTTTTAACAATGAAAGCACTATTTCTTTCCAAGACCTTGAAGCCGGTGTCTATTTCTTGCACATTCAATCGCAAAATGGAAAAGTGGATTCGATGCAAAAACTGATTAAAAAAACATTGTAAAATGAAAAAAACATTTCTCGCTTTTAGTCTTTTAATATGTTTTTCGATCTTTGGCCAAGCGCCAGAAGCATTCAAGTATCAATCGATTTTGCGCGACATAAACGGCGCTGAAATTTCCAATCAAACTGTCAGTTTACGCATTTCCATGCACGACAATACACCAAATGGCACAATCATTTACCAAGAAAGTCACCAAACTACCACCAACAATTTTGGATTGTTTTCACTTTCTGTCGGACTTGGAAATCCGCTCATTGGTGTTTTTTCTGCGATTGATTGGGGAACAAATAGCAAGTACATTCAAATTGAAGCTGATTTAACTGGTGGTACCAATTTCACCTCCTATGGAACTTCTGAATTGTTGAGTGTTCCCTATGCTTTGTATGCCAAAAACGCAACCTCTGCCCTATTTCCATCAGGAACAGCGATTGGAAACACGCCTTTTTGGAATGGAACAAATTGGATTGTTTCGAGCAATAATATCTTCAACAACAACGGAAAAGTGGGCATTGGGACAGATTTGCCCTTCAAAAAATTGCATGTCAACGGCAACATCAATATTGTACAAGACAGCGCTTATTACATCAACAATAAAATCGTTTTGTCAACCAAAGGAAACAACAATGTTTTTGTAGGAAATGACGCAGGAACATCTAATTCCATTGGCTTCATCAATTCCTTTTTGGGTTACAAAGCAGGTTTCAGCAATGTAACAGGATCTCAAAATACATTCATCGGCGGCGAAGCTGGTTCTTCCAATTCTGAGGGTTCAATGAATTCATTTATAGGCAGAAGAGCAGGAAACTTAAATTCTACAGGAAATGAAAATACTTTTGTAGGTGCTTATGCAGGTCAATCCAATCAAGATGGATTTCACAATTCCTTTTTAGGTGTTTCAACTGGAAATTCGAATACTTTGGGAAATGAAAACACTTTTCTAGGTGCGCATGCGGGCTACAACAATAATTTTGGAAACAACAATACTTTCGTAGGCAACTTTGCTGGATTAACGAATACTGCAGGAACAAACAATACCTTCATAGGTTTTTATTCTGGCGCCTCTTCAAGTAATTTAACAAACGCCACAGCAGTTGGAAATGGTGCAATTGTCAATGCAGATCATTCAGTCATGATTGGGAATACAGATGTTACCTCCATTGGAGGACAAGTGAGTTGGAGTACTTTTTCAGACAGAAGATTGAAACATTCGATTCAAAATAGTGAACTAGGACTAAACTTTATTTTATCCTTAAAACCAGTGACGTACGAATACAAAGCTTCTGGTCAAAAAGGAATTAGGTACACGGGTTTAATCGCTCAAGATGTCGAAAAAACGTTGAGGAAATTAAATCTAGAATTCAGTGGAATTGTCAAACCAAAAAACAAAAATGATTATTATTCAATTCGATATGGCGATTTTGTGGTTCCTTTGATTCATTCAATTCAAGAACAACAAGAACAAATCAATCAGTTAAAATCTGAAAATGAATTGCTTTTAAAGCGAATTGAAAAATTAGAAGAAAAAATAAAATAATGCTGAAAAGCAACTTGTTACTCTTTTTAAGAGTCTTGAACCCAAGATTGAAAACTAAATAAACACAAATGAACATATTGAAAATTACAATACTGCTGTCGGTTTTTATCGTGGCATTCAACCAAAAAGCACTTGCTTGTAGTCCCTGTCAAGCACTGTCAAATGTTACTCAGACATTGAATGGGACAAATCTTGAGCTTACATTTTCGAGTAATGCAGGTTGGGAATGTTGTTATACGGTGGAAATAGAGATTGTGTGTGCAAATGCCAATTTTACTGGAACACCAAATTATTTTTCATCTGAGATTTGCATAAATGGTGGAAATGCTTCTTCCACAACTTGGGCTACTACAGTTCCATATCCAAATACAACTATTGATTTATCAGGATATTGTCCTGGAAATTACAAATGGCGAGCAGTTGAAACGAGTTGCGGAATTTACACTCCTGAATTTCAATTTACTTTGGGCGGCTCGAGTCCGATTCAAATTGCATTAAATGCAGTGCAAGACACCATTTGCTTAAACCAGAATACGATCTTAAATTCAAATGCATCTAACGGTTGTAATAGCAATAATTTCACCTATTTATGGTCACCTGCAGCGGGATTAAACAACCCAAATTTAGCGAATCCAGTGGCAGCACCAACTTCTACAACTACCTATACTTTAACTGTTTCTGAAGCTGGTTCTTGTACACTTCCACAAACTTCCAATTTGACAATTACAGTGAATCCATTGCCGGTTGCTACAATTAGTGGAACAGTAAGCGTTTGCCAAAACGCAGCCAATCCCACAGTCACTTTTACGGGCTCTGGAGGCACGGCGCCTTACACAATCAATTATACGCTCAATGGAACACCACAAACAGCAATTGTAACCTCTGGTACAACCACAATTACAGTTCCATCGACCACTCCAGGTATTTTCACATACAGTTTAACAAGTATTCAAGACGCAAGTAGTACTCAATGTTCTCAAAATCAAACAGGAACAGCAGTAGTAACTGTTAATCAATTGCCTGTAATCAGCGCTGGAATTGATCAAGTTTTATGCGAACCGAATGACCAAACGCCGTCAACTGTTACTTTGAATGGTTCTGGTGGTGTTTCTTACGTGTGGGACAATAGCGTAACTGACGGAACCGCATTTACTCCTCCAGTTGGGCAAACGGTTTATACCGTAATAGGAACTGATGCAAATGGTTGCACAGGTACAGACCAAGTGATGGTTACTTCATTGACTTTACCAGTTGCTTTTCATGTTCCAAGTGATACTTTAGGAAACGTTTTATTCTCTGTCAATTTCACTAATTACAGTCAGTTTGGAACAACTTACACTTGGGATTTTGGTGATGGTGAAACATTTACTACAAATACGACAGAAACTGTACCACATACTTATGATGAACCAGGAACTTATACAATCACTGTTGTAGCATCGAATGGAATTTGTTCAGACTCTTGGTCTTCAGACATTATCGTTTTACCTCCAATGATTGTTGAGCCGCCGAATATTTTTACACCAAATGGCGATGGGGTGAATGATTTCTATTTCGTAAAAGTTGAAAACGCAGAATTTTTTGAAGCCACAATTTCAAATCGATGGGGAAATATCATTACTAAATTAAATGCTCCCATGCAACCATGGGATGGAAAAACGGACGGTAAGGAAGTCGCAGAAGGTGTTTACTTTATTCAGTACAAAGCGGTAGATTATGGTGGAATTATCATTGAGAATCATACTTTCTTTCATCTAAATAGAAAATAATTACTAAATTTTTGCAAACAAAAAAGTCCATAAAACCTAGAGTTTTATGGACTTTTTTTAAAACATTATGTTTTATTACTTTCTAATAAAAAGAGGTTTTACAGCAAACCAAATCAAAGCTGGGAAGAAATGTAATGTAATGGTGAAAGGTTGAAAATACATCAAGATTTCATCAATTCCTTCGACATCTAATTCAGGTGGAAATTTGAACATAATTGGACCTAAAATACTCGCAAACGTTAAAATCACAAACAGCATATTGAAAATGATTTCACCAAACTTTGGAGACATTTTAGTTAACAACCAATAACCAATCGAAGCTAAAATACACCCAAATAAAGTTGCACCTACGATATTAATATTTGAAACTACTGGAGAAAAGTCAACAAACATGACTTCCTTGTACACAATTGTGAAAACGATTCCAGCGACACCTGATAAGATTCCTGCCGTGACGCCAACTAATAGGGATTTTGTGAACATATATATTTATTTTTTGGTTACTGGTACTTCAAATTCAATCTTCATGATATCTGGAACTGTTTCACTCTTGTGGCCCACTTTAAAATCAGATCTTTTCACATTGAATGTTCCTTCAAAACTCAATTTATCGCCTGAACCTGTCACCGCAGCATTGATTTTTGTTGGTTTACTTGTTCCTTTTATTTTTAAATCCCCATAAATTGAAACACCTTTTTCAGTTTTTTCAATTTTAGAGGAAACAAACGTAATTTGAGGGAATTTTTCCGCACTAAACCACTCTTCGATTTGCGCTTTTTTATTCATCATTCCGTTTCCAGTGCTAATGGAGGAAACATCAATAGATAGATCAAACTTTGAATTTGCCAAATCTTTTTCGTCATATTTGATTGTTCCTTTGAAAACCTTGAAAATTCCTGTAGGATCTTTACTAATGAACTTAATGGAATAGTTTGATGCGATTTTCCATTCTTGGGTTGAAACAGACATGAAAGCTGAAGTTAACAACAACAAAGTAGTCAACGTTGGATAAATTAATTTTTTCATCATTTTTTGTTTTAAGAGATAAAGATAATCGAGTTGATCATCCAATCCAATTCATTAATAAATATTTAACTAAAAAGTATTGTCAAAAGATGTACCACAAATTTTAATTATTCTTTGCCCCTTGATTTATCCAGCAATTAATTTTTTGAATCGATGAATCGGCTATTTTACTGCCGCCTTGAGGCATTGAAGAGGCTGAGCCGTCTTGCAAAATGGAGCCATATACTTTTCCTGTATTTTGTGTAACACCAGCATAATTTGATAAATCATACCCACCAGAAGCATTGCTTGCATTGTGACAACTGGTGCAATTATTTTCCATGATTGGTAAAATATCATTTGCGAATGAAATTGTATCTGCACAAGTGTTGTCGACTGGTGCTGGTTGCACTTTGTCTTTGGTGCATGCAGAAATGGTCATGTCAACCAAAAATAACATCAATGATCCTACTAAAATGTATTTGAAATTCTTTTTCATTTGAAATTAATTTGAATATTTTTAAAAATAGTTATTACTTATTCTTTCACGTATTTTCTGGCGATACAAAAACCAAGTCTAAATTGACCTTTTGCCCAATCAGTGTTGGTGTAAGGTATAAATTGAACTTCGCCAAAACCTCCTGAGTTGGTCAAAAACACTTTGAAATTATGCCCAAAAGTTACCCAATCCACCGCGATTGATAGACTGTTGTGGTATTTTTCTCTTGTATCTTCCTTTTGAAAGTTATTGTAATATTCAACAGCCAAAGAAATTTTTGAATTGATAGCAAAATTCACAGCAGTTCCCAAAGAAAACAATTCATTTACGTCATCTGCTGCCACATAGTTTCTATGCACGTATGTTGGCATTAATGCTAAACTCCATCTTTTACCAAATTTTCTAGCAATATTCAATTGCGTACTGTAGGCAAATCTGTGCGCTTGCTTAGGAAAATGAGCCACATCTGAAACCAATGAAGATGAAGGCATGTAACTATAAAACAATGAACCAATCAATGCAACTGAAACAGGCATTTTTCCTTTTTCTTGGCGTAACAATCTATATTTAACAAAACCATCTAACAGTGAATGATAAGGAAGACTAGTACCTCTGCTTCTACCTAAACCAACCATCAATTTATCTGTAATTCCATACTCAAAGGCAATGCGAATATCTGCTACATTATCCAATCCATAAAGCGTATTAATTCCACCATTTGTTCCCGCTAAATCTCCAAATTTATGCTCAATGCGAAACTCTAAAGTTCCTTTTTTCAAGGTTTCCACTGAATGCCCATTCACTATTCTTGTTGAATAAAATGTTTCAATGGGTGTCGCTTCTTCTACTTCTGCATCTGGAATTTCTTCATAAACAACAGTGGTATCTTGCGCGAAAGCCACAAGTGAACTGAAAATAAAGAAGTTTAAAAAAAAGATTTTTTTCATGATTTGATTTTTTGTTTATGTAACAAAGTTAACAATTGTCAAGATTTTAACGTGATAAATACTTCTTAAGTTGGCTTCTTGATCAATAAATACTGAGAAAATTTGTTAAGTTTAATAGATTATTTCCTTTCATTTTATATTTGTTTTTGATTTTTTTAATTTGTGTATATTTGTAAAGTAACAAAGTTTAACATGTTTGGATTAGATCAAAAAGCAATCATGCTTCAAATGCAACAGGCAGTGGAGTTGAGTAAAATGAAATTAGAGCAAACTACCGTTGTTGGTGATTCTGGTGGTGGACTTGTTCGAGTTGAATTAAACGGAAACAGAAAACTTACTTCTCTACAAATAAATACTTCCATCAAGGAAATGGAGAAAGAAGATTTAGAAGATTTATTGACAGTTGCTTTGAGTCGCGCCTTAGATGAGGCAAACAAAATAAATGAAAACGAAGTTGCTAGTTCAGCTAGACAATTTATTCCTGGAATATGAGTAAAACAAAAGCTGAATTAAGGCAATTTTATCTTGAAAAAAGAAAAGAATTGGCACCAGGGCAATTACAACAATTGTCAGAACAAATTTCCGATTTGATTTTTACACATTTTCAATTGGAGGACAAATATGTGAGTTTATTTTTGCCCATTGAAAGACAACATGAAATAAACACCTACAGAATTTGGGAAAAAGCAGCGGAATTTGGTGCCAAAGTAGCTGTTCCAAAGTCTAATTTTGAGACGATGGAAATGAAGCATATCCTTTTTGAATCAGAAGATCAATTAGAATTGAGTGCTTGGGGGATTCCTGAACCAAAAAAAGGAAAAGTTATTGCAGCAGATCGCTTTGATTATGTTTTTGTGCCTTTAATTTCTGCTGATAAAAAAGGAAATCGCGTTGGATACGGCAAAGGATTTTATGATAAATTTCTTAAAAAATGTGCCCCAAATTGTCAATTTATTGGTCTTTATCTTTTTGATCTAGAAAATAAAATTGAAGACACACACCCTGGAGATGTTCGCTTGCATGCCTGCATTACACCAACTGGATTGATTCGTTTTGAAAAATAATCCCAAACACCAAGGGAAGTTTCACTTATTGGTTATTTTCGCTATTCCTACTTTACTTGTTACCATTTTTTTAGTCCAAAATCTCTTCGTAATACTTGGATTAATCACCTTTTTTCTAATAATCTCTTGGTTTCTTTTCTTTTATAAGAACCAAAACCCAAAATAACCGTATTACTTTTCAAAGACGATTGAAGCATGGCTTCAATCTTTAAATTCGGATATGTATTTACGGATTTTTTTACTTTTTTGTTGGCTCATCTGTGCGTCTGTGGTTCAAAATCCTACTTTGAAACCTGTTTTTGGCGTGCAAGTAAGATTTCAATCTGGAACAACCATGTATTCATTGGTCGCTTTCCTTGATGATGGTCGCGCATTGACTTACAAAAAAATCCTGACCAAAGATGATTTCATCAAAATTGCATCCGGATATTGGCCGAGTATTTACAATCCTTCCAAAGAGAATTTATTTGAAAAATACGAAATTTCTTGTGGGATGATCAATGATTCTATCCATTTGAAACCAATTCCGATGTGTTTCCCCGTTGATTCACTATGGAAACTGAGATTTTCTGACTTCCCTTTTATCAATTCAAATGAAAAAGGATGGTCAAGTGAATTAAACCGACCATCCGCTAAACAAGCTGAATTTTTAAGAATCAATTACAAAGTGGATAACGTAGATCTAAATTATTTTTTAGATTCAAACTTCTGGAACATTCTAAAAGACGTTCAAGATACCACTTGGGTCAATAGTTACAAAGCTTTGCAATAATCTATCTTGGCTTTGCAATCATCGGTTTAGGAGCTGGAGTTGGTGCTGGCGTTACCACTTTCATTGGCGTTGAAGGTTGCATTACTGGTTTACTTTCAATCGGTTTTGGAGCTGGTGTTGATGGTTTCGGCGCAGGTGCTGGCGTTGGCTTTGCAACTGGTTGACTTTCATACACTGGCTTTGGTTTCTCTACCGGTTTATTTTCAATTGGTTTATTCTCATACACTGGTTTTGGTCTCTCAACAGGTTTATTCTCTGTTGGTTTTGGCGACACAATTGGTTCCTTTGTAACGGGAGAAACAGGTGATTTTGTTTCAGTCGGTTTGGTTGAACCTACATTTTCGCCAGAACTAACTGGTTTACTTTGAATCACAGGAGTTGGATTTTCAATTGGTGGTACTTTAGGCTCAGAACCTTGTACATTTGGATTGGAAGGTTTTACTGGCGTAACAACTGGTTGTTTGCCTTCTCCTCCAATAACTACTGGTTTTGTTGAAGAACTACTTGTTTCTGGTTGTCTTGGATTTACATTCAAAACACGTCCACCACCCTGCAAATTTGGCAGTACCACTCCAGTCGTTCTATCGATAATCTCTGGTTGACGTGTTGGCGGTAAACCAATGTGTCCGCGGTCAAAAATACAACCATCTAATTCATTTCCTCTGATACCATCATTTTCACAATCTCTTCTAGCAGCATCTCTTTGGGTTTGACTCAAATCCCTAACTGTTCTGTGGTATCTTGGAAACGAATAATCAGTAAAATATTCAGTATTTTGACCTGGTCTGTAGTCAAATAAAGTATTCATTGGTGTTACTCTCCAAGCTGCACCATATTCTCTGGCCAAATAATACAAATACTCTTTCTCAGCTTCGTTACTCAATGTTGAATTTGGAACGCCAAACGCAGTGCCGAATCTATTGGCAGATTCCATGTTTGCATTGCGGTTATTTCTCGTGTTGATGTCATCGCTCGGCGAACCGTTTGCATTCCCCAATAAACCCTCATATCCACCGTTTGCACATGGATAGATTTGCGTGGTTACATTCATGAAATTAAATGAGCTTCGATTGGTGATTTGAGCGGTTACTGATTCACCTGTAGGCCAAGTAACCACATATTGATTCCCTGCATTTCTAACTGTTCCTCCATGTGGCAAGTAATAAACATTATTTCCTGTAAGTCTAACTACTCTTCCATCAACTCTTAAGGGATTATTGAAATCATTGTCTGGTTTATCATCTGCATAAATACAAACTCGATCTCCACTTACATTCATGGCAACAGCCGTATTTAAAGAAAAATCTTCCCCTTCAGGTCTTTGTCTGGTTTGCACTTGTACTTGACCATTCAAAGATTGCGCAAGAACAAATTCTCCAACTGTTTGCAAGGAAAATGATTTTCCATCAAATGTCGATAAATGCGGATCTCCATAACTTCTTCCGTTAGAAGGTTGACAATTTGAACGACTAATTAAATCTGACATTTGATTCCAAACATCGCCATTCAAAGTATTTGCTTGATTGGTTCTATTTGCATTAACAGCAGTAGCAATTCTGTCTCTAGAAGTTGATGGAACCATTTTATACATTTCCGCTGGAGTAAAATCCTCAGGAAAAGTTCTATCTGGAATAGGTTGCTTGCGAGAAATTGCCATCATACTTTCTGCCAACCATTCTCCTCTTACAGGATCCCAACTTTGTAATTCACTTTTGATAGGTGCAAAATCTTTCGTCAATTGATCTTGAGCAAAAATTGTTGAAGTAATACCTCCAAAAATGATCGCAAAAACGATTAAATAGCTTTTTCTCATAACATTCTATTTTGATAGATGAAAGTTAAACAATTATCGTCCCCTATAATGTTAAAATGATGTTATTTAACAATTTCGATTTTAAAAACAAAAAAAGACGCCCAATTTGAGCGCCTTTCAGTTTGAGTTTTATTTGTTTGAAATTATTTTTTCTGTGTTCTCAATTCTCCAAGTGTATAGAAGAAAACCAAACCATAACCAATGGCCAACATCAAATGAAACGGTACCATTCCTAAATCACCATAAATGGCGCGATTGATTGCGGTTCCTCCAAAAAGTAACATCAATAAACCTTCACCCAAAGTAATGAGTGAAATGCTTTTCTTATCGTATTTATTTCCTTTGAATTCTCCTTTGTTCAAAACGTTGAATTTTGGTGTCCTAACAAATGAACTTTTGATTCCCAAATATCCTTCCAAAACTGCCACGGTATTGCTCAAAGACAATCCCATAGAAACAATCAAAAATTGGAAAAAGCGACCAACAAATTGAAAGAAAGACTTGAATTTATTTGCTGTTTTATCTCTGTAAGCCAACCAATAATAATACATCAAGAAAATGGTGCTTAAAATAAAGATTGAACCAAACTGAATAAAGAAATTCAAATCAGAAAAACTGTCTTTGATATGCAGAACTGGTAAACTCAGCAATGACATCATTAAGATAAAGACGAATACTGAAGAATTGAATAAGTGAGACAAGCCGTGAACTCTATCTCCAATTTTAACATTTTTAAAAGTCAAAATTCTCCATGCCATTTTTCGGAAACATTCTGCGCCACCTTTCATCCATCTGTGTTGTTGACTTTTCAAAGCCGACATAGTGATAGGCAATTCAGCAGGCGCAATTACATGCTCACAATATTTGAATTTCCATCCTCTCAATTGCGCACGGTAGCTCAAATCTAAATCTTCTGTCAAAGTATCATGTTCCCAACCACCAGCGTCTTCGATGCATTTTTTTCTCCAAATACCCCCAGTACCGTTGAAATTAATAAAGTGACCTGATGCAGTTCTTCCACCTTGTTCAACCGCAAAGTGACCATTCAACCCGAAGGCTTGCAGTTGTGTTAATACAGAATATGTTTTGTTGATATGTCCCCAACGTGTTTGTACTACACCAATTTTCTCATCTTCAAAATACGGCATTGTTTTTTGCAAGAAATCCGGTTCTGGCTCAAAATCCGCATCAAAAATAGCGATGAATTCACCTTCTACTTTATCCATTGCTGCATCTAATGCTCCTGCTTTGTAACCTGTTCTGTCAACCCTGTGAATGTGTTTGATATTCACACCAGTTGCAGCCACTTCAGCTACTTTTTTGGCAATTACATCTTTGGTTTCATCAGTTGAGTCATCTAAGACTTGAATTTCCAATTTATCAGCAGGATAATCAAATGCGGCGGCTTTTTCGATGATTCTTTCAGCAACGTACAATTCGTTGTACATAGGCAATTGAATTGTCACTTTTGGTGCTCTAGCAGGATCAAAAACTGGCCTTACTTCCACTTCCTTTTTCTTGCGATTTCTTGCGTAAGCGATAGACAATGATAATTGTAAAACACTGTAAAAGAATACCAAAACCAAGCAAGAACCGTAAATAATCAAAATGATTTTTGCAACTAAATGTGACCAATAATGTTCTTTCGCGCCTTTATCGCCCCAATTAAACATCCAACTTACTTTCAATGAAACTTTGAAAGGATCCATGTTGTAGGCGGTTTCATGCTCGTTATCAATATTTACTGGAAAACCTCTTTTAGAAACCGCTTTTTCAGGATCTCCCGGCAAAATATAATCTTTGTCATCAATTAACAATTGGTATTCACCAACTGGTATGTTTTTAAACAAAAAGATTCCATCATCATTTGATTCAGCTTCAAAAGACTTCTTTGAACTTTTACTTTTCAGAATTACATTTACTTTTTCAGTTGGATTTCCTGTTATAGCATCGATTAAGGTTCCTCGAACATCTCTTTTAGAAAATGTTTTGATCACAGTAGTAGATGACTGGGCGATTTCATCCTTCATCATGGCTGAGGTACCTGACTTGACATTTTCATTAGAAGTTCCTACAAGCGCATAAGACTGAAATCCAGTAAGAAAAACAACTAAAATCAATAAAAACTTGATCATATAATAATATTAATAGTTAGTGGACCTAGATCCTTTTTAAAATCAGTGCATTTAATCAAAAAAAATAATACACGAAAAAACGGCAAAGATAAATTTTATTCTTCACTTTTTAACATATTTTGAAACATCAGTTACATTTAAACTCCAATTATTTTCAAGCTTGCTTAAAAATGAAGCTAACAAATTAACATTCAAATAATAAACTAGGTATTTTTTTTAGTTCAATCTTCGATAATTGAATTGAATTGTATCAGATTTTCCAAGTTCATTTTTCCCGACAATAAAGGCATTCAAAACAGTATCTGAAACCATTTTATAGTGAATTTCTGATGGGAAATCATGTGCCGGATTTTTGAATGCAATTTCTTTATCATCCCAAATATCGGCTTTGAAAACAACAGTTTGATTGCTATTCTGATTTTTTACCCAATTTTCAAAATTCCACTTTTTTTCTGAAAAATAGATTTTAGCCAATTCTAGCAGAATCGTGTCTTTTTTTTCAATGCGATAAACATCAGATAAATAATGGGTTGAATCAACTTTTCTCCATCTTTCAAAATGTATTCCATCTTGATTTTCCCATGTCCCAACCATTTCGTCTAAAACAATTTGAGGCTTTGTCAATATTGGATCGTCACACACTTCTTTTTGCGCTGGTTTGCAAGCAAAAAGCAGCATCACAAAAAAGAAAAAAACAAACCTTATCATAATTAAATATTATTTTAATTATGAAACTGTTAGATATGATTCTTCTATGATTTCTTTCACAAAATCCAATTCTACCAAATTTAATTCAACGATTGTCCAACCCTGTAAACCCCATTTATTGGGCACAGCATAAACGATTTTTGGGTCAAACAGTGAAAATAAATCTTGTGATTTAGGAGTCAATTTCACTGTTGCAATTTCCTTTTTTGAATCCAAAGTAATGAATATCTTTTTGTTAATCCGAACTGAAATTTTCTCAAAATGAGGTTGTTCGACAGTTTCAGGAAAACTTAATGCGATTGATTTACACGATTCAATTGTGACCATTGATATTTTTTATCTTAAAATTAGTGAACAAATTGTAAATCAAAAATATAAATATTTTCTCTAAATCATTTTAAATCGCATCCAAACAACATTTCGGTATTTTTGATTGGTCTTTTTATTCACCGCGTAAAAGGAGATTTTTTCTTCAGGAGGCAGCGATTCAAATGATTGATAAGCTACAATTAATGTTTTCTCACCTTTCGCGGGAATTGTATACTTCTCTCCTTCACTGTAATAAATCTGCTTACTTGGCAACCAAATCTGTTCAGCATGTTCACCTTTTGAAACCATGTAAACTTCGAATTCCTCATCTCCTGAATTAGTACATTTGATAGTAAAGAATCTTGTTCCGCTTTCAGAGGGTTTCAAAAAGACAGTTGCTGTGTCAAAACGCAATGGAGAATAGTTCATTTTTCCTCTGGCAATCAAAAATTTAGGATCTGCAGATTCATTGGTGTAAATTTTCCATTTGTACTCAAAATCAGCTGAATCTTTGTCTGCTTTCGGATAGAAAGTAAGGTTCATTTCGCCATTTCTAGTCAAAGTGTCAAATGGAAAATTCAAATCAACTGCATGATTAATTGCTTCAACTTGCTTCATTTTTAGCAAAGCAGTTCCGTAATTAAATAAATTAAAGCTGCCCCTATCTCCTGCATCCAACGTTCCAAGATTGATTTCCTTTTTTTCGAAAAAAGCAACAGGGCTAGGAATGATTTCTCCTTTAATTCTGATATATAAATTGGGCTCATCAGAATTTGAATATATGTAACCAGTTTTATTGAAAGGTCCAATTCTTTTGGTATCGTATAAAAAAACAATTTCAGCAGATTTGCCAGGCATGATTGGTTCTCTTGGATAAGAATTACACATAAAACCGCCATCACCAGTTGAAACACGGGTAATTATCAAAGGCTCATTTCCGATATTTGTGACAGTAAAATAACTTTTTAAATTAGCTCCTCCATAAGGCATCTTACCATATTCGATAGAAGTTTTATCTAACGAAATTTTAGGTTGGGCTAAAACTAAAAACCCTGAATTACAAATTAATACAAACAAAAAAATTACACTTCTCATGCAACGAAAATACGCTGAAAAAGAAGTGTAATTTAAATATTAACAACGATTTAACTTCGATTATTTAACGATAGAAATTCGAACTGTTTTGGTTTCAAAAGCTGAAGAAATTTGAAGTAAGTAAATCCCATCACTTAAGCTAGTATAATTCAATTCGAATTTAGAACCGTCTAATTGTTGGATGTTGAGTATTTTGCCGTTCAAATCCAATAATTGTAAATTCAATTGATTTACCTGAGTTGGAAAAACCACCATAAAAATGCCATTTGAAGGATTTGGTTGAACACTAAAATTACTCATTTCTGTTTCGTTAACAGACATATAATTATCTGTGTTGTCACAATTTTCATCGATACCATTGTTCAAGATTTCTGGAGACCCTGGATAAGCTGATGCGTTATCATCATCACAATCAGTATTAAGCAGTGAGTATCCTATTCCTGGATCTGAGCAAAAATCGCCTGCACTTCCTTGCCCATAAGTATCTCCATCATTGTCTATATAGTAAACTGTTGTTTGTAATCCTTCGTTGGTTTGACCATTGCAATTGTTGTCAAAATCATCGCAAATTTCTGGCGCTCCTGGATAGACTGAACTTTGACTATCGTCGCAATCAGCGTTATTCAAAACATATCCAAAACCAGGATCTTGACAAAATTCAACTCCAGACGAAACGCCATATCCATCGTTATCATTGTCTTCATAATACATCACTGGAAAAGTTGCCGTTGGATCTGAATCATCGCAATCTCCAGAAACCAAAACGTATCCTGAGGGTGCAACACAATCAATTGTAGTTGAACTTTCATTACCATAATTATCACCATCTAAATCTTCATACCATACAGTGGTTGGATTGATTGAACTGTTGTTGTCGTCACAATCTGAATCATTGGCAACATATCCAAACGGCACACTGCACGCAGAAATTGTAACTGCAGGATTTCCGTATGAATCTCCATCTGCATCTGCATAAAAAATAGTTGGTTGAATGGTATTGACATTTCCTACAATAGTTACATTGTCATTTCTCCAAGTTGCTTGAATGGATCCCATATTAGTGATATAAAACCTAAAAGTAACTTGTGAAACCGCATCAAATGTAGCAGGCAAAACAATGGTATCGGTTTTATCTGTTATTATCGGTGTTCCTGCATATAAATCGGTAGTAAAGTTATCCAAACTAGAACGTAAAGTATAAGTCGGCGCTCCACCTGAAGCGCTAATTCGATGTGTAATAATTAATTTATTCAAATCCAATGAAAAACAATCATTTCCTGAAACTGAAAATTGATTGTATTCATTTACATCTAAAGTTGTTCCAATATTCCAGCCACTTGTACTAAAAACATTTGCGGAACCGCTGCAATTTGTTCCCAATGAGGAATAATCACTAAAAACAGCATTTGTAGGTTGCGCGGTCACGGAAAGAGCTGTTACTGGGCAAGCAGCAGCTTGCGTAAACTCATACATTCCTAAATTGGATCCAAGTGCAGAAGCATCTGAGCCAGAACAATCTTCATCAATTCCATTATCAGGAATATCCGTTGCATTTGGATTGATATTGAAATCATTGTCGTTACAATCGAGTGAGTTTACAGCATATCCGTTTGGTAAAACACAGCCTAAAGTGGTGTTATTGATATCTCCAAATCCATCTAAATCAGCATCCAAATAATAAGTAGTATTTCCGATTCCGATAGCAGAACTTTGATCATTGCAATCATTGCTATTTAAAACATAACCTGAAATTGGTGGGACGCAAGTATTGATGCTATTGTTGATATCTCCCAAACCATCAAAGTCTGTATCAGCATAATAAACAACTCCCGTTTGAATTGTTAAATTGATAGTCAAAATACTGTCACATAATCCAGCATTCGGAATAGTATCCGTATAGGTACCAGAAGCAGTATAAGTTTCATCGCCACTTGGCACAGTATATGAATTACAAGCAGTTTCGGTGATTGAACTGGAAGTACTACAACCTACAGTCCAAGTTAAAGAAACATCATCAATTCCAAGTCCGTCATCATTTCCTGCATGATTGATATCTTCCCATTTGATCATTATAAAATGTCCGTTTGGAACCAAAAGATTTGGTATTGAAATATTTGAAAGTACAGCTTGATTTGCAGTTAGATTTCCATCCAAAGCTCCAGTAGCGGCAGTATTTATTGGACTTGCGGATGTCAGTGCTGTGATTTGCGTCCAACCCACATTGGCACCAGGTGTCAAATTTGAAATTGCACCACTGCTTATTTTGTACCAAACGGTAACTTCATCAGGAGTTGTATTTCCAGCATTTCGCCATTGCTCCAAAGTATAGCTGACGGCAAGTTGATTCAAATTGAAGCCTGAGTTATTTTGCAACAAAACACCATATGCAAAATTCAAAGCCGATGTATTGTCTGAACCAACACTGCCTAAGGCGCGTTCTGAACTTCCTGAAGAACCAAAACTATATAAGTTCCCGACTGTTGAAGATCCAGTACCAGCCTGATAAGTAGTTCCAAACCCAGATCTTTGCGCAAAATAATTTGGAATCGTACTGTTATCATTCCACGTGTTTACAGAACCAGTGTTCAAAAGTGAATTGAAATTTTGAGTTGAATTTCCTGAAGTTGTTATATTAATTTGTGCAGATAAAGCCAGCGGCAAAAAGCACAAAGCGATTAGTTTTAATTTCATTTCTTAAATTTTAGCATATAAAAATAAGAAAGAAAATTTATAAATTGCTATTCTACCATTAAATTACATCCTCTCACATCAGAATGGTCATATCTTCCCATCAATTGTAATTGATCTTGCGTGATTTTTCCCAAATCTTGGGTAGAAATAAATGCACAAGAATACAAGTTTGCGAGGTCGATTACATTTACGCCGCCCGTTTTTTCATTTTCTAAATATCCAAAAGGATCATTGACATCACGAATCATTACTTTCATCCATTGGGGCAAATCAAAAAGTCCATTTTTATCACTGTAGGCTTGTGAAAGTAATTCACTCATACCGTATTCTGAGGAAATAAATGGAACTTGAAAAGCTGTTTTTAGTATTTCATGCAATTCCTCTTTGCTGAGTTCTTTCCGCCTTCCTTTCATGCCACCAGTTTCAATAATTCGTGCTTTTGAAAGATTGGGTTTCAAATCAGCTAAATCAAGTAGCGCATAACTTACTCCAAAAATAACGACTTCTTTTCCCGTGGCAATTGCCTTTTCATAGGCTTGAATCAAATCTGCCAAATTCTGCAGATAAAAGCCAGAAAGTTCGTTTTTGGTGGCTTTAATTAAATGATCGACCATGTAAACCAAACTCGAATTTCCTTGTTCAATATAATTCGGCAGCAAAGCCAAAATAATTTGATTCTCTGGATTTCCAACTTGACTGATGTAACTCTTAAGAAAAGAAATTTCATACATTTTCAAAGATTCCACAAAATGCTGGCTTCTTGCTGTGCCCGTCGTGCCACTGCTCATAAAAAGTGTTTCAACTTTTTTTGTTCTAGACCTTACCTCGTGCGTTTTGAAAAAAGAAATAGGCAAAAATGGAATTTCTGAAATTTTTTCGGGTTCCTTTCGATTCAATTGCTTCACAAAATCGCGGTAAATTTCACAATGTTCACATTGAAATTGATAAACTTCCAAGGCTATTTTTTCAAAATCCGCTTGACCTTTAATTTCAAAAATAGCTTGCTCTAGTTTTTCCATTGTAGTTTGCAAAATCTAAAAATCAATCATCAATTGAGCGATCCATGTCTTTCAACAACAAAGCGATTTCGCTAATTAAATGGTCTTTTTGAGTATCTTTCGGGTAAACACCTTCGTGGTAATCTTTCAATAATAATTGTGCTTCTAGAATTGAACTTTCTTCAAATGGACCATCTAAATTTTCTAAAATTGTCAAGCATTCAAGTGTAATTAAAAAATCACCTTTGACAGCCAAGGCAATGAATTCAGACAAATGATCGCTATAATCTAGCGGACTGTTCCAAATCGTTGATAAAATTCTGATTTGTTGGTGTGCATATTTTGGATTTCTAAGGCAATCCATCACTGTGGTGACAGCTTTTGTGCTTTTAAGACTTGATAAAAATTCAATTATTTCAGCAACACATTTCTCGTCTGTTTGTAAGTCAATGGACTGAATCAAAGTCTCGATAATACTATCATCTCCATACACTTGCAATGAATCTAATGCCGTTGTTACTTTTGAAGGAATTCCACTCTCAACGTCGCCAAGCAATTTTACAATTTTTAATTTCCTTTGTTTCTGTGTTACTTTTTCTTCTGACACTTTCTGAATTTTTGACAAAGGTACAAAACATCGCATTTCAACTTGTATATTTGCGAAAATGAATGATTATATTCGCTCAAAGTTTGTTGTTAAGATGTCAGAAAATTCAAATCAGGTAAATTATTTCCAAAATCTAAAAAAATTCACTTTTGGATTTAAAGTATTGATGCTTTTGGTTTCCTCGACATTTTTTCAATCTTGTTTGGTCAAAGATGCGAAACCTGATAAAATTCAAACTGTCACTGTTTATACCGATTTTTTGAGTGAGAATGACAAAGAAATCTTCAAAAAATTCAAAAAATTAGAAAAAATTAAAGTGTATTTCAAAGTCTTTCCTCCTGATAGTATCCTTGAAATCATCCAATTAGAAAAATACAATTCATTTGCAGATTTGATTTTACTTCATGGTGCAGATCGACTTTTGGAAGGCGGAAAAAGGAACTTGTTTAAACAAATCAATCCTTCAGAAATTAATCCTTCCCTAGATGAGAACTATTTTTCGAAAAATAAATTTTGGTGTGCGATTTCAAAATCTCCCATTGTAATGATTTATAATAAAAACCTTTTGAGTGGCGATACCATTAAATTTTACAACGAAATCAATCAACCAAAATGGAAAGGGAAAATCGCCTTGCAAAATGGAAAAAACTCAACTATCAAAGTTCTTGGGATTAGCATGTTGAATTTAAGATCTAAAAAACACAAAAATTTCCTTTTCAATTTAAATAAACAAGCGCAGGGAAATCCAAAAGGAGATGATTTGGCACAAATAAAAAAAATCAATGCTGTTGAAGCACAATTGGCTTTTATAGAATTATCGTCTTTGGTTTACGCAAATCAGAAAAAGGATACGTTAAGTAAAAAATTATACCGCAATGTTTCTATTATCTTTCCAAGTCAAACCCAAAAAGGAACTTTTTACAACGTCACAGGTGCTGGAATTTATAGATATGCTAGAAATCCTGAAAACGCACAAAAATTGTTGCAATATTTGACAAGCAAAAAAGCGCAATACGCATTTGCATCAGGCCGATTTGAATTTCCGGTTTTGACAGATGTAAAAGCAGATCCAAGGTTGCAAGAATTTGGCAACTTTAGAGGTCGTTTTGTCGCGAATCGATTGGGAAACAAGGTCAAAAAAAAGAGTTAACGCTCAACAAGAACATTAACTCCAACTAAAATTTAAACTCAAGAATTATTCCGCATCTTCAGCAACTACCGAAGTAACCGCAGGCAAATGTTGTTTCAATAAATTTTCTATTCCGCCTTTCAAAGTTGCAGTTGAAGAAGGACAACCAGCGCAAGAGCCTTTCAACAAAACGGTTACTACACCATCTTCAAAGCTTCTAAAATCGATTGCTCCACCATCAGTTTCTACTGCAGGACGAACATATTCATCTAACAAATCACGAATCGCATCGTCATATTCTGAAGGCAAATATTCTTTCACTGGCCCATCTGTTTTCTTGGCTTCAACAGGTTTTGGTGCTGGCATTTGAATTAAAACATCTTTGCTTTCTGCTATCCAATTTTTGATAAATTCACGCAATTCCATGGTCACAAAATCCCATGAAAGAGATTCATTTTTGGTGATTGTGACAAAATTACTGGCGATAAATACCCCTTTCACAAAGGGAAATTGGAACAATTGTTCTGCCAATGGAGAATAACCTTTGGCTTCAGAAGCACTAGTAAATTCAACTGATTCACCTGTTAGTAATAAATATTTATTGGCAACAAACTTCATAGTTGTTGGGTTTGGTGTCATTTCTGCGTACACATTTACTGGAACTTGCATCTTTTTTTGAAAATTAATTTGTTGCACAAAATTACGGATAAGATTTTTAAAAAGATTTTAATCAACTTATAAATAATATGATTTTAAAAAAAATGAAATATTAATTTTAAAATAATTGTGATTTTTTATGCTTTCTGTAATTTTTGAATATATTTGCTGGAACTTAATTAAATATTTTAACTATGAAAAAATTTATTGCTATTGCTGCTTTAGGAGTTTTAACATTGGCTTCTTGCAAAAAAGATTACACTTGTACTTGTACTTCAACTTCTGGTGGAATTAGTGTTTCTGCTAGTACAACTATTAATGACACTAAGAAAAATGCTGAAGACGCATGTTCTGCAAAATCAGCATCTGCTAATGGAGCATCTACAACTTGTGCAATTAAGTAAGGCATAAACTAATTTATTAGGGAAGCGAAAGCTTCCCTTTTTTTTTGATTTAATAATTTATATCAATCAAATGAAATATTTTTTGATTTCCTTTTACGCAATTACTTCGGCACTTGTTTTATATTTCTTTAGTTCCATCGAACAATGGGTTATCAACTCCAATTTTTCTTGGACAAGTGCCAAAGTAGCACCTTATCTGCTTTTGCTCATTTTTGGAGTTTTAATTGCTCGCTGGTTCAGTAAATTCCTGATCTTCAAAATCATTTCAAACAGACTGAAATTTTTAAGACCTATTGTTTTTGTGGTAATTACTGCCATACCATTTATCATTGGATTTGTGCTTAATCCGATTTATGAAGGAGATTTTTCTAAACAAGGAACCGAAATTCAAAATCCTGAAACCATAAGCGATTTTAGAAAAGCAGATTTAGCTGTAATCACTATTCCAGGTTGTCCATACTGTTATCATTCAATTTCAAAGTTAAAACAATTGAAAGCTAGAAATCCTGAAATGAGAATCAAATTCATTGTTTGCACAAGCAGTAATGATGATTTAAGAGATTATATTGCTGAAGGTGGAGAAGACATTGTTGTCAGCAAAACTAAAAACATTGAAATCCTCAGTAAAATGGCTCAGGGAAAGTTTCCAACGTTTGTGATGATTAAAAATAACAAAGCTGCGTATAGTTGGTCAAATGATCAATTTGGTTGTTTGGCTTTAGATCAACTTGAAACCGATTTATCTAATTAATACCAATAATTTTTTCAATATAGCTCAATTATCATTGAACTTTTTGTAAACTAGAGCGGCATTATACCAATCGTTATTGAACTAAATTATATCCCGAAAAGTCGGGACAATTTGTTGTATTTGGTACAATTTGATTTCAAGATTCCAAGATTTAACAAAAATAAAATTGTAGCTCTCATTGAATTGCTTTATTTTTGCGCTGTGAAACATTGTCGTTCAATCATCATTCTTTTCTTTGCAGTTTCTCTTTTCGTTGGATCTGTTGGAATTCATGTGTTTGAACATTTTTGTAAAGTCGACGGAACTGAATATAGTTTTTTTGTACCTTCCGCTCATTCTTGTGAGCCAGCCAAAAAAATCAAGAGTTGCTGCCATGAAAAAGTAGAAAAAAAAAGCCATTCATTCAAAGAAAATTGTTGTGAGGAAGATTTGATTTCATTCAAAATAACGTCAAATTTTATTCAGAAAGACTTTCAGAACAATCAACAATTAGCGGTCACTTCTGCTCATCAATTATTCATCTTTGAGGTAAATTTCATGCTGAGAAATAAACTAGTATGTGATTTTCCAATCAATAGACCACCGCCCAAAAAAGGTCAAGAAATTCTTATTTTAAACCAAGTTTTCAGAATATAAATCACTGTTTATTAATGCCCAATTAATTTGGTTGAGCTATTATTTAAACAATTTTTTATTTATGAAATCAATTTTTACAATTGCTTTTTTTCTGATTTCCTTTGCAGGATTTAGTCAATTAAAAGGCGTCATTTACGGTAAAGCTGTAAACGAAACAAGAAAGCATCTTCACAATGCCAAAATCACTTCTTTAATAACAAAAGAATTTGTTGAAACGGATGAGCACGGAGTTTTTGAAATAATTTTAGGAAAAACACTTCCTGACACTTTGATTTTTAGTACTTTTGGATTCAGAAATGACACATTGATCGTTACGAACAAAGATCGTTTTTCAATCATTGAAATCAATTTATATGAAAATCAAATTTTGGAGGAGTTGGTCATTTCTTACAAAAAAACCACCCACAGCATTTCCAAACTAAAAACCTTGCATGTTGAAGAACTGGGCGAAGGAGAATTGCGGAAAGCAGCTTGTTGCAACTTATCTGAGTCTTTCGAAACCAATGCTTCGGTCGATGTCAACATGACGGACGCGATTTCAGGCGCTAAAAAAATCCAAATGATGGGATTAGATGGCGTTTACACCCAAATTCAAATGGAAAACATTCCCTACATGCGTGGTCTGGAAAGCGCATTTGGTCTTGGTTCTATGCCTGGAACTTGGGTTGAATCGATTCAAATCACCAAAGGAACAGGAAACGTGGTAAATGGCTACGAATCGATGGCTGGATTGGTAAATCTAGAACTCAAAAAGCCGCAATCTATGGAGAAATTCTATTTCAATGCTTATGGAAATCGTTTTGGAAGAGGAGAATTGAATTCACATGGAAAATTGAATGTCGGAAAAAAATGGCAAACTGGACTTTTTGGTCATGCTTCTGGCTTGTTTTCAGAAGTAGACAACAACAAAGATGGTTTCAGAGATATTCCAATGTCCAAAAACGCTTCTTTTTTAAATCGTTGGAATTACAGCGGTAAGCGCATGGAAGCACAAATGGGAGTCAATGCTTACTACGAATCCAAAGAAGGTGGACAAACTGGATTTTCAGCCTCAAGAACGCCGAATTTATATGGTGTAACAATCGAAAATAAACATGTAGATGTGTTTGCAAAAACTGGATTTTTGTTTGAGAAAAAACCTTATCAGTCCATTGGAATTGTGTACAATTTGAAATACCAAACTACCCATGCACAATTTGGAAAACGCATTTTTAACGGCGAAGAAAAACGTGGTTACATTAATGCAATTTTCGACGGAATTATTGGAAATACCAATCATGGAATCAAAGGTGGATTGAGCTTTGTGTTTGTCGATTTGACCCAAAAATTAGATTCGCTCACTTTACCAAGAATTGAATATGTTCCTGGCGCTTTTGCAGAATACACTTTCAAAGGATTGCGTTTTACAGGAGTTGTGGGCGCGCGAGGTGATTACCACAATTTGTACGGCTTTCAATTTTCGCCCCGCTTTCACGGAAAATTTAGCGTGACAGAAAAGTTGGATTTGCGCTTTACTGCTGGACGTGGTTTCAGAGTTCCTAATGTAATTATCGACAACATCAGTTTATTGGCCACTTCAAGAAATTGGGTGATTGAAAAAAATATAGAAGCAGAGGTTTCTTGGAATTTAGGTGGTTCAATTGTTCAAGAGTTCAAATTCTTCAGACGAAAAGCCAATATCAGCATCGATTTTTACCACACTTATTTCGAAAATCAGTTGATTGTGGATCGCGATATCGACATGAATAATTTTTACTTCAGCAACTTGACAGGGAAATCCTATTCCAATAGTTTTCAAACGGAAATTAGTTTACCCGTTTTGCCTCGTTTTGATGTCCGTTTGGCATACAAATACTTAGATGTCAAAGCCGAATATGGAGGAAAAATGCAACAACAAGTCATGATTCCAACACAACGAGGATTTGTAAACTTGGCCTACAAAACAAGAAACAAGCGCTGGGAATATGATGCTACACTTTCTGTTTATGGAAAAAGCAGGTTGCACATGGTTCATTTTTCACCGACGGAACATTCAACAGACAATATGTCGAAAGTTTATCCTATCTTGAACGCTCAAATTACACACGTTTTCAAAAAATGGGATTTCTACATTGGAGGCGAAAATTTGACCAATTACAAACAAAAAGATGCGTTGGTTGATCCACAAAATCCTTTTGGTTCGTATTTTGATGCAACGAGAGTTTGGGCGCCGATTCAAGGGGTAAATGTTTATGTTGGGGTGAGGTGGAAATTGAAGAGTGAAAAGAGTTAAAAGTGTGAGGTGAGAAGTTAAAAGTGCATTTCGACAAGCTAAGTGTGATAAATGATATTAGTAATTACAAAAACAAATAAAATACATATGAAAACAATCTTAATAATATGCATCGCCTTTCTGGGATTTAGCTTTAAGCAGGATGTAAAACCGCAATTGGTGACAATTAAAACTTCTGCGGAATGCGGAGAGTGCAAAGAGCGCATTGAATCGAAATTGAATTATACGAAAGGAATCGTTTTTTCTGAATTGGATTTTAAGACGCAAGTTTTGACTGTAAAATTTAAGCCAACGAAAGTTACACTTGAACAAATTAAGCAAATCGTTTCAGACTTAGGATATGATGCAGATGATGTGAAAGCGAATGTGGATGCGCAAAAAGCGTTGCCATTGTGCTGCCAGCCGCATGGGATGAGCAAGTGATTTCAAATAAAAAAAGCTCCAAAATTTGGAGCTTTTTTTTTAATAATGAATTTTCTTCTTATTTATTAATCAATTCAAACAAGGCATTCAAATTAGGAGAAATGATTACTTCGATTCTTCTATTTTTCGCTTTGTCCGCTGGATCAACTGGATGAAATTCAGATCTTCCAGCAGCCATCAAAATCGCTGGATTTACCTTTGTGTTTGCAGTCATGATTTCCACTACTGCGGTTGCTCTCAAAACTGATAATTCCCAATTTGATTTTGGATGCGCTGTTGCCACTAATTTATCTGTATCTGTATGGCCTTCAACGATTACTTCCAAATCAACCTCTTTTTCCAACACTTTGGCCAATTCGATAATTGCCTTTTTGCCTTCAGCTTCTACTGTTGTGCTTCCTGAAGTGAAAAGTAATTTGGCTTCGAGACTGACATAGATTTTACCGTTTTTCTCGACAACAGTCAAACCTTTATTTTCAAATCCACGAAGAGCTCCTGCCACTTTGTTTTTCAATGTTTTCACCGCTTCGTCTTTGCGCTGCATCATTTCTTCCAACTCATTTACACGCTTTTCTCGGTCTTCTAGCAATTGTTGTTTGGATTTCAATTCGCCTTCCAATTGATTTAAAACTTCTTGTTTGCGCTGTAATTCTTCGTTTTTACCTTCTAAATCTGATTGTAACGCTCCAGTTTCTTTGGCACCTTTGTTTCGCTCTTCTTCCAATCGCTTTTCATAAGCCAAATTTTGCAAAACCATTTTATCGTATTGCGCCTGAACCATTCTATGATTCTGCCCTAATTTACTCGTGTCAGCTCTCAAAGATGTTACTTCATTCAACAACACATTGTATCTCGCTTCAATGTCTTTGGCTTTTCCTTCATTGGTGATGGAATTGTTTTTAAAGGCAGCCAATTCTTCGCTGCAAAGCTTTTCACGTTCAACCAAATCATTGTATTTCTTAGCAGGAACGCAAGCTGCTAAAAGTCCTAAAACTGCACTAAAATATAAAATAGGTAATTTCATGTTGATTGCTTTGGATAAAAATGATGTAAACTTGAAAATGAAAAGTCAAATTCAACTTCATCACCAACAAATTTCGCAAGAAGTAACCTTCAATTTACCTTAAGTGCAGGGAGTTTTAAACAAGTAAAATTTGATAAAGACTATTTTTAAAGGGGAAGACAGTCGCTAATTTTAATTCAGCAGCTTAAGTTGCGCTTGCAATCAAAATAATGGGCAACTTGTTTTATTGGTGTTTTCGGTTTTACAAGAACTAAAACTCAATGAAATTTCGTGTGTAAAATACTGATTTTTCCCAAGACTAGAAGTCACATATTCAAAGGAATAGCCTATAGCAAATTGCTCTTTCAGCTTGAAATTTAAGAATGCCATAACAGCATCTGTGTTTCGATAACCCAAACCAACACCAAATTGGTTTCTTAAATCTACTAATACATTCAAATCTGCAGAAACTGGTCCTTTGGGTGGAATTCTTAAAATCGCTGAAGGCAATAAAGTCACTCCTTGCTGAATTTCCCAACGGTAACCACCATTTAAAATCGTATGAAAATTAAATCTTGAATCATTTGAAATTCCTTGCCAACGACTTCTTGTTAACTGACTCAAAACCAATCCTGCATAATAATTTTTACCATTCCACCAAAAACCAACTGTTGCGTCAGGGGAAATAAAGGAATTACTTTCATTGATTAATGGATCAGAAACCAAAGTCGTAGCTTTTCCCTTGTCGTAATTAAACTGTTGAACCCCAGCAGCAATTCCAATTGAAAGTCTGGTGTCTTTTGAAAAATTGAAGTGGCCAGCATAACTCACATTAAATCTCAAGGCGGTGAATGGTCCAAACTGATCTCTGTCAAATTTAATACCCAATCCTTGTCTTCCGCTCAAGTATCTTTTTCTTTTCGCATAAAGTGGAACAGAAAATGTAAAAGCTCCGCTTGAAGGCGCGCCTTCTAATCCAAGCCATTGTGTTCTGTAAATCGTTTTTATTTCTGTACAAGTTTTGATTCCAGAGTGCGCTGGATTGATTGCCAATTGATTCCAAAACCATTGAGAATATTGGGCAATTTGCTGAGAATTTGCTTGAAAACCCATACAGAAAATGAATGTTAATACAACTATAAATCTCATCGAATCATTGTTAAAGAACCTCTGATTGGTTCGGTGAAATCTGGATCACGCACCTCAATTACATAGAAATAGACGCCTGCTTCTAACAATTTTCCTTTGTGTTTTCCGTCCCAAGCTTTTTTGGCATTGTAACCTGTTGTTTGAAAAATAGATTGTCCCCAACGGTCATAAATCTCTACAAAACAGTTAGAATATTGTTCCAAGGAAGGAATTTCCCAAGTATCGTTGTAACCATCACTATTGGGTGTAAAAGTATTGGTAATTGACAATTTATTGGTTACATAAACCACGGCTTCGTCTGTTACGGTGCATGCTCCATTGGTAGCTGAAAGAAAATAATGTGTGGTTTCATCTGGCTGCGCAATTGGATTCAGTATTGCTGAATTATTGAGTGTAAAACTTGGTGTCCAAAAGAATGAAGCCTCAGTTGTCGCGCCTTGAAGAAAAACAGAACCACCAGCATTAATTGTAAAATCAGGTCCTGCATCAACAGCAATACTTACAACCGTAAAGGGTGCCGAAGTAGCTGAAATTTCCACAATGCAATACTCAAAACAAGTTGTTGTCACTGATAAAACATCTCCATCTTGCAATGCTGACGTTTCAAAATCATTGGTTTGAGTAACTGCCACCAATTGACTATTTACATACCAATAATATTCTGTTGTATCTGGACAATCTCCCGCATAAGCTGAAAACATTTGCGTTTCACCAGCACAAATTAAACTACTGGGAACAAACAATGCCAATCCAGGAGGAATTCTTTGCACACCATTTCCAGACACTGAAATGTCCATGGTTGCTTGAGCTGGAAGTGTTGCAGGTACATTTGTTGCCCCATTGACTACGATGTAGTAAGAGGTATTAGGCAAAAGCCCAGTGGCAGTCAAAACAAAATTTCCAGCAGCGGCAAATTCACAACTTCCAATTTGTGTATATGTTGAAGCATCACATGGTGCAATTGCTTGAATGATCGTTGCTTGCATTTCTGTACCTTGATTCGGTGCGATTTCAACGGTAACATTATTAAAATTAACGTTTACATTTCCTCCCAAAGCATTGGTTTCAAACCTCATCCAAATAGAATTAGTGGGAGAAAAGCAGTAATTAAAATCATCTTCACAACCAGCGCAAAGTGTTTTTGTAGCATCATAATTGGTGACATTCTCAACTACAAGCGGACAAAGGTAGAGTGCGTCACTACAATTATTATAAATAGGCTGAGCAATACTAACCTTGGAAAGCATACAAAACACTATTAACGAAAGATTAACAATTAGGATTCGAAACATTCTTAAGCCCTTTATTTTCGGTAAAAGTAAACAATTTAATCGTGACAGAAATTAACAAAAAATAAGATTTTAGGCGAAAATCGAAATTTATAGCCATATTTTTATGAATTTTGGCACAATTATCGACTTCGGTCGACAAATCAAAAACAACGCGATATGAAAAGAATTATTACACTCGCATTTAGCCTTTTATTTGTTTGCACCCACCTTTTGGGGCAAGGTAAACTCGTTTATGAAAAAGATTCTAAATGGTTTTGGGGCTTAAATATAGGTACAACTTGGCAAACTACAGATGTCAAAAACCAACATAATTGGGGAGCAGGCCTGATGATAGGTAAATCTTTCAATTACAATTACGGCAAAAAAATCAGCTTTGATTTACGCGGAAGGTATTTGTATGGTAATTGGTATGGTCAAGATATTGACACAACTGGTTTTCAAAAAACAAATGAAGCTTTGAGTAGTGGAATGACCAATTACAAAGATGGAATTGGCTATTCAGTGTTGAACTACAAAACGGAAGTTCATCGATTGGCTTTAGAGTTGGTGATTCATGCCAATGGAATCAGAGAACGTTCAGGTTGGGACCCATACATTTTTGGTGGTGTTGGTTTGACATGGCACGAAACTTACGGAAATCAATTGGATGGAAATGACACAATCACCGGCGGCAAATATGCTTATGATCAGCTGAATGGAGACTTTTCGAAAGCAAGTTTGAATGCAATCCAAGATGGAAGTTATGAAACTGCTTTAGACGGCACAACCAAAGGGACTTTTAGAGTAGGGTTTATGCCAAGCCTAGGGTTTGGATTGGGTTATCAAGTTAGTCCAAGATTCTCACTTGGTTTGGAGCACAAAACCACTTTCACTCGAATTGACAATTTTGACGGATATGTCGACGCTTCAAGTAAACTTCCAAATGATATTTATCACTATACCAGTTTCTACTTGAGATTTCAAGTAAAAAACAGACATAATTATGTTGAAGAAAACCCTAATAGTTTGCACAATTTACCAAACTATGAAAACCAAACGAATCAAGGATCAAATCAACCACCAGTTGTGAACTTTACAAATCCTTCGGTTTCAGGAATAACTGTTTCTCAGCCAAATTTTACAATAAGAGCTGAAGTAAAATTTGTTGATGGAAAACAAAATATTACTTTCAAGCAAAATGGATTAAATACTCAAAACTTTACATACAATACCACGACTGATTTACTAGAAAGCAATGCGATCTTGGTTTCTGGACAAAATGTATTTGAAATAACTGGAGTAAATGCAGCGGGAACTGATGTTGAATCGACAATTATCATTTACAATAATGTGAATGAAATAGCGCCGCCAGTGGTTTCGTTTAATAATCCGCCATCAAGTCCATACACAATTACAAATCCAGCTTTTAGTTTAATCGCCACAGTTCTTAACGTTCAACAAGCGAATCAAATTACAATGACTGTAAATGGTCAATCTTATCAAAATTTCAATTTCAATCCGTCAAACAATGTTGTGACTGCGAATTTGAATTTGACTATGGGAACAAACATTGTAACTGTAACAGGTACAAACACAGCAGGTACAGATATTGAATCAACTACTCTGATTTACAATGTAGTAAACGAACAATTGCCAATAGTAAATTTCACAAACCCTTCTGTGTCAGGAACAACTGTTACTCAGCCAAATTACACTATACGTGCTGATGTAAAATTTGTGAATGGCAAAGAAAATATAACCTTCAAACAAAATGGTATTTATAATGGAGTATTTACTTATAATACAACTACTGATCGATTTGAAAGCAATGTAGTTTTGACACCTGGACAAAATGTTTTTGAAATTGTTGGTTCAAATACTTTTGGAACTGATCAAGAAACGACCATTATTGTTTACAACAAAACTGAGTTATTGCCGCCACCTGTTGTAACTTATACGAATCCAGCGACGAGTCCGTACAATACAACTTCGCAAACTTTCCCATTGACTGCAACCGTGTTGAATGTGCAACAAGGCAATCAAATCAGCATGAAAGTGAATGGACAATCATTTTCAAATTTCACTTTCAATCCTAACAACAATTCTGTTAGTGCGAATTTAAATTTGGTTTTTGGTTCAAATGTAATTGTCACAACAGGAACAAATTCAGTAGGAACAGATTCCAAAACAACAACGATAATTTACAAGCCGGGAGTAATTGAACAGCCCCCAGTTGTTTACTTTGTGGATCCTCAGGTTAGTCCATACACAACAATGAATTCAACTTTCCTTGTAAAAGCGGAAGTATTGAATGTTGCGGGAAGTCAAAATGTTACTTTCAAACAAAATGGTTCTGTAAACCAAAATTTCACATTCAATAGTTCGACCCACGACTTCCAAAGTTCAGTGGTTTTAACACCAGGACAAAATGTATTTGAAGTTATAGGCACAAATAACGCTGGCACAGCGCAAGCAACCACCATCATTATATACGAAAGACAAGCGCCCAAACCACCGATTGTTACGATTACAAATCCATCTGCAAATCCTTACACAACAGAAAATAGCACTTTCGCTCTGAGTGCAACTGTATTGAATGTAACTGCAGCAAATCAAATTCAAATTATTTTCAACGGACAAACGATGTCAAATTTCACTTATGTGAATGCAAACAATTCTGTTTCTTCGTATTTGAATTTAGTTGAAGGCACAAATACAATTTCTGTTAGAGGAACAAACAACGATGGTACTGACGTCAAACAAACAGTAATCATCTACAGAAAACCAGTCATTCTTCCTCCACCGTTGGTTACATTTACAGCGCCAAATACAGATCCATATACAACAGATATTGCAACTTATAATGTTTCTGCCTCTGTTTTAAATGTAGCAAATTCAGGTGGTGTGAACGTGAACGTAAATGGCGTGAATGTTACAAACTTCAATTTCAATCCATCTTCAACTGCATTGACATTCCCTGTTAGCCTGATAGAAGGTGCAAATATGATTGTCATTACAGGAACAAATACTGTTGGAAGTGATTCAAAAACACATACAATCATTTACCGAAAACCACAAACTATTGTGCCTCCGATTGTTACTTTCCAAGATCCAATTTTGAATCCTTTGACAGTTTTCAATCAAACATATAACGTGAAAGCGCGAGTACAATATGTTGCTGGTCCACAAAATATTCAATTGAAAATTAATGGTGTTACATCCACTAATTTCACTTACAGTAATTCATCCGAGGTAATGGCATTTACAACAAGTTTGATTGTTGGAGCCAATATCATTGAAATCACGGGAACAAATGCTGCTGGTCAAGATGTAAAAACGACTACCATCATTTTCAAGATGCCAGATCCAATGTTGCCACCAACGGTGACAATTACAAATCCTGCTACAAATCCATACGCGTCAACAGTTCCTTCTACGCCTATTACAGCAACTGTTTTGAACGTAGACGGATCTCAAAATATCCAAGTATTGATCAATGGTAATGCTTTCAATGCATTCACTTACAATACCGCGACAAAACAGTTGACATTTACAATGAGTTTAAATGAAGGCATCAATTCATTGGTAATTACAGGAACAAATAATGCTGGACAAGCGAGTGACAATAGAACGATCAATTACAGAAAATTAGTTCTTCAAAGTCCACCATTTGTTACATTTATCAACCCTTCTGTTGGAGGAACAACAGTAACAAACGTTAGTTATACTGTAAAAGCAAATGTGATCAATGTTGACAATGTATCTCAAATCGTCCTGCAACAAAATGGTTTGACAGTAAATCCAAATTCATACTCTTTCAATGCTTCAACTAAAGAAGTACTGTTCAATACAAGTTTGAATTTTGGAAACAATACATTTACAGTAACAGGTACAAATTCAGCAGGAACCCACAGTGCAAGCACCAACATTATTTACCGTGTTCCAGTGGTAGCTTGTGACAAACCAGTGATTACTTTCATCGCTCCAGCTGTGCAATCTTTGGAAGTTTCCGCAAATACTTTCGCATTCAGTGCGCAGGTTGATAACATTACCACAGCAAGTCAGGTACAAGTTTTTGTGAATGGTGTTGTCCAAGCAATTTTAGGTTCTTACAATGCAACGACCAAAGTTTTCTCTCAAAATATTGGTTTAAGCGACGGACAAAATACAATTGAAGTTGTTGCAACCAATGCTTGTGGTGTAGAGAAAAAGAACAGAATGATCATTTTTAAACCTGTTGCTGCGCCTTGCTTGGCTCCGATAGTACAAAGAATCTTACCAAATATCGAAGTATCAAATACACAAGAAACAAGTATTCAAATCAAAGCAAGTGTAATCAATGTTGCAAATGCAAATGAAATTGTTTTAAAAGTAAATGGTGTTGCAACAGCTGCAAATTACGATTTAGCAACCAAGGAATTGTCAGCTTCAGTTACGTTAAAAATGGGCGTAAACACGATTGAGGTGCAAGTTAGCAATGATTGTGGTTCAGCTAGTTCATCTTGGACTGTAACAAGAAGAGAATGTAAAAAACCAGTGATTGTGTTGAATTCGTCTACTAGTGCAAACAATAGTTCAACTTACGCTGATGCTTTTGGATTGAATGCAAGCATTACAGGCTTATCTCAAGGTTCAACGATTACAGTAACTCAAAATGGAAAACAAATCAATTTTGTATTTAATCAACAAACAAGTACTTTGGTTTTAGACCGTCCTTTAGACATGGGCGCTAATGTTTTTGTAATTACCGCAACAAATGAATGTGGAACGACATCAATAACAATTACAGTTACAAAAACAAAAGATCCAAATGCAGTGCCTCCAAAAATCAATATCACAAATCCTGCAACAACACCATACAATACGGAAATTGGTGCTATGAATATTCAAGTAAGTACACAATTTGTATCTGCAGCGAGTCAAGTTTCAATTACAGTAAATGGTGTGCCAACGAATTTCAATTTCAACGCATCAAATGGAATCATAACTTTCAATCAGACTTTTGTAGTCGGAAACAATGTGATCATTGCAACTGCTGTAAACAATTACGGAACGGCGAATGATACAAAAACAGTTATTTACAAAGAGAAGGTGATTCCTGCTCCAGTAATTACAATTACTTCACCTGCAAAATGTCCTGCAATAATGACCCCTGGAGTGGTAACAATAACAGGTTTTGTAACAAATATCAATAATTTGAGTGAAGTCACATTTACAATAAATGGTAAATCAGTAACGAATGTTAATCCTGTTTTGAGCAATGGAAATTTGAATTTCTCATTCACCGTTAATTTAGGTGAAGGAAGCAATTCTGTAAATTTCCAAATCAATGCTGTGAATGCTGGTGGAAGTGATGCTGAATCCTGTCAAATAACTGCTCAAACGCCATGTGTTGCTCCAACAATACAACGCGTACTTCCAAATTCCGAAGTATCAAATACGCAAGAAACAACAATTCAAATCAAAGCGATTTTAAATAATGTTGCCAAAGCGAATGAAATAACTGTAAAAGTTAACGGCAATACTATTGCAGCAAATTACAATTTAATGACAAAAGAATTAACTGCATCTGTTAATTTACAAATGGGATTAAATTCTATCGAAGTAACTGCAAACAACGCTTGCGGAACAGCCAAAACTACTTGGTCAGTTACACGAAAAGAATGTACAAAACCAGTAATTGTTTTGAATTCATCGTCTGCTGCCAACAATAGTTCAACATATGCACAAGCATTTGGATTAAATGCAACTGTAAGTGGATTGAATCAAGGATCAAATATTACAATCACTCAAAATGGAAAAGCGGTAAATTATGCTTTCACGCAACAAACAGGTGTTATTGTTTTAGACCGTCCTTTGGAAATGAGGAGCAACACATTTGTAATTACAGCTACAAATGCATGTGGTTCAACCACTATGACGATTACAGTTACAAAAACAACAAATCCGAATGCTGTTCCTCCAAAAATCAAAATCACAAATCCAGGAATAACGCCTTACAATACGGATAATGGCAATATGAACATTCAAGTTACCACTCAGTTTGTAACTGCTGCAAACCAAGTTTCAATTACTGTGAATGGAACCGCTGTTAATTTCAATTTCAATGCTTCGAATGGAACAATTACATTCAATCAAAACTTTGTAAATGGAGATAACGTAATTGTTGCAACCGCTTCCAATGGATATGGAACTGATTCTGATACCAAAACAGTTATTTATAAAAAACAAACACTTCGTGCACCACAAATTTTCATCACATCTCCATCAACTTGTCCAGCGAAATTTTCTCCGGGACTGATCACTGTGACTGGTTATGTGACGAATATCAATAATGTGAATGAAGTAACGTTTAAAGCGAATGGAAACACTATTCCGAATGTAAGTACATCAATAAATAATGGAATGTTAACTTTCACTTTTAACATTAATATTGGAGAAGGAAATAATGTTATCAATCTGTTGATAAATGCTTCAAATGTTGGCGGAAGTGATTCTAAAACATGCGAGTTTTCTTTGGAACCCGTTGGACGACCTGGAACACCAAATCCGAACAATAAACCAAAAACACCAATTACGCCGACTCCAACTCCAGCTCCAAAACCTACACCAAGACCGCTAATAAAACCATGATTTAGTCTTTAGATTAAGGAAATAAATATCAAAAGCGTCTAGAATTTATACTAGACGCTTTTTTGTTCTCAAAAATTAGACACAAAAAAAGCGGTTCAAAAATAATTTGAACCGCTTTTTCTGATAATCAACCTAACCACTATTCACTGAAAAAAGCTTTAAAGCCTTTGCTTTTCTATTTTAACAATACAAATATATTTTAGTTAATTTTTGTTTCAAAAACATTATTTTTCAATTGTTATAATCCATTTCTGAAATGAAAAAATTCAACAATGAAAAATAAATATTTACCGATTAAAATTAGAACTTAATCAGATAATCACAAAAAATCATGTTGGAATCCTAAATTAAAATCTAAAAGGGTAAAGAGTTGAATTTTAATAGAAATTAACAATTTAATGCTATAAAACAGCCTTTGCCATTACTTGCATCCCAGTCAGTAAAGCATTAATATCAATATCAAATTTTGGATGATGAACACCGTAGGTAATTCCTTTAGAAACATTTCCAACACCCAATCGAAAAAAGCAAACAGGAACTAATTGAGAATAAAAAGCAAAATCTTCAGCTGTCAAACGAATTGGCAATTCTTCGACGTAATTTTCTCCTAACAATTGGTTTGCCTTGCTGCGTAATTTGCTGGTCACTACTGAATCATTTGATAAAAAAGGATAACCTTTGCTTATTTCAATATCAACAGTTCCTCCCATTGATTTTGCAATCAAAGTCGCTTGTTCTTCAATTAACTTCCAAGCTTGCGCGCGCCAATTCTCGTCCATCGTTCTAAATGTGCCTTTCAAATTAACTTTAGACGGAATAATATTGGTATCTCCCAAACCTTCAAAATAGCCAAAAGTCAATACGCAAGGAATTTTAGGGTCACATTTTCTGCTTACTATTTGTTGCAAAGAAGTAACGATATTGGCACCAATTAAAATTGGATCGACGCATTGGTGAGGCATTGCGCCATGACCTCCAACACCATGAATTGTCATATAAATTTCATCGCAAGATGCCATGTAGATTCCCTCTTTGAAACCGACTTTTCCTACTTCCATTTCTGGAAAAACATGTAAGGCATACATTTCGATCACAGCAGGATTCTCTAAAACTCCCGCTTCAATCATTAAGGATGCGCCTCCTGGATTTTTTTCTTCTCCTGGCTGAAAAATTAGCTTTACAGGATGAGGCAATTCATCTTTCAAAGTTTGCAAGATTTCTGCCACTCCCAACAAGATACTTGTATGCACATCATGTCCACAAGCGTGCATTACACCTGGTTTTTTTGACGCGTAATCTACTTGGTTTTCTTCTAAAATGGGCAAAGCATCTAAATCTGCTCGTAATGCCACACAAGCTTGATTATCTGAATGGTTTTTTCCACGAATAATTGCTACAACTCCAGTTCCTGCAACATTCTCTTGGTTTTCAATTCCCAAACCAGTGAGCACATTGGCAACATATTTGGCAGTTTCAAACTCTTGAAAAGACAATTCAGGATATTGATGTAAATGCATTCGATATCCGCAAACTTTGTCAAAAATTTGAATTGATAATTCCTTGATTTTAGCGTCAATATATGTTGTTTCCATTTTTACTTTTTAAATATCATAACCAATTGAAAAATATCCAATTGGCTTTTTGTTGATTTGGAAATTCTCAATTCCCCAACCAAGGTCAAATCTAATAAAATAACCAAATACTTTTGTCCTTACTCCTGACCCAATTCCACCAACGACTGGTTCGCGAGAGTTAATCAATTGAATTTCCAATGGTTTTGAATTGATTGACAAAGTATTAAAATGATTATCAGTCGAAAAAGGCGTGAGACCTGTCCAAGAACAACCTGCATCTGCAAACAAAATCCATTGAAATGTGCGCAAAAATTCATTTCTCACAGCATGTTTTGAAAGTACTTTAAAAACAGGAATTCGCCATTCAGAATTAAACACAAAAAAAGAATTTCCATTTCTGGCATTTTGAATAAATCCGCGCAAAGGAGTCGCAATTGTTTGGAAAAAATAATTTTGATTGACATTCAATGCTTGATTTTTATCGAATGAAACCTCTGGTCGAATGGTCCAATTATCAACACCTCCCAAATAATAAACAATCGGCGCGGAACCAGCACTTCCTGCACCAGCTAGGCGATTCACCCAAGTGATTCCCTTGTAGAAGGATTTTGCATTTCTAATATCCAATCCAAAATTAAACAACCATTTTTGATTTTTATTGGCGATCAAACCCACTTCCCCAAAAACTTTGGCGCGCCAACCTTTCCATGTATTCAATTCTGAAAATGTAGCATTGTCCAAGATCAATTCTGTTTTTAAACTCAATTGATTGAATTGGATTTTTGGCATTTCAAGCGTGGTTTTATCTGTCGCCAAAAACAATTGTTTGTCATATCTATACCCAATAGAATTTCGCCACGATAAAGTTTCCTTAATAGGAAGAATCAATTTGTATTTCAACTCATTGACCGACCATTTGGTGATGTAATCATTTGAATTAATACTTGAATAAGTTTGTCTGTAAATTGAAATTTGATGATCTAATTTGAATTTATTTACATCCAAAATTCCCAAAAATTCTCCCGCGTTAAAATTGGTTGGAATCCGCATCGCACCCCGAATTTTAAAATCTTCAAAAAAATCTGTGATGGTGGATCGAAATAAAATACTCAATGGTGAATTGTTGAAACTTGAACCGGCACCACCAAAACGTTGATATGCGGCGTTTAAAAACCCATTATTTACTTGTATCAAAACCAATTCCTTTGAAAAATTAGTTTCATATAATTTGATTTCAGGTTTACTGGCTTCCAATTTCATTGAATCATTCCATTTTTCGTTTAGAAGTTGTTGCCTTTTCCAAGTTGATTCTAATATTACTAATTCTTTCTTTCTGAAAAATGACACAGGAACTTCCTCAATTACGTCGCGAGACAATGCAGTTTGGTAACTTTTAAATCGACCATTTTGAAATACTTGGAAAAATAATTGCTGGTTTTTATCGCTGAACTGATAATCAACAATAGATGTAGAAAAATGATAAATTGGATTTGCAATCGTTTGATATTGATAGTGAATGATAGAATCGACAAATAAAATCGCAGAGTCTTCATGCGCCAAATAAAGATTCATAGTCCCCGATTTATCTGAAAGAAAAGCGTACAGATTTTTATCTAAAATTTGTGGTTTTGTCTCATTTTCAAAAGGTGTATTGGTAATTTTATTACAAATCAATAATTTACTCTTAGATTTTTTACTTTTCTTCAACGACAGCGTAAAAACATCAGATAGCTGATTCTCGTGATTTTGCTTCAGATTATTTTCAAAAATGGTGTCATTCAATCTGTTGGAAGTGAAAATGATCATTTCATCATTTAAACCAAAAGACGGGTCAAGTTCATCCCAAATATCATTGGTGATTTGCTCCAAAGCATTGCCTGCAATGGTCAGCAAGTATAAATCTGTTTGACCATTTTTTACGCCGCTTAAAATCAATTTTGTTCCATCTGCAGCGAAATCGAAAGCTTGAACTTTATCTAATTGCGCCATTACCTTGCTGTTCAATTCCTGGCTTTCGATTTCATAAAATGCAAAATTCAAATTACCTTTCGCTTCATGAAAAAAGGAAAGTAATTTCCCTGAAGGATTCCAAGCCAACAACGGCAAAGCAAAATCTTGAAGTCGATTTAATTTGACTCCCGATTCGTAAATTTTAGTCTTATCAAAAGTTGTCAAATCATACAACCAAATCGTGGTTTTACCTTCATAAAAATCAACGAAAGCCATTTTTTTACCATCTGGCGAAGGCCTGAAATTCTTGTAAATGTGATTTTTAGCTAAATCTAATTTCAGCTTTTCAAACGAAACATCAGTTTGACTTGTCAAATCATTTAGATAAATTTTCTTGTAATAATTTCCAAATTCAGGCAATAATTCTTCACTGTTTTGTCCAATCACATAGCGCAAAGAGCGATCGACATGTTGAGCAATTTCAGTCATTTTAACTACTTGAAACAATTTTTCATTGCCATACATCAGTTGAATATAATTCCAAAAAGCATGTCCTGCAAGAATTGCATCTTCATCTGTCAATTTAGAAAAATCGTCCAATCTACCGGTCAAAAAAGCATCCTTCATTTTCGAATCTAGCGCTGCATTCCAAGGTTGACCGTAAAAAGAAATGAAACCATTGATAAACCAAGCAGGATGATTTGACAATGGATTTGCGAGCAACACATCAGACCATTTTTCTCCATATAGCATTTGATTCAACATGTTTTCCGCCAACATTTTTTTGATTTGAATGTCTAACTCAGCATGAGAAGATTCATAAAAAATCAAGGATTTAGAACCCACAAGCAAGGAGGACTTCCCAATTGTTTCGGCTTCTTCCCTACTCGACCCGATATTGCTTTGGCGCATATCGGTGAAAGATTTGAAAAGCACAAATTCGAGTTCTTGGCTAAATCTAAAGTCAAATTGCGTTTCTAAATTTTTAATTTCAGATTGAATTTTCTGGGAAACGTAATTAACGAGTTTTTCTTCTTCAGCGTAAAAATAAATTTGATACCCTTGAAAATCTTGCGACTTCCAACTAAATTTTTTATCAAATTGAAGCGTATTTTTGCCAAACTCCTGTTGACTTCCATTATAAAATTGTGCGTTTATTCTCAATGAATAAAACAAAACAATCACACAAATTAGGAAGTAACGCATGGACGGCAATTTACAAAAATAATTCTTCTAAATATCGTCCTTTGGAACTGGGCATGTCAAAATGCAACAAAACGGAAATAGTTTTGCTAATATCAATCAATTCAGCTGGTTGGTCAATAATTCTTTTTTTTTGAACATCTGGCCCTAAAACCAATAAACTGATGTGTTTGCAACCTTCACATTTATCTCCATGAGATTTAAAACCGTCTTTATGACCATTCAAATGTCGACCGTGATCATTGGTGATAAACAAAGTTGTTTTGTCTTTCATTTCTGGATTTGATTGAATTTCATTCCAAATCTGAAATGCATAATCATCACATTTTTTCAATGCTTCCAAATAGCCATTCCAATCATTTTGATGGGCAATAGCATCCACTGCCAATAAATTTACCAAGGTTAAGGTGGGCGTATTTTGAGCAAAAACCGCTTTTGTCTTTTCGAAAGTTTGCGCATCAGAAACATAATCTGCGCTATTTCCTTTGGCACCGCAATAAGTGGAAGGCATGTATAAACTCCACCATTTTTTGCTTTTTGTATTGGCTAAAACCTCCAATTTTCCTTTGCTGGCGATGATCCAAGCTTCTGATTTATCAACTTTCTGTGATTTCAAAAAATATTGAAACATCGAAGGATTTTTGGGTAAATGCTTTCCTGCGTTGCTGATTCGTTGGTAAACTCCTGTCGTCATTGCTGTGTGACCAGAAATCGTATAAGTCGGTCCATTATTCTGAAAATTGGAATAAAAACTGCCTTCCTCTTTCAAAATTCGTCCTAATTTAGGAATGTATTGACAAGTTGTATCACCAAAAGTTTCAGAAAAACGAGGTCCATCAATCACTAAAACAACTACATACTTGGTTTTCATTTTTTTCTCAGGCATGCGGTCTAAGGGCTGAAAACCTGTTGAAATAAAGACAAAAATGAATAGTGAAAAGAAAATAAATATTCTTTGAATCATGCAATTGGTATTTATACAAAAATAGGCCTTTTTTGGTCAAATGAAAGTTTTTTCAAAAGCCTTTTTGGTTTAATTATGAAAAAATAGACTAGATTTAACGCCAAACATGGAAACAAAATATGTCAAACAGTTAGACGGATTAAGATTTTATGCGGTGGTCATGATCATGGTTGCTCATTGGCTGCAATGGCAGTGGAAAAACGAATTGCTGCTAAATATACCATTTACGCACGGTGTAGTTTTATTTTTTGTTTTGAGCGGTTATTTGATCTCCCGTATTCTCTTTTTAAACAAAGAAAAAAATGAATTGAATAGTGCAAATAAAAGGAAAATTATTTTAACTTTTTACATTCGAAGGATTCTGAGAATTTTTCCAATTTATTACCTTACGATTCTATTTTTACTAATCATCAATCATGGAAATATCCGTGAAATATTCCCTTGGTTAATCTCCTATACCAGCAATATCTATCAATCGATCTATAATCTAGACATCCATGAATTTAATCATTTTTGGTCTTTGGCGGTTGAAGAACAATTCTACATATTCTGGCCAATTGTGCTTCTTTTCACTAGAAGGCGGACTTTGATTTTTATTGTTTTTGCAATAGTCTTAGCTTTGTTAACAAAATCATACATTTACTTCGCATTTGATAATTGGAGGGCCAATTCCTATTTTACAATTTGCTGCATGAATTCGCTTGGAATTGGCTCACTAATAGCCTATTGTGAGATTTACAAAAACAAGTTAATTCACGAGATTTCTAAGCCTATTTACCTTTATGTCGGTATTCTGATTTATATTTCATTGTTGATTGCTGAATCAGTTTTTGACCTCAATTGGTATAAACAAATTCTTGATGAATTTATTTTCGCACTCATTTCTGGTTTGATAATAATCAGGGCTTCAGTTGGCGGTTTTTCAGGATTTGCGAAGTCTCTTCTTGAAAATAAATTCATTTGTTATTCTGGAAGAATCTCATACGGAATGTACATTTTTCATTTATTTATTCCAGGATTTGTGCTTTGGATATTTCCAGATGTATTGACTTTAAATCAGCATTTTGCTATTTCAAAATATGTGCTTTTTGTAATCTACTACTTCATTACTTTTTCTTTTGCACACTTGTCATTTAAATACATAGAAACACCGATAAATAAAATCAAAAATAAATTTCCTTATTAATTCGATGAATTTACTATTTACTAAATCAATTCTTCATCGGAAATTCAAATATAAAGAATCATTAAAAGAACCTAAATCAACTTATTTACTCCTCCCCAAACAATCGATTCTTGTACTTATTATACAAAAACGAAATAACCAATAGCAACAATCCTAAGGAAATAAAAATCACCGTTTTGAAAATTGTATCGAGCTGCGCGATGTCGTAGAAGAACAATTTCACTAAAGTAATTCCAAACAATGCAAAAGCGCCAATGCGGAGATAGATTTTGTTTTTCCAAATTCCGAGCACAATCATGAAAAGGGAATAAAAGCCTGCAAAAATACTCAATGCCAATTTGTAGGCTTGATTTGAACCAAAAGTGTGCATCCAATTCACGATTTCAGCGCTGATGATCCAAACAATCACAGTGTGTAGAATGTACTCCGAAATGATTTTCATGGAATTCCATTTCATCTGATTTTTCACAAATTGGTGCATGATAAACATCGCAAACGCCACAATCGCATAACCAATATACCTGATTCCAACCAAGCCAAAACCTCGGTAAAAGATCTGACTTTTGGCTGCGTAAATGTATTTCAAATGCATGGAATTCAATTCATACAATCCCAAAGTCAGGAAGAAGAATAAGGCAAAAATGAAGCCCATGAAAAAGATCATGTTGAACTCTTCCGAATTATTCGATTTTCTTTTAAAAAAGCCAAGTGCTGAAACAAAAATCAGCCCGTAAAAGATGCTTGAAACGATTTTCATCGATTTCAACACACTGTCCCCGCGTTCAACGAAATAATCGACTGACAAAGCTGAACGGATTGACTGTTGGTATTTCACTACCCAAAAATGATTCAATTCTAGGTGAATTCCGAGATACAAAACAATCAACAAAAGGGTGAAAATCAAATTTTGAGTCAAATACAACATGCCTGGATTGCTGGCAAAAGGTGATTGAAATTTCGATAATTGCGACACTTTGTAGATAAACAATAACATCAATCCGTAGATGAGCGAAGTCAAGAAATTGATATTGAAGAAAAGATTAAAATCTTTGACATTGTGATAATATCCAGCATAGACATCCACCCAATTGATGACCAAACTAGCAAAGCCGAGCAACATCAACGGATAGGCGAAAAATTCATAAATACGACTCGCTTTCGTTCTTCCAATCCAAAACAACAAAGCTGCTTCGAATATCCACAAATAGGTAATCCAACGACCATCTAACTCAATTGGCACATACAAAGTGAAATACGAAATTGCCAACCCGACTGACAAAGTGTGGAATTTTTTGTCTTCTGTTTTCAAGAAATAAAGCAAAGCCCCAACTGCTAGATGAATCACGCCATTGAGCAAGGTAAACCAAGCTTTGTAATCATTTAATGATTCATGTCGCATCAAAATCGCGATTCCCAAACCGTAGAATAAAAACGAATTGAGTAACACCATCATCACGTTTAATTCATCAAATATTTCTTTCTTAACAAGCTTGTAGGCGAGGTTCGTCGCATGGAAAATCAGGAAGAAAACCGTCACGAAAATCATCGCCAATTTGAAATGTTTGACATCATTGAAACCTGTTGCAAACCACAAAAGGAAGATGAACCAGGTCAAACCAAACGACACATAATACAATGATTTCCAGTTTCTAAAAAATGAAACCGCTAAAATTCCGATATTGATAATCGAAATGTAAGAAAAGAAAATACCTACTCTCCCTGATCCATCGCTGAGCAAGAAAGGCACGGCGTAAGCACCGACCAAGCCAATGTGCGAAATGATAATCAGATTGTATTTGATGGAAGCGTAAACCGTGGCCGCTGTAATGACCAACATCGCCACAAATGCGACCTGGACGGGAAACAGCTGATAAAAACTGTAAGCAAAAAAGGTAATAAAATAAAATATCGCCAACGAACCACTCAATAAAATCGCGCTGAATTGTTTGTATTTTGCTTTCAATTTCAGGGCAAAAAACAGCAATCCAGAAGCCATCACGTAGCCCAAAATAATTCTCGTCAATGGACTGATTAATTTGTGGTCGATCGCATATTTTGCTCCAATTCCAACACCGATTACTGTGATAATAATCCCAATCACAGGAATTAAATTCTGTCCAATGTATTTTTCCAAACTCGAATTCGAAGAAGAATTTGCGGTTTTGATTGGTTGAACTTTGGTTTGCGGTTTTGGAGTTTGAATCGTTGGTTTCGGTGTCTCAATAATCGGTTTGGGCACTTCAATGATAGGCGATTGTTCCGTTTCCGCCACTTGCGTTGGTTTTGATTCAGTCAATGGAATGATTGGTTTCACCTCATCTTTCACCACCGAAATAGTTTCTTGAGCCGCAGTTTGCCCTTTGATCAGCGCAGCAAGTACTTCAATCTCCAACTCCAAGGCCTTGATGTCATTTTCAAAATAAGATTGTCGTTGTTTTAAATTTTCCAATTTAAATTGCAACTGTTCTAATTGGTTTTGAGCATCCATTTTACGCCGATTTTTGAATGAAATTGAACTTCACTTTCAAACAAATATAAAAATATTATTGGTGAAATGGTGAATGGGTGGATTGAAGAGTAAGTTAATTTTGATGTTGTGTGAAATGTTGGTTGTATATTTTAAAACCAAGTCATTATTTGAAAAAATAAATCATTCTAATCATTGATTTAAAACTAAAATAAAACCGAACGGGTATAATTTTATTTAATTTTGGTTAAATGCGCGTTTACAGGTATAAAAATTAGAGAAAATTGGAAATTAAATCTGATTTATGAACTAACTGATTCTGAGCATTTATTTTAAGCCGTTTTTTGAATGAAACTGATCTTCAATTTCAAACAAATATAAAAATATAATTGGTGAAATGGCGAATGGATATCGTGACCTTTAGGCAACGTTTTTAAAAATTTGAATTTTTGTACTAGTATTTTCATGAATATTTTTGTTTGGCCACTTGGCGATAAAGTTAATTTTAAAATTCAACCATCCACAGCTTCTACAAAACCGCCAAATGAAAACATTTCATAAATTTTCCAGCAATGTGATTCCATTTTTTTGAAAAAAAAACTACCTTTAACCCAAACCGCAAGTCATGATTCACAATTTGAGTAACACGCAATCCATTTTTGGGACTTTTTTAGCAGAATTAAGAGACGTTCAAATTCAAAAAGATCCGATGCGATTCAGAAGAAATTTGGAACGTATGGCTGAAGTCATGGCGTATGAGATTTCCAAAACAATGGATTTCACCACGCAAAAAGTGACTACTCCTTTGGGAGAAGCGGACGCACATTTACTCAAATCTCAACCTGTTTTGGCGACCATTTTAAGAGCTGGTTTGCCGATGCACCAAGGTTTATTGAATTATTTCGACAAGGCGGAAAGCGCTTTTGTTTCGGCATATAGAAAACATTCCACTGCGGAAGATTTCGAAATTCATGTGGAATACATGGCTTCGCCTTTGATTGACAACAAAACGGTCGTTATTTCTGATCCGATGTTGGCCACAGGAAGTTCGATGGTCATGGTTTACAAAGCTTTACTCAAACAAGGAAAACCTGCACATGTGTACATCGTTTCTGCCATAGCGGCTCCTGAAGCGTTGGATTATATTCGCAAACATTTGCCTGAAACGGTTCACATTTATGTGGGCGCAATCGATACAGAATTAACCGCTCAATCATACATTGTCCCAGGTTTGGGCGATGCTGGCGATTTGGCTTACGGCGTAAAATGTTAATTATGCAGTGGCATCTCTATTTTTCGCTTTTCAGTTTTTCCATGATCAAATTCATGTTCGCTCCTTTCGTGGGTCCGAATTTGAAATTAAGCTTCTTTGAAACTTATTTATCTTGCGTTGCTGGTGCATTTCTAGCAGCATTTATTTTCTATTTCTCCAGCGAATTTTTCTTAAAACGCGCACACCAATTGAGAAAAGAAAAAATCAGAAAAGCAATTGAAGCAGGTATCGAATTGAAATACAAAAAGAAATTCACTCGATTTAACAAGTTGATTGTGATTTTAAAACGCAGATTTGGCATTTATGGCATTTCGATGTTTGCACCATTTATTCTTTCTGTGCCTTTGGGTTCAATCGTTACAGCCAAATTTTATGGTAAAGAGAAAAAAACTTTTCCCTTGATTTTACTTGGCATTTGCACAACAGGATTAATTACAACTAGTTTGGCTTATTTCGCAAAATCACTTTTCTAAATTTCATGTCTGCCAACAAACACCTTTTTTTTGATTTAGATCGAACACTTTGGGATTTTGAAAAAAACTCTAAGAAAGCACTTCAAATCCTTTTCAAAGACTTGAAATTGGATGATAAGATCGAAAATTTCAATCACTTTCACCACACATACATGCGCATCAATGCGGAACTTTGGAAATTGTATGGTAAAGGAAAACTCAAAAAAGAAGAATTGCGCGATGCTCGTTTTATCGAAACATTGAAATACCACCAAATCCACGATGCCGAACTTGCAACCACTTTAAGCAATGGTTACATCGAAATTTCACCCAAGCAAACCAATTTATTTCCAGAAACATTGGAAACATTGGAAGAGTTGAAGCGAATGAAATACAACATGCACATCATCACCAATGGATTTGAAGAAGTGCAATATATTAAGTTGGAACATTCTAAATTGGCGCCGTTCTTCGATGTCATTGTTTGTTCAGAAGCGGTTGGATTCAACAAACCAGATCCGCGCGTTTTCCAGTATGCGATGCAAAAAGCGCAAACAACTGCCAACGAAAGTTTCATGATTGGAGACGACCGCGAAGTGGACATTTTTGGCGCTATGCAAGTCGGCATGCAAGCGATTTTATTCGATCCTGAGAATCAATATTCCAAAACAAACGGTGAACCTAAAATTCAAAATTTAAATGAATTGCCTCTGTTGCTGGCGATGATTGGAAAGTAGATCAATTTGCTTCTAGTTCCCAATCACATTTATAATAAGCTTCTTCGGTTAAAAATTCAGCAAACGGATAATGTAGAGCTGTACTGGCATCTATGTCCCAAAAATCTTTCTCTCCTTTGATTTTTAGCTTTTTGCCTTTTTTGGCGTCTAAATATCCTCGTCCATGTGGCGGCATGTATGCTGATTGAGGAATTGTAATTTTAAAATCAAGATACAAATCCTCATCGTCTAAATCTCCTGATATTTTGTGCGTTAAATCTACTGTTTTACCGCTATTCAATGTAAATAAGCTTTTAAACTCGTCAACAGAACCTTTCTCAAATTTAAAAGTTCCGTAGTCATACAAAACAGTATCCCACATAAACGTAGGTTCTTGGGCAGTATTTAAAACCAAGTATTTCGAAATAGTCAACTTCTTCACTTTCCATGTTCCAGTTTTATAAAGTGTCTTATATGCTTTCACGTTATCGTCTGGAGTAAAAACCGAACAAGACTTCAATCCAATGCCCAACGCCAGAATCAAAATTAAGTAGTAAGCTTTTTTCATAATCAATTAGATTTAAAACAAATGTATGAAAATTTATTCTCCGTTTTGAGAAACAAAAAACACATCAGGTCTCTTGATTTCGATCTTTTTTTTCTCCGGATTCCAAAAGTAAATGTGAATTACATCAGAATCCAATAGATTTTCCGGCAATGAAAAAGCATTAAAAAACGTCACATTTTTCGCTGTGTCTGCTAATCTTGCTTGGTCGTAGGCGGCATACAAAACCGCATTTTCGCCTGAAAGTAACATTTTTCCACCTCGTTCTAAAGTCGCAACCAAAAAAAGTGGACTTCCACTGGAAAGTTTTCCTTTTGCTTCGACAGTAAAATATTCAGTATTTAGACAATCTTTTAAAGTTTTCGCTGGAATGATAATCGCTCCAATAAATTCTTCATTTGAAACAACAACTGACTGAAAACTATTTTCAAATTTCGCTTTCAATTTTTGCTTTTGCATCGCGTAGGAGACGGTTTTCTTTTTACTTAAAATCGTTGTCGCGCTGTTGAAGAAAACCTGATGTTCGTATACATAAGGAAAGTGATTGCGCAAAACTTCGTAATACATCGGCAAATGAAAATTGTTGCTCCAGTTGTACACAAAATAATTTTTCGAAGACTTTTTCGCCCGATCCGCCAATTGATAAGCCACTTCGGGATTTGTCCAATCAATAATCGGTTCCTTTATCGGAATATTGCAATAATAGTTCAAGTAAGTAATGCTGTTGAAATTCGAAGCAAAATCCATGTTTTCTCGTCCTAATTGAAGATCTGCTTGATTCACAGATTGACCAATTTCGCGGAAAACGCCAAAATTCTTCGGTTCCCACAATTTTGAAACGAAAATGCTTTGTAAGCCAATCAAAATGGGGAAAATTAAAAGCGCCCAATTGAATGCTTTTCCAGAGTAAAAATGAAAACCGCGGAACAAATAAATGAACAGAAACGGCAAAGTGTACAACATTACCAATTCACGTAAAACGGGCGTGTAAAACACCGAAATCAAATGTCCAAGCAAATATGTCAGCAGAAAAACGCGGAGTACAAATCTTTCTTCCTTGCTTTTAAAATGTTCCGCTTTTACAAACGAATAGATGATGATTCCAACGAAAAACGCAAACAAAATCCATGAAAAATTGAAAAATTGGTATCCGAAATCAAACAACCAATTCCATTTTGGAGGAGAAAGCCAACGCAAGCCACCTTGGTTTAGTTGAAAAGCGGTGATTGGCCAATGCGGTAAAAAAGCTAAAATGCTGGCAATTCCACAAATTAAAATTACTTTGATATTCGGTTTTGAAACGTAGAAAAGTGCGCTCAAACCAATGATTGCAGCTGTGATAAATGCATAATAATGAGACAACATTGCACCCAAAAATCCGATGCTCAAACCTACAAACCAAAACGAAAATGCTTTTTCCCTGCGTTCGATTTCAAAAATCGACCAAACAGTGAGCAATAAGAAAAAAGTACCTGAATTGTAAGGTCTTGCAAATACGGTATGAATGATTGTGAAAGTCAAGCCAACATACAAAGCGACAACCGCCAAACCAATTTGCTTAGAGAAAAATCTTCTGCAAATTTGGTAAATCATCCAAGAATTGAGCAAATAAAAGAAAATACTTGTGGCGCGCAATGCCCATTCAGAGTCGCCAAAAATGCGGACCCAAATCCACAAAAAAGCTTGGTAAAAAACAGGATGCATATCGCCGACTTTAACGCCAAAATGCCAAAATGAATTCCAATCCGAAAATTGGGTTCTCACCCACCCGCTCAGTTCATCGTTCGACAAACCCTGATGATACATGAAAGAAAATCTAAAAATCAATCCTATGACCAACAAAGAAATAAACATTCCGTGTTGTTTCCAAAAAGATTGATTTTCGTTTCTAACCATACAATTCTTGTCTTGTGCGCTCGTATAAAATCATTCCAGTCGCAACTCCGACATTCAAGGAAGAAATTGTTCCTTTCATTGGAATTTTTGCTTTGATGTCGCACATATTCAAAATGTCGTTGGTAATTCCATCTTCTTCAGAACCCATCACAATTGCTACACCACCGCGCAAATTAACTTCATACAAAGGAACAGCTGTTTTTTCAGTACAAGCTACTATGCGAATTCCGCTTTGTTGCAAATAGAACAAGCTTTCCTTCAAATTATCCGTTTTGCAAACAGGAATTCGGTTCAAAGCACCCGCAGAAGTTTTGATCGCGTCAGCAGTTACCTGCACAGAACCGCGAGAAGGAATAATGATTGCAGTAACGCCTTGACATTCAGCAGTACGGGCAATTCCTCCGAAATTTCTTACATCCGTCAAACGGTCCAAAAACAAGAAACATGGTTTTTCACCATTTTCGATTGCTTTGTCAACCATTTCATTCAAATTATGGTAAGCCAATGGTGCAATGTAAGCAATAACACCTTGGTGATTTTGATCTGTAATTTTATCTAATCTTTCGACAGGAACAAATTGGATAAAATAATTTTTATCTGCTGTTTCTGCTTTCAATTCAAAAAATAAGTCTTTCGACATTCCTTTTTGAATCATTAATTTATTGATTTCCCTTCCTGCACGAATGGCTTCGATTACAGCGCGAACACCAAAAATGATGTCGTTATTTTCTTTTTCGCGGGGATTTGGCTTGAAATCTTTTCTTCCAAAACCGGGATTCTTTTTGTATTCCATGATGCAAAGATAAGTATTTCTGTTTGATGCAATTTGAATTTAAACCAAACAGCAATTTTGAGCACAAAAAAACCCACTGAAAAGTCAGCAGGTTTGAAATTTATTCAATTACTTCAAATTTATCTCGCCATTTGAGAAATCTTGAACGTTTTACCATTCATCTCGCTTGTTACCTTGAACCAAGTATTTCCACAATTTCCACCATCTACATATTTGATGTCAGTTCCAGCAGGAAAACTCATTGATTTGGTTGTGCCTTTGCTAATTGTGTTGTGACCACCATTCGCACAATATTTAAAATCATTTCCATTGTCGTTGATGATTTTAAATTCAATGTTTCCTTTTTTAGCAACGATTTCATTGTTTTTGGAAAGATTTGAAAAAGAAGTCAAACCAAAAAAGAAACCTGAAACTAGAAATGAAACGAGCGCTAATCTTTTAATATTTTTCATAGGAAGTTATTTAATTACATTCAAAAATAGTCAATTATCAAATAGGAGCAACATCAAAATTTGAATATCATTCATTTTTTTTGTAATTTAACAGCCAATTATGACATTTAAAGAATTAAACCTCAACGATAATTTGTTAGAGGCATTAGAACACATGGGATTTGAAAATGCAACTCCTATTCAAGAGCAAGCAATCCCAAAAATCTTAGAAAACCGTGATTTAATAGCATGTGCACAAACTGGCACTGGAAAAACCGCGGCTTTTATTTTACCGATTTTACATAAATTGACTGGCAAACTAGATACTTCAATTGATACTTTGGTAGTCGTTCCAACAAGAGAATTGGCCATTCAAATTGAACAAGAAATTCAAGGATTGTCTTATTTCGTTTCCGTTGGATCGAAAGCAATTTATGGAGGCGGAGGCGGAAAAGATTGGGACGACCAAAAATCTGCATTGAAAGATGGCACTGATATCATTGTAGCCACTCCAGGAAAATTACTTTCGCATCTACAAATGGGCTATGTCGATTTTTCCAAAGTGAAGCATTTGGTATTGGATGAAGCTGACAAGATGTTGGACATGGGATTTACCGACGATTTAGAAAAAATCATTTCATATCTTCCAAAAAACAGACAAACCTTGCTTTTTAGCGCCACAATGCCAGCTAAAATAAGGAATTTGGCAGAGAAAATTTTGAAAGAACCTGAGCAAATCACTTTGTCGATTTCAAAACCGGCAGCAGGAGTTTCTCAAAATGTTTACCTGTCGTTTGACAACCAGAAAAATGACTTGTTGAAGCATATTTTGCTTTCAAGACCAGATTATACTAGCATCATTATTTTCACTTCTTCCAAATCAAAAGTGAGTGAAATTGTTTCTGCATTGAGAAGAAATGGATTCAAGTCTCAAGGAGTTTCCTCCAATTTGGACCAAGATCAAAGAGAAGAAGTATTGCGTGGATTTAGATCAAAACGCACCAGAATTTTGGTTGCAACTGACGTAATGAGTCGCGGAATCGACATCAAAGAAATCAATATGGTGATCAATTACGATTGTCCACGCGATGCTGAAGATTATGTGCACAGAATCGGAAGAACAGCGAGAGCCAATACAAAAGGTGAAGCTTATACATTGGTGAATGAAAAAGACATGCCAAAATTGGTTCGAATCGAAAAATTGATTGAAGCAGAAATCCCTAAATTAACTTTGCCAGAGGAATTGGGTGAAGGTCCAGAATTCACTACCAAATCTGATAGCTTTAAGAAGAAAAACAATTTCAAAAAGAAAAAAAGACCTTTTTCAAACAAACCAAAAAGCGGTATTGTTAATGAATAAGGATGATTTTTTTAAAAAGTAAAAAACATTTTTAATAGAAGCTTGTTATCATTTTAATTAATCTCGATAATTATAAAACTCAAAACTGGATTTTTTATTCAGAAAGTAGTTTTGTAACTTTGCATTTTAAAAAACTAGAATTTAAATAAATATATGAATAACACACAAGAAAAAGTAGCATTTAAAGTAGCTGATATCAGCCTTGCTGCGTGGGGAAGAAAAGAAATTATGTTGGCTGAGGCAGAAATGCCAGGTTTGATGTCATTGCGTCAAGAATATGGTACTAGCAAGCCATTGGCAGGTGCTAGAGTTGCTGGTTGCTTGCACATGACGATCCAAACTGCTGTTTTGATTGAAACATTAGTTGAATTGGGTGCACAAGTAAGTTGGTCTTCTTGTAACATTTTCTCAACTCAAGATCATGCTGCTGCTGCAATTGCTGCTGCAGGAATTCCAGTTTTTGCTTGGAAAGGAATGAACGAAGAAGAGTTCAACTGGTGTATCGAACAAACAATTTTCGCTTTCGAAGGTGGTGAGCCTTTGAATATGATTTTGGATGATGGTGGAGATTTGACAAACTTAGTTTTTGATCATTTCCCAGAATTAACTGCTGGAATCAAAGGATTGTCTGAAGAAACTACAACTGGCGTTTTGAGATTGTATGATCGTTTGAAAAATGGAACTTTAGTAATGCCTGCAATCAATGTAAATGATTCAGTTACTAAATCTAAATTTGACAACAAATACGGATGTAAAGAATCTTTGGTTGATTCAATTCGTCGTGCTACAGATACAATGATGGCTGGAAAAGTAGCTGTTGTTTGTGGATATGGTGATGTTGGAAAAGGATCTGCAGCTTCATTAAAAGGAGCTGGTGCAAGAGTTATCGTAACTGAGATCGATCCAATTTGTGCTTTACAAGCTGCAATGGACGGATTTGAAGTTAAAAAATTAGATACTGTTGTTGGTTTAGGTGATATCATCGTTACAACTACAGGTAACAAAGACATCGTTGTTGGTCGTCATTTTGAAAACATGAAAGACAAAGCAATCGTTTGTAACATTGGTCACTTCGACAATGAAATCGATGTTGCATGGTTAAATTCAAATTTTGGTTCTTCTAAAATTGAAATCAAACCACAAGTTGATATGTACAATGTAAATGGGAAAGACATCATTTTATTAGCTGAAGGTCGTTTGGTAAACTTAGGTTGTGCGACAGGTCACCCATCATTTGTAATGTCAAATTCATTCACAAACCAAACTTTGGCACAAATTGAATTGTGGCAAAACTCTGCTAATTATGATAACGATGTTTACACACTTCCAAAACATTTGGATGAGAAAGTAGCACGTTTGCATTTAGCAAAAATTGGTGTTGAATTGGAAGAATTAACTGAAGACCAAGCTTCTTACATTGGAGTAACGGTTGCTGGACCATTCAAATCTGACACATACAGATATTAATCTGGAAAATAGTTATAGTAAAAGCCGGTTTCTTTGGAATCGGCTTTTTTTGTGCCATCAAACTAGCCAATCATTTTGCGGAATGTTTTCCACATGATTTGAATATCATGTCCCACCGTTGGATTTGCCAAATATTTTTCATTTAATAACAATTTAGCTGGCATGATTTCATGAATGTATGTATCTCTTGGGTTTTCAGCTTCACCTAACAATCGATTTTCATCAAAATATTCCAAAGATGCATAATCCGTAATTCCAGGTTTGATATTTAAGATTTTTCGTTGTTCGTCTGTATATAAATCAACATATTCTCGCACTTCAGGTCGAGGTCCAACAATACTCATTTGACCTCGAATTACATTTAAAAATTGAGGAAATTCATCCATTTTAGTTTTGCGTAGGAAATATCCGATTTTGGTAATTCTTGGATCTCTCATTCCAACTGTGAGTTGGCCTAATTTGTCTGAATTGGGTTTCATCGTTCGAAATTTGAACAATCCGAATTCAACACCGTTTTTTCCAACGCGCTGCTGGCGATAAAAAATCCCACCTCGACTACCTGAAACTATCAATATCGAAATAATGATTCCAAATGGGAGGAAAAATAACAATATGGTGGTGGAAACGAATAAATCGAAAACTCTTTTCATGAATGTTTAATAGATTTAATCATTTGGAATAATATCATCTGTTTTCCAATTTTCTGGATTTCTGTAAATATAATTCATTATAAATCCATACGAGCCATCATTTCTAATTATTCTATCATGAAATGATCTTTGCCATTTAAAATCAATCAATCCCGCCAAATGAATTTGTTTCGAGGTTGTTGTTTTATATGCTCCCATCAATTCCGATAACGATTTTATTTTGATTGGCGGTTTTTGGGACAAATCATTTAATTCATGCGCATCGTTTTGATTTACGTTTGATTGCAATGAATCTCGCGTGGAATCGTTTCGCGATTCGACCATATTAACGGGAATATATTTTCGATTAATTTCAACAATCGCGTGAACGTGATTTGGCATCACAACAAATTCATGCATAACCACGTAGGGATATTGTTTTTCCAACCAATTAAATTGATCATGGGCAATTTGTCCATATTCATTCAAATGCATTTTTCCATCTGAAATCGTTCCCAAACAACAAATTCTATCCTGAACACAGGACGTAACGAAATATAAATTATCACGAGAATAATCAAATCCCAATAACCTATTTCGTTTGCGTTCCCTCATGAATTATTTCATTAATTCAGAAACCGCATTTTTAACCGCATTGATCACTATTTGAACGTTTGCATCAGACAAATCATAATAAACAGGCAATGAAATCTCGTTGTGGTATTTATTCCATGTTTCAGGATAATCTTCCATTTTGTAACCACGTTTTTTATATGCGGTCAATGTTGGCAATGGCAAAAAATGAACGTTTACAGAAACATCTTGGTCAAAAATCAACTGCATGATTTTATCGCGTTGGTTTTCTGTAATTCCATCAATTCTCAATTGATACAAATGATAACTTGTAATCTTATCAATAGTTGTATGCAAAGGTGTTATTGCCCACGATTCATTTTTAAATGCTGCATCATAAAGCTCAAAAATCGCTTTTCTACGGTCTAAATTTTCCTGATATCTTTCTAATTCAACCAAACCTATTGCGGCTTGTAAATCGGTCATATTGCATTTAAATCCTGGTTCTTCCACATCATATCGCCAATTTCCCTTTTGGGTTTTGGCCAATGCATCTTTGTTTTGACCATGTAAAATCATCGTGCAAAAATCTCTGTAAATAATGTCGTGATCAAAATTGGAAGGCAAATCAAAACACAATGCGCCACCTTCTGCTGTTGTCAGATTTTTTACTGCATGAAATGAAAACGTTGAAATATCTGTTAATGAACCAGCTCTTTTTCCTTTGTAGATTGCGCCAAAACTATGTGCCGCATCAGAAATGATTAAAATTCGATTCAATTTTTCTTGATTTTCTCCGTGTGGATTAAATTGTTTTTGAATAGATTCTTCGTTCACCAAATCCATTATCGCATCATAATCACAGGGAAAACCTGCTAAATCAACGGCAATAATCGCTTTTGTTCTGGGTGTAATTGCCTTGCGAATCGCATCAACGGAAATATTAAAATCTGCTTCATTTATGTCAACCATCACCGGTTTTGCACCTGAGTGCACAATTACATTCGCACTTGCGCAATAAGTGTAAGCTGGCAAAATTACCTCGTCACCTTCACCAATTCCCCACCAATGCAACAAAACCTGCATTCCCATTGTCCAAGAATTAACTGCTACTGAAACTTTATTTCCACAATATTCAGTAATTTGTTTTTCAAACAATTTCGTCTTTGGACCTGTTGTAATCCAACCACTTTTCAAAGCAGCTGTTACTTCATCAATGACTTTTTGATCGATTCGAGGTGGTGAAAATGGAATCATATTGAATGTGAAATTTGAACTGCAAAAGTAATAAAAATGGCATTATCTCGACAAGCGTTTTTGTTTGTCTGACGGTTTTTGACGAAGAATCAAAAAATTAATCATTCCACTCAAATATCCCAAACCATAGCTGAAATGCAATATTGGAAACGTCTTGAAAATTTGAAAAAATTCAACCGCTCGGTTGCTCATTTTGGAAGCGAAATAAATTCCAAGCAAAAGATATACTCCATATAGGGAAACAGTTGACCAAAATAAAAAACTTCCAACAAGTAGCATTAAAATTGGCGAAACAAACAAAAAGAAAACGAACGCAGGTGGCACCAATTGTCGCATGGTTGTAACCGCTTTGTGTTTTTGATTGACGAAAACTTTCCAATAGCCGTATTGATAAAATTGACGGTACAATCCTTGAAAATTGCCGCGAACATAATATTTTAATGAAATTTCTGACTCAAACCAAATTTTTCCTCCGGCTTTAGTAACCCTAAAATTAAAATCATCGTCTTGATTTCGAATTAATTGCTCATCGAAAAAGCCGATTTTTTCAAAAACCCAATAAGGATACATTGGGCTGGTTACTGTGTCCGTGAACCCTGATTTTTCCAAGGTTCTGAAATTTCCCAAACCCATTCCGAAAGTGGTGGACATCGCTTTGGAAATTATTTCGCCTGTTTCGTTCAAATATTCATTGATCAATTTGCCACCGACACACCAAATTTCAGAATTTGATTTTAAAATGTCAAACGATTTTTGCAAGTAATTGGAAGATAAAATGTGTCGCGCGCCTACAATTTGAATGTAATCCGCAGGAACTTGATATATTCCCAAATTGAAAGCAAAAGGCGTTAATTTTTTCTCATTGTCGACGAGCTTCAAGTTTGGAAACTGTTTTTCCAAATTCAAAACAAGTTCTCTTGTACCGTCATCGCTCATTCCATCTACAACAAAAACGCTCAAAAGAACTTCTGATGTCAACTCATTTGCATAGATTGCTTCGATACATTCGCGGATGTACAAAACTTCATTTCTACAAGGAATTACAATGGAAATTTTAATCATTTCGTTGATTTAATTGAATGTGAAAGATAGATTTTGAATGAATTACTAACAAGCAAATCCAAAAAGTAAAAAATACGATTCCCGTTTGGCGTTGTAAAATTGATTCAAACAAACAATTGAAAATCAAACAAGAAACAACCAAAATCAACAACCAACTTGGTGTTTTCAAACCATTGCGGATTGAAAAAATTAGAATAAAAAGAAAGGTAAAAAATCCAAAAGCTCCAACTTCTAAACCTGTTTGCAAAAATTGATTGTGTGGATTGTATCGAATTTCATTGTTTTGATCCTTCTGAGACAATTCTTTTTGTCCGGCAGCTTTCAACTCCAAGCTCAAATACTCATCAACATTACCAGTACCTACACCAAAAGGATGCTTCCACCAAGCTTTTGCGGAAACCGTCCACATAATTAATCGCACTTTATCACCAGAAGCAATACCTTCTTCTCCTTGAATAAATACACTTGGATTGGCAATGTAACTTTTAAAAGCAACCATGGAATTGTTGATTTCATCTTTGAACGCAGGAATATTGGTAACTGTAAAAAACAGCATAAAAGGTAAAAACACCAGCAATGAAATGGCTATCCATTTATTGATTTTGAAGTAAATCCATCTAAAAATCAAAAAAGAAACCACCAAAAGGAAAAATAAAATTGCAGCCATGGCGTAACTTAAAAAAAGCATTACAATAGCAAATAGTATATATAGATAAATCCATTTTTCTACAAAACCTGGAGACTTTATTTTGTGCAAATACCAAATTCCTGCCATTGAAACCATTGTAAATGCTGCGAAATAAGTTGGATGATCGATACAAATATTACTGGCAGTGAAAGCAGCCAAAGCATAATTGGTCACTGAATAAACAGCAATTGCTTTGGTAAATCCCCAAATGGAAACGGCTAAAATACCAAGCGATAAACCGATAATAGGAAATGACAATTTTAATACAAACTTGGGACGAAAACTGAATAAAAAAGGCATTAAAATAAATGACAATTTGTATTCTAAATATTTCCCAGCAGCAGATGAATTGTGCGTAAAAAAAGCACCAATAAGATAAATTACATATAGCAAAGCAAAAGCTCCCAAAACTGAATCAAATTGGAAAATAAATTGTTTTCTTATCAAACCATAAACAATTGATAAAAACATCAAAAGAAAACCCAAAACCACCATTTTAGGCAAAATTGCAATGAGAAATGCAATCGACAAAAGTGATAGATGGTAAGCCAAAGCTATTTTATTATTTTCTGCAATCGATTCCATTAATGAAACTTTTTAATGGCAGTAAAATAAATATTCTCCACTTTTTTAACCACACTCAAATAATCAATACCCTGTGCTTTCAAGACTTCCAAACCATTTGTGTCATTGATATTTGATTCAATAATAAATCGAACTTTTTGAGCAATTTCGGAAGTACTTTGAGGAACGACAAAACAATTTTGAACGTTTTCAATACGTGCTTTTACATCTCCTACATCTACTGAAACAATTGGCAACCCGCAAGCCATTGCTTCCTTTATCACCATTGGGCTTCCTTCGCTATCGGAACACAAAATAGTCGCTAAACAAGCATTTAAATATGTTGGAATTTCATTTGGAGTTACATTTCCATTCAAAGATAAAAGTTCCACGTTCAAATCTTTTAACAACACTACCACTCCATTGGCAATATCTAATCTTTTAACAACGGGATTATTTGCGTTGAAAAAAATGTAATTGATTGAGTCAACTAAATCCAATTGCTTTTTACATTCAGTAATATCCATTTTTTTAAAAAGTCTGGTATTAATTCCTGAAGGTACGACGGTAGACTTTTCCTTTCCTACAGGCAAATTATCCTGTAATCGTTCACTGACACAAATAATCTGTTGTGCACGTTGGGCTGCTTTTTTACTCAAAAATTTTCCCAGTTTTTCACGGATCCAATGCACATCGCTGGTATAATTCATGTCGCTTCCTTGAAAAGAAACCACGAAAGGAACATTTTTTATTCTAGAAGCAAAAAATGCATTGATCGTGCCATAATGGGCATGAATTAAATCAGGATTGAAATCGTTAACCAACTGCCTAAAAGTCTTTAATTGACTAAAAAAGCCTTTGATTGAAAAAGCAGTTTTAAAAAAGAAAACTTCGTTTGTATGTCCAATTTCAGTCAAATCTTCAACCTGTCTTTTGGCAAAAATAAAAGACGATGGCAATGGATGATAGGGAATTACATGAATAATTTTTAACTTTCTATCTTCCATTTTTTGACCTGAATTGATTTATCATTTTATTGACAAAGATTGACATAAACACGATAAATATAGGAATTATGACGCTTTCATACAATAAAGCTTTGAATGATTCAGGTCCTGAGCGAACCATCATGGCGCCAAATCCCGTTATTCCGCAAAGTGCGATGAATGCGAAAAGTTGGTATAAACTACTTTTGGATTTTGTAGAAAGATAAAATGGTAAAAGCAAAATCACTGTAAGAAAAAGTGGTCCTAAAATCAGCCCTAAATAGGAGAAATTTAAATACCATGCAGTAATGTAATTGATTGTAAAACCTTGACCATCTTTAAATTTCATTTCTTGAGCATAATAAGAATAAGCATCTAAAGGTCGATTTTTTACAGAAGTTGAAGGTACAAAGGAGTACAACAAATTCTTGAAACTAAAACCGATTTTTGGTGAAACATTTTTAGATAAAACACCATACATTGAAAAATGTCCAGCAAATAGTTCGTTACTGAAAATCATGTTGGTTAGCGTCAAGGTAATTTTAGTGAAAAACGATATATTCTGATAAGCCATTGAGATGTGACTATTTGCAATTTTCATCTTTTTACTATCGACCAAAATATAACTAGGATGTTTTTGTAGTTGCTGCATAAACAAATCTTTGTTCATCACCAAAGTATCGTGCTTTAAAAAAACAACTGTATCTTTCATGGCGTTTGCAGCAATGATTTCAGCAGATTTTTGGGGAGACTTATGAGACACAAAAGTCCTGTCACTCGAGTATAAAACAGCTTCTTTCATTTTTTCTTTGGTAGAAAGCACGGAAGTTAAACCCGATTTGGAAGCAATTACTGGCATCAAACTGCGGATAGGATCGTTTAGCATCAAAATGAAAAACCAAACAGCTATCACCATGAAATATAACTTTTTATTCTGACGAATGCTTCTAAAGGGATAAGACATCAATATGAGCACCAAAATTCCACCAAAAAATGTTTCATGACGTGATCCAATCATCACTAAATACAGATTACAAATCACAAAAACGGACCAAAATAATAAACCAGGTTTTCGCACTTGCACAGATTCCTGCTTTTGTTTAAGATATAAACCAACATATAAAAATAGGCTTACAATCATAATCCAACAAGCGTATTGGTGCAAAGTGTAGCCATTAATTGAAGCAGATCGGATATTAATATAAACAGATTCGTTGAGTATTAATGAATAGCTTATAACATCTTTTACAATCCACAAAGAAATGAAAAGGAAAAAAATTGCTGTTAACGTAAAAACTCCAGGATTCAGATAAATTGGCGTTGTATTTCCTTGTTTTTTTGGTCTTTTCTTCAATTGTATTAATCCGATCCAAATGAAAATTTGAAATAAGATGATGAAAATGCCATACAACCAAATGGCTTGGAGGTAAACCGCATCAAAACGTACATAGAACATTTTTTCCAATAAATAATGGTATTGAAGGCCTATTCTCTTTCCAAATCCTGTTAATCTATCGAAACTAAACAACCAACATCCAGCCAATGACCAGAAATAAAAAATGGCTGTAAAAATTGGAAAAACGATGTTTTTTTCAACTTTCCAAATTTTGATTTGAATCCAAAAAATGGCGCAAGTAATGATAATTAGTGAAAATAAAATACTCATTTTATTTCTTTTATAGTGTAGTAAGTTTTTATAAATGTAAGCATTCCTAATACATTAACTGAAATTACGAAATAATACAAATAGGATTTTAATGAAACATCATTTGTGTAACCGTAAAGAATTAATAAAACATAAATAATCAATGATATAATCAAGTTCGTTGCATTTTTAGCTTTTACATGAATGGCATCCAAAAAACTACGTAAAACAATATATAGCACATAGCCAAAACTTCCTAATAAGACGATACTTGCGATCCCAAAAATCTCACTTCTGTGCTTAGTACCAAGTAAAATATTTAGAACTAAATCATGGAAAAAGTAAAACAAAGTGTATCCAAACAAAGTTAAAAACAAACTGATTACTACAAAAACATAAAATCTTTTCTTGATTAAATCAACTCTTTTTTGAGCTAAAAAACCAGCAATTTCAGGCAATAGGACCAAACTCAAAGGACCAAAAGCTGCACCAACTAAATTGAAAAGTGTTATTGAATAAGCAACATCACCGCCGATTAGTACATTTTTTTGCATTGACAGTACTATGTAAGTTGGGAAGGTCAACAATGCCAATAAGGCAAAATCGCCTAAAACCCTCGGTAAACCATACTTCAACATCAATATTGCATCTTCCTTACAAGATTGAATTTCAATTTTTATTTTATTTTTCAAGAAGATAATAACAATGAAAATCAGACAATTAAACAAGAGAAAGGCACTATTTAAGTATAAGAGCAATTTTACATCTTGGGTATAAAACAAAACTAAAACTGGTAAAATGCCAATATTTAACAATTGAATCAAATTGGAAAAATAGACTTCTTTTTTACCTCTTAAAAAACCATACAGAATGGCATGGAATCCATAACCAACAAGTAGTAAAGCCATTGGTAAAATATATGAGTAGTATTTTTCATCACCGAAAAACAGATGTGAAAAAAGAGTGCTACCAAAAGTTAAAAGTAGCAAAAACAAGATGCTAACAACGGACATTAAAAACAAACTAGCAGGTAAAAATGAATTTCTTTGTGGATAAATACTCACATATCTAGGAACAGCTACACCCAAGCCAATCATTAGAAGTGGCTGTAAAAATGAGATATTTCTTCTTGACAAAGTATATTCACTGAAACCAATTTCTGTCATTTTTTCATTGGCAATTCTAAAAATAATGAATCCCAAAAGGAGAATCAAAAATTCTATTCCGAAGGTTACAAAGTAATTTTTATATTTTGTTAAAAAACTCAAATGGAAAACTATCAGTTAATATAAATAAAAGGAAGAATTAGTTTTTAAAATCTTTTTCAAAATTAGTAAAATATCTCTACTGATAACGCTTATAAACTGTTAAGCTAATTTATAGTAGTGATTTTATTGTTTTTAGCGACTAATAACATCCAAATTAAAACGACCATTAGAAAAATAGATTGTGAAATACTAAGCAATTTCAAAATTTCATAAAAACTATAATGCATAGCACCAATATAAGGCAATGAAACAACAAAAATCAAACTTAGGGTTCCAAGTACATTGATCCAGAAAAAAGATCGTTGGCGTTTCATTAAAATGGCGATAAAGGAAATCGGAGATGCTAGAAAATTCATCATCAACCATGGAACCATAATGGTTGCCATTTCGCCAGATTGTGTCCATTGAGTTCCAAAAACGAATGCAAATAGTTCTTTTCCCCAAATACCGATAATTGAAAAAGGAACTATACTTAAAGCTGCTAGAATTAAAACAACTTTACTCGCAAGGGGAAAAATACTTTTGTTTTCGTGAATCAAATCCGTGCATTGACGAAAAAATACCTGTCCAATGGCGGATCCAATAAAAATCACAGGCAGTTTCAACATTCTGAAAGCGTGATCATAAGAACCATATTCAATTTTCCCATATAAATTCCAAATGATACTGACCATCAATAAATCTCTCGCCAAATCGACAAAAACATGTGGTAAATTGTATTTTATTAAATCTGAATTTTTTCCAATTAAAGCTTTGGTTCTTTTTGAGTTGTACTTTAAAATGGATGTCTTTTTATTCTTTCTGAAATCAAAAAAATAAGCAATACTAGAGAAAAGATAACCAATGATTGTTGCTGCAATTAAGAATAAAAAATTGTGACTTAAAAATCCAAAAAGTACTTTTAAAACATTTGTTACCAATGACAAAGCCAATGCAGAGCGTGCAATCACTTTGAACTTTTCTTTCCTTAAAGCCCAACTGTTTCCTTGATTGTAAAATGCCATCAAGAAAATACCAATTGGAAGACTCATAAGAAATAATAAATCCCTCAATGTAGAAAAATCTACCCATGAATAAATTCCCAGCAAAAGGACTGCAATGATTGAAAGAAAAATCGAAAAGCGCATAGAAAATCGGTAAATACCGAAAGCATGGTGGTCTTCCTTCTCGAGTGGAAAAGCCAATTCTAATCGCACGGTTGCCAATGCTGCTCCTAAGGTGGTAATTCTTAAAAAAAGACCGAGGTAAGCTGATTCTGCTGGACCAAATTGACGCGTAATAATCGGTGACAACAAATATGTGACTACTTGCGACAAAACAGTTCCTGTAAAAAGAACGGCAACAGATTTTATGAATGAATTTGATTTCAACATTGTAATCAAAAATGAATTCAAAAAAAAGACTCTGAAATTTCAGAGCCTTTTTAAATATTTATTTGGCGTAATTGACAGATCGTTTTTCCCGAATTACCGTCACTTTCACTTGACCTGGATAAGTCATTTCAGTTTGAATTCTTTGAGAAATCGCAAATGACAATTCATCGGCTTTCAAATCTGTCACTTTTTCACTTTCAACTAAAACGCGTAATTCGCGTCCGGCTTGAATTGCATAGGCACTTGAAACACCATCATAGGAAAGGGCCAAAGTTTCCAATTCTTTAATACGTTTGATATAAGATTCAACGATTTCGCGTCTTGCGCCTGGTCTTGCTCCTGAAATGGCATCACAAACTTGAACAATTGGGGAAATCAACGTAGTCATTTCAACTTCATCGTGGTGAGCTCCAATGGCATTGCAAACATCTGGTTTTTCACCATATTTTTCCGCCAATTTCATCCCTAAAATTGCGTGTGGCAATTCTGGTTCATCGTCTGGAACTTTTCCTATATCATGCAATAGTCCTGCTCTTTTAGCCAATTTCACATTCAATCCTAATTCAGTTGCCATTACAGCACATAAATTAGCTACTTCACGAGAGTGTTGCAATAAGTTTTGTCCGTAGGAAGAACGGTATTTCATTCTACCAACCATTCTTGTCAATTCAGGATGTAAACCGTGAATCCCTAAGTCAATACAAGTACGACGACCAGTTTCAGCGATTTCTTCCTCTAAAGATTTTTTGGTTTTAGCAACTACTTCTTCGATTCTCGCTGGGTGAATTCGTCCGTCAGAAACCAATTGGTGCAAAGACAAACGAGCGATTTCTCTTCTAACAGGGTCAAAGCAAGATAAGATGATTGCTTCTGGCGTATCATCTACGATAATTTCAACACCGGTTGCAGCTTCGATTGCGCGAATATTTCTTCCTTCACGACCGATTATTCTTCCTTTTACTTCATCAGATTCTATGTTGAAAACAGAAACTGCATTCTCAACCGCTTGTTCAGTAGCGACACGTTGAATCGTTTGAATAACAATTTTTCGAGCTTCTTTATTGGCGTTTAATTTTGCTTCTTCTGTAATTTCTTTGATGTGAATCATCGCACCAGTTCTGGCTTCATCTTTCAATGCTTCCATGATGTGATTTTTCGCTTCTTCAACAGACATTCCGCTGATTTTAGATAATTCAGCAACTCTTTTTTGTTGAATTTTATCTAATTCTTGATTTTTAATTTCAATTGCAGTGTGCTTTTGCTCAATTTCTGATTGAACTTTTTCTAAGTCTTTTTCTTTTCGCGTCACTTCCTCCATTTTCTGAGAAAGTGTTTTTTCTTTTGCTTTGGAGCGGTCTTCAGAAGATTGCATTTTACGCTCACGGTCTTTCATGGCAGTTTCATGCTCTTCTTTCAATTTCATAAATTTCTCTTTGGCCGAAAGGATTTTTTCTTTCTTCATCGCCTCACCTTCATTCTCTGCGTCTTTTAAGATTTGTTCCTTACGCTTCTTAAGTACCACATTTTGAATGAAGAAAGCTAATCCGCCACCCCCAAGGATACCGACTAAAATTCCTAATAAAATATTTGTATTCATCTTTTCTTAAAATAAAAATCCCACCCATTACGACTCATAAGAATCACAATAGCGTGGGAAACGTTAAAAATAATTGACCTACTTCAGCTTTTCAATTTCCATCAACAATTCTCCTAATACACTTTCAACTTCAGTATAATCAGCCTTTTCCTGAACTGTAGTTGCGGTATTACCGGATTTTGTTGCCAACTGTAAAGCTGTCATTGCCAATAAGTCTTGCATATCTTTTACTGCATAATTGTCTTGCAATAACTTAATGGCTCTATTAATATCTGATGCAGCTTTTTGTACTTTAACTTCCTCACCCTCTTGTACATTCAAAGGATAAGTTCTTCCAGCTACAACAACTTTTATAGATAATTTACTCATTTGTTATTGTTTTAATTGACTAATGCAGTGATCTATTTCCCTCACCAATTCGTCGATCTCATTGTCTTTATCTGTTAAAACAGCAGACTTTTGAGATTCTAATTGTTCATTTAACTGAATCAATTGATTTTGCAAATATTGATTATTTTCTTCCAATTGAAAAATTTGCGCTTGATTTGCGCTAATCAGTATCTTAGTTTGTCCTAGTTCAGTTTCTAAAATCGTATTTTTTTCACGTTCAGCAAGTAATTGCTGATGTAAATATTGAAATTTACTTTGAATCTGTTGGACAATACTTGAAATCTGCTCTGTCATTGCATTCAGCTTTCTACAAATTTAGTATTGTATTCTGTATTTTCAATGCTTTTTGTTGATACTTGTTAACATTTCACCTATTGAAAAACTTCTTGATTCACCAAGACATTGATTTATTGAGCCTTACAACAAACGACACTTTCCCTAAAAATTACATTTGACTTCATTTATTTTGAATTCAAATATGATTCACAAAAAATTTATCTGACTTCAAAAATTAGTTCAAAAAAAAAGCTTCCATGATGAAAGCTTGTAAAAAATTATGCCTGTGTAGTTGGCGGACCAAATTTCATTGGTGGTGTTCCCGGCATATCTTGATCATTTATTACACCCATTGATTGCTCATATTTTTGAACATTTTCAATCAATGCAAGCATCAATCTTTTCGCATTTTGCGGTGTCATCACGATTCTTGATTTCACTTTTGCTTTCGGCATTCCTGGTAACATTTGAACGAAATCACATACAAATTCAGCTTGTGAATGAGTAATAATTGCAAGATTAGAATAAATTCCACCTGCAACTTCTTCCGTTAATTCAATGTTGATTTGATTTTCGTTATTCTTTTCCATATTTATAGAGTAAAAAAAACGGGACTAAAAATAGTCCCGTTTGATTAATTATTTTGCTGATATTTCGTCGAGTGCTTCTTTGTTTGCAACAATCATTTTTTGGAATTTTCTGATTCCCGTTCCTGCTGGAATTAAATGTCCAACAATTACGTTTTCTTTTAATCCCATCAAATGGTCTTCTTTTCCAGAAATAGCTGCTTCGTTTAACACTTTCGTAGTTTCTTGGAACGATGCCGCAGAAATGAACGATTGTGTTTGCAAAGATGCTCTTGTAATACCTTGTAATAACGGTGTTGATGTTGCAGGAACTGCATCACGCGCTTCAACCAATTGCTTGTCAGCTCTTTTCAGTTGAGAATTTTCATCTCTCAATTTACGTGCTGAAATTATTTGACCTGGGTGTAATTCTGTTGATTCACCTGACTCGATTACTACTTTCATTCCAAAAATAGCATCATTCTCTTCCATCACGTCTGCTTTGTGCACAGATTGTCCTTCAAGGAATCTTGTATCTCCTGCATCAACGATTTCAGTTTTCAACATCATTTGACGTACAATTACCTCAAAGTGTTTGTCGTTAATTTTTACCCCTTGTAAACGGTAAACCTCTTGAATTTCGTTCACAATGTACTCTTGTACTTTGGTTGGACCTTCAATGTTCAAGATATCATTTGGAGTTACTGCACCATCAGACAATGGTTGACCAGCTCTAACGAAGTCATTTTCTTGAACTAAGATATGTTTAGACAATGGAACTAAATATTTACGAACCTCACCTGTTTTAGAAGTGATTTGAATCTCACGGTTACCTCTTTTGATTTTTCCGTATTCTGCAATACCATCAATCTCAGAAACAACAGCAGGATTTGAAGGATTACGTGCTTCGAAAAGCTCAGTTACCCTTGGTAAACCACCTGTAATATCCCCAGTTTTTCCAGAAACTCTTGGGATTTTTACAAGAATCACACCTGCTTCAACTTTATCACCTTCACTTACAGAAATGTGAGAATCTACTGGTAAACTGTATTCTCTTAATACCTCTTTCGTTTTCGGATCAATTACGTGAATTGCCGGGTTTTTCTTTTTATCTTTTGTTTCAGTAATTACTTTTTCAGTAAATCCTGTTTGCTCATCCACCTCTTGACGGTAAGTAATACCTTCAATAACAGAATCAAAAACAATTTTACCAGCAACTTCTGAAATAATTACAGCATTGTATGGATCCCATTTAACAATAACATCACCTTTTTTGATTTTGATATTGTTTTGAACCATTAATTCAGAACCATAAGGAATATTTGCAGTCATTAAGACAATTCCTGTTTTCTCGTCAGTGATTTTAACTTCAGCAGAACGTCCAACAACAACCTCTTTGGTTCCCTCAGGAGTTTTCATTACAATCGTACGCAACTCTTCAATCTCCATCTTACCAGAAGCTTTTGCTTTCAAGTCAGAAATATCTGTTGTGTTCGAAGCTGTACCCCCAACGTGGAATGTACGCAACGTCAACTGTGTTCCTGGTTCTCCAATTGATTGAGCTGCAATAACTCCAACTGTATCACCTTCTTGTGCGATTCTATGTGTCGAAAGATTTCGTCCATAACATTTAGAACAAACTCCTCTTCTCATCTCACAAGTCAATACTGAACGAATTTCCACTTCATCAATTCCTGCTTTTTCGATTTCTTCAGCAACTGATTCTGAAATCAATTCACCAGCTTCAACGATGATGTTTTCAGTTTCAGGATAGAAAATATCATGAACGGAAGTTCTACCTAAAATACGATCGTACAATGGTTCAACAACTTCATCATTTTTCTTCAATGCTGTAGCAACCAATCCTCTCAATGTTCCACAATCTGTTTGATTGATAATAACATCTTGAGATACATCCACCAAACGACGTGTTAGGTAACCAGCATCCGCAGTTTTCAAAGCGGTATCGGCCAAACCTTTACGTGCACCGTGAGTAGAGATAAAGTACTCCAAAATCGAAAGACCTTCCTTAAAGTTAGAAAGAATTGGATTCTCAATGATCTCTTGTGCAGAAGCACCAGATTTTTGTGGTTTCGCCATCAATCCACGCATTCCAGACAACTGACGGATTTGTTCTTTAGATCCACGAGCTCCAGAATCAAACATCATGTAGATTGAGTTGAAACCTTGGTTATCGTTTTTCAATTGATCCATCAATGTATTTGTCAAACGTGAGTTTGTATGCGTCCAAATATCGATGATTTGATTGTATCTTTCATTATTTGTAATAAGACCCATGTTGTAGTTCATCATCACATCTTTCACTTCAGTTTCAGCTTTAGCTACCAAGATTTCTTTTTCCTTAGGAATAATAATATCATCCAAGTTGAAAGACAATCCACCTTTGAAGGCCATATGGTAACCTAATTCCTTGATATCATCTAAGAATTGAGCTGTACGTGCTGTGCCAGAAATTTTCAATACATTTCCAATGATATCACGCAATGCTTTTTTAGTCAAAACGTCATTTACGAAACCAACTTCTCTTGGAACATGCTCATTAAAAAGCACACGACCACAAGTGGTGTCAATCATCATCAATGTAGGAACACCGTCTTTCAAATCGTAAGATTTTACTTTAATTGGTGCATGTAATTCTAATTTTCCTTCGTTGTTTGCAATGATTACTTCCTCTGGAGAGTAGAAAATTCCACCTTCACCAATAACTTTTCTTTCTGGAGTGGACGTTCTACCTTTGGTAATGTAGTACAATCCAAGCACCATATCTTGTGAAGGAACCGCAATCGGGGCACCATTCGCAGGATTCAAAATATTGTGAGAAGCAAGCATCAACAATTGAGCTTCCAAGATTGCAGCGTTACCCAACGGTAAGTGAACTGCCATTTGGTCACCATCAAAATCGGCATTGAAGGCTGTTGTTACCAACGGGTGCAAACGAATTGCTTTTCCTTCAATTAATTTTGGTTGGAATGCCTGAATACCAAGTCTGTGCAAAGTTGGGGCACGGTTCAAAAGAACTGGATGTCCTTTCAATATGCTTTCCAAAATATCCCAAACTACTGGTTCTTTGCGGTCAACAATTTTCTTTGCAGATTTTACAGTTTTTACAATTCCACGTTCGATCATTTTACGAATGATAAACGGTTTGTAAAGTTCTGCTGCCATGTCTTTTGGCAAACCACACTCATGTAGTTTCAAATCTGGTCCAACAACAATTACCGAACGTGCTGAATAATCCACACGTTTACCCAATAAGTTTTGACGGAAACGTCCTTGTTTACCTTTCAATGAATCAGAAAGAGATTTCAAAGGACGATTTGATTCTGTTTTAACCGCTGAAGATTTACGAGAGTTGTCGAACAATGAATCAACAGACTCTTGCAACATACGTTTTTCATTACGCAAGATTACTTCTGGCGCTTTGATCTCGATCAATCTTTTCAAACGGTTGTTACGGATAATTACACGTCTGTACAAGTCATTCAAATCCGAAGTTGCGAATCTACCTCCATCTAATGGAACCAAAGGACGCAATTCTGGTGGAATAACTGGAACAACTTTTACAATCATCCATTCAGGTCTATTGTCGATACGCGTTTGAGATTCACGCATAGCTTCAACAACCTGCAATCTTTTCAATGCTTCATTTTTACGTTGTACAGAAGTTTCTGTATTCGCTTTGTGACGCAAATCGTAAGACATTTCATTTAAATTCAATCTTTTCAACAAGTCATGTAATGCATCAGCACCCATTTTTGCGATGAATTTATTTGGATCTGTATCTTCTAAATATTGGTTTTCTTTTGGAAGTGCATCCAAAATATCCAAATACTCTTCTTCAGTCAAGAAGTCTAAGTATTTCAAAGAAGCACCATCACCTTGAGTAGCTATCCCTGATTGAATCACGACATAACGCTCATAATAGATAATTTGATCTAATTTCTTTGTTGGAAGACCTAATAAATAACCAATTTTGTTTGGCAAAGAACGGAAATACCAAATGTGCGCAACTGGAACCACCAATGAAATGTGCCCCATACGCTCACGACGTACTTTTTTCTCTGTAACTTCAACACCACAACGGTCACAAACGATTCCTTTGTAACGGATTCTTTTGTATTTACCACAGTGACATTCGTAATCCTTAACAGGACCGAAAATTCTTTCACAAAACAAACCATCTCTTTCAGGTTTGTAAGTTCTGTAATTTATTGTTTCTGGTTTCAACACTTCACCACTTGACTGCTCCAGAATAATTTCTGGAGAAGCCAATGAGATGGTAATTTTGTTAAAACTACTTTGTTTTTTTGGTGTTTCTTTTCTGTAAGCCATTATACATGCTTGTTTTCAAATTCAACAACTCGACACCGCCTCAGCAGCACCGTTGGTAATTAATCCATCGAAACGTTAAGTCCTAGACCTCTAAGTTCGTGCAACAATACGTTGAAAGATTCTGGAATTCCTGGTTCAGGAATATTGTCACCTTTCACAATTGCTTCATACGCCTTAGCACGGCCCATTACATCATCCGATTTCACAGTAAGGATTTCTTGAAGGATATTGGCAGCACCAAATGCCTCAAGAGCCCAAACTTCCATCTCTCCAAAACGCTGACCTCCGAACTGAGCTTTACCACCCAATGGTTGTTGCGTAATCAATGAGTATGGTCCTATTGAACGTGCATGCATCTTATCATCGACCATGTGCGATAATTTCAACATGTAAATCACTCCAACAGTTGCAGTTTGGTGGAATCTATCTCCTGTTCCTCCGTCATACAAGTAAGTTTTACCTGAACGTGGAACGCCTGCTTTAGCTGTCCATTCATCAATTTCCAATGGAGTTGCTCCGTCAAAAATTGGTGTAGCAAACTTAATCCCTAATTTTTCTCCTGCCCATCCAAGAACAGTTTCATAAATTTGACCTAAGTTCATACGAGAAGGTACACCTAATGGATTTAAAACGATATCTACTGGAGTTCCATCTGCTAAGAAAGGCATATCTTCAGCACGAACAATGTTCGCAACGATTCCTTTATTACCATGACGACCAGCCATTTTATCACCAACTTTCAATTTACGCTTTTTAGCAACATAAACTTTCGCCATTTTCACGATTCCAGCTGGCAAATCATCACCAACAGAAATATGGAATTTCTTGCGTTTGTATGTTCCTAATAAATCGTTAGCTTTGATATTAAAGTTGTGAATCACTCGTCCAACCAAGGCATTTAAATCTGCTTCTGCTGTCCAATTTGTTGGATTCACGATAGAGTAATCAATAGCCAATAAATTCTTTTGAACGAATTTAGTTCCTTTTTTGATGATCTCTTCCTTAAAGTTATTGAAAACACCAGCTGATTTAGTTTCTCCTAAAATTTGAATTAACTTTTCAATCAACTTATCTTTCAATACAGCTAAATCTTTATCAAAATCAGAATCCAATGATTCCAAGATTGGTTTATCTTGAGCTTTAGATTTTCTATCTTTAATTGATCTTGAGAACAATTTTTTCTCAACAACAACACCTCTTAATGATGGACCAGCTTTCAAAGACGCATCTTTTACGTCACCAGCTTTGTCACCAAAGATTGCTCTCAATAATTTCTCTTCTGGAGAAGGATCTGTTTCACCTTTTGGAGTGATTTTACCAATCAGGATATCTCCCTCTTTGATCTCAGCACCAATACGAATCAATCCATTTTCATCCAAATCTTTAGTCGCTTCTTCACTAACATTAGGAATATCTGAAGTTAATTCTTCCATTCCACGTTTAGTATCACGAACCTCTAAAGTATATTCATCAATGTGAATAGATGTAAAAATATCATCACGAACAACACGCTCTGAAATTACAATCGCATCCTCAAAGTTGTAACCTTTCCATGGCATGAAAGCCACTTTCAAGTTTTGACCTAAAGCCAATTCACCTGCTTGAGTTGCATAACCTTCACAAAGAACTTGACCTTTCTCAACTTTATCACCTTTCTTCACGATTGGTTTCAAGTTGATTGTCGTACTTTGATTCGTTTTTTGGAATTTAGTTAATGTATAACGAGTCAATTCACTATCGAAACTAACTAATTTATCATCCTCATTCCAATCATATCTGATTGCAATTTCATTTGCATCAACGTATTCAACAACACCATTACCCTCAGCGTTAATCAACACACGAGAATCACGCGCTACCAATCTTTCGATACCAGTACCAACGATTGGCGAATGTGGTTTCAACAAAGGAACCGCTTGACGTTGCATGTTTGATCCCATCAAAGCACGGTTGGCATCATCATGTTCCAAGAAAGGAATAGAAGAAGCCGCAATCGAAGCAATTTGATTTGCCCCAACATCCATCAAATTCAATTTTTTAGGATCAACAACTGGGAAATCACCTTCGAAACGCGCTTTAACCAAGTTTGTTCCAAAGTTTCCTTTGTCATCTAATTTTGCATTCGCTTGCGCGATCATTTTTTCGTCTTCTTCTTCAGCAGTCAAATAAACTGGTTCATCTTGAACTTGAACGATACCGTCAATTACTGAACGGTAAGGAGTTTCAATAAAACCTAATTTATTCACTTTTGCAAATACACAAAGTGAAGAGATAAGACCAATGTTTGGACCTTCAGGAGTTTCGATTGTACACAAACGACCGTAGTGCGTATAGTGAACGTCACGAACCTCAAATCCAGCTCTTTCACGGGAAAGTCCACCAGGCCCTAGTGCTGACAAACGACGTTTGTGCGTTACTTCGGACAATGGATTCGTTTGATCCATGAATTGAGAAAGCTGATTGGTTCCAAAGAAAGAATTGATTACAGAAGACAAAGTCTTAGCATTAATCAAGTCAATTGGAGTAAAGACCTCATTATCACGAACGTTCATACGCTCACGAATTGTTCTAGCCATACGTGCCAAACCTACACCAAATTGAGCATAAAGTTGTTCACCTACAGTTCTAACACGACGATTAGATAAGTGGTCAATATCATCAACATCTGCTTTAGAGTTAATTAACTCAATCAAATATTTGATGATGCAGATGATATCGTTTTTAGTCAATACACGAGAAGTCTCAGTATCTTCTAATTGAAGTTTCTTATTTAAACGGAAACGACCAACTTCACCAAGGTCATAACGAGTATCAGAGAAAAATAATTTTTCAAAAACATTTTTCGCTGTTTCGTAATCTGGTGGTTCAGCGTTACGCAATTGACGGTAAATGTGTTCAACAGCTTCTTTTTCAGAATTTGAAGTATCTTTTTGAAGCGTATTGTAAATGATAGTATAATCAGCAGTATTAACATCTTCTTTGTGAAGAATTACTGTTTTAACACCAGCATCTAAAATCAAATCAACGTGTGCATCTTCGATGACAGTTTCACGATCCATTAATACCTCATTACGCTCAATTGATACAACTTCACCTGTATCTTCATCTACGAAATCTTCCACCCATGTTTTCAAAACACGTGCAGCAAGTTTTCTACCGATCAATTTTTTCAAATTAACTTTAGTAGCTTTCACTTCGTCAGCTAATCCGAATATTTCGAGAATATCTTTATCAGTTTCATATCCAATTGCACGGAAAAGTGTAGTTACAGGTAACTTTTTCTTACGATCGATGTAAGCATACATTACATTGTTAATGTCTGTTGCAAACTCAATCCAAGATCCTTTGAAAGGAATTACTCTTGCAGAATACAATTTTGTACCATTGGCGTGACGGCTTTGTCCGAAGAAAACTCCCGGAGAACGGTGTAATTGAGAAACAATCACACGTTCAGCACCATTCACTACAAACGACCCTTTTGGAGTCATATAAGGAATTGTACCTAAATACACATCTTGAACGATTGTTTCAAAATCTTCGTGTTCAGGATCTGTACAATACAATTTTAGTTTGGCTTTCAGTGGAACACTGTAAGTTAAACCTCTTTCGATACACTCTTCGATTGTGTAACGAGGCGGATCAATGAAGTAATCTAAAAATTCCAATACGAACTGATTTCTTGTATCAGTAATTGGAAAGTTTTCAGAGAATACTTTAAATAATCCTTCACTGTCTCTATTTTCAGGAGTAGTTTCTAATTGAAAAAACTCTTGGAAAGACTTAAGTTGAATATCCAAAAAATCTGGGTATTCAAATTGATTTTTGCTTGATGCAAAATTGACTCTTGTCGCTATATTGCTTGATGTTGCCAAGGCTAAAAGATTTAATTCAGAAAAATGACTTTTATGCACTTAATATAAATAAACAGGAATAGGCATCCCGACATTTCGTCGGGACACCTTTCCTGATTATAAAGTAGAAATATTATTTAACTTCAACTTCCGCACCTGCCTCAATAAGGGCAGCTTTAAGTGCTTCAGCTTCGTCTTTAGAAACACCCTCTTTCAAAGTTGAAGGAGCAGCATCTACTAAGTCTTTAGATTCTTTCAAACCATTACCAGTTAATTCTTTTACAAGTTTAACAACAGCAAGTTTGTTTGGTCCTCCAGCTTTCAAGATTACATCGAACTCAGTTTTTTCTTCAACTGCAGCACCTGCATCAGCACCACCACCAGCTACCATTACTGCAGCAGCAGCAGCAGGCTCGATACCGTACTCATCCTTAAGGATAGTTGCCAATTCATTTACTTCTTTAACTGTAAGGTTTACTAGCGTTTCCGCGATTTGCTTTAAATCAGCCATTTTTGTTTATTTTAAAAAATGATTTTACAATAATTTATTTGTTGGAAGTTATTAAGCTCTTTCCTCGAGCGTTTTAAGAATTCCAGCGATCTTACCACCTTGACCTTTAAGGGCAGAGATAACATTTTTCGCAGGACTTTGAAGCAATCCAATGATTTCACCAACCAATTCCTCTTTGCTTTTCAATGAAACAAGGGTATCAAGTTGATCATCACCAATAAAAACTGCTTCGTCAATGAATGCTCCTTTAAGAATAGGTTTTGCACTTTTCTTACGGAAATCCTTGATGATTTTTGCAGGTAAATTACCTACTTCTGAAAACATGATAGATGTTGGTCCAGCCAAAACTTCTTGCAATTGACCGTAATCTTTTCCTTCAATTTGATTCATTGCTTTAGCAAGTAGTGTGTTTTTCACAACTTTTAAGCGAATATTTGATTGAAAACATCTTCTTCTCAATTGATTGATTGTTTCCACAGTCAACTCTGAAGTGTCGGCTAGGTAAAAAACACCTGCCGTGGATAATTCTGCTGCTAATTCATCTATGTACTGAGCTTTTTGTTCTTTTGTCATAATTACTAAGTTTTTAAGCTACCACAGATTTAGCATCAATGTTAATACTTGGACTCATCGTTGAACTGATAAATACACTTTTGATGTATGTACCTTTTGCAGCAGATGGTTTCAATTTATTCAAAGCACCGATCAATTCCATTGCATTTTCTCTAAGCTTTGTTCCATCGAAACTTGCTTTTCCAATTGCGGTATGGATATTTCCGTACTTGTCAACTTTGAAATCAATTTTCCCTGCTTTCACTTCTTCAACTGCTTTACCAACTTCCATTGTTACAGTTCCAGTTTTAGGATTAGGCATTAAACTTCTAGGTCCTAGAATTCTACCTAATGCTCCAACTTTACCCATAACAGATGGCATTGTGATAATCACGTCGATGTCAGTCCAACCTCCTTTGATTTTCTCAATGTATTCATCTAATCCAACGTACTCAGCACCTGCTGCAATTGCTTCAGCTTCTTTGTCAGGAGTACAAAGTACAAGTACTTTTACATCCTTTCCAGTTCCGTGAGGCAAAGCTACAGTACCACGTACCATTTGATTAGCTTTACGAGGATCAACTCCTAATCTTACACTGATATCAACAGAAGCATCGAATTTTGTTGTTGTGATGTTTTTCACCAAATCACATGCCTCACCCAAGGTGTAAGCTTTCACTAAATCATATTTAGCAAGAACTTCTTTTCTCTTTTTAGATACTCTACCCATGACTCAACAGTTATTTAGTTTTTGGTGCTTCACCACCTCTAACAGTTACACCCATACTTCTTGCCGTTCCTGCAATCATAGTCATTGCTGAATCAATTGTAAAACAATTTAAATCAGCCATTTTGTCCTCTGCGATTGCTTTTACCTGATCCCAATTCATAGAACCTACCTTTGTTTTGTTAGGCATTGCAGAACCTTTTTTAAGTTTTGCTTGTTCCAAGATTTGAATCGCGGCTGGAGGCGTTTTGATAACGAAATCAAATGATTTATCACTGTAAACAGTGATAACACATGGCAAAACCTTTCCTGGCTTATCCTGCGTTCTAGCGTTGTACTGCTTGCAGAATTCCATAATGTTGACCCCTTTTGCACCAAGTGCGGGACCAACTGGAGGAGCTGGATTGGCTGCGCCACCTTTGATCTGTAATTTGATCAATGCTGCTACTTCTTTAGCCATTTATTTATAGTTTGTGCAGTCAAGCATGGACGTCCAACGGGAAGCTTTATGACGTTTACCCACTCCTGCGGTTAATATACAATTATACTTCTTTCTCAACTTGCATATAGCTCAACTCCAGAAGATTCTTTCTTCCAAAAATTTTCACCATCACTTTGAGTTTCTTTTTATCTTCATTGATTTCGTCAATAACTCCACTGAAATTATTGAAAGGTCCATCAATTACCTTAACTGGTTCACCAACAACAAAAGGAATTTTCATTTCTTCCTCAGTACTTGTCAATTCATCTACTTTACCAAGGATTCTATTCACTTCTGAAAGTCGCATTGGAACTGGATCACCACCTTTTTCGGTACCTAAGAAACCAATAACATTTGGAATTCCTTTGATAACGTGTTGAACTTCTCCAACCAAAGCTGCTTCTATCAAAACATAACCAGGAAGATATGCTTTCTCTTTACTGATTTTCTTTCCATTTCTAATTTGGAAAACTTTTTCAGTTGGAATCAACACTTGGTCAACGTAGTCTGTAAGTTTCAATCGAGAAATTTCAAGATCAAGATATTCTTTCACTTTTTTCTCTTTTCCACTCACGGATCTAACGACGTACCATCTCTTTTTAATATCTCCCATTACGCTTAATTAAACATATTGTAAATAAAACCTAATGCTCCTCTCCAAAAAGACTTGTCGCTTGCTGAAATTCCAAAAAGGAAATCCATTACAAAAACCAAAAGCGCAAAAATCACGGAAGCAACTACCACAATAATGGTGTTGCTCTGTAATTCTTTCCAGGTTGGCCACGTTACATTGTGAACCATTTCGTTGACAGTTTCGTCAATATAATTTTTAATTTTCGACACTTTTCTCAGTATTTGCGCGGGCGGTAAGATTCGAACTCACGACCAATGGTTTTGGAGACCACTACTCTACCAGCTGAGCTACACCCGCGTAAAAAGGGGAGCGAACTCCCCTTTAAAATTATATAATCGTTGCTTATTAAGCGATGATTTCAGTAACTTGTCCAGCTCCTACTGTTCTACCACCCTCACGGATAGCGAAACGTAAACCTTTATCCATTGCTACTGGTACGATCAATTTAACATTGATTGTTACGTTATCACCTGGCATAACCATCTCACGACCATCAGTCATAAAGATTTCACCAGTAACGTCAGTTGTACGGAAATAAAACTGTGGACGGTATTTGTTATGGAATGGTGTGTGACGACCACCTTCTTCTTTTTTCAAAACATAAATCTCAGCTTTGAAATCAGTGTGTGGTGTAGTTGAACCTGGTTTAGCGATAACCATTCCTCTTTTGATTTGAGATTTTTCAATACCTCTTAACAACAGACCAACGTTGTCACCTGCTTCACCTCTATCCAAGATTTTACGGAACATTTCAACACCTGTTACAGTAGAAGATAATTTAACATCACCCATACCTAAGATATCTACAGCTTCACCAGAGTTGATTACACCTGTTTCGATACGTCCTGTTGCTACAGTACCACGACCAGTAATTGTAAATACATCTTCAACTGGCATCAAGAAAGGCTTATCAACATCACGTGGAGGAAGTTCGATATAAGTATCGACTGCATCCATCAATTCGTCAATTTTAGCAACCCATTGCTCTTCTCCGTTCAATGCACCTAATGCAGAACCTTGAATTACTGGAGCGTTATCACCATCATAATTGTAGAAAGATAACAACTCACGGATTTCCATCTCAACTAATTCCAATAATTCTGGATCATCAACCATATCCACTTTGTTCATGAAAACAACCATTCTTGGAACACCTACTTGGCGACCTAAAAGGATGTGCTCACGTGTTTGTGGCATTGGTCCATCAGTTGCAGCAACCACTAAGATCGCTCCATCCATTTGAGCAGCACCAGTAACCATGTTCTTTACGTAATCCGCGTGACCTGGACAGTCTACGTGAGCGTAGTGACGAACTAAGGTTTCATACTCAATGTGAGATGTGTTAATTGTAATACCACGCTCTTTTTCTTCAGGTGCGTTATCAATTGAAGAGAAATCACGTACTGCAGCCAAACCTTTCGAAGCAAGTACGCTTGAAATAGCAGCTGTTAATGTTGTTTTACCGTGGTCAACGTGACCGATAGTCCCGATGTTAACGTGTGGTTTGGAACGATTAAAATTTTCCTTAGCCATTGTTTTATTTGTTACTTAGTTATTAATAAATTGCCTAACTTTTAAATATACAAAATTTCACCCATAAATTGTGGATGAATCCTTTGTCTGAGCCAATGACGAGATTTGAACTCGTGACCTCTTCCTTACCAAGGAAGCACTCTACCCCTGAGCTACACCGGCATCGTTCTTTAAAATCTTTTTTTGAGCGGGAGACGAGATTCGAACTCGCGACCCTCAGCTTGGAAGGCTGACGCTCTACCAACTGAGCTACTCCCGCTTATTATTTTATTTCAATGATTGTGGGGGTGGATGGACTCGAACCAACGATACCTTACGGTGACAGATTTACAGTCTGCTGCAATAGCCACTATGCGACACCCCCATTTTGAGCCGGTGGAGGGACTCGAACCCCCGACCTGCTGATTACAAATCAGCTGCTCTAGCCAACTGAGCTACACCGGCACATTGAAATTTGGTAATATAAAATTTTAAAGAACGATTTCTGTGTTATTTTCCCGTTTGGGTTTGCAAATGTATGAAAGATTTCTGTTGTAGCAAGTCTTTTTATAAGTTTTTTAAAAAATATTTTCAAAAAAATAGTGGGCAACAAGGTGCTGCCCACTATAATCTTCTAATTATCAATAATTAATTACACTTTTTCTTTATGCTTAACAACTTGTTTTCTCAAAGCTTCAACCACTAAATCTGCTGCCTCTTCAAAAGATTTGCATTGTTTTTTTGCAAACAACTCTTTGCCTGGAATTAAAATCTTTATCTCTGTAATTTTATTCTCTTTGTCACTGCTTTTATCTAATCTTAAAAAAACTTCACCAGCAATAATGTGATCAAAAAATAATGAAAGTTTTGAAACTTTGTCATTGATGTAATCTAACAATTTTTGATCCGCATCGAAATGGATTGAATGAATTTTAATGTCCATAACTACTCTTTTTTGTGCCCACGAGGATGGGCTTGTGAATAAATATTGTTTAACTGTGCAAATGAGTTGTGCGTGTATACCTGCGTTGCAGATAAATTTGCATGACCTAATAAATCTTTTAATGTTTCTAACCCTGCTCCATTATTCAACATATGTGTTGCAAAAGTATGTCTCAAAACATGTGGACTTTTTTTATCTAAACTCGTTACACTACCAAGGTAATAATTTATTTTTCGATAAACAAACTTTGGATACAACTTATTTCCGTTTTGGAGAACATAAAAATAAAAAGAATCAATTCCCATTTGTTTTTTAAACTCTAAATATTTTTGAATCAATGTATTCAATTCATCACTAATCGGGATGATACGTTCTTTATTGCGTTTTCCTAAAACCTTAATATTTCTTAAAGAAACATCTTTTTGTTTCAATTCAATCAATTCAGACAAACGAATTCCTGTCTGATAAAACATCTCAACAATCAAATGATCCCTTACTCCTTCAAAATCTTGCGCAAACATTGCTTCTGTCTTTTCAATGGAAATCTCACTTTGCTTTGCAAATGAAGGCAATCTCTTTTCTTGTTTTGGCCCTTGGACTTTGAGCATCGGGTTATTCTCAACCAACGATTGCTTTTGCGCCCATTTATAAAAAGACCTGAGTGTGGAAAGTTTGCGATTTACAGATCTTCTGTCAATATTGGACTCGATCAATTCGACAATCCAAGAACGAACTAATTGATGATTGACTTCTTGCAATTCTGAAATCGTGCTGATATTCGTAAAATCAAGAAATTGTTTTAGGTCGTTTAAGTATGCAGTGATTGTATGGTCAGAAACCCTTTTCTCAGTGAGTAGGTAATTATTGAAATCTTCTAAAACAAAAAAAGGAGCCATATAGACTCCTTTAACGTTATTTTAGAATAAAAGTTTCTTACATTTCTGCAGAAATCATTTTTTCTTTATAAGCTGCTTTGATATTTTCTTGACGATTGATAACAGAAGGCTTGATGAACTCTTTTCTAGCTCTCAATTCTTTCATTACATTCGTTTTATCGAATTTCTTTTTGTATTTCTTAAGCGCTCTCTCGATGTTTTCGCCTTCTTTTACAGGAATAATTAACATATTTTTATTTATTAAATTTCTTTCTAATTGGGTTGCAAAGATACTTCCAAATTTTGAAAAAACAAGTTTATTTTAAAATTTCTCTAGAAATTACTAATTTTTGAATTTCAGACGTTCCTTCACCAATTGTACAAAGCTTGGCATCACGGTAAAACTTCTCAACAGGGAAATCTTTTGTATAACCATATCCTCCAAAAATTTGAACAGCTTCGTTGGCCACTTTCACTGCAACTTCAGAAGCGTAATACTTCGCAATTGCTGATTCTTTTGTCAAATTTTTCTTGTTGTTTTTCAAATAGGAAGCTTGATACAACAATAATTCTGCTGCTTCAATTTGCGTCGCCATATCAGCCAATTTGAAAGCGATTGCTTGAAATTGTGAAATTGGTTTTCCAAATTGTTCTCTTTCTTTTGAATATTTTACTGCTGCTTCATAGGCGCCTTTTGCAATACCTAAAGCCAATGCTCCAATCGAGATTCTTCCTCCGTCTAAGATTTGCATCGCTTGTTGGAAACCTTTTCCAACTTCACCAATTAGGTTTTCGGCTGGAATTCTGCAATTGTCAAAAATCAATTCACAAGTTTCGGAAGCGCGCATTCCCATTTTATTTTCTTTTTTTCCAGCAGAAAATCCAGGTGTACCTTTTTCTATGATAAAGGCTGACATTCCTTTTGAATCTCCTTTTTCGCCAGTACGAGCAATTACAACTGCAACATCTCCTGATTTACCATGCGTAATGAAGTTTTTTGAACCATTCAAAACCCATTCGTTTCCTTCAAGCACTGCTGTAGTATTCATTCCACCTGCATCAGAACCAGTTCCTGTTTCAGTCAAACCCCAAGCACCAATCCATTCTGCACTTGCAAGCAGAGGCAAATATTTTTTCTTTTGGGCTTCTGAACCGTGATAGTAAATGTGTCCTGTACAAAGTGAATTGTGCGCAGCTACTGACAAACCAATTGACCCACAAACTTTTGCGATTTCAGAAACAACTGTAATGTATTCATCATAACCAAATCCAGAACCACCATATTCTTCAGGAATAAAAACACCCATCAAACCTAATTCACCTAGTTTTTTGAAAACATGTACAGGGAATTCTTGCGTTTCGTCCCATTCCATAAAGTTAGGACGGATTTCTTTTTCTGCAAAATCACGCACCATTTGCGCGATCATTTTTTGGTTTTCGCTTAATTCAAAATTCATTTTAATGTGTATTGGGGTAAACTTTTGTTTTATATCAATTTGCTTAATAGCGCACTAAATTAACAATATTCTCAGTATATTGTTTCAATTTTGTTTCTCCTTCTAAAAAATCTAACGAAACTAGAAAGTTAAAGCCGAAAATTTCACCTCCACACATTTTAACCAGCTCAGCCGCTGCAGCTGCGGATCCTCCTGTGGCTAATAAATCGTCATGGATTAAAACTTTCTCTCCTTTTTCGATAGAATCTGTATGCATTTCAATGGTTGCACTCCCATATTCAAGGTCGTACGAATAACCAATTTTATCGTAGGGCAATTTTCCAGATTTTCTAATCAAGACAAATGGAACGCCTAATCTAATTGCTAATGGATATCCAAATAAAAAGCCTCTGCTTTCAATTCCTGCAATTTTATCGATTTTTAGGTCTTTATATAACTCAACCAAATGATCTAAAATCTCAGCTGACAAAACTGGATTCATCATGATGGGTGTGATGTCTTTGAAAATAATTCCTTCCTTTGGAAAATTAGGAACATCACGAATTACCGATTTTATTTGATTTTCAATCATTGAATTTGGAATATATTTTACAATTAAAAACTATCTTGATTTGACTAAGAACTTTCATCCAAAAACATATCAAACATTGTTTATTTTAGGGTACAATTTTACGAAGAATTTATTGAAGAACAATCCTCAATAATTAGATTTGATTGAAATCATTTGAAATGTAATTCGTCATTCCACTATTACATAAGGTTTCAATTTTTCAAAAACCTCGTCCGTAATTAAAACAGACTTTTTAAGATCTTCAATTTTTTTGAAAGTTCCAATCTGTGCACGTATTTTTACAATTGAATTAGCAATGTTCCATTTGATGTATGGATGTGCTTTCAATAGCTCAACTGGCGCCGTATTGATATTGATTTTTTGAATCAAATTGGGATTTACAGAAATATTTGGCGCAATAATATCTAACTTTTCTTGATCAAACTTCCAAACTTCAAGTAATTGTTCTTTATTGATGAATCCACCCAATTCAGTTCGCTTTTTAATAATTTGTTTAGCGAAAAATGGTCCGATTCCTTTCACGGTAAGTAATTCTTCTTCTGTTGCAGAATTTACTTCAATCTTCGCAATTTTTTTAACTTCAAATTCTGATTTTTCGAATTTATTGTATGTTGGTTTAGTTGGAAAAATCAATGAGTCTTTAATTACAGTGTAAAATTGGTCTGAGATTACAAAAACACGCTTCAAATCTTCCTCTGAGTAAAATCCTCTTTTGCCAAACTTTAAAATTATTGCAGCTTGCTTAGGACTCATTCCAAGTTTTATCCATTCGGCTTCACTGTATTTATTTGGATCGAATTTGGATGGTGGAATTTTGAATTTGGAAGATTTTTTAAAATATTGTTTCTTTTCTCTTTTTTTAAATTCAATGTTTTTATAGTTTTCCTTTTGAAAAGGAGTTTGCGAGAAAGTGAATTTTTGAGGAGGATTGATCAAAAAATAAAATCTAGGAATCAAAACAACAACAATCATGGTGATTGTGAAGATAACTATCGCTCTACGAGATCTTTTTGAAAAATGAATTGGATTTTGCATCTAGCTGTTTCTAGAAACTAAAAATACACAATTTAGAAATATCAACAAGAATTATTTGGATTTATTTTGTGTCAAATAGTAAACTGGAATTCCAAGTAAGACAATTCCCAAGCCAAGTCCTGTGTTTAAAGGCTGATAAATCAACAAATCAATACAAATTGAAAGAGTCACTAAAAGATAAAGCGCAGGAATGATTGGATAACCGAATGCTTTGTATGGCCTTTCAGTATCTGGCTCTTTTTTGCGCAAGATAAAGATTCCAGCGATTGTCAGAATATAAAAAATCAAAGACGCAAAAGTTGAATACATCAATAAATCTCCATATTTACCTGAAATACAAAGTACGCAAGCCCAAACACATTGCAACCAAAGCGCAGTTGCTGGCACTTGATTTTTGTTTAAAACACCTGCTTTTCTGAAAAACAATTTGTCGTTTGACATGGCATAAAACAGTCTTGAACCAGATAATATCAATCCGTTATTGCAACCAAAGGTTGAAATCATAATAAGTCCTGCCATTAAATAAACGGCGATTTCACCAAAAATCATAGAAGAAGCCGCTGTTCCTACTCGATCTTCAGTTGCAAACATAATTCCCTTGCCAACGATGGTGGTTGCTTCATTACTTCCATGCATTGGTAGCAAAGCCAAATAGGCTAAATTCGCCAAAATGTAGATGATTGTCACAATTAAAGTTCCCAAGAACAAACTTCTGGGAATATTCTTCTTGGGGTCTTTGATTTCAGCAGCGATAAAAGTTACGTTGTTCCATGCATCTGAGGAGAAAAGTGAATTGATAATGGTTGCACCCATTGCGCCTAATAATGCAAAACCTGCAATTGGTATAACGGCAGTTACTTTTCCATCTTTCATGATAGTTTGACTTGCCGTCCACATGTCGTGAAAATTATTTGCCAAAGTATCTGTTTTCAATCCAACGGCCAAGCCTAAAACAATCAGCGCGAAAAGTGCTATGAGTTTCGCAGAGGTAAAAATCAATTGAACTCTTTTTCCATTTTGAATGCCTCTCGTATTGATAAAAGTCAAAAAAACGATTGAAAAAATGGCTAGTAATTGCGCATACGTCAAAGCGAAAGTTTTTGAAAACTGATAAATTACTGTGTTTAATTCAGGAAAAAAAACAGCTGTAAACTTAGCGAAGGCAACTGCCACAGCGGCAATTACGCCTGTTTGAATGACTGTAAAAACTGTCCAACCATATAAAAAAGAGACCATTCGGCCATAAGCACGTTGAATGTAAACATATTGTCCACCAGCATTTGGCATCATTCCAGCTAATTCGCCGTAACTCAAGGCAGCAAAAACAGTAATTAAACCCGTTAGCACCCACAAAACCAGCATCCAACCTACAGAACCAATATCTCGCGCCATGATGGTTGTCACGATAAATATTCCTGAACCAATCATCGAACCAGCGACAATACTAGTGGCATCGAAAAGTCCGAGCGTACGTTTTAATTCTTGATTTTGTGACATAAAATTGGGCATAAAAACAAAAAGTCAATCAAAAAAATTGACTGACTTTTTGTACTAGTAATTTTAAAATTTAATCTTCTTTCGTTTCGTTTGAATCATTTGCAGAATCATCACTTTGTTTATTCAACAAACTATGTCTTCTACTGTAACCAAAATAAATGAATAAACCAGCAACCATCCATATTCCAGCAACTGTTAAAGTTGTTAAATCAAGTGCTAAAATCATCATTAGGCAAACCAAAATTCCCAAGATAGGAACTAAAGGAACCAATGGTGTTCTAAATGGACGATGAAGATTTGGGAAATTTTTTCTCATTACCAAAATACCAGCACAAACAATGATAAAGGCAAATAAGGTTCCAAATGACGTTAAATCTCCAGCAACACTTCCAGGCACAAATGCAGCAAATGAACCTACCATCAACAACAACATCAAATTTGATTTGTAAGGCGTTTTGAATTTTGGATGAAGATCTGAAAATAATTTTGGGATCAAACCATCTTTTGACATTGAATAAAAAACACGTGTTTGTCCCATCAACATCACTAAAATAACAGAAGAAAAACCAGCAAGAATGGCGACAGTAATACTTGTTCCCAGCCAACCATAACCTTTCATGTAGGTGTTGACTGCGTATGAAACAGAGGCCTCTTTACCAGCAGCACCATATTCTGACCAATGAGCAACACCAGTTAAAACGTGCGCAAAAAGAATGTAAAGAATGGTACAAACAACTAACGAACCAAGAATACCTATTGGCATATCTCTTTTAGGATTTTTAGCTTCTTGTGCAGCTGTTGAAACCGCATCAAAACCAATGAATGCAAAGAAAACGATAGCAGCTCCACCAAGAACTCCACCCCATCCCCATTTAAAGATTCCTTCATGTCCAATTGTGCTTTCAGGAATTAAATAAGGTGTATGATTTTCTGGTTTGATATAACTCCAACCAATCACAATAAAAATTAATACAATGGCAACTTTAATAAAAACCATAATTCCATTAAAGAAAGCAGATTCTTGTGTTCCTTTGATAAGCAATAAAGAAACGGCAACTAGTATTAAAAGTGCAGGCGAATTGACTAAACCATTGGTCGTATGAACCATGTTTTTTAGCGCTGGAGTAACTTTAGAAAGTTCCGCATCCGTTAAAATCAATACACCTTGTTTGGCGTGAGATGCCAATTTCGCAGAAAATTGCATGATATTATCATTTCCTATTACCTTATTTACATGTTCAAAAGGAGAGTGACACCATTCATAGGGTATAGCACCGCCGAGTAGGTTATTTAAATATTCACTCCACGCGATAGAAACTGTTGCGGCACCTAAAGCATATTCCATCACCAAAGCCCAACCGATTATCCAAGCAACAATTTCACCAAGAGTAGCATAAGAATACGTATACGCACTACCTGCAATTGGAATCGTTGATGCAAATTCAGCATAACAAAGACCTGCAAAAGCGCAACCAATTGCTGCAACAGCAAAAGATAATGTTACACCAGACCCAGCAGCTTCAGCAGAAGCTTTTGCTGTATTTACGAATAAACCAGCACCAATAATAGCACCAATTCCTAGAGCAATTAGAGACCAAGCGCCTAATGTTTTCTTTAAACCACCTTCATTGGCAGCAGCTTCTTTGAGCAGTAAATCAATTGATTTTTTTTTGAATAGTTTTCCTAACATAGTTTTGAAAATGAATTTCTAATAAAAAAAAGTAATTTTTGACGGTTTTTATTTAGTCGGTAAAGATAAAATTTTTCATAGATAAATGACAATTAATGTTAAAAGCTTTGAAATAATATAAAAAAATGGTGATCAGAAATCCAAACAAGAATTTACCATTGTTCAAGAATTTTTGAAATTAATTAATGTGAGTTTTTTGTGATTATTTAAACTAAAATTGCTTTTCAACTATTTTAGTAGTATTTTTGATTAAGTGATTTTTCTAAAATTGACTTTGCCAGTTGCCTTTTATTTTTGAATTATTTAGAAATAAAGTCATATTTATGAATAAGAGAAAAAATTTCACTATAAATAGTTCAATTAAAATAGCACATTTAGTATTGTTTTTCTGTGTTTTACTTTTTGGTGTAAGCTTATACTGCATTACTGAACTAAACAAAATCAATAGTCAAAATGAAAAAAATTACGAAAATCGAATTATTCCAGTAGCAAATTTGACTACTATGCGACATTCACTTAGTCATGGTATTTTAAAAAATACTTTTGAAGTGAATATTTCGGAGAGTGGTTCTAAAAAAGCATTAATTAACATTGAGGACAAAGAGAAGTTAATTCTCAAATGTTGGAGAGTTTTTAAATCAAAAGAAAGTAATTCGTTTGAAAAAAAATTAATCTTAAAAACTGACAGAGCAATAGACCTTTCGATTCAATCAATCAGACTGGTAAAAAATGAAATTAAAATCAAACAAAAAATCAACCTGCAAAAAATTAATGAAACGCAACTACTACCTAATATAGATAATGCTCTGCTTAAGCTGAGTGCTTTAATAAAATATGAAGAAAGATGTATAAAAAACATTGACAGATTAAATAAACAAACTTCAGATAAAATCAAAAAAAATCTTACCATCGCAATTTCAATTTCTTTTATACTAATTCTTGCATTAGTACTTTTTGTCTTTTCTAAAACAAAAAGTATTCTAGTTGCACTTGATTCAAGTAAAAAAGAAATTGCAAAGAAAGATCTTAGACTGCAACTTTTCATTGAAAAATCAGAAGATATTATTCTTATTCTTGATGCAAATGCAAATATTATTGATGCAAATCCAGCAGCTTATAAATTGTTAGAATATTCAGATAAAGAATTAATCGGTTTGCATATTTCAAGACTAGTAGATACAGAAGAGGAAATAAGACAGCAAGAATATTTCTTAAATGAAATTAGAAAAACCAAAATTGGGATAACTGAAAGAAACATTGTAACAAAAAATGGTAATCAAGTTTTTGTTGAGATTCGAAATTATCTTCAAGAAGATCTAGGTTTTATTGCTATCATTAGAAATATAACGGAACAAAAAAAGGCGGAAATAGCCATCAAAGATTCTGAAAAAAAATACCGATATCTATTCAGCAAAGCTCCAGCTTTTATTATAATATGGGATATAGAATCATTGCGAATTTTGGAAGTAAACGACTCAGTTATTCAAAAATATGGATATTCAGAAGAAGAATGGTCTAAAATGGATATGCTAGATATTCGACCAGCTGAAGATCATACACTACTTAAAGATTTTGCTGAAAAAATGAAATCCAAAGATGAATTGTATGAATCTAAAAATAAATGGAGACACCTAACCAAAAATGGCTTGGTACTGCAGATGGAGATTTCATCTCATAAAATTATTTACAATGGCAAAAATGCCATCTTGTCCTTGGCCAGAAATATTAGTGAAGAACAAAAAACTCAATCTGCACTGAAAGAAAGTAAAGAACAACTGGCTTTATTTATCGAACACAGTCCTGCTTCACTTGCCATGCTTGATACAAATATGAAATACATTGCAAGAAGTCGTCGATGGATTACAGATTATGGTTTGTATGGTCAAGATATTATAGGAAAAACACATTATGAAATTTTTCCTGAAATAACTGATAGATGGAAAGAAATCCATCAAAAATGTTTGAAAGGCGCTATCGAAAGATGCGATGAAGACTATTTCATAAGAGAAGATGGAAGGAAAGAATGGTTGAGATGGGAAATTAGACCTTGGCACAAATCATCTGGTGAGGTTGGCGGTATCATCATGTTGACTGAAGTGATTACTGAGCATATGAAAGCCAAAGAGCTTTATGAATATCAATTTGAAAATTCACCTGATATCATTTTAATAATAAACAAATTTTTTAAAATCGAATCCATCAACCGCACAATTCCTGGGGGTCGACCGGTTGAAGATTTAATTGGGCGAGATTGTATCGAAGTTTTACCAGAAGTCAGCAGAAAAGTTATATCAGAAGCACTTTCGAGATGTTTTCAAACAGGAGACGATCAAGAAGTTGAATCGCTTTTAGGAAAGCTTTGGACAAAATCAAGGTTTGTTGCAATGATTAGTGAAGAGCAAGTGAATCACGTCATGATTTTTACAACTGACATTACTGAAAAGAAAAACGCAGATGATGAATTAAAGAAAAGTTACTACAAACTTCAGGCATTGACTGAAAATATTAGTGATGCAATCATCCTGATTAATGAAAACAGTTTAGTCAGTTACAGTTCAGCTGCAGTTGAAAGAATAACAAATTACACACATGGGGATATTGATTATCAAAATTTTACAGATTTCGTTTATGAAGAAGATTTGGGACTGAGTTTGGAAAAATTCGAAAAAGCTAAAAATGAACCCGGAATTTCAATTCCATTTCAGTTGAGAATCAAACACAAAAATAGCGGGATTGTTTGGGTCGAAGGATCTGTCATCAATCTCTTAACGGATGAAAATATCAAATCTTTTATTGTAAATTATAGAGATATTACATCTCGAATTTCTTCAGAAGAAGATTTAAAATCTAGTTTCAAAATAATTTCTGATTATCGGAATGCAATTGATGAATCATCTATAGTATCAATAACTGATACACTTGGAAATATAACCCACGTAAACAAAAATTTCTGCGCTATTTCAAATTATTCAAATACCGAATTAATCAATCAAAATCACAGGATTATCTATTCTGGTTATCATTCCCCAGCATTCTTTCAGGATCTTTGGAAAACAATTTCATCTGGGAAAATCTGGAAAAATGAAATTAAAAACAAGAGAAAAGATGATACCTTATTTTGGGTAGATACGACTATTGTCCCTTTTTTAGATGAAAATGGAAAACCAACTCAATATATTTCTATAGGATATGACATAACGGAACGAAAAATTGCTGAGCTAGAGAAACAGGAAATTAATGAACGCACTATGGCGATACTTGAAGATAAAGTCCTTGAAAGAACAAAAGAACTATTCAATATAAATCTTATTTTAAAGGCGCACAATCAAGACATTTCAGACAGCATCAATTATGCAAATAATATTCAAAAAGCTATACTTCCAAAAGTTGATGATTTGTCTAAAATGTTTGCTGAAAGTTTTATTCTCTGGATGCCAAAAGATGTGGTTTCAGGAGATTTCTATTGGGGACATGAAGATGAAAAATACAAATATGTCGCTGTGGTAGATTGCACTGGACATGGAGTACCTGGGGCACTGATGAGTATTATCGCTAATCAAACTTTAAATAGTGTCATAATTAAAAATCACCATGATGAACCAAGTGACATACTTTATAAATTGCACAAATCAATAACAAAATCACTCAATCAAAAAGACGAGTTAGTTAAAGATGGAATGGACATCGCTTTGGTTAGATTTGAAAAGGCTACTTTAAAAATTACTTTTGCTGGTGCTCAAAGACCAATTTATTATTTTGATGGAAAAAAAATGCAAGAAATCCCCGGAAATGATAAAGGGATTGGTGGATTTTCTAAACTATCCGAACCAGCGATTTATACGCCAATTACTCTACAAACTAAAATTGGAGATATTATTTACCTCAATTCTGATGGATATTATTCTCAATTTGGCGGTTTAAAAGGGAAAAAAATGCTCAAAAGAAGATTCCTTGAATTGCTAGAACAAAATATAAATTTGCCAATGAATATCCAAAAAGAAATGCTAAATAAATTCTTCCTAGAATGGCAAGGAACTGAAGAGCAAACAGATGACGTGATTGTAATTGGTATAAAAATAGAATAAGAAATATCTAAAAAAATGAAAATCGTCCCGTAATAGAACGATTTTCATTTACAACCTTAATCGTTAATTCTCTTCTTTCTTTTTTGAACATTGAAACCAACATTTATTCCTGTCATTCCGCCGCCTTTTTGTGATGAATAAAAAATATTCACTGGAATATTCAGAGCACCAGCTCGAAATGTTCTTCCAACTCCAAATACAAACATCGTATTCATTGAATATTTCCCTCTAGTGTCTCCAAATTTCTTATCGAAATTATAAGTGTGATCGAATTTATCTGGCGTTGGAGCCACAAATTTACCTGTCGTATTGTATTGAGGCAAATTAGAATAGTTTCTTTCGGCATATTTTGCCCAATCGGAGTCAGAAAAATATTGTTGATTATCACTGAATTGGTTTTGCTTATCAAAAAAGCCATTCGAAGTTTGTTTGATTCCAAAACCAGGACCAAAGGCAATTTCCCAACCTGATTTCCCAAATCGAAAACCATTCATTAAAGTCAGTGAAGGTATAAATTGACCTTGCTCCAAGCCTGAAACATTGACGACACATTCAATCAACGACGAAAAATTTTCAGTTCCAACATACTGTTTTTCCATTTGATATCCAATCATACTTACTCCTGGAAAAATACCTAAACCTCCCTGTGATTCTGGTCTAACAGCAAATTCATTTACTGACCCAATCAAATATGCCATTCCTATTCTAGGACCAGAATTATTGATTTTACCAATGTTGTTTGAAGTAATAAGCTCATTTTTAAAAGACAAACGATCACTTGTTTCCTTTGAAAATTCAATATCATGCATTTCTTTCAATAAAATTTCAATCATGCGCTGTAATTCCAACTCTTGGTTGTCAAATTCTTTTACAGCAGATTTTAAAATAGTGTGATTTTTTACATCGACAATTTTGATCGTGATAGCAATTTTGTTGCCCAAACCGTCGAAACTACCGCACATCACATAATCCACATTCAACTCTTTGCCCATTTTGACCAAACAGTTTTGACCATAACATTCATTCAAAAATTCAGCGTTTCCTTTCAAAACATCTGCCATGTCGAAAACATCATACACTTTGTATTTTTTCATTTTGATTAATTCCAAACGAATCATTTTGGAAACAGTTTCTGCTTTGAAAGTCAATCCATTTACATAAGGATTTGCAACAGCAAGTGTTGGAAGATTTGTTGAAGTAGTTGGTTCATTTGGTTTTTCTTGGCCATTCACTTTTAAAAATGAAAAGCAAACTAATACTGAAAAAAAGATTTTTGTTTTCATACTTTATTTGTTTTTTGATTGAACAAATATTTCTGTAAAAATCCCGTATTTAAAAACTGAATTCAGCAGGTGAACCAGAATGAGTTGCGAAATACGCAAATAATGGCATCTAACTTTCTAAATCAGCTTCTATTTTCTTTCTAAAAAGATGAATTGTTCGGTCAAATTCATAAAAGAAATGATTGCGTTCTTTTTCGTTCACTATACTAATCAAACTAGAATTTGCCAGTTGCTTGTCTATAATCATCTTTGAATCTGAAACATAACTTTGATTAGTCGTTTCGAGATAGTTCATAATGTTGTGTGTCAAATACAATCCTTGTTGTTCTTTACTTTTATAATAGAAAGTCACATCAGAATTAATCGTTTCATTCAAATACATTTCATACGAATTTCCTGAGGCAGGTGCTTGAGTTCCAAACATAAATTTTTTTCCAACATTCGCTTGTTCTTTCAAATGATTAGACATCAGTAACATTCGGTCAAATAAAAACAAAGCGTATTCTGGATCTTCAAAATGATGTGCTTTGTAGTAATATTGAATTTGACGCATAAATCCGCGCATGAAATCAAAGTCATAAATTTCTTTAGATGGTATTGAATTGTAAATCTGCAAAATTTCTTTCCCTAGCGCAAAAGCGTTTTCACTTGTTTTTTCATGTCTGAAAGGTTTATCCTTGTAATCAGGAATCTGCAAATGCGTTTTCGCCCAAAAGTACAATTTGAAACGAACCAATTGCGGAAAATTTAGCAATTGAAATAAGTGAACATTATTCACCGATAATATAATTTCTGGGCCAGAAAGTGACTTTAACTTCTGAAAAGCTTGTAAAATTCCTTCCAAGTAAGATTCTAAACTGAAATCAAACGTATTTAGCGGCGGATAAGAAAACACCACTTTTCCCTCTCCCATTTCGCACAAAGCATCAAATGAAATTGAATAATGATTGCAAATTTTCTTCAACTCATGAATGGTGAGTGGCGTTTCATTTCGATACCGCCGATAAACTGCATCAGGAGAAATACTTAACAAATCAGACAAGGCATTTCCCATCGACTCATCGCCAGCAATTTTTTGCTTGAGTAACTGAAATAAGGTCGTTTGAATATTTTCCTTCATAATTTTCGGCGAATAATTGTGTGGATAAAAGTACAATATAAACCAACAAAATAACATTCTGATTGAACGAATTATGTGATTAGTTGTATCGATAAAAAGCGTAAATTTATAATCATGTATAAAAAATTGAAACCATGAAAATTGCAATCTCTTTCATATTCTTCTGTCTTGCTTTCGCTGTTTTTGGAAAGGAAAAAATAGCCTATTCAGCAAGTTTCAAAATTGTATCGAACGAAAAGAACACCAAAATTCCAAAAGGCAAGTTTATCATTGAAGCCACAGTTTACGAAATCCAAAGCAACCAAAAATTAAGTAGTTTGGTTATCAACTCTGGCACGAAAAAAGTTATTACAGACACCAAGGGATGGTTCAAAATAACAGCAAAAATCACAGAAAACTATCTCCAAATTGACAGAAAGGGTTTTCCAACTTATTATCTTGAAAATTATCCAATTCAAGATCAGCATCATATTAAAATGAAAATATTTATCAGCAAGATTCGTGAAGTTTACAAAGATGATATTCCAGTAGCTGAAAAGCCCGTGATTTATTGTTATTCAGAAAAACCCATTCATTTTGATTTAAAACTCAATACAGTTGGTACATTGGCTTTTACTTACCCTGCATTTAACGCAAATCAAACTTGGAGCATGAACCTGGAAAACAATGACTTAACAGACGACAAATCGAAACAAGAATATCCTTATTTATTCTGGGAAAGTCAGCAAGAAAACGTTTATTTTAAAGGCGAAATTTTCAAACAAGACAAAATAGAAATCAATGCTTCGATGGTTTCAAAATCACAAGTTGTTCCTTTTTTAGATTCTACTTTGACAGTTTTAGGCTTTAATTCACAAGAAAAAACAGATTTTATAACTTATTGGGGACCTAGAATGCAAAAGTCAAACTTCTATTTGATTCAATTCCTGCAAAACAATGAATGTGAGCAATTTGCCAGCTATGAAATTACTCCTAAACCAGATCATTTGAACCGATTTTACATGCTTTTTATGGAAAATGAAACGAACGAATTTCCATACTTTGCATTGCCACAAAAACTCAAACCTTTAGAGAGAAATGGATTCTACATGGTTGATTGGGGCGGAATAGAACTTAGCAATACCGTTGAACCTGTAAACTAATTGAACATGAAAAAATTTGCTTTATTTGTTGTTTTATTTCAATCAATTTATTGTTTTTCAGAAAAGTACATTCCGTATCATTTGAGTTATGAAATTCTTTCTGATAAATATGATGCAAAAATTCCAAACGGGAAATATTTGATTGAAGGTACAATTTATGACTACAAATACAATGAAAATCAGGTACGAGAAAAATTGAGCAAGGTCATTGTAAACGCGGGTAAAAAAACGACGCGAAGTGATTCAAAAGGTTATTTCAGAATGACGAATCAACTCAAAGATTCTGTGCTACAATTTGTGCTTATGAATTACAATTCCTCTTATTTAGAAAATTATCCTTTGAAAAATAAGCACCGCATCAAACTTAGAATTTTCATGACGCAAGTGAAAGAAGAAACTGAATTTATGGTCAAAAAACCAGTAATTTATTGTTATTCAGATCAAACCACAAAATTTGATTTTCAATTGATTCCAAAAGGAGAACTAACTTTTGCATATCCGAGTTTAAACAGCAATCAAACTTGGCAAATAAAACTTGAAAACAATGTGCTTTCAGATCAAAAATCGCTTCAAAATTATCCTTATTTGTTTTGGGAAAGCCAACAAAAAAACATCAACTTTGAATTGGCAAGTATCAAACAAAGTAAAGATGAAATTTGTGGATCAATCATTTCTAAAGCAAATATCGTTTCCTATTTAGATTCAACATTAACCGCTTTGGGATTCAATTTCAGGGAAAAAACTGACTTTATCACTTTCTGGGCGCCACAAATGCAAGAGGACAATTATTATTTGATTCAATTTGTACAAAATAGCCAATGTGAAAAATTTTCACAGTATAAAATCAATCCAACACCAGATCATTTGAACCGAATTTACATGCTTTTCGCTGGAAATAATCAACTAGATTTTCCTTTTGAAGTTGTTCCACAACAATTGAATCCATTGGAAAGAAATGGTTTTTACTTCGTCGATTGGGGCGGAATTGAAATAAATTTATCAAATTATTATGTCTCAGAAAAAACCAATTAATTTTCCAATTATGAAATCAATTTTTAGCTTTATTTTCATTTTAATAGCTTGGCCCTCTTTTGCAAAAGAGCGAGATATGAAGGAATCAAGGATTTTTAGACAAGTCATTGTCAATTCTGATGTCGAAGATTTGACGATTGCCAAAGGCAAATGTTTGATAAAAGGAAAAGTATTTTATGAAGTTGAAATGGATCCATATTCAACTGATTTTATTCTAGCTTCGGAATCAGTTCAATTTATTTACGACGTGGATGGAAAAAAAATTGGTTTAACCAACTCTCTGGGCGAATTTGAAGTTTTGGTCAACGAATCAACCAAATATTTGCTTTTCACTAAAGAACAAGACAAAGATTCATTGTACGAAAAAATCTATTTTGAAAATCATGTATTTACAAGTCAGCACAAAATGGACATTTCAGTTTACATTCCTTTAAAATATTCAGGAAGAAACATCATGGTCGATAAACCGGTCATTTATGCTTATAGCGAAAATCCGATTGATTTCACTCTCAAATTGATTCCGCAGGGTGTTTTGACTTTCACTTATCCTGAACTTCCTGCAGACAATACTTGGAAAATGAAAACGGATGGGAGCGGAAATTTAACCGCCGCGAATGGTTCTAATTATCCGTATCTATTTTGGGAATCAAATCAAAACGCTTATTTGATTCGCAACAAAAAATCAAATTCAAATGAAATTGTCGCGCAAAATGCATTGATTTCATATTTGGAGAAAAACCTAACTGTTTTGGGGTTAAATGCCAAAGAAAGAACAGATTTCATCACTTTTTGGGCGCCGAAATTGCAAAAGTTCAAAATAATTCAAGTTCAATTTTTTGTGGATGAAAATTGTGAAGTCATTGGGGAACTAGAAATCAATCCAAAACCAGACCAGCTTCGAAGAGTTTATGCGATTTTCAACGAAGTAACTGTTATTTCGAACCAATTTACACCTAAAACTTTAGAAATCAAAACGCTGAAAAGAAAAGGTTTTACAGTTCTTGAATGGGGAGGTAGTCTTTTGGAGGAATAAAATAATTCAGAATGCTGAATGTAGAATTCAGAATTAAAATTAGCTGAATAGAGATTCAATGGTTGTTTTTTCATTGAAATTAGTACAAGACCAATTTTTGTAATCACTCGATTCAAGATTTTTTTGTGCAGCAACTTTGGATTTGGAATATTCTGAATCTAAATCTTCTACCAAATCCCAAGAAATCATTTTAAAATGTGCCTCAAATTGTTGACATGCGTGGAAAAGTAGCGCCGTTCCTTCCACATTGACCTGCTGACATAAATCAGGATGATTTTCACAAAAGTCTAGATCTGAAATTGCCGCAGCATGTAAAATGTGTGTTGGATACAAAGTGTCAAAAACTTGATTGATTTCTAATTTATTGCAAATATCCACTGATAAGTACAAATAATCAGGACAATTTGGATTGCGATTCAAACCTTTGGAAGTTGCAATGAAAGTCAAACTATTGGCGAGGCAATATTCAACCAATTTTCGACCTAAAACACCGTTTGACCCTGTGATAACGATTCGCATAATGAAACTTTACAGGAAACTAAAGTTCCCAAATAGACGAACGTCTTTTGCGCTGAAATTTGAAAAAATGTTTGTGCTCTAAAATCCAAGCCATTGGCAAATAAATCAGCAAAGGCGAACCAAGCGTAACGAAAGAAGCATAAATGAATCCCAAACGCACGCGAGAAGAACTGATTCCTAATTTGCGGGCCAACCAAGAACAAACGCCATAAGATCGTAATTCGAAAAAGAAAATAATTTTTTGAATGGTTCTCATACAAATCAATTTATCGTCCCAAAACTTTATTGCCAATTTTACAAGTCAAACAAAGTTTATTTGTACAAATTTCGTTCTTTAATTCCAATAATCCTTGAGAAACTTCCGCAGATTTACATCCAATTCCCAAATTTTTCCAACGTTGAATAATTTCATTTTTTTCGGAAGGAATTTTCCCCAATAAAATCAACGCTTTTTGCTTGAAAATGTCATTTGAAACATGATTTCCATACCACCACAAAAGTGGAACAATTGAATTGATAATTACTGAATATTGAAATGAAACAGTCATGGATTTCACTTCATTTGTCTCTTCAAAATTGAAATTAAAATGATTAAAAAACAATAGCAAGTCCTCTGGCGACTTTGAAAAAATAGTAAAATCGGATTGCAAACTCGAAATGACAGATGCAAACTGAACGATTCTGACTTTCGGAAATCCAGGTGGTCGCAAACCCTTGCATTTCCAAGTTGATTTTTCCATCGTAGTAAACCGATGTTTCATTGCCATAAATCGCCATTCTTTTTGCCATTTTTGAAGTTGAACTTCATTTTGTTCTTCATTTAAAAATCCGCTCGCACCCAACAATAAAGGAATTACAAATTCATTTCCCTCTCGCCACAAAATTTTCAAAGGCATGTGTTGCGTCAATTCAACAAAAGGCAAAGCATTGATTTTAGCACCAAATGATTGCGCAATGACTTCATATTGTAATTGTTGTATATTCCTGTTTAACAATTGATACCGCAATTCTATTTGCATCGCTTTTCGTTCTAGGCGTTCAATCAAAGCATTTTCAATTTGCATTGATATAAATAATTCATCCACTTCTTGAATTGATTTTTCGCATGGAATCCAAGTTTGATTTTTAATCAAAGAATCGTAACTCGACCAATCATTTTGATCCAAATAAGATTTCAGTTCCAAGGTTGGCAATTCTTCCCCATTCACAACAACTGTTTTGTCGTAATGATAAACAACATGTAAAATCACATTGTCATAAGCTGGATCGATTTGATGTTGATGCGCATACCAATCCGAAGATTTGATGTGAATTTCGATATTTCCGTTCCATTTGATTCCATCCAATTCTATAGATCCGTTGAAAAAATCAGGACCACTTTCATGGTTGTGCCAACCAACTTGCTGAATGGTTAATTTTCGCCCGTCAATTAATTGTAAATCATGCATTGGAAGCCGCTTGGTTTTCCAAATTTGATGCAGGTATTCCTCTCTCATTTGCGTTGTATTTTAAAGGTCTGTTACTTAAAGTTAAGCAAAAAAATTACATCCGCCAAAAAGTCTTGCTTATCTTTGCAAAAAAAATCAGTTGAGAGATTTCCTCTATTTGGCGCCCTTACAAAGTTTTACGGACCATCATTTTCGCAATGCTTTCCAACAAGTGCTTGGGGATGTGGACGGATTTTATGCCCCTTATTTGAAAATGTCGAACGACAGTACAATCAAGGAAGGACCAAAATTGGATGTACTGCCTAAAAATAACCCTTTTGAGCCAATCATTCCGCAATTGATGGCTTGTTGCACAGAAGATTTTCTTTTGATGGCCAATTATTTATCCGATTTAGGATACAAAGAGGTGAATTGGAACTTGGGTTGCCCCTACCCAATGGTTGCCAAGCGCGATTTGGGTTCTGGAATTTTGAATAAACCAGAAAAAATTACACAAATTTTACATGAAGTTTACGACAAAACAGACTTGAAAATTGGAATCAAAATGCGCATGGGTTATGAGGACACGTCAGACATTTTGAAATTACTTCCTTTGTTAAACGATTTTCCATTGGCAGAAATTATCGTTCACGCGCGCTATGGAAAACAATTATACAACGGACCGTGTGATCTAGATCGCTTTGAAGAAATTCTTCCTTTGACAAAACACAATTTAATGTACAACGGCGACATTTGTACTGTGGAAGAATTCAGAAAATTGAAAGTACGCTTCCCTTCTATCAGCCGCTGGATGATTGGTCGCGGTGGAATTTCGAATCCGTTTCTTTTTGAAATGATTCAGGAAAACAGCGAAGAATTTCCAAACGATTGGCAAGAAATTTTCAGTGAATTTTTGGAATTATTGCTTGAAAGTTATTTGAAGGAAACTTCCAACGAAGGCAATATTTTAATCAAAATGAAACACTATTGGGAATATTTCGCCGAAGGTTTGCCAGAAGGAAATCGCTTATCCAAACCGCTCAAAAAAATCAAAAACCTAGAAGCTTATCAAGATTTCATTTCAGAATTTGCGTAATAGTCGCATTTCTTTAGGTTGAATAACTGGACAACATTTTCTCTTTGAAATGCATGGCGAAAGCCTCTAAAAACTCATTTTTCGAACAAAGGTTTTTTGTCATGATTTTTATACAAAAATACACGCCAAAAAAGAAATTAAATCATTTGTTTGTAACGACGATTCCGATAGCTATCGGAACCGTCGTTACAAACATAACGCTCCTATGGAGCTATTTTGAGCTGACTAATTACTTGTAATGCAAAATGAAAAAACTACTTTTGTACTTCATTTCAAAGCAATAAACATTCATTATGAGCAAATTCAGAACCATTTGGCCAACAGAAGACAAATATGTTGATGTAATCGACCAACGTAAATTACCGCATGAATTTGTGGTTGTGAAGTTGGAAACTTATGACGATGCAGTGGATGCGATCAAAGAAATGATCGTTCGCGGAGCGCCTTTGATTGGTGCGACTGCTGCTTATGGAATTTACTTGGCGGTTCGTGAAATGATTGAAAACGAATTAGATGGTTCTTTTCTGGACCAAGCTTTTTCTGAATTACGCGCTTCTCGTCCCACTGCGGTGAATCTTTTTTGGGCATTGGATAAAATGCGCGAAGCCATGGACAATGCAGAAGATTTCTTGAAAACAAGTTGGGAAGCTGCAGCTGCTATTGTGGAGGAAGATGTTGAAACTTGTCGCATGATTGGCGTACATGGTTTGCCAATTATTGAAGAAATTTCCACTCGCAAAAATGGCGAAGTTGTCAATATTTTGACGCATTGCAACGCTGGAATGTTGGGTTGTGTTGAATGGGGAACAATCACGTCACCAATTTACCAAGCGGTTCAAAAAGGAATCAAAGTACACGTTTGGGTGGACGAAACGCGACCAAGAAATCAAGGTTCAAACTTGACTTGCTATGAATTGACGCGCCACGAAGTCGATCACACTTTGATTGTCGACAATGCCGGCGGACATTTGATGCAACATGGAATGGTGGACATGGTGATTGTTGGAACTGACAGAACAACGCGTCAAGGTGATGTAGCCAACAAAATCGGAACTTATTTGAAAGCATTGGCAGCCAAAGACAATAACATTCCTTTTTACGTTGCTTTGCCTTCAACAACTTTAGACATGACAATCAATGACGGATTGAAAGAAATTCCAATCGAAGAACGCAACCAAGACGAAGTGAGATACATGATTGGAAAAAATAGTAAAGGAATCATTGACTCTGTGTTGATTTGCCCTGAAACAACAAAAGCGAGCAATTATGGATTTGATGTAACTCCGGCGAAATATGTGACGAAATTAATCACTGAACGCGGAGTTTGCGACGCTTCTGAAGCAGGATTATTAAGTTTGTTCCCGGAGAAAAAATAGAAGATTTTAAAACCAAAAAAAGCGGAAATTCAAGTTTGATTTCCGCTTTTTTTATGGAATGAAATTACCTCAATATTGAAATTGTTCCTTGTTTCTCTTGTTCACCAAAAGTAATTTTGTAGAAATAAACGCCGTCAGTCAATTTTGCACCGCTTAGATCTTTTCCTTCAAAAGGAAGCGAACCTTGTTTTTGTTCATAAACGATTGTTCCCCAACGATTCCAAATAGAGAGTGAATAAGGTAAACAAACATTAAAAAATTGATCCATGTCTAAATAATCATTGACTCCATCTCCATTCGGGGTTATTACATTCGGGAAATCTTCCGTCGGAGTTGTCAATGAGCCAATGATTGAAACCAAAGTACTTACTGTCGGAGAAGGACAACCATTCACTGCAATGTATGCCGTATAACTTCCTTCATTATCAAAACTGGCAGGAAATTGTAGATTTTGATCTGAACTTGTAAAGTTATTTGGGCCATTCCAAAAGTAAGTTGCGTTTGGCGTTGCATTCATTTGTAAAATTACATCATCTCCTGGACACAAAATTGGACTATTGCTTGTCAGAATTGGTGCTTCAGGAATCGGATAAACTGTGACATCTTGTGTTTGTGAGTCTGAACATCCGTTGGAAGTTGTCACCGTTAAGGTAACACTGAATGTATTGCTTGTCGCGTAATTGTGTGTCGGACTTGCTACAGTCGAAGTATTTCCATCGCCGAAAGTCCAATCATTTTGAGAAATTACATCACCCAAAATCGTTGATTGATTGTCAAATATCACATTTGTTCCCAAACAAACATTGCTGGCTGAGAAAATAGCTGTTGGGACAGAATTAACAGTTACTGTCAACGTATCGCCAGTTGTACAACCATATCTGTCTGTGGAAGTAACATCATAACTTGCTGTTGTATTTGGTGTGACAGTTGTGTTTTGTGTTTGCGCGCCTGTATTCCAATCGTAAGCGTATGGAGAAGAACCCAAAATTGTATTTCCAGCGTTTAAATTTGCAGTTGTGCCTCGACAGATAATTTGATCAGCGCCAGCATTCATTACTGGACAAAGATTTACTTCAATTACAGAACGTGCATTTCCAATTCCGCAAGGCAAATCATTCCAAAAACCATCAGGATAAATTTGCACACAATCTTCATCTCCTCCTGTATTATTTGGCTCTCCTCCGGCCCAATTGGTGTAAGTTACAGGAGATTGATCATACCAGACAAAAGTTCCCTCTGTAGCTTCATCGTTGTGGCCAATCCAAATGACATCGGAAACAGAATTTAAACCTAAATTAACCAAAGAAGAAACGATGCAATCATTTTCAGCTTGAGATTGAATGGAAACCAAATTAGCACCTAGATTTTGCGCAAATACTTGTGCGGCAGAACCTGAAAGTGATTGTTGATTTAAGAAATAGATGCTACATTCACTCACACATCCAACCATTTCAACACAACCCGCAGCGGTAAATGCTGCGCGAATCGCTTCAATATCACAAGTGAAATTGTTTGGAAAATTAGGACAGCCCTCCAATTGCACTGAAACATTTACAGTATCTGTATTTTGACAATTGTTTGCATTTGTTCCTGTCACAATGTAATCTGTTGATTGAGAAAACGGTGTAAAAGGCGTTGCATTTGTAATTCCATTATTCCAAGTATAAGTAGTATTTAAAGCACCAGAACCACTCAAGGTTACAGTTTCTTCAGGACAAAGAACTACATCAGTACCTGCAAGAACTATTGGAAGATCCATGACATTCACTACTACGGTGTCAGATGCAGTACAATTATATCTATCTGTTGTTACGATAGAATACAAAGTTGTATCGGTTGGAGTAACAGGATTGCTCTGAATAACAGGACCATTTGACCAAGCATAAGTATATGGAGACGAACCAAATAAAGTATTACTTGCGTTTAAATTAGCAGTTGAACCGAGACAAACCGAAACGTCATTTCCTGCATTAATTACAGGACAAAGATTAACTTCAATAATAGATTTAGAGTTTGAACTTCCGCAAGACAAATCGTTCCAAGTTCCAGGATTTGCTCCTGTTGGATAAATCTGTACACAGTCTTCGTTCCCAGATTGATTTGGTTCACCTGGTGCCCAATTCGTATAAACGATTGGAGATTGATCATACCAAACAAAAGAACCTTCGTTGATTTCGTCTGAAAAACCAATCCAAATTACACCTGTTTGATTTAAGTTTGTCAACGAACTCATGATACAATCATTTTCTTCTTGTGATTGAATCGAGACCAGATTTGCACCTAAATTTTGTGCGAAAGCTTGTGCTTGAGATCCTGTCATTTGTTGCGGATTCAAGAAATAAATGCTACAATCACTAGAGCAACCTGGCATTTCGATACATCCTGCGTCGGTCATCGCTTGTCTAATTGCATCAATATCACAATTATACAAACTCGGGTCGGTACATCCGTATGGATTCGTTCCCGCTTCGCAAGGACATAAATCATTCAAATTAGAAATACCATCATTGTCAGTATCAAGCGCGTCACTTGTAGTTGCATCTGCCACCAAAAGCAAACCGTAAGGATTTTGATCGCCAGGATTTGCTGATGGAGAATTGAAAACCAGTACGTCGACATAATTTGTTCCAACGACCCAAGGACCTTGAAGATTTATATTCAATTGTCCGCCAACAGCGTAACTTCCACCGCTGATTCCAGTGCTGTTTCCATTTACAAACACGTCGCTGATTGTGTTGTCAGAATAGCCAATTAAATCCAAGACATAATTGCCAGCAACAGTAACGCTAAAGCCATTACAATCAGCTGGAAGATTGAGTGTTAATCTAAAATATCGATAACCGCTGTTTGTATTTGTAGAACAATTTCCGTCTGAGCCAGTAATCCAATTTCCATTGTTGACAGGAGCTGGAAGCGTAGTTGGATCTACCCAAGCACCTGGTGCACAATTGTTGTTTATCAATGTTGAGATGTATGTCAAACCCATCGGATTTGGCGGATTAATTGTATACCAAGGCGAAGCCAACCAAAGTGGATCGATTGTATTTACAGCTCCTTGACCTGTTGATAAACTCGCAGGATTTGGAAAAGTTTGCGCATCGGATTGGTTTGAAATAACAAAGAGTGAAACCAAAAAGATGATTGATTTTAAACTGATTTTTTCAGTTATTTTCAGCAAAGAAAATCTAAAAAGTATATTTTTTTCCATACGAGTAGTCAGACTTTTAACAACAAATGAACGATTATTTGAATTCAAGGTCAAACAAATATACACAATTAGATTTTGAGATTTACAATATTTTTAAGTGAATGACTATTTTAACAATTTGACTGAAGGAAACTTGATTTTTAGCGAATCAAGTCTTTCTTTTCAATTAAAATTCAAAAATGATTCCTATTGTTGGAACGACAGTTTTTGAGTAATTATCTAACACCACCGGCACACCATTTGATCCGTCCAATTTAATTGGATTTCCATCAGTTGTCAGAAAATCTGAATTGTCTGCATTGCGTTTGAAAGTATAACTAGGTGCACCTTGACTTTTAAAACCCAATACATTCTGAATATCAATGTATAAATCCAATGAAGTTCTTTTGAAATTGATTTTCTTATCAACCCTAATATCTAACTGATTGAAAGATTGAAGTCTATTTGTGTTTAACAAATTGGTATTCAACGTTCCTGTTCCAGTCAACAAATAATTTTGTTGCGAAATATTCAAATCGTAAGGGGTGAAAGGTGTTCCGCCCGCAAAACGGTATTTTAGACCTAATTCATATCCTTTTCTAAATTTATAACCTAAAGTGGCTGAAAGTAAGTGTCGATTGTCCCATGAAGATGGTAACAATTGTCCATTTTGTCCTGAATATTTGCTTCTGACGAAAGTGTAACTCACTACATAGAAGATTTTTTTTATCAACTTTTGCTGTATAAAAATTTCCACGCCATACGTTTCTCCTTTTCCATTGCTAATAACTTTTTCGCTACCAATTGAACCATATTCAGAACCTTGATTGGCCAATGAAACGCCAGTGGCTGCTGAAACTGGATAATTTGCGTACTGTTTATAAAATCCTTCCACTGTAATTCTCAATGCTTTATTTGGCAAAAACTGTGTTCCTAGTACATAATGGGTTGATTGAATGTACTTCATGTCTTGATTCACCAAATTACCAGTTTGATCTCTAAAGCCTAACGAGGTGTAAGTTGGAATTTTATAATAATTTCCAATAGAAGCGGTTATATCAAATTTTGAGGTCAAATGGTAAGCCGCTGACAATCTTGGCGAAAGTGTTTTCAAAGGATTATTTCCTTCTTTCATAAATGAATTCATGTCAGTTCGCAATCCAAGCGAAAGCAACAATTTTTCTTTGAAGAAATTTTTTGCCACTTGTCCAAAAAGTCCATATTTGAAAAATTCAGTCGCGCTTTGAATTTCAATAATTTGTGCAGGAACAATAACATTTCCAGCTGAATCAAGCACATTACTTGACACTTTGTTGAATAAATCAGTATTGTATTTCACGTATTGTGCTGACAATCCGCCAGTAATTTTCCAACCGTTGATATACTTGTTGATGTCAAAACGGAATTTATTTTCAATTTCTTGTGAAACCAATTTGAATGTTCTATCTGATTCAATTTTCTCTCCTGTCACAAACTTATCTAACTGATTATTAAACATATTTCGTGAAAGAGAAAAGTTCATAAATCCTTTTTTAACCTTGCGTTTGAGGTTGAATCCTGTTGTATAATTCCATTGATTGATGTAAGGAAGTGAACGAATAATGAATACATTTTCAGGCGTTGAATTTTTCGGTGTTGCAAAAGCAAATCGATCGATAGCACCCAAACCAATGGCCGTTAAAGTCGTTTTATCATTGATTTTATGCGTTACTTTATATTGAAAATCATAGAAATTTGGACGAATCGGCAAATCGATTAAGCCAAACAATAAATCCAAATACGATTTTCTGGCTGACGCTAAAAAGGTTGTTTTTTTGCTGATTGGTCCTTCCAAAGTCAAAACAGATTCCGTAAATCCAGCGCGGATATTTCCCGAAATTCGTTCAGGATTTCCGTCTCTCTGATTAATAACAAAAGTGGAAGCCAATGCATTGTCATACCTTGCGTCAAAGGCAGACGAGCTCAATTTCACATCTTCGATGAAAGAAACATTCAAAATTCCTTGCGCACCACCAGAACTTCCTTGCGTTTGAAAGTGATTCAAAACGGGAATTTCGATTCCATCCAGATAATACACATTTTCATTCGGCGCACCACCGCGGATAATAATGTCATTTCGTCCATTACCTCCACTGCTTGAACTGACACCAGGCAAGGTTTGAATAACACGAGAAACATCAAAATTTCCACCAGGATTGCTCTTGATTTCTTCTGTTGTCAATTGCTGCACTGACAAAGGTGTGATCATGTCTGTTGCAACCGCAGATTTTGATTTGTCATTTGAAACGGTCACTTCTCCAATTTCTGTAGTCACGACTTCCATAGGGAAATTCACTACTTGTGCATTTCCGGAAGAAACAACTATGTTGTACTTGATTAATGAAACATAACCAGAATAAATCGCTTTGATATTGTAAGTCCCAACTGGAATCTCTAGCTTGTAATTTCCGTCTATATCAGTCTGTGTTTTAAACTCAGTGCCTTCAACGATAATTGTTCCCGGATAAATGGTTTCTTGGGTGTTTTTGTCTTTCAAGTTACCCAAAATCACACCTTTTGATTGACCAAAAGAGATTGTGTATAAAAATATGATAAAGAATGATAAAATGTATTTTTTTGACATGTTTCTTTGTTTTTTACTTTACAAGAAACAATTTTTGATAGACTTTGTTCGAAATCAAAAAATATTCACTTCTCTCTCTAACTCGACGCCAAATTCGGCTGAAATTGATTTCAAGATATTCGTTGATAAATCAAAAATTTCAGTTCCTGTTGCACCAGCATAATTTACCAAAACCAACGCTTGATTTTTGTGAACGCCATATTTTGCCTCGCTATTTCCCTCGCTTTTAGAGATTGTTTTTCCTTTCCAACCTGCAGTTTCGATCAACCAACCAGCGGGCATTTTCACTTTTCCTTCACCTGCCGGGTAAGAAGGCGCATCAGGATATTTTGTGCGAATTTTCAAATATTGAGATTCTTCAATCACCGGATTTTTGAAAAAACTACCAGCATTTCCTATTTCTTTGGGATCAGGAAGTTTACTTCTTCTGATGGCGATTACTGCATCGCTGACATCTTTGATGGTCGGATTTTCAATTCCTTTGGATTTCAATTCAACTTCAATTGCACCGTAAGTTGTGTTCAAATTGGATGATTTCGACAATTTAAAATATACTTGTGTAATGATATATTTCCCTTTTAATTTGCGTTTGAAAACACTTTCTCTGTATCCAAATTCACAAGATTCATTGTCAAAAGTATGAATTGTTCCAATTTCGATTTCAAATGCTTCTAGTTTTTCAAATACTTGTTTGATTTCAACACCGTAAGCCCCAATATTCTGCATAGGACTTGCTCCCACGCTTCCCGGAATTAGCGAAAGATTTTCTACTCCTGCAAATCCATTTTCGATGCAAAAAAGGACAAATTCATGCCATGATTCTCCAGCACCAGATTTGACAATGACTTCATTTTCATTTTCAGAAACGACTTCAATTCCTTTGATTTCATTTCTCAAAACCAATCCATCAAAATGCTTGGTCATTAAGATATTGCTTCCGCCGCCCAATACCAAAAGTGGAACATGCCTAAAATCCTCCAACAATTGACTCAATTTTTCAACTGAATCGAAAGTCGAAAAAAAGTGCGCATTCACATCAATGCCAAAAGTATTGAAAGGTTTGAGACTTATATTTTCTGAAATCATAAAACAAAGATAGTTTGGATTCTTAGAATGACAAAAATGTAGGAAGGAATTTAAATTTCAAAAAAATAAGTAAAAGCAAAAACCCCAAGATTTACTCGGGGTTTTCTAGAAACAAGGGAGATTGTTTTTAATTTAGAACGATTTCATAAGGCATTCTCATTTGAATTCCTTTCAACTGTTCTAATTTCTTCAATTGTTGGTAATAAAATTTCAATGATTCTGGCATTTCAGAATAAGAAGATTTGATGCTTGCTTGTTCTTCTTTGGTCAATCCTTCAATCAATTCGAAAATCGGGTCTTCTTTTTTCTCAGGCCAATAACGGATTTTTTGATCTTTGATTCCCGCTTGTTTTGCAGCATAATTGATCGCGTCTTTGATTCCTCCAAGTTGGTCAACCAAGCCGATACTCAAAGCATCAGTTCCTGTCCAAACGCGACCTCTAGCGATTTTATTTACTGCGTCAACTGTCATTCCACGACCTGTAGAAACACGATTTAAAAAGTCTAGGTAAATTACATCGACTTCTTCTTGAATGGTTGTAAATTCTTCAGGAGATAATCTTCTGTTTGTTGAAAGGACAGCGTGTTTGTTGGTTTGTACCCTGTCAAAAGTCAAACCGAGTTTATTTTGCAACATATTACCAGTAAAAGGAATTACCCCAAAAACACCGATTGAACCGGTAATGGTAGTTGGTTCAGCAAAAATCCTGGCGGCTGGTGAAGCGATATAATATCCACCAGAAGCGGCAACGTCTCCCATAGAAACAATGACTTTTTTCTTTTGATTGGCCAATTTCACTTCACGCCAAATTTCATCACTTGCCAAAGCACTTCCTCCGGGGCTATTTACTCGTAAAACGATTGTTTTGATGTTTTTATCCAATCTTGCTTCTCGCAAATATTTACAGATTTTAAGAGAAGACAATCCATCACCATCGACAGAAACATCGCCTTCTGCAAGAATTACCGCAATATTTGGTTTTCCAAATTTGATGCCCATTTGGTCGTTGTAGAATTTCTTTTTGGCATACTTTTCAAATTCATTGAATTCCAAATCATCGACATTTTTTGCACCTGATTTCTTAACTAAAATCGCCAGTACTTCGTCGCGATATTTTGTTGCATCCATCATTTTCAATTTCACTGCATCAACGGCACGGTGAATTTTCAAATTTTCAGCAATTTCGTTTAGTTCATTCACTGAAATTTTTCTGTCTCGAGAGATATCAATTCTAATGTCGTTCCAAATACTTGACAAATATTTTTCAATTTGCAAGCGACTTGAATCGCTCATTTCCGTTCTAAAATATGGCTCAACCGCACTTTTGAAATCGTTGTTTTTACCGCGAATCACTTGCATCTCAACTTCGAGCATGTCCAAGGTGTTTTTGAAGAACATCAATTCTGTCCCCAATCCAACAAACTCCATGGTTGAATTTGGAAATCCATAAACTTCATTGGCAGCACTTGAAATGTAATACTCTTTTTGTGTAATCACTTCTCCGCTATTATAAGCAACCACAAATTTTCCTGATTTTTCAAAATCATTGATGGCATTTCTAATTTCTCGCGCAGTGGCAAAACCACATTGTAAGTTGTCGATTTCCATGAAAACGCCCTTGATTTTATCGTCCGTTTTCGCTTTTTCCAATCCAAAAAGCAAGTCACTCAATCCAATTTTATTTTCAATTCCCATTTCCGCGGGATTGAAAGTGGAACTGCTATTTTCTGCGATTTGTCCTTTTAAAGACATGTGCAAAATCGTTTTATCTTTGATTGAATAGCTTGGAGTTTCGGTCAAACCGCCGATTACACCGCCAAGAATTAAGAAAAATAAAATCAATCCTAAGATTGAGGCAATCAACATTGCAACTAAACTGGGCCAAAAAATACGACCAAAAGTTACTTTTTTCTCTTTCATTTCAGACATTTCAAATAATATTATTTCAGGTTCAAATTTAAATCCTTTGATACAAACATTTTGAATTATTATACGAATGGCGGTTGGTTGTTATGAATGTCTAGATTGGCAGTTTTTATGGTTAATTTTCCTAATGCAAAAAGCGATTTGAACTATGAGGAATTTTCATGATTAACAGATTCAAAATCAATTTGAAGAAAAATCAAACCTGAAATTAATATCACTGTACGTTAAGATCAAAAAAAAAAGCAAACCGTAAGCCGGGTTCTGTATCTGCTGAAAACAGCATATCTATCATTTATCTAGTTCCGAAATCACTCGCGGAATCCATCGACCCACCCTCTGAGTTGGACGAGCAGCCCTTTCATTGGTCTTTCGACCAACATCCCCAGTTTACATGGTCTTTCAGTTCGTGAGGTTTACCTTGCCTCCGATGTTGCCACCTGAGCGGTGAGCTCTTACCTCACCTTTTCACCTTTTCTCTCGATAAATCGAAAGTAGTTTTACTTTCTGTGGCACTTTCTGTTCCCAAATCCTTGAAGAAATGAGACCTTCCCGTTAGGAAGCACGATGCTCTATACTGCCCGGACTTTCCTCTCTTCCAATATAAAATCGGAACAGCGATAGACTGGTTTGCTTTCCGCAAAGGTACGATGAATTTGTGAAATTCTAATTCACCACGGATTCAACCAAATAATTCGTTCATCATGACGAAATAATTTTAATTTTGTTCAACTAAAAATCACTACATGATACGAAACAATCCATTTTCAAATTTTATCATTTTAAGTTTTACAGCAGCCGTGCTTTTGTTCCAATTTTCAAGTTGCGACCAAACTCCTGACAATGCTAAAATCGACCAAGAAACCATTCAAGGAACTTGGCTTTTGCGCAGTATGGTTGGGAGAAAAGTAGAATCGAAATCCGACGACGAAATGATTATTGCAGCAGAAAGTAACGAATTGGTGCGCAGAGGTTACAGCTTGTCGTTTTTTGCAGATTCCAAATTCACTGATATTCGTGGAAACGGTGATTATGATTTCGGAAAATGGACATTAGACCTTGATTCAAAAATAATTATACTAGATGGAAATACAAATAAAACAGAATTTTCCTACAGTTCTAAATTTGAAGATAAACACCTGACAATTGAATTAATCAATAAAGACACTGAAGAGAAATTGACATTCGTCAGAATCGGAAAACCTTTGAAGAATTTCAAAGAAGATCAATTCTATTTGGCAAATAACAAATGGAGAATCAAAGCGAAACATACTGAATCAGAAAATGAATTGAAAGAAAGAATGGCGAACTACATTAAACATGCAGCTTACATTCTGAAATCTTCTGAAGAACGAAAAGAAGGAACAATTTCTTTTACTTTTTCATTGGGCCCTGTGAAAATTTTGAATGGTGGCATCGGAATTCATCTTTATCGTGACATTTCTGAAGAATGGAAATCCACTTTTCTAAACGACGATCAATGTTTTCGAGCTTACCAAATTTACGATAAATACCTTGAAAAAAATGTTTACAACGGCGCTAGTTCAGGCGATTGGGTGCATGATGACCGATTGATTTTGGAAAGCATTTATGCTGATTTCAAATCCAAACCAATTCCGCAATAACTGAAAGAGATGCAATTCTTTGTTGCTTTTCAACGAGATTTTTTGTTTGCGAAGGAATCCACAAGGTTTTCGCAATAAATTCTTATGATTTCGTAATTAAAGAATTATCTTTGCATTTCAAATTTTTAAAAAATGATTAAAGTAACTCTTCCGGATGGATCGGCTAGGGAATATGAAAATGGCGTATCCGCAATGGATGTTGCCCTGAGTATTTCTGAAGGATTGGCGAGAAATGTTCTTGCTGCAAAAGTGAATAACGAGGTAGTTGATGCTACCCGAACGCTTCCTGGCGATTGCACCTTGAGTTTACTGACGTGGAATGATGCTGAAGGCAAAACTACCATGTGGCACTCTTCTGCGCACTTGATGGCTGAAGCAATTGAATTTTTGTATCCTGGTGTGAAACTGGCGATTGGACCTGCCATTGCACAAGGTTTTTACTACGATATCGATTTCTTGGAATATACCATCGTTGAAAAAGATTTGGAGAAAATCGAGCAAAAAATGCGTGAATTGGCCAAAGAAAAATTGACTTTCGAAAGAAAAGAAGTTTCAAAAGCAGACGCATTGGCTTATTTTACTGAAAAAGAAGATCCTTACAAGTTGGAATTGATTGAAAACTTGGAAGACGGTCAAATCACTTTCTATACACAAGGAAATTTTACAGATTTGTGTCGTGGACCGCATATCCCAAACACTTCGCCAATCAAAGCAATTAAATTGTTGTCGATTGCAGGTGCTTATTGGAGAGGCGACGAGAAAAACAAACAATTGACGCGTATTTACGGAATCACGTTCCCAAAAGCAGCTGATTTGGCTGAACATTTGGAAAAATTAGAAGAAGCGAAAAGACGTGACCACCGCAAATTGGGGAAAGAATTGGAATTGTTCACTTTCTCACAACGTGTTGGACAAGGTTTACCATTGTGGTTGCCGAAAGGTGCTGCATTGCGTGAGCGTTTGGAAAATTTCTTGAAAAAAGCACAAAAAAAAGCAGGTTACGAGCAAGTAATTACGCCTCACATCGGAAGTAAAGAATTGTACGTAACTTCTGGCCACTACGAAAAATACGGAGCGGATTCATTTCAACCAATCAAAACGCCTGATGCGAATGAGGAATTTTTGTTGAAACCGATGAACTGTCCTCACCACTGTGAGATTTTTAAATCAAAACCAAGATCTTACAAAGATTTGCCTGCGCGTTTTGCGGAATTTGGAACAGTTTACAGATATGAGCAAAGTGGTGAATTACATGGTTTGACTCGTGTTCGTGGATTTACGCAAGATGATGCACACATTTTTTGCATGCAAGAGCAAGTGAAAGATGAGTTCAAAAAAGTGATTGACTTGGTATTATACATCTTCAAAACCTTGCATTTCGACAATTTCAAAGCGCAAATTTCTTTGAGAGACCCAAATAATCCTTCGAAATACATTGGAAGTGATGAAAATTGGGAAAAAGCGGAAAGTGCGATCATCGAAGCAGCCGCTGAAAAAGGATTGCCAACAATTGTAGAATATGGAGAAGCAGCTTTCTACGGACCGAAATTGGATTTCATGGTGCAAGATGCACTTGGAAGAGAATGGCAGTTGGGAACAATTCAGGTAGATTACAATTTACCAGAACGATTTGAATTAGAATATACAGGAAGTGACAATCAGAAACACAGACCAGTAATGATTCACCGCGCGCCTTTTGGTTCGATGGAAAGATTCGTCGCTGTTTTGTTGGAACATTGCGCGGGAGATTTCCCACTTTGGTTGGCTACAGAGCAAGTTGCGATTTTGCCAATCAGTGATAAATTCAACGAGTATTCAGAAAAAGTTTCAGAATTGCTAAATAATTCCGATATTCGCGGATTCGTTGACGATAGAAACGAGAAAATAGGTAAGAAAATTCGCGATGCTGAATTGAAAAAAATCCCATTTATGCTGATAATTGGGGAAAAAGAAGCAGAAACGGAGTTGGTATCTGTGCGTCAAAGACTTCAAGGCGACTTGGGATCGATGAGTACTGATGCTTTTACCAAAATTGTCGAAGAAGCTATCCAAAATGAATTAGCAACAAATGCTTAATTAATTGAATGAGAAAAGAACCAAGAAAAAGATTTACGCCACGTCAAGAGACTGAGCAACATCGAATTAATAACAAAATTACTTCACGTGAAGTTCGTTTAGTTATTGAGGGTGAGGAACCACAAGTTTTATCAACGGCTGATGCAATTCGCATGGCTGAAGAGCAAGAAATGGATTTGGTAGAAATTTCGCCAAATGCAGTTCCGCCGGTTTGTAAAATTTTGGATTACCGTAAATTCTTATACAACCAAAAAAGAAAGCAAAAAGAGCTAAAAGCGAAGCAAAGTAAAATCGTCATCAAAGAAATCCGTTTTGGACCAAATACTGACGAACATGACTTTAACTTCAAATTGGCGCATGCTAAAAAGTTCTTGGAAGAAGGAAGTAAAGTGAAAGCTTACGTTTTCTTTAGAGGAAGAACGATTGTATTTAAAGACAGAGGAGAAATTTTGTTGTTGAAATTCGTACAAGAATTAGGCGATTTAGGTGTATTGGAATCGATGCCTAAATTGGAAGGAAAACGAATGATCATCATGATTAATCCTAAAAAAGGAAAATAATTGATTGGTTTTGCCAATTGAAAGATGCTATATAGAGGTAACACTTTAAAAACGAAGAGAGATGCCAAAAATGAAAACTAAATCCAGTGCAAAGAAGAGATTCACAATCACTGGAAGCGGTAAAATCAAAAGAAAACACGCTTTTAAAAGCCACATTCTTACGAAAAAAACAAAAAAGCAAAAGAGAAATTTGACACATGCAGGATTGGTTCACAGTGCTGATGAGTCTAATATCAAATTGCAATTGTGCATGAAGTAAGACTTTCGAGTCTTAAGAACTTTGTGCCAGGTTCAGTAGTTTAACCCGGTAAATGAGTACACAAGCCTCCTGTAAAAGTGGAGCACTCTTTATTAAAAAAACAAAAAATTATGCCAAGATCGGTAAATCATGTTGCTTCAAGAGCTCGCAGAAAGAACTTTATGAAGCTTGCCAAAGGTTACTTTGGAAGAAGAAAAAATGTATGGACAGTTGCTAAAAACGCTGTCGAAAAAGGATTGCTTTACGCCTATGAAGGTCGTAAACAAAAGAAAAGAAACTTCCGTTCGTTGTGGATCACGCGTATTAACGCTGGTGCTCGTCAACATGGAATGAGCTATTCTCAGTTTATGGGCGCTTTCCACAAAAGTGGAATGGAGTTGAACCGTAAGGTTTTAGCTGATTTAGCAATGAATCACCCAGAAGCTTTCGCAGCTGTTGTAAAAGCTGTGAAAAAGTAAGCAAAGAATTTACTCTGTATAGCATTACACCCGTCAATGATTTGGCGGGTGTTTTTTTTTGTTGATTTTTTGAATTCATCTTAATTTGATTAGGTGAAAAATTGTGAATTATCAGATTTTGTTCGAGGGAATTTCGTCTGAAAAATTTATGATATATTTAGGGGATGAAAAGTGCAGCGAAATTTCGCATATACAACTAAGGATGTGTATCTAGTCAAACGTTCTGCTTCACTTATTGATAAGTAATTAGCTATGACAAACACTCTACAGTTTAATAAAAACATCAACGAATTAAATGATTTTTTAAAAAACAAAACGACTGAAACGATTCAAAAAACGACAATACTTGAAGAAACGTTTTATGAGATTAATCACGACTATGACAGATTTATTATCAGTAAAAAAGCAATGCCTTTTAGACGAAATGGAATATTGGAAATCAATATGTTTTTAAAAACGATTGAAATTGATGAAAATAATTCTAAAATAGATTATACCATAAAATATACTGCCATTTCGAATTTACTGATAGTAGCGCTTAACATTATAATTTTTATTGTTACCCTTTTTAATTCTAAATTTAGATTTTTTGGAGCGTCAATAATTATAACTTCATACTTAAGTAAATTTATAATACTCGCAGTTGGATTGGCATTTATTAATTTTTGTTTGTGGTTGCGGATTAAGACTTCAAAAAATAACTATGAGGAAATTATTGAGGACTTAATTAATCCAATACAAAATACCGATACATAGAGCATAGTTTATTCAAATAAAATAAAATGAAAATAACACTCATCCTCCTCATCCACTTCTTCCAATTAGCTGGGCAAACACCTCCCAAAACCAATTTGCCTTTGCCAGAAATAAAAGAACTTGAATATATTTCGATTCCATCAGATTTGGAACGTATTTTTCCACCGAATACTTGTCAGAAGGATTTAATTGGTTTGTTGAAAAATTATGACCGGAAGTTGGAAAACATGGGTGGCTATGAAGTGTATTTGGTGAAACAAAGTTGCACATTTTCAGAAGAATTTTGTCTTTGCTTTGAAACAACCGCACAAGGAGAATTTGAATTTTTAATCTTATTTGATCCCAAAACCAAAAAGGCAAAAGCGCTTTTGGCGTCGTATGAATTTTTATCTGATTCAGAAGTTTATATGATGCAATTCAATATTCACCAAAATGTTATCGTTTTAACAGGCTCTGGTTTCACTGAAGGCGAAGATGGAAAAGCGGATGCATTATCCAAAAATACATTCAAGGTTAAAGTTTTGAAAAATGGTGAAATTAGAGTTAGTTCCAGCGGAGAATAATTAATTGATTTTTTTCTAAAATATTTTTAGCAGAAAATAAAAGAAAAAAATACACTTTTGAAAAAGAATTCACTCAAAAATGAAAAAAAAATGGACGAAACAACTAGAAATCAGATTGAAAAGTATTTTGAATATGAAATTTCCAGGTTAAATTTTAAAAGTTTGGTAATAAAATCCGCTTGTAAAAAATTTGAATTATCCCCAGAGGAAGCGCTTTTGATTTACAAAGACGTGCGACAAAGGATGAAAAAAACCCTCACTTTGCGCGCTTGGACTTATCTGTTGCTGGGCAGTATTTTTTTTGGCGTAGGATTATTTGGAACGCTTTCTAAAACTGGATACATTTTTTATGGTGCATTAGCGGCGGGATTTGGAATGTTATTTACTTCCATTGGTTATTTTCGAATTTCATTGTTAAAATCATGAATCATGGGATTATCTGCTTTATCAAATCAATATTTATAAACTTTTTTAGGTCGAAACTAAAATGAAAATATTTACACTCTTAATTTGCTTTTCTTTCATACTAATGGGTTGTATCGAAGAGAATGATAAAAATCAAATCGAATTGGCTTACAATGAATATGCGAATGCATCGCTAGAAAAGAACATTGATAAAATGATTGAGCTCTCAAGCATTCAAACCATAAAGTATTTTGATGAAACGGTTGAAAATGCAAAGTATTTAGACTCATTGGAACTTGTAAAACTCACACCAATAGATAAAACACTCATTTTATATTTAAGACAAACATTGACAACAGCGCAACTTTCAATTTATACAGGCAAAGAACTAATGTATTATAATTTAGAAAAATCGTTAAATACAAATTCCAATGAAAAAGTAAAATTGATAGACATTGAAGTAAAAGATTCCGTTGCATTTTGTTCAATATCAGTAAACGAAAAACCTTCGAAAATGCCCCTAGAATTTAGAAAAGAAAACAATTTGTGGAAATTCAATTCGATTTACTCATTTTACCAATCGGCAAATGACAATTTTTATGATGCCATAAAGAAAATGAATGTTACAGAAAATGAATTTTTAAAGAGAATCGTTCAAAAAATGTCGGGCAAAGAATTTAATGAGAAATTGTGGAATCAAATTATAGAAAAATAAAACTTAAACTGTATTTATCATTGTGTAAATAGTGTAGCAGAAATCGTTTTTTTCATTTAAATTGCTTAAAATTTAAACCATGAAAACACTTCTACTTTTTTTACTGCTAATTTCGCTCAAT
>JBBALI010000006.1:0-129167 GCA_040403095.1 Crocinitomicaceae bacterium
CCTTTTCCTTCAATAAAAAAATGTCCTTCACAATTTATAAAAATCCTTCCTATCAAATAACCAGGATCTTCCATCCTACCTTGAATGAAAGATTGAGCTAAAAAATTATAAATATAAATGATGCCAAAATAACCTTTATTTGCGTTCTCTTTCAAATAATCAAGTTCCCAAAATGGATGTGATTCGGGTAACAAAAATACATTTGTATGTCGATGAAAAAGCAAAACATCACTACCAACAAAAACTTGAGCCTCATATTCACCTTTGTCGATATATTGCATTCGTATTCGGTCATCAGTTATATTTGACTTTAAACTAGATACTTCTTCATTTAAAGCTTTCTTTAAATCCAAGAAAACTTTTTGAGTATCTTGAAAAATATCTTGTTTCAAAGCAGATTTAGTGAGCAATAAATCTAATATTGATTTTCTATCAATGACTTCCATATTTTCATCTATTTAAATAAATAAAATCCAAAATTTTAACTAGTTACAAAAAAAAATGCTGAACATTGATCCAGCATTTTGATATTTTAATAAGCTTTCGCAATTACAACGCGGTGTTTTGAGGGTTTACCTGTCACCATGCAATTTCCATCTTCTTCGATCGAATCTAAAGGAATACAACGAATGGTCGCTTGTGTCTCTGTTTTAATTAAGGCTTCAGTTTCTGCAGTTCCATCCCAATGCACTAAGTAAAAACCTCCCTCCTTTTCGATTTTCTCTTTGAAAACGTCATATGAATCAAGTTTTTGAATGTTGTCAGCTCTGAATTGATTGGCGCGATTGAACAAATTTTCTTGGATGTCAATCATCAATTGTCCAATGAGATTTTCAATTCCTTCAAACTCAACAACTGATTTTTCTTTTGTATCTCTTCTAACAATTTCTGCTTTGCCTTCAGCCAAATCTCTTGGACCAAGTGCTACTCTTACAGGAACACCCTTCGTTTCATATTCAGCAAATTTCCATCCTGGTCGGCGATTGTCATCGTCATCAAATTTCACTGATATGCCCATTGCTTTCAACTTTTGAACCAATTCATTTGCCTTGATTGAAACTTGCTCTAATTCTTCAGCAGATTTATAAATTGGTACAATAACCACTTGAATTGGAGCCAATTTTGGGGGCAAAACCAAACCTTCATCATCAGAATGCGTCATAATCAATGCACCCATCAAACGCGTAGAAACTCCCCAAGAAGTTGCCCAAACATGTTCCAATTTCCCATCTTTATCAGCAAATTTAACATCAAATGCTTTGGCGAAATTTTGACCCAAAAAATGAGACGTTCCTGCTTGTAAAGCTTTTCCATCTTGCATCATTGCTTCAATACAATAAGTATCATCTGCTCCAGCAAATCTTTCACTTTCTGTCTTCTTACCTCGAATCACTGGCATTGACATCCATTTTTCAGAAAATTCTGTATAAACATTTAGCATTTGCTCAGCTTCCGCGATCGCTTCATCTTTAGTTGCGTGTGCAGTGTGACCTTCTTGCCACAAAAACTCAGATGTTCTTAAAAACAAGCGTGTTCTCATTTCCCAACGAACAACATTCGCCCATTGATTGATTAACAATGGTAAATCTCTATATGATTGTATCCAACCTTTGTATGTATTCCAAATGATTGCTTCACTTGTAGGACGAACGATTAATTCTTCTTCCAATTTTGCGTCTGGATCAACAATCAATTTTGTTTTATCTGTCGGATCAGTTTTTAATCTATAGTGGGTCACAACAGCACATTCTTTAGCAAAACCTTCAGCATTTTTTTCTTCTGCTTCAAACAAACTTTTAGGTATAAACAAGGGGAAATAAGCATTTTGATGTCCAGTTTCCTTGAACATAATGTCCAATTGTGCTTGGATTTTTTCCCAAATTGCAAATCCATATGGTTTAATGACCATGCAGCCTCTAACTCCTGAATTTTCAGCCAATCCAGCGCGATTCACTAAATCATTGTACCACTTTGAATAATCTTCCGCTCTTGTTGTGTTCTTTGCCATTGCTGTAATTGAATTTTTGTTTACAAAAACCTTAAAATAAGGTTAAATTTTCTGCAAATGTAGAAATAAAGATTATCTTTATAATTAAGTTTTAAATGTACCTATCATGAAAAATTTATTTCCATTATCAATTTTTGCTGTAGCAACACTGATTTTAAATTCTTGTGCCAGTATTTCGGATACGCCAGATGACGATGTTTATGTAGTAAAGAGCGCTCAAATTCCTGTTGGGGAATCTTTGGATGACGAAACAAATTATAGCGCCTTTAAATATAAGAAAGATAGAAATAACAACAATGTAAGTTATTCTGCTGGAGGAGGAATGAATAATTTTGACCCTTTCTTTATGGGTGGTTTAGGTTACAGACCAAATCATTTTGGATACAATCCTTATCAAATGAATGCATACCCATATTACAATGACAGAAGCTGGGCATACATTCCTGGTTACGGTTGGAGTTATGTGAACCCATACTACGGAAATCCATTCTATGGTGGTTACGGAAATTATTACAATTACTACAACCATGGTTACAATTCTGGTTTCTACAGCAACAATTATTATGGAAATAATTATGGTTGGAATAACAACAATTGGAACAACAACAACAACAACAATTGGAATAACAATAACAACAGCGGAGGCGGTTCTGGGAACTCTAATCCATACCATCACAGCGGCCCAAGAGGCAGCAATGGCGGTGGCGGCGTAGTCACTCGATCAAATATTCCGGGAACTTTAAAAAGCAGTACTTCACCCATGACAAGCTCAAATTCTGTAGGTTCTGGGACAATTGTTAAACCCGTTGGAAAAGAAACTGTGATGTCAAGAAACAATACTGGAAGACAATTAGATATTTCAACAAGAACCAATGAAAATGGTGATTTTTCTAGACCTGGTAGAATTCAAAGTGGCTTGTCCAGCAATTCAAGAGGTGGATCGGTAGGTTCAACATCGAGAAATACGAATGTTTTTAATGGAATCGAGAACAATTCTGGAGGTTCTTCAACAAGAGGTTCTGCTGGAAATTCTGGATCATCGTCATCTCCAAGCAGAAGTGGTGGTGGATCAATTGGAACATCTTCCACAAGATCTAGCGGAGGTTCAACAGGCGGAAATAGCAGTGGTGGTGGATCAACTTCTCGCCCATCATCTGGTTCATCAGGTGGAGGAAGAAGATAATTTTATTTTTAAATTAACTCTTATTGATTTCAATTTCGCATGTTTAAGTATTCCTTAGCTTCTATTTTATTTTTTTCATTTTCAAACATTTTTAGTCAAAATGTTGTTGATTTAGTGAGATATTCAAACGTTCAATTACAAGGAAGCGCACGTTTTGAATCTATGGCAGGTTCTTTTGGTGCTTTGGGAGCTGATATAAGTGCTTCATTAATTAATCCTGCTGGTTACGGGAGATTTTCTTCCAATCAATTTAACATGGGACTAAATTATAACCACATTGGCAATAGTAATTATTTTGAAGGAACAACAACAGAATCTTCCAAAAGCCTAGTTCGTCCATCTAATGTTGGAATTGTCATTGTGAACGATGTCTCTGGCAAAAACAAAGGCTTTTTATATAATCAAATTGGATTCAGTTATAATAGAGTCGATAATTTTACAGACAATCTCAATTACAAAGGAAAATTATACAATTCTCTTCTTGATGTTTTTGCCTCAGACGGTTACGGTTTATCTCCAGAACAGTTTTCTCCATTTTCAACTGCATTGGCATGGGAAACTTACGCCATTGACCCTGGAATGAATGGAAGTTATCTTCCAAGATTAACTGCCAATGATACAATGGCACACAATCGAACAATCGATACCAAAGGAGGTATTTCTGAATATACTTTTTCATTCAGTACAAACTATATCAATAAATTGTATTTGGGAGTCAATTGGGGAATTAGAACGATTCGATATACGGAACAATTCATTCACAGAGAAAAACTAGAGAATGCTTCACTTTCCTTGGATTCATTCAATTATCAATACAATTTGAGCACTAAAGGAAGCGGAAACAATCTGAAAATTGGAATGATTTATCTTCCTTTTGATGCGATGAGACTTGGATTAAGCCTACATTCACCAACATTTTACAATTTAGCAGATGAATGGTCAGCAGATATGACTACTTATCAAAATGATACTATTTATGCACTTCCAACAGGAACTAAACCGACCGCAAATTACAAGTATAGACTTCGCACTCCAACCAAATTGATCGGTTCATTGGGGTATGTTTTTGGTACTAAAGGTTGTATCAATGTAGATGTAGAATATTTAAACTACCAATGGGCTAACCTAAAATCCACGAAAGATGTCAATTTTGCTCCTGAAGCGAACGATTACAAATATCAAAATGAGGAAGCTGACAAATTGCTAAGATCTGTATTCAATATCAGAGTTGGAGGAGAAATCGTATTTCAATCGCAATATTTTCTGCGTGGCGGTTATGCTTTTTACCCGCAGCCATATGCTAAAGATGCATCAAATGGAACTTCAGGAAGCACAATTTACAGTGTAGGTGCAGGAATAAAATTTAAAAGAAGCACTTTTGATATAGCATATAAATACCAAACCAAAAAATACAATTATTACGCTTTTGCTGAGAGCAGGGCTCAAATATCATCCATTACTCAAGGACTTGTTGTCTGCTATAATATTACTTTTTAAGCATTTTTTAACCGATTCAGAAAATGAAGTCTTATTAATTTTACTGTCGATCCATGCTTCTATATTGAAAAACTCTAAAACAACGCGCTCTTGGTGATCTTGCATCAAAATATCAACTTCCTGATTCATTGATGTAAAAATTTCTTGCGTAGCTTTGGGATTAGAAACTTTTGATAATTTTCTAATATATTTAATTAAAACATCTTCAATTTTATAATCTCTCTCATATTTAGATAAATACCTATTGGTAGATTTGATTACATATTCTAAAAAGTCATAATTCTCTAGTTCATAGTGTAAAACTAAATTCAGCAGTCGACTGAAGCTGTAAATATCTTGTCTTAAATTTTGCTCATTGTCATTCAAAACTTCATTTAAATAGGAAAGTGCTTTCTTGTAATCACCAATTCCGAAATAGCTGTAAGCTTTGTTATACAGTAAAATCACTTCTTGCTCTTTGCTGATTTTATCCTGAAAAGCCAATTTCCCTTGATCAATTTCAGGAATTAAATCAACTGACTTTTGCATTTCTCCCATATAATGCAATAAATTCAACTCTTGATTATAACAATTAGCAAAGATCCTTACAGTAATATCAACTGAATTAAATCCTTTTTTCCCTAATAACGAACGCAAATCTTGAATTGATTTTTGGGCGTTTTCAAAGTCATAATTATCAGTGTAACATCTAAGTAAGTGAAAAAGAGTCATCACATATCTTTGTGGTGAATCTTCCATTATTTTGGGATTATTTTCTAAGATTTGTCTCGTTCTGTTGAAAAACTGAAAGCTATCTTCGTAATTTCTGGTTGTAGCCGCACACAAACCTTTGATGTAATAACACATTGAAGTTGCGCGCGTTGAAATCGCAGTATTTTTCCCTTTTATCAAATGATAATCGGCGATCGAATCAACAACTTTTCGTTCTTGCTCATTTCTTGTGAATCCACCACTTCTAAAAATTAAGTTGATTTTGGAATAAACAACTTGATATTCAGCTAAATTTCGAAGCTTGGCTATTACCATTTCCTCTTCTTCTACTAACTCATCTAAGTTTGTGGAGAATTCTCCTTCTTCATAAGCTTCTTCAAGTAATTTCTTTTGCCATGCAATTAATTCATACCAATAATAAAATTTTTCATGATCTGCTGCTACTTCTTTGGCTCGACTTACAAATTTTTCACATTCTTTGTACAGTGCTTTATTGAATAATATTTCAACGTTTTTGATTTCCTGTTTAAGTAAACTACTGATTGATTGTTCACTATAAAAAGAACGTAAACTTTTTAGAATCAATTTATAAAGGTGGTTTTTCTCAGAAGGTAGGTGTTTGATAAAAGTCTCCTTTTGAAACTCAACTTTTAATGCTTCTTCATTGTAAACCTGTTGTTTTTCAATTGCATCAAAAATTTTTAAATAATTTTTATCACCAGATTGTAGCGACGAAGTCAATTTAAAAAATCGCTTTTCTGACTTACTTAAAGATTTGACAAGTTTAAATAATTCTGTTGATGGCTTCATAAATTAGACAAATAAGTAGATTTCAAAAGTATCATATCAGATTCAAAAAACATTGTTTTTGAATTAACAAATATATAAAATTCTTGGAATCCTAAATGTTAATTTTTGAAAATCCTATAAGTAAATTTTGCTCAAAATGATGAAGAGTCTCCGTTAGAAGACTCTTCAAACAAACAACAACATACTAAACTCCTCTCCACTTTCGTGGCAAATCGAGATCGAATCGATTTATTTGAGGGCAATTTTCTCACCTCTTGGCAAAAGCTCATCTGGTGAGGAAATGCTATTTTTATCCATCAAAGATTCAAGTTTAATTCCCTCTAATTGAGAAATCATTCTTAAAGTCAACGGATTATTTACAGAAAATGTTTCTGCAGATTTAGATCTTCTTCTTTTTGGTTGCAGATAAATTATATCACCTTCCTCAAGTACATCTTTCTTTTCACCAAAATCATTGTATTTATACAACTGCCATAATCCTACAGAAAATTCTTTTGAAATTCGGTAAAAAGTATCCCCTTTTTTGGCAACGATGTATTTGATTTTGTTTTTGTGTAAAACTACAGTGTGCTGTCCTTCAATAGCTTTTGTGTTTGAATTTGCTGATAAAGCAGTTGGAATTACAGTTTCATTGCCCACTTCGTCAAATTCATTTAATTTCAATCTCTCAATCAAATCAATTAACAATTGAGGGTATTTAGGATTCGTGGCATAACCAGCATCTTTCAAACCTTGCGCCCAACCTTTATAATCATTAGCTTTCAATGTAAAAAGACTTGCATATCTAGATCTTTCGGCTAAAAACTTGCTGTGATCTTCAAATGATTCATTTGCTGTAGAATAACTTCTAAAACACTCTCCTTTTTGGTCGTCGTCTATATATATTTTTTCTCCCGTCCAATTGTGACATTTGATTCCAAAATGATTATTAGCTTGTTGGGCTAACGTTGAATTTCCATTTCCACTTTCGAGAATCCCCTGCGCCATCGTAATACTTGCCGGGATTTTATATTGAATCATTTGTCCGATAGCGACACTTTTCCAAGTTGAAACATATTCTTCTTGGGTATATTTTTTCTCTACATTGGCAAAAAGAATTCCAACTGAGAAAAGACCAATAATTAATGAAAAATACTTCATGGTTTCAATGTTATTAACACCATTACGGCAGTTATTAACAATTGTTACGCTCAAATATCAAGAAATTTATTTTTTTTACAAAAATTTATTGATCCTCATGTAAATAGCACTTTCCACTTGCATTCAACGTTTTGTTTTTACAGCGATTGCCAGCTTTCGTTGTTCCTTTGCATTGCACTGATACTTTCAATCTGCCTTCAGTCTGAACCGTCTTTTTTACGGAAGATTTAATAGTTGTATTTGAACTTGAACTTGCGGTAGATTTCCATGTCCAGCAGGAAACACAAGTTGCTTTTTCTAACGAATTTTCTACTTTATCCTCTAATTTTGGAAAAAAATCTATTCCTGTCAGTTTTTCTAAACTATCAATGGAAATCACGTATTTTGACAATACTTCTTGAGAAGATTCGTTAGGTAAAACAAATGCAATTGCTTTTATTCCAGGTTCTTTATAGTCTAAAATTACTTTATAATATTTTTCAGGAACTGAAACTTTATTGGCACCAATGGTATTCAAATTTTTATGCAAAATCGGTCCTGTGACCACATAAATTGATTCATTTTCTACTGCCCAATCTCTGACTAAATCTTCTAATCTTTTCCAAATTCCACGATTAAAACCTGGTAATTGAGGACTCATGTTGCTGTAATAAAATGATTCAATCATTGACTTTTCAGACCAAGCCATATCGCCAGCTGGTACTAAGTGACCTCGATCGTAACCAGACTTTGTATAATCTTCAGCATTGGCAGTGCTTGTAGAAACTTTCGGATCGACAATAAACTTATCTGTTCGCTCAAATTTTTTCTCCGTTTCTGCTTTCGTTAATTCATACGCTACCCAATAAGCCTGTTCATGCTTTTCGCAATATTCTAAACTGTATGCTGCATGATGAATTACGATTGAATTTGAATCACGAAAAGGAATCTCAAGGTTAGTTATTTTGGATTTCTCTTGCGAAAAAGCGAAAATGCTACTCAATAAAAATAGAAAACTGAACAGATTTTTCATAAACCAAATGTAATAATAACTGTAGATTTAAGCATTCACAAAAATGAATAAAACAAAAAAGCCCGATAAATCGGGCTTTAAATACTTTTTGACAAAGAATTATGCTTTTTTGTTATCCACTTCAACAGCAGCTAATTCATCTGATTTATAGGCACCAGCATCTAATTTATTTTTCAACGTTTTAAAAGTTTCAATTGTGTAACTAACGTCTTCCAAAGTATGCGCAGCGGTTGGAATAATTCTCAACATGATTACATCTTTAGGTACAACTGGATAAATCACAATTGAACAGAAGATATTGTAGTTTTCACGCAAGTCAAAAGTCAAGTTTGTAGCTTCAGCCAACGAACCTTTCATGAAAACAGGAGTCACAGGGGAATTTGTAGCACCAATATCAAAACCAGCATCTTTAAATCCTGTTTGAAGTGCATTTGTAACCTCCCATAATTTGTTTTTCAACTCAGGCTTAGTTCTCAAAAGCTCTAGACGTTTACGCGCACCAATGGTAAGTGTAATTGGCAATGCTTTGGCAAACATTTGAGATCTCATGTTATATCTCAAATATTCGATGATGCTTTCTTCTGCACAAATAAATCCACCGATAGAAGACATTGATTTAGCAAATGTTCCAAACAAAACATCAATTTCATCTTGAACACCTTGGAATTCACCAGCACCTTGACCAGTTTCACCTAAAGTTCCAAATCCATGCGCATCATCAACAAAAAGTCTGAAATTATATTTACCTGATTTTCTGAATTCAACGATTTCTTTGATTTTCCCTTGATCACCTGCCATCCCGAAAACTCCTTCAGTAATAACCATGATTCCTCCTCCTGTTTTTTCAGCTAAAGCAGTAGCATTTTTCATTTGTTTGTCAAAACTCGACATGTCATTATGTTGAAAAACAAATCGTTTTCCCGCATGCAAACGCATTCCATCCATGATACATGCATGAGATTCGCTATCGTAAACAATGATATCATTTCTATCAACCAAAGCATCAATCGCAGAAACACAACCTTGGTAACCGAAATTCAATAGGATACAATCTTCCATTCCCATGAATTCAGCCAATTCATTTTCTAATTTTTCGTGCTCACTCGTTTGACCTGTCATCATGCGAGCACCCATTGGATAAGCCATGCCATATTGTTCCGCTGCTTTTGCATCAGCTTCACGAACTTCTGGATGATTTGCTAAACCTAGGTAATTATTCAAAGACCAAACCAAGCATTCTTTTCCGCGGAAAATCATTTTGTTACCTAATTCACCTTCTAGTTTCGGGAAAGTAAAATACCCGTGAACTCCTTTAGAGTATTGTCCGATTGGACCTCTGTTTTTTTTGATTTTATCAAAAATGTCTTGTGCCATAAATGTTCGTTTTGTATAATACTAAATCGTATTACTTCACCATTTTATGGGACAAATTTAAGAAAATTTAATGGATTTTAAAAATCGAGTTTTTGTATTTTATCAACACCTTAATATGAAAATAATATCAAATACATAATCTCTAAGCAATTACTTAATATAAGAATCTAATAAATAAATCATTGAACTAACTGCTGCACAGCCTAATTCGAGTTCTCTTTTATTGACAGATTCAAAAACATCGCTTTCAGCATGGTGAAAATCAAAATATCGCTGGGAATCTGGAACAAATCCAAAAAGTGGAATTCCTTCAAATGAATTTTTGAGTGGATTGATGTCTACGCCACCATACCCTTTTTCAAAAACATGCAATTCATAGGGTTCAAAAATATTTTTAAAAGTTTGTAAAAGAACAACTTGCTCATTACTTCCATCACAACTAAATCCGCGCGGCGCAAATCCACCACGGTCACTTTCTAATGCCGCGATTTGTTTTTCACCCTTTTCTTTAGACCAAGTCGCATAAGTCAAACCTCCTTTATTGCCATTTTCTTCGTTCATAAAAAGCACTACTCGCAAAGTATGTTTTGGTTTGAAATTCAAGGATTTCAATATTCTTAATGCTTCAATGCTGTGAATGATTCCCGCTCCATCGTCATGTGCGCCTTCGCCGGCATCCCAAGAATCTAAATGTCCTCCAAAAGTGATAATTTCATTTGGGAACTCTGATCCAGTGATTTCGCCGATCACGTTGTAACTTTTTACGTCTGACAGTGATTTACAATCCAATTCAAAAATGAATTCAATTTTTTGACCTTTTGATAAATCATCTAATAAATCCGCTTGTTCTGTTGCTATTGCTGCAGCAGGGATTTTAAAAACTTTATCATCATAATGCATTGACCCTGTGTGAGGATGTAAATCTTGTGATGAACCAAGCGAACGAACAACAACGCCAACGGCACCTAATTTTGCAGCTTCAACGGCGCCATCACCTCTGATTGGATAACAGGCACCATAAGCTTTAAAAGTATTGACCATTTTTTCATCGAAAGGCTGATTCAACAATACAATTTTTCCTTTTACCTCTGATTCTTTCGCTTTTTTCAAATCTTCTAGCGAATGAAAAACAACCAATTCTGCCCTTAAAGTTCCATTTGTTCCAACCGAACCGCCCAAAGCCAAAATTTTCAGGGAAATCAATTTTCCTTCTTTGGTTTTTATCCAAGCGCTTTCTTTGGTTCCTCGCTCCCAATGTGGAACTTGAATTTCTTGTAGATAAACTTTATCAAAACTGTAAGATTGTAATTTATTTTTGCCCCATTCAACCGCCATTTCAGCTTGAGAAGAACCTGATAGTCTGGCGCCAACATCTTTACACAAACTTCTTAAATCTTCATAAGAATGACCATTTAACAATGCTTTATCATAAATTTTTCTTATAAAAATAGAATCATTTTTTTGAGCGAATGTCTGTGAAAACGCTAAAATAAATAGGAGAATAAGTTTTCTTTTTGACATGCTACAAAGTTTTGATTTACTTAAAAATTACTTTTCGTGCTTTCTCATTTTCATAAAAGGAATTTCGATGAAACGGTAGAAAACAAATGAAAGTCCGATTACATAAGCCCAATAAACAGCGTATTCGATGTACCATGTTTCATTTGGAATGTATTTCTCATTGAGCAAGCCATGCATCCCGTATTTAATCAAGATATGAATCACCAAACTCAAATTAACCAAGTACATAGAATAGGAAATCAAACTGATAAAAGTGATAAACTTAAAGAATTTAAACCTCATCGTTTTCCAATTTGAGAGGAAAGGCAACATGACCATTACACAAATTGAATTAATAGAAGGAGACCAAATGATGTACTCTTTTTGGTAATGCATTTTTAAATAGTACAGCACATACAACGATAATAAAACCAAGAAAATACTGCTACATCTTTGCCAGATTTTAGGGTAATAAAATGCCACAAAAGCAGCTAAAACACCATAAACAATTGAATCAATTCTGGTTGTAACCAACATCAAATATGGTTTTCCATCTTTTAAGGTTTGAAATACACTTTGGATTGAAGCTTGATTGAAATAATAATATCTGTAAATAACTACCCCAATAATTACGATTGAAATCACCCAAATAAAAATGGTTCTAACTTTCGTTTTGAACAAAACTAATCCACCAAAAAGCAATAATGGAATGAAGAAATAAAACCATTCTTCGATGCATAAACTCCAAGACTCACCAAAGAAATGTTCGGGTCGATTGTTGAAATTTTGAAGGAAGAAAAAGTACCTGCCAAAATATTCGGGAAATGTTTTTGGATTTACAAACCAAGCGAATGCAAGCAGAATCAGTAAAATAACCAAATACATGGGCAAAGTTCTGAGCCATCGACGGTTCCAAAAATTTACTAATAAGCTTATTGATGGAGGATTTCTTTCAAGCATTTTGATTAAAATCCCACCGATTAAAAATCCGCTGAGTACGAAGAAAATTGCTACACCATCCAATAAAATCGCATTAACATACTTTCTAAATTTACCATCAACTGGAATATCAATTGTTTGTCCTGCTTTCAATATTTTGGAAACACGTGCAGGTTTTTCTGATGAAACTTTAATTGTATCAGCTTCTTTATCGAACTTTAATACTTTATTTGAACTAGAAATTAGCTTTTTGTCAACGTAATATTTGTAGGAAATGGTTGTCAAGTTTTCCCCCTCTTTTACAACGTGCTTTTTAATGTCTTTCGGTACCAAAATCATGCTGTGTCCAACCACAACAAAAATGATGGCAAAAAATCGAAGTAAATCGAGTCCAAAAACTCTAGATGTTCCGGCGTTTAAGCTAAAAAGTTTCATTCTGAAAATAAAAAAATCCCTCTCCAAATGGAAAGGGATGCGAAGTTACATATTTTTATCAAAAACCTCAGTTACAATTTGACTTTATACTTCTTCAGCTTCAGTTATAGGTTTTCTGAAGACAATTTTTGTATCAAAAATATCCATTACCACTGTTTTCGAAGTATCTATAGTACCAGAAAGTAAAGCCTTCGACAATTCATTTAACACTTGTTTTTGAATCACTCTTTTCACTGGTCTAGCACCAAATTGAGGATCATATCCTGCTTCAGCGATCCAATCAAACGCTTCTGAAGTTACATGCAAATGAATGTCTTTTTCTTTCAACAATTCAGTCAATTGATTCATTTGAATTTGAACGATTTGTCTCAAATTATCCTTTGTAAGTGGCGTAAACATGATGGTTTCATCAATTCGATTCAAAAATTCTGGTCTGATTGTTTGTTTCAACAATTCCATCACCAACATTTTGGCTTTTTCAGTCGCTCTGTCTTCTTCACCTGGTTTGATTCCTTCGAAAGTTTCTTGAATCAAATGTGAACCCAAGTTGGAAGTCATGATGATGATTGTATTTTTGAAATTCACTGTGCGTCCTTTATTGTCAGTCAAACGACCATCGTCTAAAACTTGCAATAAAATATTGAATACATCTGGATGTGCTTTTTCGATTTCGTCAAGCAAAATGATTGAATACGGTCTTCTTCGAACCGCTTCAGTCAATTGACCGGCTTCATCGTATCCAACATATCCTGGAGGCGCACCAACTAATCTGCTCACAGAATGTTTCTCTTGGTATTCGCTCATGTCGATTCGAGTCATGGCATTTTCGTCGTTGAATAAATATTCAGCCAAAGCTTTAGCCAATTCTGTTTTTCCAACGCCTGTTGTACCTAAAAAAATGAAAGATCCAATTGGTTTTTTTGCATCTTGTAATTCTGCTCTGCTTCTGCGCACTGCATCTGAAATAGCACCAATGGCTTCCACTTGTCCAACTACTCTTTTTCCTAATTCATCTTCTAATTTCAATAATTTGGAAACTTCAGATTCAATCATTTTAGAAATGGGAATTCCAGTCCATTTAGAAACAACATCCGCAATTTCTGCTACATCCACTTCCTCTTTGATCATTTTGGAATTGGCTTGCATTCCAGAAAGTTTTCCTTTGGCTTCCTCCAATTTTGCTTCGGTATCTTTGATTCGTCCATAACGTATTTCGGCTACTTTTCCGTAATCACCCATTCTTTCAGCAGTATCTGCTTCAATCTTGAAATTTTCGATGTCTTCTTTCATTTTTTGGATTCCATCGACAACATCACGCTCAGCTTGCCATTTTGCTTTAAATGCATCTCTTTGCTCAATCAGATTCGCCAATTCTTTACCAATTCCCTCCAACTTTTTGGTATCTTGCTCACGCATTATTGCCGCTTTCTCAATCTCTAATTGCAAGATTTTTCTTTCCAATTCATCCAATTCTTCAGGTTTTGAATTGATTTCCATGCGCAATTTAGATGCAGCTTCGTCAATTAAATCGATTGCTTTGTCTGGCAAATGACGTTCTGTAATGTATCGTTGAGAAAATTCAACAGCGGCAATTATTGCTGCGTCCTTAATTATTACTTTATGATGATTTTCATACTTATCCTTGATTCCACGTAAAATCGAAATCGCATCCTCCGTGCTTGGTTCATCAACCAACACGGTTTGAAAACGGCGAACGAGCGCTTTGTCTTTTTCAAAATATTTTTGGTATTCATTCAATGTTGTTGCACCAACAGCACGTAATTCTCCGCGTGCCAAGGCTGGTTTTAAAATATTTGCTGCATCCATTGCACCATCTCCTCCACCCGCGCCTACAAGCGTATGGATTTCATCAATAAATAAAATAATTTCGCCTTCTGCTTGTGTCACTTCTTTGATTACCGACTTCAATCGTTCTTCAAATTCACCTTTATACTTAGCACCTGCAACCAATGAACCCATGTCTAAAGAATAGACGATTTTGGTTTTTAAATTCTCAGGTACATCGCCAGTTACTATTCTATGCGCCAATCCTTCAGCGATGGCAGTTTTACCAACTCCAGGTTCACCTATTAAAATTGGATTATTTTTTGTTCTCCTTGTCAAGATTTGAAGCACACGGCGAATTTCGTCATCACGCCCAATTACAGGATCCAATTTTCCTGCCTTGGCAAGTTCATTTAAATTTTTTGCATATTTTTCCAACGATTGATAAGTTCCTTCTTGGCTATTTGAAGTTACATTTTGTCCGTTTCTTAAATCCATAATGGCAATTTTTAGTTTTGATTTGGTGATTTGTTGGTCTTTTAAAAATTTTCCAATGGCATCAGTGCTATCCAATAAAGCATAAAACATGATTTCAATTGAGACAAATTCATCGTTGAAAGTTTTCATTTCAACCAAAGCTTGATTCAAAATCCTTTCTAGCGGCATAGAGATATGCAATTGTCCGCCTGTTACTTTGGAATAACTTTGAATGATTTTGTCAACAACCAACTCCAAACTTTTTGAATTAATTGCTAATTTTTCTAGAAGATATGGCATTATATCTTTATCAACTAGGAAAATTCCTTTGAGTAAATGTCCGGTTTCGATTGCGCCATTTCCATTCGATTCAGCCAAATTTTGAGCTTGTTGAATCGCTTCTTGAGATTTGATAGTAAATTTGTTAAAATCCATTTTTTAGAATTTTGATTTACTAAAGTTCGTCAAATCCTGAACCAAATCAAAATTATTTCACAATTCGGAAATTATGTCAGTCACTACTAAAATTAAAAGACAAAAAGTCAGCGACTTAGATTGTATAGACATATTGTATTGAAGTCGTTCTCGGTGCTTCAATTTTCAATGGTCGCAAAGAATAATCAACATTAAAAACGTTGTTACAAATGAAAGATACTTTTTGCTTTTCATTTATTTTGTAACTTATTCTCGCGTCAAAAATGTTGTAACCATTGTGACTTTTCCAATAGTTTGTCGCTTTAATTTGATACAAATAAGGACTTGTATTGCTTGTCAAGACTTCAATATCATTGAAAGCGCGGTCGATATTTTGCATTTTGCTGTAATACCTATAACTAAAACCAACACCAAATTTAAAAATTCTAAATTCAACATCCGCTTTGGCCATGTGTTTGAATCTGTATTTTAAAATATTTCCAGTTGTATCAATACTGCTTGTTTTGTAACTCAAATCTTGACCTACACCTCCCAAAGATTTGTCGTGTGCATAAACTTTATCTGGTGTCAAGGAAACTGGATCAATATAGGTGTAACCCAACAACATAGTCACTCCGAATTTCTTATTAGATTCTGCGGATGCACCAGCAATTGAGAAATCGATACCACGAACTCTTGACTCGCCTGTATTTAAAAACTTGAAACCAATCAAAGCGATATCTGGCTCCCACGCTCCAAAAAGATATTCGATCGTATTTTCATATTTTTGATAGAATCCTGCGATGTCAACATAACCCAAAAACTTACTGATTTTAAAGCCTTGTTTTAAGCCAATTTCAAAACTATTACTTTTCTCTGGTTTTAAATCTGGATTGGGGAAAACACCAAATAAACTTGCTTTTGTGGCGATGTATCTTTCTGTAATGGTTGGATATCGGAATCCTTGTCCTGAAGAAACCCTGACAAATGTTCCTTTTGTGACTTGTAAATTAGCTCCAACTCTTACAATTGGGGCCATCACACTTTCTTGGTGATTCATCTTGAAAAACTCATAGCGAACACCTCCAGTTACATTTAAAATCCTCCAGAATTTTTTATCTAATTGCACATATCCAGCAATATTTACATTTCGATTATTTGCTTGACCACTTGAAGCGTACAAAGCTGAATATGAAGTTGAAACATTGCTTGCAATTCCGCCTGTGAAATTCAAATCCAAGGATTTAAAATCTCTTTGCATTTGGTATTCACCATAGAACATCGTTCCACGGTTAGATTGATTGTTTGAAATTTGATTGTCAGAGTGAAAAATTCTAGTGACAATACTGTGTGAAATTCCGTTAGCAGTGGAATATTTGACGAATGGATCTATATTGAATAGCGTTTGTTTCTGCATGAAAACAGCTCCCGGATAACCTCTGTAAAGTCCCAAAGAATCGTCTAGCCATGCAAAAACCATGTTAGTTTTATTGTACATGGCATTTCCGTTAACGCCATAACTCAATCTTTTGATTTTCTTGGAACGGTAACGAATATTGAAATTCATTCTGCCTCTTACGCGCAACATGTCTTTGTTTGTGTATGTTGGAATTGAATCAGTAATTTTCAAAACGTCTTTCAATTCTTGCGGCATGTATGGCGCTGGTGGTGGTGGTCCGATATAACCTTGATCGACGTTGAAATTCCCTCCAACAACAAAATCCAGATTTTTCTTAATAATTCTTGAATGTAAAAAATTCAAATTTGTAAATCCAGGAATAGAATTTCCATACCAATTTTCTGCACTTTCACTGGGTGCGCTATAATTTCCAACGGAATAATTGAATACCGTTTTGGGTTTGCTTCTTGGATAAGCGCTTCTTACGTGAATCACACCATTCAAAGCAGAAGAACCATACAAAACAGAAGAAGCACCTTTAATAACTTCTACTTGCTCAATGTTTTCAACAGGGATATAGCTCCATTCTGGTCTTCCCGCATCGCCGCTTAACAATGGAATTCCATCAACAACAATGGCAACGCGACTTCCGACACCAAAAGTAAATCCACTTCCACCTCTAATTTGAGGGTCATTATCGATAATTGACAATCCTGGAACTTGTTCTAAAGCAGTTTCTATGCTCGTTGTATTTTTATTTGCAATTAACGCAGGTTTAAGAATTTCCATTGAAACTACTTGTTCTTCGAGTTTTTGCTCAAATTTCCCTGCCGATACCACAACAGTTTCAAGTAATTGAGAAATATCGTTCAATTTAATGTTTTGAACAGAAACTTGTCCTGGCAAAATACTGATTGAAAAAGTATCACTTCCAAGTCCTAAAAAGCCACATGTCAATTGATAATAACCAGAATCTAATTCCAAAAAATAATTTCCATCAATATCGGATTTGGTTCCTTTTGACATTTCATTTGAAATTTGGATTGTAGCCCCAAATAAGGTAGAACCAGTTCTTGCTTCAGTTACAATTCCCTTTAAAACACCTGTTTTTTGAGCAAACGAAACACTTGAAATTAAAGTGAAAATCAAAATTAATCTTAGCAACATAGGCAAAATTTACTTTCTTAAAAACAAAAAAGCCCCGCAAAATGCAGGGCTTTCAATTTTCTGCAATGAATTATCTGATAACAAATTTACCCGTTTTTTGCAATTCTGAACCAGAAACTTGATAAAAGTAAGTTCCATCAACTAATTCTGCCGACAAAGTAATTTCATTTTTTTGATTACCTGCTAATTTTGCTTCCATGACAACTTTTCCAGTAATGTCTAAAATTTTCAATTTAGCCAATTTATCGTTTTTAGTTGAAAGATCGACAAAAATTTTGTTTTCGTAATTGTAAACATTAAAGTTATTCTGTTCATTTTCAACTACACTTGCATTCGCTGGATTGTAAATTACTTCTAAATCATCAATCCAAAGTTTACTTCCTGCACCAACAATTCCTGGTGCAGTAGTCATTTGATTATCAGAAGGAGTGATACTCATCATGATATACTCTGGCGTATTTCCATTCGTATAAACAAAAGGAACGGAGAATCGTTTCCAAGTTGTGTTATCAGCAGCCGCAGAATTGAAAAGTGCTTTTCCAATTTTATTTCCGCTTAAATCTGTGTGATTTCCGTTCACAGGTAACTCAGGATCATTGAAATCACCTGAATGCAAAAATGCAACTACTTTGGCTCTCTCAGCAGTCGCACCAGTTCCACTTGTAGCTTGTGTATATCTGTACCATCCAACTAAACTATCAGGACGACCAACAAAGGCCATTCTTCTTGCATCGGTTGCAGTACTGTAATTTATTGTTCCGATATAACCTTCAGATTTATCTTGACTTGGAGCATTCACAACACCTGTTGTTAAATTACCATTTACAACAGCTAAAATGTAATATTTAGTCTCTAAACGAGCGCAATATGTCCCTGAATGTGGATTTGATGTTTCTTGAAAACAAGTTTGTGGTCCGATAGAAGCAACGGTTGAACCTGTTTTGTTAGAATACCAAGAAGTTGGTTCGTCTGCGTTTCCTGGACTTGTGTTTCCCCAAGTTTCAAAACCTCCGTTTGCAATTTGATTTTGCGCCGCTAAAGTCAAAGAAAATCCAGCAAATATGAATGTAAATAATTTTGTTTTCATCTGTTATCTATTGTTATTTTTAGATGGCAAATATACTGAATGATTTATTTAACTCGCGTTATTATTGAATATTTAACGTTATTATTGATTTAAAAAACTCAAAATCAAGTTTATAATTTTTAACACAAATACTTAATATCTTTAAATTTTAAACATTTTGGTATTTTTAGATGCATACCTATTACAACAGAGATTTTAAGACAACAAAAATCTAATATTGACTAAAAATTGTAATTTTGCAAGATGTCACAGAAACAAGTTAACATACGCAACAAGAAAGCTAAATTTGAATACCATTTACTAGATGTATTTACAGCTGGAATGCAACTTACTGGGACGGAAATCAAAAGCATTCGCAAAAGTAAGGCTTCAATTTTAGAAGCATATTGTATTTGTGACCGAAGTGAAATTTGGATTAGAAACATGCACATTACTGAGTATGAAAATGGTTCATTTTACAATCATAAGCCACGAACAGACAGAAAATTATTACTAAACAAGAAAGAAATCAAACAAATTGAAAAGTTTTTGACTGTCAAAGGAAATACTTTGATTCCATTGCGTTTATTTTTGTCTGAAAAAGGTTGGGCGAAATTAGAATTTGCTTGTGCGCAAGGAAAGAAACTGCATGACAAACGTCAAGATTTGAAGGAAAAAGATGACCGACGTGACATGGATCGGGCTTTGAAAAGGTAAGTTTTGAATTTTAAATCAAATAAAGCCAAAAGTTAAAATGTGAAGCCACCTGTTTTGCGCAATTAAGATGTAAAATACAAATATTGAAAGTGCGTAAACAGAAAAATTAAGCATTACGATAAATCCATATCTTCTTTTTGCGAATTTCCATGTGTAAATTGGAATCAATAACAACAAGGGAACGATTGGAAAGAGATTTATGATTGAAAAATCAACTCCGTAACTTGTGTAAGAATAAATCCCTCGGTACCAAACTCTGATTGGATTTCGCATCCAAATCGAACTTTCAATAACGATTTCTGGATTGTCAAACAGCATATTTGGATTGGGATCTTCTAGAAAAAAACTTTGATTGGAAGCAGTTTTCAGCATTCTGACATCAGCTTTCACCAAACCTTTGTACATTTTTGAATAAGCAACAACTTTGTCAGCTGAAAAGCGGGAAGGCAAAATTGGTTCAATGATCAAAAGCGCAGCCAAAAAAGCGGCAACAATTGCCATCTTTTTGAAAAACTTAAATTTCAAGCCAGTCGTTAACTTTTGAATATAAGCTTCTTGTTCGTATTTAATTCTTTCAGTTTGTTTACGCAATCTTTCCTGCGCTTCTTTGATTCTTTCTTCTGAAGATTTCTCCGCTCTTTTAGTATTGACAATCGTTTTGGAAGATCTTGGTTTCTCGTCAATGATAATTTGATAAGCTTCTGTCAAATCCAAAAACAATTTGTGTGCTTTCGGATCATCATTTCTATCAGGATGATATTTCATCGCCAATTTTCTGTATGCGCGCTTGACTTCTGCTTTGGAAGCAGATTCAGTCAATCCAAAAACTTGGTAATATTTTGCTTTGTAATTCAACCCAATGTCCTTTTTAAAATTGATTTTCTATTGATTTTGCCGCTTACGGTTTCGTCAAATGTTTTGATAAAATAAATTTTCTTTGGAATCTCAAATTTATCCAAGGAAGATTTAAACAATTCCAATATTGATTTTGATCTAAATTCACTTTCAATTCCCTCCACAACTAAAATGATTTTTTCGCCCAATAAATTGTCCTTTTCTGAAGCGATGAAAAATTTTGATTCCATCAAATGACTGATTTTCCGCTCAATTTTTTCCGGAAAAAACTTAATTCCGCCCGAATTAATCACAAAGTCTGCCCTGCCCTGCCAGAAAAAATGTTTTTCATCTACCAATTCAACGATGTCGTTGGTGTTGAGTTTTTCAATTCCTAAACTTGGCGCATTTACTATCAATTGATTTTGATCTATTTCAAATGATATTCCAGGCAAAGCTTCAAAAGTCTGAAAAGTTGTTTGATTTAATTTTCTAACGGCGACATGTGACATCGTTTCAGTCATTCCAAAACTCTCATAAGCGCGCGTTTCAAATTGTTTCAGACTTTCCTCCAATTGCCGCGAAACATTTGCGCCTCCAATCAATAACTGCTGAACTAAATTCAATTTCTCAGGATTTTTTTCAATCACATTTTGAATTTGGAGCGGAACCATGGCAGCGAATTGCAATTCAAAATCAATTTTTTCCAATGGATTTCTATTAATATCTACCACATACAATTCCATTTCAAACAAAAAGGAACGCAAAATCATCATTTTTCCACCGATTGTGTCGGGTGAAAGACAAAGAATTGATTTATCACGTGGCTTAAAATCAAAATAAGTTCCCGTCATATTGGCCGAAGCAGCCATTTTCTCCTTTTTTAACCGAATATTTTTTGGAATTCCTGTTGAACCAGAAGTTTTTGTTTCAATAAAATCATCCGCATTCAACCAAGCTGAAACAAAACTTTCAACCTTAGAAATAAGGTCAGAATTTTCAGTTAAATAAATGATTTTAAAAGTGCTCAATTTTTTGGAACGGTATTTGAAATGAATGAAACAACAATAAGTTTTGTAACTTTTAAATTAAGACTTGATTGTATAGAAATAAATATTAATTTTAAAGTGCAAAACAAAAGTAGCACGTTACTTCATTAAAATAAACAAACTATGAAAAAGTTATTTGGATTTTTATTGGTTGCTGGAATGGTTTCAACAGCCTTTGTATCGAAATCAAAGCTTGAAACCTCAAGTATAGTGATGAAAGACGGTATTGATTTTCAAAAAAGTAGCTACGAGGAAGCAATCAAAGAAGCTAAAAAATCTGGAAAATTAATTTTCATTGATGCATACACTGAATGGTGCGGACCATGTAAAAAAATGGCTGCTACATCATTCATGGATCCTGAAGTTGCTAAATTATTCAATTCAAAATTCATCAATTTGAAAGTTGAAATGGAAAAAAGTACTGACGGACCAATGATCGCTCAAAAATACTCTGTTCGCGCTTATCCTTCCTTACTTTTCATCAATGGTGAAGGTAAAGTAGTAAAATATGCAGTTGGTTACCAAACGGCAGAACAGTTAATGGCTATCGGAAAATCATTGTAAGATTCAATACTATTTGAAAGACGCTTTCGGGCGTCTTTTTTTTGCTCAAAAATCAGCTTTGCATGAAATCATTTTTTCTATTCTTTCTGCTCCTATTAAATTTCAATTTTATTGAAGCTCAAAAAAGCCTTCAAAAAACGGGTACCGATTGTTCCTTCAAAAATGAGTTGCTTGGAAAATGGTCGATTGAAAATATGGTCAATGATCTTTCTGGAGAAAATCTAGAAACAGAAGGTCAATCGTGGAAATTATCGACCACAGATAATACTGAAATCAAGGACAAAATCACCATGACTTTTTCTCCTGACGGAACCTTTACAGGAACAACAGATGTGAACGATTCTCTTCAAGTTAGTTACGGCTATTGGACATCTAGCGAAGATTGCAAAGCGCTGCTTATCGAAGTTGACGGCATTCTGGAAGAACTGGTCATTTTTTCAATCGAAAAACAATACCTCGTGCTCAAAATGGAAGACGATTTCAAAATGATATTTAGGAAATTGAAGTTATAACAATCAATCTTCTAACGCCTTGTATTTTTTAATCAAAGGAAAAAACGAGAACAATCCAATCACAGCGAAAAGTAAAATCCAAAAAGGATTCGCGATATATGCATAGCCATAAACATATTCGCCGCCACATTTTGAATTCACGTAATGACCTGAAATAATGAAATTCATTCCAAAAATCAGATTCACGAAAAACGGAGAAATAATGTATGTCATATTCACCAATACGTTCAGTACTTTTTTATTGAATTTTTTCGATAAAATACCGTAAATAGTTGTTCCAACAATGATTAAAATGATGCAAAAGACGAAAACGATGGAATTCTTTTCCCTTGCGTGATAATCGTAATTATCAAAATTGTAATTTCCACTTAAATTGATAAAAATCAAACCCAACGCAACTAAAATCATCAATACGCCACCGATTGGAATGGTTATCAAGAAACTGACAATGTTTGCAAACTCAAACAAAACGAATAAAAAAGCCAAGAAAAATCCTACAAAAAGCATTGCAATGAATCCATTGTCGAATCGATTGGTATGTGACATCTCATAATTTACAATCAAATTATCTAATTGATCTTTCTCATAAAAATAAATGTCTTGTCGCTCAATGGCTGTTATAAAAGCACTGCTGTCATCTTTCGAAACCACTAAATCATTGTTTGAATATTTCATCAAAACGCTATAATCCTCTGGATATGAAAAATCATCAGCATCAATTCTATTGTTGTAATTTCTGTCATTTTGCCCAGTGATGCTTTCAATGTGATGAAAATCTTTCATTTTCAAGTATTTCAAAATCATTCGGGGATCTAATCTCAAGTCAATTTTATATTCCATGCAAACATCAATGAAATCGTTGATTGCCATCTGAATTGAATCAAATTGATGATTTTTTGACCAACGCAACACCTGATCTGTGATAAATTCATTGGTCGATTTTTGTGTGTATGGCGATTGATATTCAAATCCGTAGGAATTCAAATTCTGAAAATCGTAAACATGTAATTCATCGCTCTTTGGAAGTTGCACAAAAGCAGTCACAAAAGAATTTCTTTCGCAACTATCGCTGCTCTCAAATTTATCTACAGTTTTGAAAAATAAATATTTATAATTATCAATCATCGTTGAAAGCGAATCGTGCAAATCTCCAAAATCTCCATAAAACAACTCCTTTCCGCTGTAGGTTTCATTTAATTTATTGGGGTAATAATAGTAACTATTTTCCCCTTCCCAAATGTTTGAAACGTCATTGTAATAAATAGAACTTAAATTCTGTTTGACAACTTCTTTGTTGTTATCAATGTGATACATGGATTTATTCTTTAAAACAAATGCTGATCCCAAATTCATCTTGGCGATTTTTGCTTCTGTTTCGTTTATCTTAAGCTCATTTTTCACCCTCGAAATTGTTCCATGAGTGAAAGGATAATAAGCTGAAAAAAGTACAGAAAATGCGATAAATAATTGAGTGAACAACTTTACAAAATACAATTTACTGAGCGGATAGAAGCTTTTTATCGCATTGTTTTTATAGTAGTAAATCGCCCAAATACAGATAATTATCAAGCAATAAATCACATGAAAACTAACGAAACTACTGTCGGTATAAAAATCCTTGGTTTGTCTATATTTCAGTTCATGTAAACCAAAAAGCAAGTATCCGCTGATGAATGAAATAATCCAAGCAAAGATTCCTGCGACCAACAATTGTAAGAATTTGGAATGCCAAGTGATCGGATGATTTTCCAGTAAATATTGATTTATTTTTTTTAATTTATTCATTTCTTCTAGCTTAAATTAGATAAATAATCTTCTGGTTGATTGAGAAATATCTCTCACATACCTAATTTGAATGTTGTGATTCACCAATGCTTGTAAAATTTGATTCATCCCATTTTTAACTGGAATACTGACCAAATAAGTTCCGCCATTAAACTTGATTTCATGACCAGCAAGCGAATTCAACGCTGCATTCAAATCTTCTCTTGAATCTAGAATATCTAATTCTAAAACAGTCAGTTGCTCTTCTTCTTCGTTGGCATTCGACAAATGTGTTGGAGCGCCATTTTTCAAGAATAAGATTTTGTCTGAAATTTTCTCCACTTCAAACAATTGTTGTGAACTCAAGATAATTCCCAAAGGATTGGAGAGACTTTGCGACAAATTTTTCAAGTCTTCCAAAATCAATTGTTGCGCGAGCACATCCAAATTTGCCAAAGGTTCATCTAGCAAAAGTAGTTTTGGCGATCTCAAAAAAGTGCGCGCCAATTCAAACCTCATCTTGTAGCCGGAAGAAAGTTCATCCCAATTGTGATTTCTATATTTCCACAATCCGAAGCGAATAATCATCATCAAAACAATCAATTCATTTTCGTCGCCTTTAATTCCGTAATGCGTTGCTGCAAATTTCAGATTGGTTTTCAAAGAACCGTACCATTTGGGCGTTCGTTGCGGAATGTAGGTCAATTTTGTTCTCAAATCATAATCGCTGCTTGCATTTTTGTCGATTTGATAATGCAAAATTCCTTGATCAAATTTCAAATCTTTCGCCAAGATGCGCAACAACGTGGTTTTTCCATTTCCATTTTCACCCACCAAACCCCAAACATCGCCCTCGTGAATAGAAATCGAAATATCTCCCAATCTGAATTTCCTTCGACCATAAACTTTCGAGACATTTTCGGCAACCAACAACGGTTTTTTATCCAATTTAATGTCGAAAGTCGCTTTTTCTAATTTTTGTATTAAAGCAAACGCCCTTTCCACAAACTCAGCATCATTTCTCAAATCTGATTCGTTCCAATCAGCAAAATCAATGCACAATTTATAAAATGCTTTGTCTTGCGTGTCTAAAACACAATCGACTAACTTTCTAAATCCCAAGTGATAATCACCAGAATGAATGTGACTGGAAACAATATTTAGCTTTTCATGGAATAATTTCATGCACGATTTTTTTGAGATTCAAGATTGTTTTTTCAAAAGTAAGTAAAACTTGAATTGAACTTAGGTTGTAACTGAAAATTGGGGGTTTTATTTTATTTGATGTTGGGTGATTGATTTGAAAAATATCTGAACTATTGGAAGTTTGGAGAATAATAGTAAATTTGAATAACGGAAAAACAAAACTTTTACATGCCTAAAAGATTTCAGTAAAAAAAAGACTAAAATTTATCGAATCATTCATTAAGCAATTTTTCCTTTGAATTCTACAAAAAAATGAAAGTTAAATGGAAATATCAAAATTATGAAACGCAAATAATTTTTGCTTTTGTGGTTATAATTATTTCAATTTTGATAATTTACAATCTTTATAGTTCTGAACATAAAAAATCTTCTCTAAAAAATTCTTTCAAAACTTGGGCTATAATTTCAGAAATGAGTGAAGGAACATATAAGATACCAAGAACGATTGATTTTTATTTCTTAAATAAGAAAGGTGAAAAGATTGAAATTTTAAATTCTGATCCAATTGATTGTTTCACTTTTCGGAAAGAAAAAGACACAATTTACATACGGTATTCTTTAACTGATAATTATGTTACTGAAGTTATTCATTGTTTTTGGAATGAAAAATTACGTGATGACATGAATCGTCAATTGAAATGAAAAATAATAAAACCTTGAAAAATTAAAATCAATGAAAATTTCTTCTACTAAAAAACTATTGTTATTCTCAATATTGCTATTATCTACCATTAACTCCTGTAATACTGGATGTAAGATAATACCGTTATCTTCAGCCGACAAATCATGGTTAGATTTTGCTGCTGTTAATGACACCATTACTTTTTCTAGTGAAAAAAATAATGTGGATACTTTTGTTGTAGTTGACAAGGATTTGTATTGGGGAAATTGTAATCGTTTTGAATTAGGAGACGGACAAAAACAAGTGGGAGAAACTGTTGTCCGAAAAATAGTAAATGGTAAGCTTAAAGTTTACAATGGAAGCTATAGAATATCATTTAATGGAATTAATTCAAATGATACGATTTCTAAAAGTTCAAAAGTTATATCCGTTCTTGATGCAGAAACTAAAGATTTCTTTGATTTTAATGAATTGACTGATACAATAATTTCAATCCCTACATTCAAAAAAAATTTTCGCGTTATATTTGTTTTTAAGGCAGGAAAAAAAACTAACCAATTGACAGATGTTTATCCTAAAATCGATGAATTCTACTGGAATAAAAAACTTGGTTTAATAGCATATAAAAAAGAATCTGGAGAAATGTTTTATTACTCTAAAAAGTGGTAGTGATAACTGTTGATTTACTGAACGATTAAAATTGGATTAAAAGGTAAAAACCAAATAAACATGAAAATAACATTTTTTATATCACTTTTGATTTTATTATTCAGTTGCTATAATGGAAACAAGGAGATTTTAGATATGGGAAAACAAATTTATATTAAAGATTCAAAATCTCTTTTAGATTTAGTAGCCTTATTTGATAGCACCTATATGGATTCGTGTAATGTTTTTCATATTAATATGTCAACCACAACAGCCTTATTCATCCAAGAGTCAGAGATTGACCATTTATATGATTCTACCAAATTTAAAGAAATTAATCTCGAACAAGAAAAGATAATTAGGTTAAAAAAACCAAGACAAGATTTAGTAGGTATTTCCTATTTGAAAAATGTGTTTTTAGCCTTTGCAATTAATCAATCTAATCATTCAAGTTTAGATTTGTCACATTTAGTTTATATAATAGACTCATCAAAGTTTAATTATATTTATAAATTCAATATATTGACTGAGAATGATTTAAAACAAAAAACCTTTAACGATTTTTCAACTAATTGGGTATATTATATTGATAAAAATTGGGCTATTTCTACCGGGCTACTCGTTCATGATGGATCAGATTCGATTTGTAATTATTTAAAAAAATAGAATGAATTTTATGTTTTTTTCACTTGCACTTTCTTTGGTGTTAGCTTTTATATCTCTTAACTATAAGATTTTTCCACGTTTTTTTCTTGTCTATTTACTAGTTTGTGGTCTGTTAACTATTGTTGTTTCAATTATTTATTATTTTAGAAAATTGGAAGCTTTGAGTGTACATTTTTTTTTAGTTGCAATACCAATTATTATATTCAGCAGTTTAAGTTTGAAAAATAAAAAATTTAGGTAATCTGAACTACAAATAAGATTATTGTAAAGCGCATCCATCCCCTAGCCCCAATAAAAGCGGCATCTCCCAATCGGTATGGCAATCAGTCTGGGAATATAGCGGATAGCGGGAAATAGCTCCAGAAAAAAGGAAACATTTCAAGCATCAAAAAACGTTTTTCGATTATTTTTCACCAAACAAAATCCATTTTTAATCACACTAATTAATCTATAAGATCCGTTTAAAGCTGTCTTAAACTTCAAATAAAAATCAACCTAAAAAAAGAACCATTAAAATATCAAAAATAAATTGTATTTTCATGGCAAAATTTGAATCATGGACAAGTATATCAAGCAGGTTTTATTGGAGGAAAACACTATAATTTTACCAAAATTAGGTGCGTTAACCGTTACAAGTATAAAAACTGGTGAAATGATGTTTTTGTCTTATTTGAATTACGACGATGGAAAACTGGCCAAATTTGTTGCCGAAAAAGAAAATATCCCAGAAGACGAAGCGAGAGCAAAAATTAAAACTTTTGTAGACGAAATAAAAGAAAAAGTAGACAGCGGTCAAATTTACAACTTGGGTAAATTGGGTCACTTTTTCAAAAAAAATGATGAAGTTTTCTTTGAAGATTATGCAGTTTATGAAGATCAAGAAGAAGAAACGGAAGATCAGATAAAAATCATCGAAGTTGAAGTGCCAGATAAAGTGGCTCCAATTGCAGTTGAAACCAAAGAAGAAACTGTACCAGAAATTGTTGAATCTACTGTATTTGTTGAACCTGCTCCAGAAATTATTGAACCTGATGAAATTGTTGATTTAAAACCTGAAGAACCAGTTGCTAAATCTTTGGATGACATTCTAAATGCCCCTGCGCAAGAAATTATCGAAAAAGTGAAGGAAATTGAAACACCTGCTGTTCAAGAATCGATAGCAGTTGAAACAATTATTCCTGAAAACAAAATCGAGGAAGAACCCAAAAAGCCTGTCGATGAACCAATAATTGAATTTTTAGATGTTCCTGCTACTGCGACGCCCGATCCTGTGGCAACTCGAACACCTTTAGCAGAAAAAGTGCAAGTTGAAAATTCTTACATACCAAAAAAGAATCCTTTAGTTAGCAAAGAAATAAAAGCAACCATTGCGCAAATTAAAGAGCCAAAAGAGGAAAGCAAGACCGAAACTAAAGTGGAAGTTAAGCCTGAAACCAAAGGAAAAGCAAATACTGTTGAAGCAAAACCTAAAAAAGAAAAAGTCGTCAAACCAGAGAAAAAAAGAGGCGCTTTCTTTTGGATTTTGATTGTACTTTTAGGCCTTGGATTTACTGGAGGAATCTTGACTTTCATTTTTTATGACCAAGTTAAAAAATACATTCCTTTCATTGACAATACTGAGACGAAAGAACAAAAACGTCTCAATTCTGATACGATAGAATCTTTGAATAACTCCGCGGAAGAATTAGAAGCTGCGGAAAGCGAAAGAATCAATGCTGAAAGTAATCCAGATACTCCCGTTGAAGAAGAAATTCCATCTCAAGTTATTCCCGTTGAAACAAATCAAAAACCTGAAAAAATGGAAACTGCGCCTATCGCCTCTTCAACGAATGGAAGTTATCACGTGATTGTTGGTGCCTTTTCTGTTCAAGCAAACGCAGAAAGATTTGCGCAAAAACAAGGTGGAAGTGCATCCGTTATTCCTCAAGGAAGCATGTATCTAGTGAGTTTGAGCTCATACGCAACGAGAGCCGAAGCAAATCAAGCGATGGATAATTTAGATAAAGCCTGGATTTTGAAAAAAGACTAAAAACTTTGGATTGATTCTTTTATAATTTTTGAATCAAATCAATCAAACGGTTTGAATAACCTGCTTCATTGTCGTACCACCCGACGACTTTGACCATGTTTCCAATCACGCTAGTCAAAAGACTATCAAAGATGACGCTATGTGTATTCCCCACTATGTCGACTGAAACAATCGGATCTTCTGTGTAACTCAAAATTCCTTTTAGGTTGGTTTTGGAAGCTTCCAAAAATGCAGCATTGATTTGCTCCACAGTCGGAGGATTTCTGACGATCATCGTCAAATCAGTTAAACTTCCATCTGGCACAGGAACGCGCATTCCGCAACCACCCATTTTTCCTTCCAATTCAGGAAATATTTTGGTCAACGCTTTGGCAGCACCAGTTGAAGTTGGCACAATAGACAAAGCAGCTGCACGCGCACGGCGCAAATCTTTGTGCGGCGAATCATGCAAACGCTGATCGGTTGTATAACTGTGAATCGTCGTAATATATGCGCTTTCAATTTCTGCCAGTTGCATCAAAACTTGCACCAAAGGAGCAGCAGAATTGGTTGTACATGAAGCATTTGAAATAATTAAATCACTGGAATCGATGATTGAATCATTTACGCCAAGTACAATGGTTTTGGTTTCATCCTGCGCAGGCGCTGACAAAATCACTTTTTTGACACTTCCTTTTAAGTGCGCTTTCGCTTTTTCTTTGGTTAAAAAAAGTCCTGTGGATTCCAACACATATTCAACACCGTAATCCGACCAAGGAATATTTGCAGGATCTTTTTCCTGTGTAAAAACAATTTTCTTTCCAGATTCGAAAACCAAGGCATTTCCTGAAATGGTAAAATTTTCTTTCAATCCGCCATGCACACTGTCATATTTAAGTAAATGCGCCAAAGTCTCAATGGGAGCCAGATCATTTACGACCGCAACATTCAAATTCGGCTGTTGCAAACTCAATTTTGTAAAATATCTGCCTATTCTACCAAAACCGTTTACCCCAATTATTTTATTTGAATTTGTCATTTACTGAATTTTGAAAGTCATATTTTTTTTCAAAAGTACAGTTTTAAGTAGATATCAAAATAGAGAATCAAAGAAATCATATTAATCAAACCATAATTTGGAAATGAAACGCTTTTTTTTCAACAGAAAAGAGACTTTGGAAAACAGCTAAACATCTATAAAGCCTAAAGTTGTATGATTTTCAAAAAAAACAAATCGAAAGAAAATTGTTGATATCTCAGCAGTCACAAAATCTAGGTTAAAATTGTCATTTTAAAACGATTTAAAAAAGCTAATTTTGCAACTGAAAAATGATAAATCAAAATATGGAGACTTTAGAATTAGAAAAAATTGCTTCACAAGTAAGAAGAGACATTTTAAGAATGGTTTCAGCAGTAAATTCAGGACACCCAGGAGGTTCATTGGGTTGCGCTGATTTCTTAACAGTCTTGTATTTTGACATCATGAATCACAATGCTTCCAATTTTTCAATGGATGGATTAAATGAAGACATTTTCTTCTTGTCAAATGGACATATTTCACCAGTTTGGTACAGTGTTTTGGCTCGCAGCGGCTATTTTCCAACGAACGAATTGGGAACTTTTAGAAAATTAGGTTCTCGTTTGCAAGGTCATCCAAGCACTGACAAAAAATTGCCTGGCATCAGAATGGCTTCTGGATCTTTGGGTCAAGGACTTTCAGTGGCAGTTGGAACCGCAAATGCAAAAAAATTAAACAAGGATAAATCTTTGGTTTTCACGCTTCACGGTGACGGTGAATTGCAAGAAGGTCAAATTTGGGAAGCGTTGATGTATGCAGCGGCTAACAAAGTTGATAATTTAATTGCAACCATTGATTACAACGGAAGACAAATCGATGGAGACGTTGACGATGTGCTTTCTTTGGGAAATTTACATGCAAAATTCACCGCTTTTGGATGGGAAGTATTAGAAATGGATGGACACAACATCGACGAATTAAAAGCTACACTGCTCAAAGCGATTTCAATGACAGGAAATCAAAAACCAATCGTTATTATCATGAAAACCGAAATGGGTCAAGGAGTTGATTTCATGATCGGAAGTCATAAATGGCATGGCGTTGCACCAAATCCTGAACAATTGGAAAATGCGCTAGGTCAATTGACTGAAACTTTAGGCGATTATTAAGCGAATGATTTTTTTGGAACGATTCATGTATCTTTCAGATAATTAGTCGTTACAATAATATTCAAACCAACTGTAAAAGATTGAAAAAACTATTTTTCATATTGATGCTTCTAATTTCTGCTTCATCTTGGAGTCAGGAACGATTGACTAGAATACTCTTTATTCTAGACGCATCAAACAGTATGAATGCAAAATGGGGCGATCAATCAAGAATCGAAGCTGCGAAAGAATTGCTTTCAAAAACGGTTGATAGTTTGGTTGGAACGCCCAATTTAGAAATCGCATTGCGTGTTTATGGACATCAATCGCCCATCACGGCGACTTACCAAGATTGTTCTGATACTAAATTGGAAGTACCTTTTGCTAAAAACAATTACAGCGCAGTCAAAAGTAAATTGGCTTCTATTTACGCCAAAGGAACAACGCCGATTGCGCGTTCATTAGAAGCCGCTGCAGAAGATTTTCCAGATATGAAATCCAGAAACATCATCATTTTGATAACTGATGGTTTGGAAGCTTGTGACAACGACCCTTGCGTCATCGCTAAAAAATTGAAAGACAAAGAAATAAACGTAACACCTTTCGTAATTGGTCTTGGATTGGATTTATCTTACTTGGAAAAATTCAAATGCATTGGTGAATATGCTGAAGCGGAAACAAAATCTGCTTTCAAAAATGTATTGACAAGTATCGTTACCAAAACATTGGTGAATTGCACCACGCAAATCAATTTGAATGACATCAATGGAAAACCAATTGAAACTGACGTTACGATGTTTTTGTATCATGCAGGAACCAAGAATGTCAAATATACCTTGGTGCACACATTGAACAAATTAGGAAATCCTGATACATTGTTGATTGACCCTAATTTCAAATATGATTTGGTAGTCAATACTATTCCTAAAGTTGAAAAAAAGAACATCACCATTCAAAAAAACATCCACAACACGATAGTTGTTGACGCGCCACAAGGTTATATCAAAGTGCGATTACTGAATGCAACCCGAGGTTTTACGGTTGAATCACGCATCATGCAAGCTGGAAAACCAACAACCTTGAATGTGCAACAAGCGAATGTTTCAGATAAATACATTGTTGGGAAATATGACGTTGAAATACTCACGCTTCCAAGAATTTATACAACGATTGATGTAACCCAGAGTGCAACAGCAACGATTGACGTTCCAGCGCCGGGAACTTTAAACTATAGATTGGCGGCACCCATGGCAGCGCAAATTTTCGTTTTAAATTCCGTAGGAGTTTGGGAGTGGGTTTGCAACTTAGATCCTACCGTCACCGCAGGAAATTGGAATTTACAAGCAGGAAATTACAAGGTTGTTTACAGACAAAAACAGCTAAAATCGACTGCTTTTACATTTGAAAAAGAATTTAAAATTTATTCAAACAAAACATATTCGTTGAATTTATAACTTAAAAAAAATGATTGAATTTGAAATTTTCGGGAACAAAGATACCCGTTCAGGATTTGGAGAAGGATTACAAGAACTAGGTCAAAAAAATCCAAATGTTGTTGGACTTTGTGCTGATTTAATTGGCTCTTTGAAAATGGATGCTTTCAAAAAAGAAAATCCAGATCGCTTTTTTCAAACTGGTATTGCGGAAGCAAATATGATTGGAATTGCTGCAGGAATGACCATTGGAGGAAAAATTCCTTTTACTGGAACATTTGCTATTTTTTCAACTGGAAGAGTGTATGATCAAATTCGTCAATCTGTCGCTTATTCTAACAAAAATGTAAAAATCTGTGCTTCTCACGCAGGATTGACCTTGGGTGAAGATGGCGCAACACACCAGGTTTTGGAGGACATTGGAATGATGAAAATGTTGCCAAACATGACGGTTGTCGTTCCTTGTGACTTCAATCAAACAAAACAAGCAACAATTGCGATTGCAGACCATATAGGACCAGTTTATTTGAGATTTGGTCGTCCTGTAATGCCAATTTTCATCAAACCTGATGCAGAATTTGTGATTGGAAAAGCAGATGTTTTAATCGAAGGAACAGACGTTACAATCATTGCTTGCGGTCATATGGTTTGGAAATCGATTGAAGCGGCTAAAAAATTGGAAGCACAAGGAATTTCCGTGGAATTAATCAATATGCACACCATCAAACCTTTGGATGCAGCTGCAATTTTGAAATCGGTTTCAAAAACAAAATGCGTTGTGACTGCTGAAGAGCACATGATCAATGGTGGTTTGGGAGATTCAGTAGCACAAGTTTTGACGAGAAATTTATTGGTACCACAAGAATTCGTTGGTGTCAATGATACTTTCGGTGAAAGCGGAAATCCAATGGAATTAATGACTAAATATGGCATCGACACTGACAATGTAGTTGAAGCAGCTTTGAAAGCGATTAGCCGTAAATAATAACTTATATTTGAACAGGAATCTGATTTTTCGGATTCCTGTTTTTATTTAATCTTGTTTCGATGAGCAACGAAGAATTGTTTTTAAATAAGCTGGGGCAAACGAATCAATTTCCATATTTAATTGAAGTTGAACGCGCTGAGGGAATTTACATTTACGACAAAAATGGCAAAGCCTACATGGATATGATTGCTGGTGTTGCAGTAAACAATATCGGAAATCGCCATCCAAAGGTTGTTGAAGCAATTAAAAATCAAGTGGATAAATATTTACACGTCATGGTTTATGGCGAATTTATCCAAGATTCAAATATTGCCTTTGCTCAAAACTTAACTTCCCTTCTCCCCGATTCTTTGAATTGTGTTTATCCTGTAAATTCTGGAACTGAAGCCAATGAAGCCGCTTTGAAATTGGCAAAACGCGTCACTGGAAGAACTGAAATCGTTTCATTCAGAGGATCCTATCACGGTAGCACACATGGTTCACTTAGTGTTTCAGGAAATGAAACTAAAAAAATTGCATATCGTCCATTATTGCCTGATGTCAGGTTTATCAAGCACAATGAATTTACTGATTTGGAACAAATTACTGCAAAAACTGCTGGAGTAATTTTAGAAACAGTGCAAGGCGATGCAGGCGTTCGTGTTTCAAATCCTGAATATTTAAAAGCATTGCGGGCAAAATGCAATGAAGTTGGCGCACTTTTGATTTTCGATGAAATTCAATGCGGAATGGGACGCGCTGGTAAAATGTTTGCATTTGAGCACAGCGGAGTGATTCCAGATATTCTAACGCTTGGAAAAGCACTAGGCGGTGGATTGCCAATCGGTGCACTTGTTTCGTCGAAAGAAAATCTATTCGAATTTACTTATAATCCAATGTTGGGACACATCACCACTTTTGGTGGACATCCAGTCATTACGGCAGCAGCAAATGCATTTTTGGACGTGATGCAAACTGAAATTGATTTTGAAGAAGTCGAAAGAAAAGGTCAACTGTTGGTCGATATGCTGAAAGTGGATCCTGAAATCATTGAAATTCGACGAATTGGAATGATGTTCGCTTTTGATATGAAATCCTTTGAGCGCGTGGAAAAAGTTGTTAAAAGATGTTTAGAATTGGGATTAATCAGTTTTTGGTTTTTATCACATCCCTATAGTTTCAGACTTTCTCCACCTTTGAATATTACAGAAGACGAAATGCGCAAAGCGGGTGATATTATTTTAAAGGCAATTGAAGAAACAAGAGAAAATTAATTTGTTTCTGAATTACCAATTATTTCTTACATTTACTCAAATCTAAAATATATTGTTTATGCCATTTCCCATTTATTTACCATTTCTAATTGTTGCACTTTTGTTGATTGTACTTTCAGTCGTTACTGTGCAACAAGGAACCGTAGCTGTAATTACCGTTTTCGGAAAATACAAAAGAATTTTAACGCCAGGTTTGAGTGTGAGAATTCCATTAATTGAAAAAGTTTACAAGAAAATTTCCATTCAAAACCGAAGTGTTGAACTTGGATTTCAGGCGGTTACTATTGATCAAGCCAATGTGAATTTCACTGCTATGTTACTTTATGCAGTGGTAAACCAAAATGAAGAATCGATTAAAAATGTCGCTTTTAAGTTTGTGGATGACAGAAACTTAATGTCAGCTTTGGTGCGTTCAATTGAAGGATCTGTAAGGGCATTCGTAGCGACTAAAAAACAATCTGAAGTATTGTCTTTGCGCCGTGACATTGTAGAAGCTGTCAAGGAACAATTGGACATGATGTTGGAAGAATGGGGTTATCATTTGATTGACTTACAGCTGAATGACATCACCTTTGACGAAGAAGTCATGCGTTCGATGGCGAAAGTAGTTGCGAGTAACAACTTGAAAGCAGCCGCAGAAAATGAAGGTCAAGCTTTATTAATCACCAGAACAAAAGCGGCTGAAGCGGAAGGAAACTTCATCAAAATATCTGCAACAGCTGAAAAAGAAGCTGCGCAAATGCGCGGTCAAGGAATCGCCTTATTTAGAGAAGAAGTCGCACGAGGAATGGCCGAAGCTGCCAAACAAATGCAAGAATCCAATTTAGATACGTCTTTGATTTTATTCAGTATGTGGACGGAAGCGATTAAAAACTTCGCTGAACAAGGAAAAGGAAATGTGATTTTCTTAGACGGAAGCATCGAAGGAATGGACAAAACGATGCAACAAATGATGTCGATGACACAATTGGAGAATATTAAGAATAAAAAATAATGATTTGTGTGGGATAGGAATTTAATCGTTTCTATCCTGCCAATTCTACCCCAATCAATTTACCGATTCCAAATGTAACCGCTGCAGCAGCTAAACCAAAAAACACCTGACGAAATCCTGAATACCAAACATTTTTCCCGGTGAAAATTGTGATTGCTGCACCAATCATGAATAGACCAATCGCACTGAAAATGATGCTTAAAACGATTGCTTGCATTCCGTTTGTGAACATGAAAGGTAAAACTGGAATTACAGCGCCAATTCCGAATAAAACAAAAGATGAAAGTGCCGCTTCAATTGCAGAACCTTTTAATTCTTCGGTATTAATTCCCAATTCTTCTTTGACCAAAACGTCATGTGCTTTGAATTTATCTTTCATCAATTCTTCGACTATCGCTTCCGCTTGTTCATCGGGAATACCCTTTGCCAAATAAATTAACTTTAATTCTTTTCTTTCGCCTTCAGGATTGGTTTCCAATTCATCCATTTCCAAAGCCATTTGATTTTCGTATAATTCTTGCGAACTTTTCACCGAAATCCATTCGCCTAAAGCCATCGACAAAGCGCCCGCTAATAAACCAGCCAATCCTGCTACCAAAACGCCAGCTTGACCCTGAGTCGCACCGGCAATTCCCATTACCAAACTGAAATTCGATACAAGTCCATCATTTCCTCCCAAAACAGCAGCGCGGATCGCATTTCCACCAACAGATCTGTGACGTTTCTCAAATCTTGCCAATTGTGGTCCAGAAACCCTAGTTTCATTTTCCAAAATGGATTTCAAAATTTTTACGTGCGAATCTTCGTTGCCAGAAATCGGAATTTTGGCTTTGTTTTTATGCTGAATGACTGCGTTGGCCAATTGTTTTTCAGTATCCATCAAAGAACCAAGGACATAATCGTAACCAAAAGTCTTTCCTATTCTATTCAACACTTTTGCGCGCCAAGAAGGACTTGAAATATCTTCAAAAGAAAGGTTCATTTTAGCAGCAAAAGCAACCGCGTGACTTTTCTCTATCTCGCTCATCTGCCTAAAAACACCTGATAAAACTTCATCAGATTCATTTTCAGCCAATTTTAAATACAAATAAGAAGCATCAACTTCAGTTTGTATGCTGCTATTTTTCATCGAAATGGTAATTAATTACTGAAAATTTTCCCTGTGCTCACTCCATGACAAGAATTGCAAGCACCAGTATTTAATGAACTTGACATGTAACTTGTAGTACCACTAGTTCCTTCAATGGCAGGATATAAACCACTGTAATCAATTGCCTCAGTTGTATAAAAATTTCCCTTGCTATCGATTGAAATAGTATATTTCAAAGTTCCAGTTCCATCAGGACCCGTGTATAACTTAATTGTACCTCCAGTTAAATTACTCGTCAAAGCGCTGTTTGAAGCACTTCCAGCCACATTGAAACAACCTTCTCCTTCTCCTCCACTTTTGTGACAGTTCAAACAGTTTTGTCCAAAATTATGGCTTTTGCTACCACCTGAGAAACTGACATTTGTTTCACCACATTTATTTTTCTTACAACTTGGAAAAGTGAAAACTAAAATTGTTGCTAAGAACACGATGGTTAATGAAGAATAAAATTTCATTTTTTATTGAATTAATTGAATACGCTGTTTTGAACTATAACCTTAAAGTTAGGGCTTTATTATTGCTTCAACGGAATTCTTGCTTAATAAATAATAGGTCTAAATAAAAAGAGATAAATTTGAGCAATCAAAAAAATCACCATGAAAAAAATAGGTATTTTACTTTCGGGCTGCGGCGTTTATGATGGCTCTGAAATTCAAGAAACAGTTTTAGCGATGTTAGCAATTCAAGAAGCTGGCGCTGAATATTTTTGCATTTCAATTGATAAAAATCAACACCATGTCATCAATCATTTAGATGGTACAGAAATGGCTGAAAGACGAAATATGATGATTGAATCAGCAAGAATTGCCCGTGGAAATGTCAAAAATATCAACGAAGTAGAAATCCGTGATTTTGATGCTTTGGTAATTCCTGGGGGATTTGGAAATGCGAAAAATCTCAGTTCTTGGGCTTTCGACGGACCAACCGGAACGATTTTACCCGAAGTGAAATTATTGATTGTAAATTGCATCAATACCGGACGACCAATCGCAGCGCTTTGCGTGAGTCCAATCTTGATAGCAAAAGCATTGGAAGGTGCGGATTTACAGGTTGAACTAACCCTTGGAAATAGCACTGATTCTTCACCTTATAATATTCATGATTTTCATGCAGGTTTACAAGCGGCGGGAGCCATTACATTTGAAAAAAATATCCATGGAATTCAAATCGATGAAAAACTAAAAATTGTGAGCGCACCATGTTATATGATGGAAGCTAATATTTTGGAAATCAGAAATAATATAAAGCAAGCAATTGATGCATTGATCCTGTTGTAAAATACGTTATTCGAACATGATATTGGTCATTTTTTGATAAACTCTTTGAAAATAGTTAGACCAAATCGCATTTTAAAAGAATATAGATGTAATTTTGCACGACGAAATCAAAGCGAAAGCTTAAAATTTAAAAAGTATGAACGAATTTGGTAAAAGAGGAAACAATACCGATTTGAACGCTTCTATAGGTTTAAATAACCTTGGGGATATTTTTTGGAATCTTACACCAGCTGAATTGGTGGAGGATACAATTCTCAATGGTCAAGGTATGTTAACAGACACAGGAGCAATTGCTATCGAAACTGGTGAATTCACGGGAAGATCGCCAAAAGATAGATTTGTGGTTTGTGATGCTAAAACAGAAAACGCTGTTTGGTGGGGCGATGTAAACATTAAATTTTCAGAAGCTCAATTTGATGCATTGTACAACCGTGTAAAAGCATATTTGAACGGAAAAGACTTATATGTGCGTGATGCGTATGCATGTGCTGACCAAGCGCACAGAATGAATATCAGAGTAGTAAACGAATTCCCTTGGGCTAATATGTTTGCTTACAACATGTTTTTGCGTCCAACAGATGCAGAAATAGAAACTTTTGATCCAGAATGGCACATTGTATGCGCGCCAGGATTTATGGCTGATCCGGCAATCGACGGAACGCGTCAACACAATTTCGCGATTTTGAACTTCACGAAAAAAATGATCTTAATTGGTGGTACTGGTTATACAGGTGAAATCAAAAAAGGAATTTTCTCAGTGTTGAACTTTGTGTTGCCTCACGAAAAAAATGTATTGTCAATGCACTGTTCTGCAAACATTGGTGAAGGTGGTGATACTGCTATTTTCTTCGGTCTTTCTGGAACTGGAAAAACAACCCTTTCGTCTGATCCAGATCGTCACTTGATTGGTGATGATGAGCACGGTTGGTCTGATAACACCGTTTTCAACTTTGAAGGTGGATGTTATGCGAAAACAATCGATCTTTCTGCTGAAAAAGAGCCACAAATTTACAATGCAATCAAATTTGGAGCGATTTTAGAAAACATTGGTTTCATTGAAGATTCTTCAACACCTGATTATACCAATAATTCGATTACAGAAAACACGCGTGTTTCTTACCCAATCGATTACATCGACAATATCGCAGTTCCATCTATTGGTTCTGCTCCAAAAAATATTTTCTTCTTAACAGCAGATGCTTTTGGTGTATTGCCTCCAATCTCAAGATTGACAAAAGAGCAAGCGATGTATCACTTCATGTCTGGTTATACTGCAAAAGTGGCTGGAACTGAAATGGGAATTACAGAGCCAACAACGACTTTCTCTGCTTGTTTTGGAAAAGCATTTTTACCATTACATCCAGCGAAATATGCTAAATTGTTAGGTGAAAAATTAGAAGGAACTGACATCAAAGTTTGGTTGATCAACACAGGTTGGTCTGGTGGTTCTTACGGTGTTGGAAGCAGAATGAAATTGTCTTACACTAGAGCAATGATTACTGCAGCATTGAATGGAAAATTAGACGACGTAGCTTTTGATACACTTCCAGTTTTTGATTTGGCGATTCCTACATCATGTGAAGGCGTTCCAAGTGAAATCTTGAATCCAAGAGGAACTTGGGCTGATAAAGCTGCTTACGATGAAACAGCAATCAATTTAGCTGGACAATTCGTTAAAAACTTCGATCAATATGCCGCTGAAACAAGCGCAGATATTTTAGCTGCTGCTCCGAAAGTGATGGCGTAAATAATTGAAATAGTTAGATTTTATATGAATCCCGTTGATTTGATGATCAGCGGGATTTTTTTTTACATCAGCTCAGAATTAAATTCAAAACAAATGAAAATTCAATTTTTTACACTCATTTCACTTCTCTTTTTGGCAAGTAGTTGCGGTTGCGAAAATGAAGAAGAGTTGAAATTCAATACAAAAGTTCTTCATTTTATTGAAATATATAATTCTGGAAAAATCATTTATTTTTCGAATAAGAATGGTTTGATGGACACGATTCAAATTAAAGATAAAAACGAATGGACAAACAATTGTATGTACCATGGCATGGCTTTAAAGATTCAACACTTACCCAATAATCGATGGAATAATGGACACGAAATAAATGAACGAGGTATAAAAACGATTAATCAATCATTGATTGAAATTGGAAAGGAAGTATATGATTCGAAATATTATATTGGAATAAAATATCGAAATTTTTATGGCGAAATAAATGATTCTACTGAAATAAGAAAAGATACTTTATTCAATTATTGTAAACAATCAAAATATATGATTATCAATGATAGAAACTCAAACTACAAAGATTATATCAAAGATTCTCTTCATGTAATGAAAGTATTTTGGACAAATAAATTTGGGCTTTCAGGATATCAGTTGAGAAACGGGGAAATTTATAGAATTAAGAAGTGAAACTAACTTTTATAATCAATCTAGTTCAATCAATTCAAAATAGGTTGCTCCTCCTCTTCCTCTGAATCCCAGCGCTCAACGCGTTTTACACCTTCGATTAATTCAAATTTTTGGGTCAATAAATCCAAGTGTTCGCGGTCGTAAACCAACACTTTTATTTTTCCTTCAAACAAGCCGTCGTTGGCTTCAAATGAAATCGATTTCATGTTCACATTGTGTTGATTTGAAATGATTTCTGTGATTTTGTTTACAATTCCTACATCATCAATTCCAATCAAGCGCAAAGACGCTAAATGCGAAACTAAATCTTCTTTTTTCCATTTTGCTTTCACACAACGGTAAGCCATTTTGGACATCAAATGTTCCGCATTCGGGCAATTGTTTCTATGAATTTTGATTCCTTCGTTGATGGTAATAAATCCAAAAACGGCATCACCAGGAATCGGATTACAGCATTTTGCTAATTTGTATTGGATATTTTTGAAATCTTCACCGATGATTATGATGTCTTCTTTTTTATTGATTTTAGGATAAACATCCAATTCGTGTTTGTCTTTGGGCGCAGTTGATTTCTTTTCTAATTGCAAAATTCCATTGACATTTTCGATTTCACGCAATTTATTCAAATCGATTTTTCCTTTGGCAATCCGGAAATACAATTCAGTGGAAGAAGGCATGCCGAAAAACTTCTCCAATATTTGAATATTTTCCAATTGAAAACGGATATTGAATTGCTTCAATTTTCGTTCTAAAATCTCTTTTCCATCCAATGCAATGGATTTACGCTCATCGTTTAGGGAAGTTTTGATTTTCTGCTTCGCGCGGGCTGAAGTAACAAAACGCAACCATTCATCAATTGGCTTTTGTTTTGGTGATGTGATGATTTCAACTTGATCACCGTTCAACAATTGGTAACTCAACGGAACCAATTTGGTATTCACTTTTGCTCCAATACATTTGTCGCCAATGGCTGTGTGAATATCATAGGCAAAATCTAAAATCGTTGCACCAGTGGGCAAAACGCGCAATTCACCTTTGGGCGTAAAAACATAAATTTCATCAGAAAATAAGTTCATTTTAAACTCATTTACAAAATCCATCGCACTCAATTCTGGATTTTCCATCAACTCACGGATTTCAGCAATCCAGCGGTCGAATTTTGAATCTTCAGATTTATCTTCTTTGTATTTATAATGCGCTGCCAAGCCTTTTTCAGCTATTTCATCCATTCTTTTGGAACGAATTTGCACTTCCACCCATTTTCCTTGCGGTGACATGACGGTCGTGTGCAATGATTCATAACCATTTGCACGAGGCGTTGAAATCCAATCTCTTAATCGCTCCGGACTTGGTTGGTAAAAATCAGTCACAATACTGTAAATTCTCCAACAATCAGGTTTTTCAAGTTCCACAGGCGTATCGACAATGATGCGAATCGCAAACAAATCATACACTTCTTCAAAAGGAATTTCTTTGGTTTGCATTTTTCTCCAAATCGAAGAAACCGATTTTGTTCTGACTTTCACATCAAAAACATAGCCTTCATGCAATAAAGCTTCTCTGATAGGATGTGTAAAACGACGAATAAAACGATTTCGAACGTCTTGCGTCGATTTCAAGTTGCTTTCAATGGTTTTATAAACATCTGGTTCAGTGTATTTGAAAGCTAAATCATCCAATTCGCTTTTGATCGAATATAAACCCAATCTGTGTGCCAAAGGAGCATACAAAAATTTAGTTTCAGAAGCAATTTTTAACTGTTTGTCAGGCGCCATGCTTCCCAATGTGCGCATATTGTGCAACCTGTCGGCTAATTTGATTAATACAACCCTGATATCATCAGAAATTGTCAAAATCATTTTTCTAAAGTTTTCCGCTTGAATGGAAGCGTTTTCATCAAAAACTTCAGGAATTTTTGTTAATCCATCTATAATTCGTCTGGCTTTTTCACCAAAAAGATCTTCGACATCTTGCAAAGTAATGTGTGTATCTTCCACAGTATCATGCAAAAGTGCGCAAACAACGCTGGTTGCACCCAATCCCATTTCCTCAGCGCAAATTCTAGCCACCGCAATGGGATGATAAATGTAAGGCTCACCAGATTTTCTTCGCATGTCTTTGTGCGCATCTACTGCCACATCAAAAGCCTTGCGAATCAATTTGGTATTTTCACGCGTTCTATTTTTGGTTGCACGAAGCAAACCTTTGAAAGCGTTCAATATTTCTTTGCGTTCTTTTTCTAAATCGATTTGCGTAATGTCCATGAAAAAATATTGATATATTGAACTCTCTGAAATTTGAATGATTAGAAATCTTTCATGAAATCATCATCTAAATCGTAGTATCCTTTTGATCCCTTTTTGTCTTTTCCAACATTTTTAACTTTAACTTTAGCCAATTTTTCGGATTTCTTTTCATTTCCAACAACTTCGTCTTCTGACTCAGTCGATTCATCTTCATCTAATTCATCTGTTGACACTTTTGAAGATTTTTCTTTCTTTAAAAATTCGTGCAAACCATTTTTCTTAGATTTCTCTTTCTTCAACTTTTCTTTCTTCTTAGACTTTTCTTCTTTTACAGAAACTTCAAACCCAAGTTTTTCAGCAATCTGAGTAAGCAATTCAACGTTTTCCGTTAATTCTGATTTCAAAACTAATTTAGGCATACTATAATCTATTAATTGTTAGACCTTTATTTATTTAGCTGGTAAAACTTTCGTTGAAACTTCACCAAATCCAATTCTAATTCCATTTTTTTCGCTGAAACCTTTCATAATAACTGTGTCATTATCAAGAATGAATTTTCTTTCTGTTCCATCATTCATCTTCAATGGTTTTGTTCCTTTCCACGCTAATTCAAGCATTGATCCGTATGAATCTTCTGTCGGACCAGAAATTGTTCCTGAACCCATCAAATCACCACAGCGTATATTACATCCGTTTACGGTGTGATGCGCTAATTGTTGCGCCATGTTCCAATACATGTATTTGAAATTGGATTGACTGACCACGTTTTTATCTCCAGCTTCAGTTTGGATAATTACTTCCAAGTTAATATCATAAGATTTTTGTCCTTCATATTCCAAATAACTTAAAACAGCAGGTTCTTGCTCAGGACCTTCAACTTTGAAAGGCTGCAAAGCATCTAAAGTAACAATCCAAGGAGATAAACTTGAAGCGAAATTTTTAGCTAAAAATGGTCCTAGAGGAACGTATTCCCATGTTTGAATATCTCTCGCTGACCAATCGTTGAACAAACACATTCCAAATATATAGTCTTCAGCTTCTTCTGTTGAAATAGAATCTCCCAAAGGTTTTCCATCAAAAGTGATGAAAGCTGTTTCCAATTCAAAATCAAGATTTCTACAAGGTGCAAATATTGGATTTTCCTCTGGATTTGGTTTGATTTGACCTTTTGGTCTGTGAATTGGTTCACCTGAAATAATTACAGAACTAGCTCTTCCGTGATATCCGACAGGAATCCACAACCAATTTGGTAATAATGCATTTGCAGGATCACGAAACATGGTTCCGACATTTGTTGCGTGTTCTCTACTTGAATAGAAATCTGTGTAATCACCAATTTGAATCGGCATACACATTTGAACTTTATCAAATGGGATCAATACTTGTGCAACATGATGTTCGTTATTTTTCAAATCACTGTTATCGGTGCTCAATAACTTTGAAATTCGATTTCTCAAATCTCTTGTTGCTTTTTTTCCCTTTTTCATCAGGTTATTTAAAAAAGGATTGTCAAAATCCTCAGGACCAAATGCCAAGTTTTCAAGATAGCCCAAAACATATAAAGTCTTCAAATCTAGAACAAAATCTCCGATTCTTACTGCTGCACGTTTTGATAAACTACTCGATTGAATGATACCAAAAGGTAAATTTTGAATAGGGAAATCTGAACCTGACTGGATTTCAATCCACGATTTTAATGCTGGATTATTGGCTGCTATTAAAGTTGATTCCATCTTTGAACTTGAAATTAGTATTGAATTGAATGACAAATATAATGAATTAGAAGCATTTAAAAATCCTACAATTATTAGTTTGCAAGTAAAAAATTGAACAATTGTAAACTCCTTTTGAAAGGAAATAAGTTAAAAACTTGTGTAATAAGTAATTTTTACAATAAATTAAATAATAAATACTTTCCATGGTAAGTTTATTTGTAGAATTTTGCAAAGTCTAATCAATTAGATTAAAGGACAAAAAACAATTATAAAATTTACAAATTAAAAAAAACATGAAAACAATTAAAATTACTTTGATGCTTGCTGTTGTAGCATTATTCTCATTCACTGTTGTTGAACAATTTAGTTACACCGTTGACAATGCTCACTCAAGATTAGGATTCACAATCAAACACATGGGTATTTCAGATTTCAACGGAAATTTTGGAAAATTCGAAACTAAAATTACAACTTCAAAAGCTGATTTTTCCGATGCAGTAGTTGAACTTTCAGCTGATGTAAACACAATCAACACTGGAAACGAAATGCGCGATGGTCACTTAAAAGGTGCTGATTTTTTCGAAACAGAAAAATTCCCAACATTGACTTTCAAAAGCACTGCTTTTAAATTGGTAAAAGGTAAAAACTACAAAATCGAAGGTGATTTAACAATGCACGGTGTTACTAAAAAAGTTACTTTAAATGCTGTTCATTATGGAAATGTTGAAAATCCTCAAAACAAAAAAACAGTTGCAGGATTTAAAGTTACAGGTGTTGTAAAACGTTCTGAATTCGGAATTGGTGTAGGTTTCCCAGCTCCAGGTTTGAGTGACGAAGTTAATTTACTTGCTGATTTAGAATTAGGAAGAAACTAAAATTTGCAAACAAAATACTGAGTTCAAGTGTTTCTCATTTGGACTCAGTTTTCAACATACTAGTTCTAAAATTTACATTCATTTACAAATAAAACAAACATGAGAAAATTAGTATTTTCTGCACTCACACTTTTATCTTTAACAGCTGTGTTTGCATTTACAACATTACAAAACTGGAAAATCAAAGAGACACATCAAATTTCATTTTCTAGTAGTGATATCAATGGTGTTTTCAAAACATTTACTGGCACAATTTCTTTTGATGCAGCGGATCTAGCAAAATCAAAATTTGATTTGACAGTAGATGTTGCATCAATCAATACTGGTAACGGAATGATGAATAAACATGCCAAAGGAGACGATTGGTTTAATGCAGAAAAATATCCTTCTATCAAGTTTACTTCAACTAAGATTGAAAAATCAGGAACAGATTTCAAAGCGATTGGAACTTTGGAAATGCACGGAATCAAAAAAGATTTCACTGTTCCCTTTAGTTTTAAAAAGAACATTTTTAAGGCAAATTTCTCAGTAAATAGAACAGATTTCAAAGTAGGGAAAGCAGACAATGATGTTTCGACATTATTGAAAATTGACGCGACGATTCCAGTAGCTAAAAAATAATTTCCTTTATTCAATGCATAAAAAAGGCTTCACATTCTTGTGAAGCCTTTTTCGTTTGAGATCAATTCAACTGATTAAACATTGAATCTAAAATGCATGATATCACCGTCTTCAACGATGTATTCTTTTCCTTCTACTTTAAACTTTCCAGCATCTTTCACCGCAGCTTCAGATCCAAGGGTTGTGAAATCAATAAATTTCATTACTTCTGCTCGGATAAATCCTTTTTCAAAATCAGAGTGAATTACACTTGCAGCTTGTGGTGCCGTCATTCCGCGGGTAATTGTCCAAGCGCGCACTTCTTTGACACCAGCTGTGAAATAGGTTTGTAATTTCAACAAAGCATAAGCTGAACGAATCAAACGATTAACGCCAGACTCTTCCAAACCTAATTCATCTAAAAACATTTGTCTTTCGTCAAAAGTTTCCAATTCAGTGATATCCGCTTCAATTTTAGCACCAATTACCAAAACCTCGGCCTCTTCATCTTTTACATTTTCTTTGACGATGTCTACATATTTATTGCCTGTTTTCACGGACGCTTCGTCTACGTTACATAGGTATAATACAGGTTTTGAAGTAATCAATTGGAATTTATGAACGATTTCCCATTCTTTTTCATCCAATTCCATGGCACGAACTGATTTTCCTTGCTCTAAATGTGCTTTGACCTTGATTGCCAATTCATTTTCTTTCAAGATATCTTTGTCGCCAGATTTTAAATTTCTCGCCAAACCAGCGATTCTTTTTTCAATCGTTTCAAAATCTTTTAATTGCAATTCGATGTCAATCACTTCTTTGTCGCGAATTGGATTCACAGAACCATCAACGTGGATGATATTTCCATCATCAAAACAACGCAAAACGTGAATGATTGCATCCGTTTCACGAATGTTTGCCAAAAATTGGTTCCCAAGTCCTTCGCCTTTTGAAGCACCTTTTACCAAACCTGCAATGTCAACAATTTCCATGGTTGTAGGAACAACACGCTCAGGATTTACAATTGCTTCCAATTTTTCCAATCGAGGATCTGGGACAGAAATTGTTCCCACATTTGGTTCGATTGTACAAAAAGGAAAATTCGCTGATTGCGCTTTTGCGTTGGATAAACAGTTAAACAAAGTAGATTTACCTACATTCGGTAATCCAACAATTCCACATTTTAATGCCATTTGAAAAAAATTTGTGCAAAGGTAAGGAAATCATTGGAAAATGAAGGTTGAATTGACTTAAATGTGAACGCGAACCCATTAAAAATCACAAATTTTAAATAAAAAAACTTTATTAATTACTGGATAAAAAATCGCCAATTTTGATTTTAAATTTCGATTCCAAATCACCTAATTTTTCAACTAAAGGATTGTATACAAAGTTGTTTGATTGCTCAGAAATTTGTTTAAAAGGAACTAAATTTTGACTTCCGTTCTCATCCTCGACCAACATTTTCAATCTATTGAAAAAATCAACATTCAACTCCGCTCCTACTGATTTGATAAATCGTACGGATGAATCAATGGAACAACCTGAAGCATTTTCATGCGTTAAATCGACTGCCAAAGCAACGAAATAGGGATTCATCACTTCACCAGCAGCTTTCAACTGATTTCCGTGCGCCGCCCATTGTTTGGTAAATTCCTCCAATTGCTCATTCAACCAAGAAATCTCAGTTGAATTCAAAGGTCTATTGGATTGATACAGCCAAAGTCTTGAATTTGGATTTAAATCTTTGATGCTCATATTAACTATAAATCAGCAGCGTTTGCAATCAATTCAGCTACATCCAACACTTGGATTTCATTCTCTTTGTTGAAGTTTTTAACTCCGTCTGTCATCATTGTGTTGCAAAATGGACAACCTGTTGCTATGATTTCAGCATTTGTTTCCATGGCATCTTCAGTGCGTTCAACATTGATTTCCTTGTTGCCTTTTTCCGCTTCTTTGAACATTTGAGCACCACCAGCACCGCAGCATAATCCGTTTGTTTTGCAACGTTTCATTTCAATCAATTCGGCATCTAACTTCTCAATTAATGAGCGAGGTGCTTCATATACATCATTCGCACGACCTAAATAACAAGGATCGTGAAAAGTGATTTTTTTGCCTTTGTAAACGCCACCACCTTCAATTGCAAGTTTGCCATCATTGATTAGCCCTTGAATCAATTGTGTGTGGTGAATTACTTCATAATTTCCACCCAATTCAGGATACTCGTTTTTCAAAGTATTGAAGCAGTGTGGACAAGCTGTAACGATTTTCTTTACTTCGTAACCGTCCAACACTTGAATATTCATCATTGCTTGCATTTGGAAAGTAAATTCATTTCCTGCGCGTTTTGCAGGATCTCCAGTACAACTTTCTTCCGTCCCTAGAACTGCAAATTTCACGTCACATTTGTTCAAAATTTTAACAACTGCTTTGGTGATTTTTTTTGCTCTATCGTCAAAACTTCCAGAACATCCTACCCAAAATAAAATATCAGGAGTTTCTCCTTGAGCCATCATTTCTGCCATTGTAGGCACTTTCAAATTGTTTTCCATAAAAACTATTTAAATTCTATTAGATTTCCTTCATAAATATTCGGGCAACCTGTTTTAGTCATGAAATCATCTATTACAGATTGTTCTTTTATTTAATTTAACACTCATTAAAAACCAATCAAAAATTTGATTCCCAAGGATCCAGCCATAACAATCAAGGTTCCTAAAACTGCATTATAAGGCTTTTGAGCTTGGTATTTTTTAGCAATAAACCAAGCGGCAATGCCTCCGCCGATAAATACAATACTCACAGCGACGAAATTGATGATCACTTTTTCTTGTGGAACAGACTGAAAATTGAAATTTCTACCTTTCAAATTAAGATTGGCATGCATTCCGAAAAGTATACCCCAAACGCCCACGAAAAGCGTGTATAATACCTTTGTAAAAATAATTTCAATTTTTTTCATAATATATTGTTTTAAATTGATAAAAATAAAATATTAAGCTGAAAACCAAAAAATCATCTTTTATTACAGTCTATTTAAGCTTCGTCTTTCCAATTCAACCTGTCAGCAGGTGAAAATTGCCAAGGCGCTCCATTATTTTCAATATTTGTCAACATTCCTGTCAATTCAGTTGGCATTTTAGATTCTTCCATTACCAAATATCTTCTCAAATCAACGATAATTGAAAGTGGATCAATGTTTACTGGACATTCCTGCACACAAGCGTTACAAGAAGTACAAGCCCAAATTTCTTCCTCGGAAATGTAATCACCAATCAAACTTTTTCCGTCGTTAAAATCCTTGCCATTTTTGCGAATTCCGTCACCCAATTCAACCATTCGGTCTCTGGTGTCCATCATGATTTTGCGCGGTGACAATAATTTTCCAGTTTGGTTTGCTGGGCAGGCGGAAGTACATCTTCCACATTCGGTACAAGTATATGCATCCAACAAATTTTTCCAAGTCAAATCGGTCACGTCTTTTGCTCCGAATCTCTGTGGTTCCGCATCTGCCGGGGCTGCTGCATAAGGATCGGCATTTGGATCCATCATCAACTTCACCTCTGCAGTAACAGATTCCATGTTGGTGAATTTCCCTTTTTTCTCCAAATTAGAATACCAAGTGTTTGGAAAAGCCAATACAATATGGAAATGTTTGGAGTAAGGCAAGTAATTCAAAAATCCGAATACCATGGCAATGTGTCCCCACCAGCCAATTCTTTCAATCAAATGTAAACCATGCTCCGAAACAGAACCGAAAATTGCGGGTCCAATCAAACTACTGATTGAAAAGCCCAATGAACCTTCCCCTTCTAAATGAGATTTTCCTTGAGAATAGAGTACCTCATCAGCGCCATTCATCATGAATATGAAACAAATCAAAACGATTTCTGCAATCAAAATTAAATTGGCATCTTTCTTTGGCCAACCTGCCAATTCTTTCATGTTTAGTCTTGGTAATTTCAACAAATTTCTTCTTGACAAAAAGAAAACAGTTGCAACAAACGCCAAAACAGATAAAATCTCAATGAAACTTACCATGAAAGTGTAAAATCCTCCCAAAGCACCATGAAACATTCTGTGATTTCCCGTTAAACCATCCGCAATGATTTCGATTAATTCAATTTGTGTAATGACAAAAGCAGCATACAAACACAAATGTAATAAAGCTGGAATTGGTCTTGCGAACATCTTTTTCTGTCCCAAAGCAACTAATGTCATGACTTTCCATCTTTCCCCTTTTTGGTCATTTCTCTTGACGTCTTTACCAAGTAAAATATTTGAGCGAACTTTTGAAATGTTCCAACCAAAAAAACCAAATCCAACGATTGTTAAAACCGCAAAAACTAAAATAGCTAACATATTATTTTATTTTGATTATGGCATTGAATCCAATAATTTTCTTAATTTTTTCTCTTCAATTTTAGTAATTGGAACGCCTTTTGTTTTGGCTCCAAGTACTGAGAAATGAATATATCTTTCAGGATGTAGCTGAAGATCATTGACCAGATTTTGTAATTCTTTATTTGTATTGACTAATTCATCATACAATTTCTGATCATTTAGTAACATTCCTAACGTTCCTTTTCCTTCGGAAGCATTTTTCATCAAATCATTCATTGTTTTGATGGTTTTTTGCGCATCGCCAATCACAGATTTGAAATCAGCAGTAACTAAATCGTCTGTGATTTTTTTCGAATTGCCTATGATAGATGTGATTTTTTCATTACTCAATTTTAAATTGGTAGTGATGTCATCAACATTTCTTAAGATATTGTGCAATTGCACTTTTTCTGATTGAACCAAACCTTCGACCTCCAAGGCAACGTTTCCAAATCTTTTGATGGCTATTTTTACTTCTTGCATGCTTCCTTCCAAAGATGAAGTTGCGGTTGTATCCCAAAAAGCTGAAATAGAACCAATCACATCATCAACAGAGTTCATCATTTTCTGTAATTTCTGATTTATTGGTTCGACATAAGATTTCACTTGCGAAATGATGTCAACAGAAACAACTCCTTGAATTTTATCACCAGGACTATAAAATCCTTTGGATAAATCAGATCCAGGTTGAATGATCATTCCTTTGGTGAAAAAATCCAACGCACCTACTTCAACTGCTGAGGAGCGAGGAATTCTAAAATTATCATCTTGAATATTGAAAGATATTAATACGCGCTTGGTGGAATCTTTTTCTTGTGTCAATTCAACTTTCAGAACTTTGCCAACTTCCACTCCATTCACAATGACAGAACTAGAGCCAACAACGCCACCTGAATTAGAGAAATAGGCATAGTACACATCATCTCCACCAAAAAAGCTATTCCCTTTCAAAAAATTGACACCTAATACCAACAAAGTGATGGCAAAAATGGCAATGATTCCTGTTTTTAATTCTTTAGAAATTGTCATTTAGATAATATTTTTCAGTATTTGTCATACAATTTGAGCAAACAGCAATCATTAAAATTCAAAAATAATCAAATCATTCAAATCAATCCTTACTTAATTCAATATTTAAAAAAAAGACAACATTATTTTGCTAATTTGATGGCTTTATCTAGGCTAATTCGTTCGCCATTTAGAAAAGCAACCACAAAAGCATATTGAAATCCTTTTTCTCTCATTTCATTTTTAAATTTCGAAGCTCCTTCATAGTCATTTTCGAAGGTTCCTGCGGTGTATTTAAACAATTTGTCCTGCTGGTATTCCCAAACTTGAACGCCTTTAAATCTGGATGAATTTAATGGCACTTTTGTTTCTGACGTTTCTATTTGAACTCTGAAAGTGACTTTGTCATCTTGGACAACAACAGGCTCATTCACAACTATTGGAGTAGTATTTTGCAACACAAATGGCACAGTTGGTTTCACACCTTTCATTTCGTCTACACCGTCTAACTCATTTTTATATTTCTGAAATGCAACAAACATCGCATCTGCCATTTTGGTTTGGGAAAGTGTATCACTCAAAAATCGTTCTTCTTCAGGATTTGTCAAAAATCCTGACTCAATTAAAACAGATGGCATGGTGGTTTTGTACAAAACTAAAAATCCGGCTTGCTTCACTCCTCTGTCAGATCTGCCTAATTTCCTGAATTCACCTTGCAGTTTAGAGGCAAAACTAATTGATTGATCTAAGAAAATCGCCAGCTGTAGTTGTCTTGCAATCAACGCATCAGGACTCAAATCGAAATCTTTGTATTTTTCTCCTCCATCAGCTTCCAGGTAAATCGTACTGTTTTCCCTTTCTGCAATTTTTTGTTGAGATTCAGTTCGATGTAAACCTAACACATAAGTTTCAGCGCCAAAAGCGCCAGCAGCAGCTGAATTTGCATGAATACAAATGAATAAATCAGCTTTGTTTTTGTTTGCAATTTTAGCACGATCGTCCAATTCGACAAAAACGTCTGAATCTCTTGTATAAATTACTTTTACTCCTGGAAATGTGGATTTTATTTTCGCGCCCAATTTCAAAGCGATATTGAGACAAACTGTTTTTTCATTCGATGAAGCACCATGACAACCAGGATCTTTTCCTCCGTGACCAGCATCGATACAAACTGTTTTGATTACAGAAAGTTCAGATTCGGCAGTTTGCGCAGTAGAATTTACAGACGTAAATAACAACAACACAATAAAAATGGCACAGATTCTGTTAATAGCAAACATTTTTTCTGCTTGAGTATAGGTAATTTTATAGCTTTGTATTCGAATTTTCATTGCATAAATTGCTTTCAGTACAAAAATAGTCTTAATTCATTGGTCAAAAAGCGTTCCATACATCAACTTATCTTCGGCACATTGTTAATAATGTTTTCGAGTGAAAATGTTACGGCACAAAATCCGATCAAAAAAGATACTATATTTACTGTAGATGAATCTTTTGAAACAACCGCAAAATTCAGCGCCAAAGATTCTCTTTTAAACGATTTAAAAAACAAACAAGTCCATCTTTTCGGCGAAGCCAAGGTTGAATATGAAAGTATCAATCTGACAGCTGATTATATTTTAATAGATTTTGAAAAAAAGGAGATTTTCGCTTCGTACACCTACGACAAAGACAGCACGCGCATTGGATTACCAAAACTAGTTCAAGATGGCGAAACAGTTGAAGCTGCCAAAATCAGACTGAACTACGAAACAAAAAAAGCTTACATCCAAGAAGTTAAAATCAAACAAGATGAAAACTATTTGTACATGGGTGTTGCCAAACGACAAGCCAATGAGCAAATACATTTCAAACAAGGAAAATTTACAACTTGTGATTTGGAAGAACCACATTACCATTTTCAGCTTTCAAAAGCGATTTTGGTCCCTGAAAAAAGAATTGTTTCTGGGCCGATGAATCTTTGGATCAAAGGCGTCCCTACTCCACTTGGATTGCCGTTTGCATTTATTCCACAGAAGAAACCAAATGAAAGAACTCACGGAGTTTTGGTTCCTAAATTTGTGCCGCAATCTCAATTTGGAATGGGAATTCAGGATTTGGGCTATTATTACCCTTTCAATGACAGTATTCAAACTACTTTCCTTGCAAATCTTTATTCTAGAGGAAGTTGGGGGATTTCAAACAGAACAAATTATGTCATCAAGTATAAGTACCAAGGTAATTTAGACTTAGGTTTTCAGCAGTTCAAAGCACCTTTTCCTTCCAAAACGAAGAACAACAAAGTCAGTGTCATTTGGACGCATCGCCAAGATGCCAAAGCAAATCCGTTGTGGAATTTTTCTTCGAATGTGAATTTTATATCTGACAATAATTCCAAAAACAGTTTGGATCCTTTGAACAAGAATTACTTTACCAACAGTTTCAATTCTGACATCAACTTGATGCGAAATTTCCCGGGAAAGCCTATTTCAACAGGAATGAAAGCATCGATTCGCCAAAACTCTCAAACCAAAAACTTCGATTTAACTTCTCCGATATTGAATGTCAATGTGACACGTTTTTTCCCGCTGAAAGCTTTGCGAAAATCAAAAGTTGGCGCAACAAAATGGTATGAACAAATTGGAATGACCTACAATTTTGAAGGAAAAAATAGTGCCACTTTTAAAGACACATTGATCAGAGATAAAAATTACGCAGAAATTCAAAGAAAATTTCAAAATGGAGTATCACAAAGTTCTGTGGTTCAAACAACATTGAGTTTGTTTGACAATATCATCAAGTTAACTCCATCTATCAATTATTCGAATAGAATCAACTTTCAACAAACTAGAAAGTTTGAATTGAATGACACGCTTCAAATTGACACCATTCAAAAAATGGGCGTTTCTCAGAATGTTTCTTTCAATCTACAAATGACAACTGTTGTTTACAGTTACTACAAAACAATTGGTAAAAACAAGCCAATTATCAGACATATTTTAACACCAAGTTTTGGATATCGCTTTGTCCCAAATTTAAACAAAACACTTTCATACAACACTGGAATTGATACGGTTGTAAAATACTCCGCTTTTGAAAATAGTTTGTACCGCGAAAGTGTAACCTACGATCAATCCATTGTCACTTTTGGATTCAATAATACTTTTGAAATGAAAAGAAAGTCTGAAAAAGATACGCTCACAGGTTTCAAAAAAACCAGAATTATTGACGCGCTTTCATTCAGCGGAAATTATGATTTAATCAAAGATTCGATGAAACTTTCAAATATAGGCGTTGATTTAAGAATCAGTCCCGCACCATTTTTCAGTTTTGTTGCCAATGGAAGTTTCAGTCCTTACAATTGGAATGATTCAACGGGAAGATCATTGAAAGAATTTGCACTCAAACAAAAAGGAACCTTGGGTCGATTTATTCAAACGAATTTCAACAGTACTTTTACCATTGCCCCGAAAAAAAGCAGAGATAAAATTCAAGACAATAAAGAACAATTTGCAACTAATTGGAATTCTGATTTTCAATACTTCGCTTTGCATCCAGAGACTTTCGTTGATTTTGAAATTCCTTGGAAAGTCAATTTGGGTCATACTTATTCAATCACAGCCAATCAAAATAAAAATTTCAGTACGCCAGAAACCTCAAAAAATTATTTCATCAACAATACGCTCACTATCAACGGCGATTTGAGTTTTACCAAAAGATGGAAAGTGGTAACGGATGTTTATTTTGACATTAAAACGCAAAAAATCACCAATGCTAGATTGAACTTTACGCGCAATATGCACTGCTGGAACTTGGCTTTTTATTGGACACCAATTGGAACAAATAAAAGTTTCTTGTTCAGTTTAACATCTAGTTCAAACCTATTCAAGGATGCGAAAATTGATTTCAGAAAACCACCTGAAATCTTTTAATTGGATGATTCAAAAAATGAATTTGCATTTCAAATAAATCTTAAGCCTTAATTATCATTATTTTTACATCTCAATTTTAAAAAAATGAAGAACATTATTTTTGGAAGCCTTCTATTTATTGGCTCAATTTCATTTGCACAAGACAATGCTTATCCAACTTACGCTGATCCTTTAAATGCAAAACAATTTGTTTTAGAGAATGGATTGACAGTGATGTTGTCAGAAAACCACAATACTTCTCAAATATTTGGAGTGATTGCAGTGAAAGCTGGTGGAAAAAATGACCCGAAAGATGCTACAGGAATGGCGCATTATTTAGAGCACATGCTTTTCAAAGGAACTGAGGAAATGGGAACTTGGGACTATGAAAAAGAAGCTGTTCATTTAAAAGAAATTGAAAGATTGTATGAAGAATTAGGCAAAACCAAAGATGAAAAACAACGTGCTGCAATTCAACGAAAAATCAACGAAGAAGCTGTCAAAGCGGGACAATATGCGATTCCAAATGAAATGGACAGAATGTTAAGTGAAATTGGTTCAACGGGCGTGAATGCCTTTACAACAGAAGATTTTACTGCGTATCACAATGCTTTTCCTGCCAATAAATTAGACCAATGGTTACAAATTTACGATCACCGATTTGAGCAACCTGTTTTCAGACTTTTTCAGTCAGAATTAGAAACGGTTTACGAGGAAAAAAACAGAAGCATGGATTCTCCTTTTTCAGCAGTTTTAGACGAATTCAATAAAAATTTCTGGAAAAACCATCCTTATGGTCAACAGCCAATTATCGGACTGACAGAACATTTGAAAAATCCTTCATTGCAAAAAATGTATGAATATTTCAATACTTATTACGTTGCGAACAACATGATTTTGTCACTTTCAGGAGATTTTGATACAGATGAAGCAATTAAATTGATTAGAAAATATTTTTCAGATTGGAGAAAAGGTGAAATCCCAGTTTTTCCAAAATATGAGGAAGCTGATTTCAAAGGAAAAGAAGTTGTAAATATCAAAGCAACGCCAGTGAAAGCAGCAATTCGTGGCTATAGAATTCCTTCCAATGGTCATCCAGACCAACAAAAAATTCAATTGGCAAACTATTTATTGACCAACAACGAAGGATCCGGTTTATTGGACAATTTAACAAGTCAAGGTAAAATTTCTTTCTCTGGAATGTTTCCAATGGAATACAATGACTATTCAGCATCTATCATTTTTGTGATTCCTAAAATCATTGGACAAAGTTTTGAAGAAGCGGATATTTTGTTGAACGAGCAGATGAATAAATTAAAAAAAGGCGATTTTGATGATGCCTTTTTTGAAGGCGCAAAACTTTCTTTGCAAAAAACCTTTGACAAGCAATTGGAAAGCAACGAAGAACGTGCACTTTTAATGATGAGTGCATTTACTTCTAATACTCCTTGGATTGATTATTTGAACAATTTCAAACAAATTAAGAATTTCTCAAAAGCAGAAATTGTTGAAGCCATCAATAAATATTACGGTGACAACTATTTGGCATTGTATTCAGGAATGGGTACAGCGAAAAAAGACAAACTTTCGAAACCAAAATTTGAAGCAGTAATCCCTCCAGATGGAAAAGTTTCTAGCTTTACCAAGACTTGGAGGGAAACAGAAACACCTTGGATCAAACCAAATTTCGTTGACTTTGATAAAGACATTACTAGATCAACGTTGGGAGAAAATATGATTTTTAGATCTGTAAAAAATCCATTTAATCAAATTTTTAATTTGCAAATTTCTTGGGGTGCTGGAATTCAACATGATTCTTTATTGAATTATTTACCAGCATATTTAAATAAAATCGGCACGAAGGATTTGGATGTTACTGCATTTAAAAACAAATTATTTCAATTAGGCGCCTCCATTAATTTTAGAGCTACAGAAAATCAATTGATTTTAGACATTGAAGGCATGGATGACAACATCGCTCCAACAATTGTTTTGGTTAACGATTTTCTAAAAAACTACAATCCTAACAAAGAAGCAATCATATCAGTTGCGGATGAAACAGAATCAAATAGGAAATTGAATAACAAAGATTTGATGAATTTAATGTCTGCAACACAACAATTTGCGCTGTTTGGAAACAAATCAACTTTTTTAACCGAATTGAGTTCAGCTGAAATAAAAAAATTGACCCCAGATCAACTAATTACTTCTTTCAAAGATGCTCAAAATTATGGCGTTAAGATTAATTATGTCGGAACAAAACCACACACTGAAGTTCAGAAAATGATCGCTGAAAACATCCAGTTTGAAAAAGTAAGTAAACCAGCTTTGGCGAAAATCAAATATGAAATGAAAGGATTTGATTCTAAAAAAGTATATTTCTTAAACGACAAAAAAGCGGTTCAATCACAAGTTTTATTTTTGGTTGAAGGTTTGCCAATGGAATCAAGTATGCTTGGTGAAGCAGAAGCTTTCAATTTGTATTTTGGTGGCGACATGTCATCTTTGGTTTTCCAAGAAATTAGAGAATTTAGATCTTTGGCTTACTCAACTTCTGCCAAATATCAAATTGCTGAAAAACCAGGCGTGAGAAATTTATTTTATGGTTATGTTGGCTGTCAGGGCGATAAAACGCCAGAGGCTGTTGATGTGATGTTTGATTTGATTACTAAAATGCCTGTCAAAAAAGAAAGAGAAGCAGCTATTCGAGCAGCATTAATTTCTGAAGCAAAAACAAGTAAACCAGGATTTAGAACCCTGATTTCTAAAGTTGATGATTGGGAAAGAATGGGCTTTACTAAGGATCCAAATTTGAATTTACTGCCTTATTATACCGATTTGACATTCGACCAAATCACTGAATTTTACAAAAATCACATTTCAGGAAAAAACATGCAATTAGTTGTGGTTGGAAACAAAAAGAAATTTGATTTAAAAACAATTAAAAAATACGGCCAATTCATTGAGTTGAAAACAAATCAAGTAGTTAAAAACTAAAAGAAATTAAGCCAAAATGCTAGACATTACTTTCAAAAATAAAATTCCTCCGTCGAAAGGTAGAATTTTGATATCTGACCCTTTTTTAGGCGATGATTATTTTGAACGTTCTGTCGTTTACTTATGTGAGCACAATCAAGAAGGAAGTTTTGGATTTGTCATCAACAATTTAGTAGAAATCAATCTAAATGAATTGAATGACCAATTCCCATCAATCAATTCTCAAATCAGCACTGGAGGTCCTGTTGAAACCGAAAGCATGTTTTTTATTCACACCTTGGGGAATGAATTAAACGAAAGCATTGAAATTAGCCATGGAATTTTTGTTGGAGTAGATTTTGAGCAATTGTATTCTGTCATCAATGAAAAACACATTCAAGATAATCAAATCAGATTCTTTTTGGGGTATTCAGGTTGGTCAAAAGGACAATTAGACCTAGAAATTAAAGAAAACGCCTGGGTTGTCGCAGATATAGATGATTGCGATGAAATTATGCAAATTCAACCCCCTGATGCGTGGAAATATTTCATGACTAAGCTTGGCTCAAAATATCAATTCATGACCAACTTTCCGATTGACCCGAATGAAAACTAATTTAGGAGAAAAATTATTGTATCTTGAGAAAAAATTGTCATTTTGAGTAAATCTATCAGCAATCATAACAATGTAACACAAAACTTGAAATTTCAAAAAGTCATTGTTTTTGTTGGAATACTTCTATTTACTGTAAAAGTTGTTGCGTGGTATTTTACAAATTCAGTTGCCATTCTGACCGATACTTTAGAAAGCATTGTAAATATCATTACTTCATTTGTTGGCTTGTATAGTTTGTATCTTTCATCCCTTCCCAAAGATGAAAATCACCCTTATGGTCACGGAAAAGTGGAATTTATTTCTGCAGCCATCGAAGGAATGTTGATCGCAGTTGCTGGAGTTTTGATTGTATTTGAAGCCATTTCTAATTTCAAGCATCCGCATCCCATAGGAAGATTGGATATTGGAATTTATTTGATTTCAGCTACTGCAATTGTCAATTATTTGATTGGAAATATTGCTGTCAAAAAAGGTAAAAAGAATAAATCTTTGGCGCTAGAAGCGAGCGGAAAACACCTCAAAAGCGACACCTACTCTACTTTGGGAATCATTTTAGGATTGATTGTAATATCGTTTACAAAAATACTTTGGCTTGATAGTTTAGTAGCATTGATTTTTGCAGGAATAATTTTCTACACAGGCTTTAAAATCATCAAAGATTCAATCAGTGGGATTATGGATGAAGCAGACAATCAATTGATTGACGAATTTGTAAAAGTGATGCAAACAGAGCGAAAACCAGCATGGATTGATTTGCATAATTTGAGAATAATAAAATATGGTTCTACCCTTCACATGGACTGTCACTTAACATTGCCATATTATTATGATGTTGCAGCTGCACACGATGAAATTGAAAAGTTGGATGAAATTGTAAACGACCATTTTGGAACCAAAGTAGAATTATTTATTCATACTGATCCTTGTCAACCATACTCTTGTGAAATTTGCGCTTTGAAAGACTGTCCTGTTAGAAAAAATAAATTTATAGCAACTTGGACTTGGGACAAGAAAAATGTATCACAAAATCAGAAGCATAATTTAAAAAACAACTTGTAAAAAAGTTTAATGTTAAATTACGATTAATCGAAGTTTTTTAAATTATCATAGACAAAAAAAGTCTATTCATAGGTAATTTTCTCGTTTTTATAGCCTTTTTTAACAATATTAAACTACTTTTGTAATGTGAAAGAAAAGTCAAATGAAAAATGGTACGTGCTCCAAACTCGTTCGAGATTTGAGAAAAAGTGCTTTGAGCAACTTTCAATTTTAGGGATTTCAGTTTTCTTACCAACTCAAAAAGTTAAAAGAAAATGGAGTGACAGAATCAAAGAAATCGAATTACCGCTCTTTTCAGGATATATTTTTGTACAATTTGAGGAAATAGATAGATATAAAATACTAAATATTAACGGTGTTGTTCGATTTGTAACGTTTGGTGGTAATTATGCAACCATGAATGAAAATCAGATTGAAACAATAAGAAAAATTGAAAAATCAGAAACTTTAATTGATGTTATCGATATTAAACTCTTTAATGGTCAGGAAGTTCTTATCGCATCAGGTCCTTTCAAAGGACTTGATGCTAAAATAGTTCATCACAATGGAAAAGGAAAACTTTTGTTATCAGTTGAAACAATTGGACAAGGAGTATTACTCGAAATTGGACGAACAAAAATTGAAAATAGGAGTCAATTTTTAGTTTAAACTAAAAATTAAGATTTCTTTAAAAACCTCTAGCTCTTACGATTGTAAAAAAATCATGGGAGTGAAAGGGCGAAGCTATGTAAATTCGTTTGTAATTTAACAGAAATACTTAAATTTGAGCATGGAAAAAAAATCTAGAATACTTATATCTGGAGGAGCAGGGTTTATTGGCTCTAATTTATGTGAGTACTTTGTAAATAAGGGATTTGAAGTCGTTTGCTTGGATAATTTTGCAACAGGATTCAAGCATAATTTGAGTGGTTTTATTAATGCTTCGAATTTTCATTTGATTGAAGGTGATATAAGAGATTTAGAAACATGTAGATTAGCAGTAAAAAATTGTGATTACGTTCTTCATCAAGCTGCATTGGGTTCTGTGCCAAGATCTATTAATGATCCAATCACAACTAATGAAGTAAATATCAATGGCTTTTTAAATATGTTGATTGCAAGTAGAGATGAAAAAGTGAAACGATTTATCTATGCGGCAAGTTCTTCAACATATGGAGATTCGAAATCTTTACCAAAGGTTGAAGATATTATTGGCATGCCTCAATCTCCTTATGCGATTACAAAATATGTAAATGAATTATATGCCCAAAATTTCTCGAAATTATATGAAATGGAGACAATTGGGTTGCGTTATTTTAATGTTTTTGGCAAAAGACAAGATCCAAATGGTGCTTATGCAGCAGTGATACCCAAATTTGTGATTCAATTGGTTAATCATGAAAGTCCCGTTATTAATGGAAATGTTGATTTTTCTCGAGATTTCACACATGTAGACAATGTTGTTTTGATGAATTCTCTAGCCATTAAAACTACTAATCCAGAAGCGCTAAATACCGTATTCAATACTGCATTTGGAGAAAGAACGACCTTATTAGAATTGGTAGGTCTTTTGAAACATGAATTATCTCAATTTGATTCAAATATCAATAATATTGAAACGATTATTGGACCTAGCCGTATAGGTGACATTCCTCATTCAATTGCAAGCATTGACAAGGCAAAACTGTTATTAGGTTATAACCCAAAAACCAGTTTAAAAAAAGGAATTAGTAAAACAATACAATGGTATTGGGAAAATTTAAATCATAAAATTGAAAACAACATTGTTTCCTAAAATAAATCCAACAAGTACAAAAGCTTGGTCACTTTTGAAAACTCATCAATCTGATGAAATGTCTTCATTGTGCATGAAAGATTTTTTTGATGGAGATTTAGATCGATTTCAAAAATTTCAAATTGAATTAGAAGGAATGTTGTTTGATTATTCCAAAAATATTATCAAACAAAAATCTCTTGATTTATTGATTCAATTGGCAAAAGAATGTAAGCTTGATGAAGCTATAAATGCAATGTTTGATGGAGAAAAAATCAATGAAACTGAAAACAGAGCTGTATATCATGTAGGATTGCGTGATTTTTCTTCAAAAACCTGTTTTATAAATGGTAAAGAAGTTAAAGCAGAAATAAATACTGTTAGAAATAAAATTAAAGATTTCGCAAATGCTATTCATCAAGAACATTGGCTAGGCTGCACGGGTAAAAAAATCAAGAATATCGTCAATATTGGAATTGGAGGAAGCGACTTGGGCCCAAATATGCTTTGCGAAGCTCTAAAACCATATTGGAAGCAAGATATCCAAACTTATTTTGTAAGTAATGTTGATGGAAGTAATTTGGTAGAGGTTCTCAAAAATCTAAATCAAGAGGAAACTTTATTTGTAATTGCTTCAAAAACATTTACAACACAAGAAACAATGACAAATGCAAACTCTGCTAGAGATTGGTTTTTGTCGAATATGATTGATCCTGCATTTATTGAAAAACACTTTGTCGCAATCAGTTCAAATGTTTCAAAAGCCATTGAATTTGGAATCAATGAAAATAATGTTTTCGAAATGTGGGATTGGGTTTGCGGACGATTCAGTGTCTATGGAGCCATTGGATTAACTGTAGCTTTAACAATTGGATATGATGAATTTGAAGCATTTCTGAAGGGAGCTGAATCAGCAGATGAACATTTTAAAAGTGCAAGCTTTGAAAAAAACATCCCTGTGATTATGGGGTTATTAAGTATTTGGTATATCAATTTTTGGAATGCTAAAAGTGAAGTAATACTTTGCTACGACCAATATCTTCATAAGTTTGCTACATACATGCAACAAGGTTTCATGGAAAGTAATGGTAAAACTGTTGATAGAAATGGACAAAGAGTAAATTACACAACTGGCATTCCTATTTGGGGTGAACCAGGAACAAATGGTCAACATAGTTTTCATCAAATGTTTCATCAGGGAAGCTCATTTATTCCACTTGATTTTATCGCACCAATTGAATCTCACAATGTATTAGGAGATCATCATATTAAATTACTTTCAAACTTTTTTGCTCAGACTGAAGCTTTAATGGAAGGTAAATCCATGGAAGTTGTTGAAATTGAACTTAAGAACAAAGGCTTAAACGAGCTAGAAATTGAAAAATTAGCACCATTTAAAGTTTTTGAAGGAAATAAACCTTCAAATTCAATATTAATCAAAAAAATTGATCCTTTTAGTCTCGGAAAATTGACTGTTTTTTATGAACACAAAATTTTTGTTCAAGGAATTATCTGGAATATTTTTAGCTTTGACCAATGGGGAGTAGAATTAGGTAAAGAATTATCTACTTCTATTTTACCTGAATTAGCTAAAATAGAGGAAACAAAATCATATTGTTCCTCAACAAATGGATTGATTAATTATTATAAAAATAACAAGAACTAAAATTATGAATGACAAAATTGCAATTGTAGGACTGGGTTATGTAGGTTTGCCTTTAGCAAGACTTTTAGCAACAAAATATCCAGTAATTGGTTTCGACATCAATCAAGGACGAATTGCCGAGTTAAATTCAGGACATGATGCAACATTAGAAGTTGAAGACGATATATTAAAGTCTGTTCTTACTGGAACTCCAAAAATGGAAAAAGGCCTATTTTGTAGTTCCAATCTGGATGACATCAAAGATTCAAACTATTTTATAGTAACTGTCCCAACTCCAGTTGATAAACACAACAAGCCAGATTTAACTCCATTGTACAAAGCGAGTGAAACTGTAGGCAAAGTTTTAAAAAAAGGAGATATTGTAATTTATGAATCTACTGTTTATCCAGGCGTAACAGAAGAAGAATGTGTGCCCGTTTTGGAAAAGGTAAGTGGTCTGAAATTCAATGTTGACTTTTTTGCAGGTTATTCTCCTGAAAGAATCAATCCAGGCGACAAAGAACATACAGTTGAGAAAATTCTAAAAGTTACTTCAGGCTCAACTCCAGAAATTGGTCAAAAAGTTGATGCCTTATACAAAAGTGTGATAATCGCTGGAACGCATCTTGCTCCAACAATTAGGGTTGCAGAAGCTGCTAAAGTCATTGAAAACTCTCAAAGAGATATCAATATTGCTTTTGTAAACGAATTGGCGAAAATTTTCAATTTATTAGATATTAATACCCACGATGTTTTGGCAGCCGCTGGAACAAAATGGAACTTTTTGCCATTTAAACCAGGTTTAGTTGGAGGACATTGTATAGGAGTTGATCCGTATTATTTAGCGCAAAAAGCACAAGAAAAAGGATATAATCCTGAAATTATCTTGGCTGGAAGAAGAATGAACGATGGAATGGGAGAATACGTTGCTTCTCAGGTAGTTAAATTAATGATCAAAAAAGGTATTTCAATTTTAGGTGCAGAGTTGCTGATGTTAGGAATCACTTTCAAAGAAAATTGTCCTGATGTAAGAAATACCAAAATTGTTGATGTAATTAATTCACTTACTTCTTATGGAATAGCTGTTTCAATTTATGATCCATGGGCAAATCCTGAAGAAGTAAAACATGAATATGGATTGAAAACAACCACAGAAATACCTAACAAGAGGTTTGATTCATTGGTACTAGGAGTTTCACACAAAGAATTTTTGTCAATGAATTTTACTGAAATTTTAAAAGATCAACACGTAGTATATGACGTTAAAGGTGTTTTGGGTAAAAATGTAGATGGTGTATTGTAATTTCAAAATAATAAAAATATGAGTTTCCAATTTATTGAATCTGACGAACGACCATGGGGAAGATATTTTGTACTTCATGATGAACCGAAGTATAAAGTAAAAAGAATTGAAGTTGAAACAAATCAAAGATTGAGTTATCAGTATCATTTTAAAAGAGCTGAAGCATGGACTATTATTCAAGGTGAAGCGACTGTAACCCTAGATGGAGTTGATAAAATTTTCAAAGTTGGAGAAACAGCTATAATTCCTTTGAGCGCTAAACATCGAGTTGCTAATTTAAGTACCGAACTTTTAATATTTATTGAAGTACAGACAGGTGATTATTTTGGTGAAGATGACATTGTCAGAATCGAAGATGATTATTCAAGAAAATAAAATTCAAAAAAATATAATATACTCATGAAGCATTTTGATAGAAAACGACATATTGCCAAGACTTTCACTTGGAGAGCAGTTGGTACAATGGATACCATATTACTTTCCTGGCTAGTTTCAGGTGATTTAAAAGTTGGCGCTGCAATAGGTGGCGCTGAAGTTTTTTCAAAATTGCTTCTCTATTACCTGCATGAACGTCTATGGTATAAAACTTCGTTCTTAAAATCTGCTTCAAGTAAACTTCGTCATGCAATTAAAACAGTTTCTTGGAGAATTGTCGGAACAATTGATACGATGATGATGGGTTGGATTGTATCTGGAAATCCAATGACTGGACTAAAGATTGGTGGGTTAGAATTAATTACAAAAATGGGACTTTATTACCTTCACGAAAGAGTTTGGTACAGAAGTGATTATGGTTTAATTATTGAGGAACCTAAAATTATACAAGAAAAGGAATAATAAACAGATTTCAAACAATGAAAATCGAAAAAGAAAATCCTAATAATGTTTACAATCAAAACTATTCAGTTAGTAAGCAAGATAGGAATAAAAAGAACAATCATTCATCCCTAATGATTTTGTTTACAGGTTTATCCGGCTCAGGAAAATCTACAATCGCTAGTAAATTAGAACAAGTTTTACACGCTCAAAATTTTCAAACGTACACTTTAGATGGTGACAATATGAGATTGGGTCTGAATAACGACTTGGGATTTTCAGCGGAAGACAGAAACGAAAATTTACGAAGAATTGGTGAAGTATCGAAATTGATGGTTGATGCTGGTTTAGTAACTATAGCAGCATTTGTCTCTCCTCTGAAAGTAGATCGTGCTTTGATTGAAAAAATTGTAGGTGCTGAAAATTTTATTGAAATTTTTGTAAATACTTCCTTAGAAGAATGCGAAAGAAGAGATGTGAAAGGGTTATATGCAAAAGCAAGAAAAGGTGAAATACATAACTTTACTGGAATAAGTTCACCATACGAAGCCCCTGAAAACCCTAATTTAGAAATAAATACAGAAAATACTTCTGTCGATAAAGCGGTAGAAATAATCACTGAATATCTTAAAAATAAAATATCTTTGCACCATGAATAAATATTATTTGAATTATCTTGACGAATTAGAGTCAGAAGCAATCTTCGTTCTTAGAGAAGTTGCAGCGCAATTTGAAAATCCTGTTATCTTATTTTCAGGAGGAAAAGATTCAATTGTAGTAACGTATTTAGCTCAAAAAGCTTTTTATCCAGCGAAAATGCCTTTTGCATTGTTACATGTGGACACAGGACATAACTTCCCTGAAACTATTGAATTTAGAGATAAATTAGTAAATTCTTTAGGCGTTCAATTATTAGTTGGATCTGTACAAGACTCTATCGATGACGGAAGAGTTGCGGAAGAAAAAGGCAAAAACGCATCAAGAAACGTACTTCAAATTACAACTTTACTTGACACAGTTGAAAGATATAAAATTGATTGTGCAATTGGTGGAGGTCGAAGAGATGAAGAAAAAGCTAGGGCAAAAGAACGTTTTTTCTCTCACAGAGACGAATTTGGTCAATGGGATCCAAAAAATCAAAGACCAGAATTATGGAATTTGTTTAATGGTAAACAATTTAAAGGAGAACACTTCAGAGCATTCCCTATTTCAAATTGGACTGAAATGGATGTTTGGAATTATATTAACCGTGAACAATTAGCAATTCCATCATTATACTTTGCTCATGAAAGAGAGGTGATTTGGAGAGATGATGCATGGATTCCGCTTTCTGAACATATTAAACTTGATGAAAATGAAGTAGTTTCAACTAAGAGAATTAGATTTAGAACACTTGGTGATATTACAATTACTGGAGGTATCGAATCAGAAGCTGATACTTTAGAAAAAATTGTTGATGAAGTTAGTACAATGAGATTAACTGAAAGAGGAAATAGATCTGATGATAAAAGATCTGAAAGCGCTATGGAAGATAGAAAACGCGAAGGATATTTTTAATTAATCAAATCATTGAAATAAAAAAAATTATGGAATTACATAACAGTCAATTATTACGTTTTACCACTGCAGGAAGTGTTGATGATGGTAAAAGTACACTTATTGGTAGATTACTATATGACTCAAAGTCAATATTTGAAGATCAATTGTCTTCAATTGAATCAACTTCAAAAAGAAAAGGACACGAAGGTGTTGATTTAGCACTTTTTACTGATGGTTTGAGAGATGAACGTGAGCAAGGAATTACAATTGATGTTGCTTACAGATATTTTACTACACCAAAACGCAAGTTTATTATTGCTGACACACCTGGACATATCCAATATACCAGAAACATGGTTACTGGTGCATCTACCGCTAATGCTGCCATCATCTTGATTGATGCTAGAAATGGAGTTATTGAGCAAACAAAAAGACACTCTTTTATAGCTTCATTACTTCAAATACCTCATATTATCGTATGTGTCAACAAAATGGATTTAGTTGAATATAGCGAAAAAAGATTCAATGAAATCGTAGAAGAATTTGAAGTTATTTCCTCAAAATTAATGATTAAAGACGTACATTTTATTCCAATCAGTGCCTTAGATGGAGACAATGTTGTAAATCGTTCTGAGAATATGCCTTGGTTTAGTGGTGCACCAATGCTGCATACTCTAGAAACATTGCATATCAGTAGTGATATTAACAAAATAGACGCTCGTTTCCCAGTTCAAACTGTAATTCGTCCTCAATCAGAAGAGCACAGAGATTACAGAGGCTACGCTGGAAGATTAGAAAGCGGTATTTTAAGAGTTGGTGATGATATTACAGTACTTCCTTCTGGATTTACATCTAAAATTAAGTCGATTGATTGTTTTGAAACTTCTTTTCAAGAAGCTTTTGCTCCTATGTCTGTTTCAATTACTTTAGAAAGTGATATTGACATCAGCAGAGGAGATATGATTGTAAGATCAAACAACCAACCAAATTGTTCTCAAGAATTTGATGTGATGCTTTGCTGGTTAAATAACAATTCAGCAAGACCAGGTGCAAAATATTCGATCAAACATACAAGTAATGATCAAAAAGCAATTATCAAAGAAGTAGTTTACAAAATGGATATCAATGCCATTGAAAGAAACAACGAAGATAAATCAATCAATATGAATGACATTTGTAGAGTAAAAATTCGCACTACAAAACCATTGATGATAGATGAATACCGCGATAATCGCATGACTGGAAGTATCATTCTTATTGATGATGCCACCAATGAAACAGTTGCCGCAGGAATGGTAATCTGATAATCAAACAAATTAATATTTTATAAATGTCAGATTTAAATTTATTGAAAATTGCGATTACAGCTGCTCTTGAAGCAGGTGAAAAAATCATGGAAATCTATGAAACCGAAGATTTTGGTGTAGATTTCAAAAGTGATAATTCACCATTAACCAAAGCAGATGTGGCATCTCATAATATTATTGAAAAACATTTGTTGACTACTAAAATTCCAATCTTATCAGAGGAAGGTAAAAATATTCCTTTTGAAGAAAGAAAAGATTGGAAACAACTTTGGATAGTTGATCCAATTGATGGGACTAAAGAATTCATCAAAAGAAATGGCGATTTCACAGTTAATATTGCTTTAATTGAAAATCAAATTCCCGTTTTAGGTGTTATTTATACACCAGTTTTGAATGAGTTATTTTTCTCAACGAAAGGCAATGGCGCTTTTAAAGTAATTACGAAAACTCACACTGATAATTTTGAATATTTAAAAGAAAACGCCGTTAAACTTCCAATTGAAACTAAAAAAGATGCATTTACAGTGGTTGCAAGTAAATCTCACATGTCTATTGAAACAGAAGACTATGTGAAAGAACTGGAAAAAACGCATGGTAAAGTTGAATTAATTTCCAGAGGAAGTTCTCTAAAACTTTGCATGGTTGCTGAAGGAAAAGCCGATTGCTATCCAAGATTCGCACCTACAATGGAATGGGATACTGCGGCTGGTCAAGCAATTTGTATGCATGCAGGATTTGAAGTGATCGATTGGTCAACTCAAAAGGAAATGCTATATAACAGAGAAAATTTATTGAATAATTGGTTCTTAGTAAGATGAAAGGTATCGTTTTAGCTGGTGGATCAGGCACTCGCCTTTTCCCTATTACAAAAGGAGTTTCAAAACAGTTACTTCCCATTTATGACAAACCAATGATTTATTATCCAATATCTGTTTTGATGTTGGCAGGAATCAGAGAAATTTTAATTATTTCTACTCCTCAAGATCTTCCGAATTTTGAAAAATTATTGGGCGATGGCAGTGATTTCGGTGTAAAATTTACTTACAAAGTGCAACCAAGTCCTGATGGGCTCGCACAAGCATTCATTTTGGGTGAAGAATTTATAGGAGATGACGATGTTTGTTTGGTTTTAGGTGACAATATATTTTATGGTCACGGACTGACAGAATTACTTAAATCTGCAAAGTCAAATGTCTCTGACAAAGGAAATGCAACTGTTTTTGGATACTATGTAAACGATCCAGAGCGATATGGTGTAGCTGAGTTTGATGCAAAAGGAAATGTTGTATCTATTGAGGAAAAGCCTTTGATTCCAAAATCAAATTATGCTGTTGTCGGTTTGTATTTCTATCCTAATGAGGTGATTGAAATTGCAAAATCAATCAAACCTTCCGATCGTGGAGAACTTGAAATCACGACTGTAAATGAAGTTTTTCTTTCAAAAGGAAATTTGAAAGTAGAATTAATGGGAAGAGGTTACGCTTGGTTAGATACAGGAACACACGATTCTTTAATTGAAGCAAGTAGTTTCATCCAAACAATTGAAAAAAGACAAGGTTTGAAAGTTGCATGCCTGGAAGAAATTGCTTTCGATCAAGGTTTTATTTCAAAAGATAAAGTTTTGGAACTGGCTAAACCACTAGCAAAAACCGGTTACGGACAGTATTTAATTAAAAAGGTTTCCAAGTGAAAATAACAGAAACAAATATTGAAGATTTGGTCATAATAGAACCAAAAGTATTTGGTGATGCCCGTGGATATTTCATGGAAACATTCCAAAAGAATACATTCAATTCAAATATCATCGAAACTGAATTCATTCAAGACAATGAATCAAAATCCTCCCGAGGTGTATTAAGAGGATTACATTTTCAACTTCCTCCTTATCAGCAAGCAAAATTGGTTCGGGTAATTGAAGGTGAGGTATTGGATGTTGCTGTAGATTTAAGAAAGGATTCAAAAACTTATGGTCAACACTATTCGATTTTATTGTCAGGAGAAAATAAAAAACAATTTTTTGTCCCTAGAGGATTTGCGCATGGATTTGTTGTTTTAAGTGAAACTGCAATTTTCAGTTATAAAGTTGATAATGAATATGCCCCAACGCATGATTCTGGTATCCTTTGGAATGATGAAACCTTACACATTGATTGGAAAATCGACACTAAAGAAATTCAACTTTCCGAAAAAGACAAAAATTTAAGTACATTTAAGGACTTAAGTAGTCCATTCTGAAATGAAAATATTAGTTACAGGTAAAAATGGTCAATTGGGATCTGAAATCAATTCGTTGGTTTCAAGTTATCCTCAACACCAATTTCATTTTACTGGATCGGAAGAATTCAATCTTTCCAGCAAAGAATCTATGTCTTCTTTTTTAAATCAACATTTATTTGATCTAGTAATTAATTGCGGCGCTTATACAGCCGTCGATAAGGCCGAGGACGATACAGAAATGGCTGAAATGGTCAACGTAAATGGCGTTCGATTTTTAGCAGAATATTGTGCTAAAAAAAACATTAAAATTATCCATATTTCAACAGACTATGTTTTTGATGGTTCAAAAAATACGCCTTACAATGAAAGCGATAATACTAATCCAACTGGCGTTTATGGCGAAACAAAGCGAAAAGGTGAAATCGAATTAATCAATAGTCAAGCACATAGTATCATCATTAGAACTTCTTGGGTATATTCAACTTTTGGAAATAACTTTGTAAAAACAATGTTAAAACTTGGTTCTGAAAGAGAAAATTTGAATGTGGTCATAGATCAAATTGGAACTCCAACGTATGCCAAAGATTTGGCAAATGCTTGTTTAACAATTGCCAATCAAATCGAAAAATGGAAACCTGGATGCACTATTTATCACTATTCAAATGAAGGTGTGATAAGTTGGTACGATTTTGCGCACGAGATTATGTCTTTGGCAAAATTGAATTGTAAGGTCTCTCCTATCGAAACATTTGAATATCCAACCAAAGCGAAAAGGCCACATTTTTCAGTTTTGAACAAAAAGAAAATCCGTACTGATTTCAATTTGGAAATTCCAAATTGGAAGGAATCTCTGCAAAAAATGCTGAAAGAAAATTCTAGGAATGATTAAGAAACTTAGAAAAAAATTAAATGGCGATATCCATCTGAAGGATCTATTAAAAGGGAGTGTTATCACTTTTTTCTTAAAGATGTTTGGAATGTTACTTGGTTATGTTATGATTTTTATAATTTCTAAAAAAAACGGCGCCTCAGGTGTTGGCTTTTATAATTTTTTTACTCAAGTTCTTTCAGTATTATCTACCTTCATTGCATTAGGTATGAATATCTCAGTGTTAAGATTCGTAGGACAATTCAATAATAGCAACGATAGATCAAAAATGCATCAGTTATATCGTTATTTTACTAGAATTATCAGTCCTTTTAGTATTGTGATTGGATTATTAATTTTTGTATTTGCAGAAAATATTTCTCATATTTTAGGTAAAGAAGATGATTACATAAATGGTTTCAAAACTATTGGTTGTATTTTACCTTTTTTTTCACTAAACCTAGTAAGCGTTGAATTTATAAGAGGATTAAAAAAACTTCAAATCTCAGAGCTTATCAGAAGCGTAATTAGACCCCTTATTATTACTCTAATTTTACTCGCGCAATGGAAGAATAAAATTGAAAACGTAGAAATAATATATCTTTTTGCAATAACAGCAATTATTAATTCTTCATTTTCAAGTGCCATAATATGGAAAGAATTAAGAAAAATACCAAAAATAACAACAAATATATTTGTTAAAAAGGAATTTTTAGATACTTCTTTTTCAATGCTTTTGATAAGTCTTTCAACAGCCCTTTTAGCAGCACTTCCAATATTATTTTTGGACTATTTTACCAATGAAAAAACCGTTGGTATTTTCAGCGTTGCATTTAAAATAGCAAGTTTAATTTCATTAATTCTTACAGTAATTAATACAATGGCTGCTCCCAAGTTTGCGGAACTTTTTTGGAATGATAAAAAAGTTGAACTTCAAAAATTAATTAATCAAGCAAGTAAAATAATGTTTTGGGTATCTTTAGTTATTTCTATAGCGATAATATTATTTTCAAACCAAATTCTATTAACTTTTGGTGAAGAATATAAGAATGCACGTGTCATTTTAATTATTATTGTAATTGGACAATTCATAAACTCTGCAAGCGGCTCAGTAGGGATTTTTATGAATATGTCTGGTAATCAAAAATATTCTAGAAACATTATGCTGGTAACATTAATTTTAGTTAGTATCCTGTATTTGATATTTAGCCCTAAATATGGTGTTTTAGGTGTTGCGATAATCAATACAATTGGTATTTCTATCATTAATATTACTTCAGCTTTTTTCGTATATTACAAGTTGAAATTAATCACTTTTTATAATTTTAAGAAATGAAAAATGACCCAATTATTATTATTGGAATGCATCGCTCTGGCACCTCTATGCTCACTAGATTTATTGAAGAATCAGGAGTGTTCATGGGTAATCCAAAAAATATGGGGCAAAACGAAGAAGCATTTTTCTTTCAAGAGTTAAATGAATGGATGCTTTATCAAAAAGGTGTATCTTGGGACAATACAACTAACGTATCTTTAAAATCAGAATTTACAGATTCAAATATAACACGCGTCATTTCTAATAGATTAAATTCAATTCATACATATAAATTTTTAGGTCTTAAAAAGTTTCTAAAATCTAAAAATTTAAATAACGCTGATTTTTCATGGGGATGGAAAGATCCAAAAAACACCCTGACACTAGATATTTGGAAAAGAATATTTCCCAATGCAAAAATTATTCATATACATCGTAACCCAATAGACGTGGCGAATAGTTTATTTATTAGAGAGCAAAAAATTGAAAACTCATTTAGGAATTCATTAAAATTAAAGCGAAAAGAGTTCTTACTATTAAAAAGACCTTGCTACAATCAATCAGTGAGAGTTACTTTCATTGAAGAGGGCATAAAATTGTGGGAAGAATATGTGCAACTTGCGCACAACGCAAAATCTCAATTTAAAAACTTTCATAGTATTTCCTACGAAGAATTTTTAGATAAACCAAAAGAGACCTTAGAAAATTTAGCTGAATTTCTAAAAATTGAAACAGATTTAGAACTTATAAATTCTATTTCTTCAAAGATAAAACCCGATAGAAAGTACGCCTTTCTTAATGATAATGAACTCATAAATTTATATCAAAAGGTAAAAAACAAAGAAATCATTAAATTATTAAATTATTCAGATATTATATGATAATAAGTCATAAACATAAATATATTTTTATCGGACTACCATTTTCCGCTTCATCAGCAATCTCAAAAGAATTGATTGAGCAGTATGATGGTGAATATATTTTGAATAAGCACGCAAATATTCAAACCTTTCTTTCAAGTAATAAATTAAATATTAATAATTATACAATATTTGCTGTTTATAGGGATTTGGAAGAAATACTATTTACTCGATACAATAAATATAAATATAACAGTAAAGAAGTTTATACCAATCCTTCATTTTTAGTAAAAAATGGAGGACATGTAACGGCAAAAGCATTAAATATTCACAACAGGATAATTAATGAAGATATTGATTTTGAAGACTTTATTGTGAAATTTTCAAAATCAATACCATATGACTTCGTTTTTAGCATAAATGCACCTTATGTAACTGATATATTAAATTTCAATAATTTAAGTGCTGATTTTGATAGAGTATTAGCTAAAATTGGTTTTACAAATAGAAGAGAACTACCTCTGTATAACAAGACAGAAAAAAAAGATCAAAAACCAGAAATTTCAGAAAAAGTCAGAAGAAAATATATTTATCCTTACAAAATAAAGACTTCGAAATTTTCAGCATCCAAAATTCAATATAAATCTAGTATATTTAATATTCTTGTTTTCAATTTTTTTCATATTATTAGGCAGAAAAGATGGCTTAAGGATGACTTAAAGAGAAGTGATAGTAAAGATAGTTATTTCAGTTCTTTAGTAAAAAACAAATAAAACGATTTAGCATTGAATAATCATGTAAGCTACATAATTTTAATCAATTATAACAATTGGATTGATACAATTATTTGTGTTGAAAATTTAGTTCAAAATAGTTGGAAAAATTGTAAAATTATAATTGTAGATAATGCTTCTAACGATGATTCAATTGAAAAAATTGAAAATTATTTAGAAGGTTATTTAGATGAAATTGTAAAAGAAAATTATCCAGTAAAAGATTCTGCTATTATAATTAACAAAAAGAAATTTCAAGAATTTGATCAAAATATTTCGAAAAAACTAGATGCTGAACTTTCTCAAATAAGTCTTATTAAATCAAATAAAAATGGCGGATTTGCATATGGCAATAATCTAGGTGCAAATCTGGCAAAAGCTGATTCTAAAATTGATACTGATTTCCTGTGGTTCCTGAACAACGATACCTATACAGACCCAAATGCATTGAATGCATTGATTAATTATTTTAAATCAGATAATTACGGATTAATTGGATCCAAAATTATTGATTTTGAGCCACCCCATGACATACAAGCTATTTTCGGTAAACTGAATAGATTTAGTGGAAATATTTCTGTTGTCAAATCTTCAGAAAACATTGAATCAATGGATTATCCAATTGGCGCCTCATTGTTTACAAGTTTGAAAATTTTTTACGAATTGGGCCGCTTTGATGAAAATTATTTTTTGTATCACGAAGAAATCGATTTTTCTACACAAGCTATAAGAAATAATTATAAAATTGGTGTTTCTCTGGATTCAATTATCTATCACAAACAAGGCGCCACTACTGGTTCAAAAAAGAAAAAAAAGAAAGATAATCTCTACATTGAAAGTTTTAAATACAGAGGATTTATTTTATTTTATAAAAAATTTCATCCAAAACTGACTCTAATAGCTTATACAAATTTGTTTTTAAAGAGTATTAAAAAATTACTCAAACGGGAATTGAAACATTCTAAGTTGATTATTGGAATAATTTTTAAATCTATTAAATCATAATTATATGGATTTTATTTTTTCCAAAAAATTTAATATAATATTAATTTTTCTAATTTGTTTGAATGGAGTATTTGTAAGTTTAATCAAACTTGCAGGTTTGAATATTAGCGCAAGTCCGATCAACTTAATTATACTTTCTACAATTCCGATTTTGTTTATCAGTTTATTTTTTCAAGTATATAAATCGGTTGAATTATTTTTGATTGCCAAATTAGTATCACTACAAATCTTTTTGTTTTTTTTAAAAATTATTTATCTAATTATACAAAAAGAATTTACAAATACTGATTTTATCATTTATATGATGTATTTTTCAGGCTATCTTCTTTTAATACATTTTGCAAGTTTATCAAAAGAAAGAATTTCTAAGTATATTGACTTTATAATCTCTTGCTTCATAGTTATTCTCGCTATTTATTGGATTCAGTACTTTTTCCATTCCACCCTACCTACTGCACTAACTGATATTCCAAATTTATTCAATGAAATTGGAGTAGATAAATACACGAGAGAACTAACAGATATAATAATTTATAGACCAAATGGATTAATTGGTAATCCAATTTCATTAGGATTTTACTTAAATATTGTGCTAGCACTTATTTTATTCCGATACCATAATTACAATACCAAAAAGAATTTAATCCTTATTATCCTGCTCTTTATAATGATTACTTTACTTTTCTCTAGAGCAAATTTTATTTTAATGATAGTTCAAATCGTTTCGTTTCTTTTTATCTCAACAAATAAAATTTCGACGCTAGTATTTAAATTTGCAATTGTATTATTTTTCTTGTCAATTTTGGCACTAATTTTCAACTCTCAATTTAGCTTTTTGATAGATAGATTAACTGGTAATGATGAATTTGCCAAAGCTTCGAATATAGAGCATCTAAATGATTATACTAATGCATTAACTTTTATTTACACAAACCCATTATTAGGCATTAGTCCTCAAATAAATTTAGATAATAATATTATCACCGATGGAGCTATTTTTTCTTTCATTTTGAACAGTGGAATACTTATTTTCATAGGGCACCTTATTATCGTCCTTTATGTGTTAAAAATCCTTTTTATTGCTTCTCGCAAAAAAAAATCACTCTTAATTCTTTTTATTTTTATTATTCTTGTAAATCCTTATTGTTTTTTAAATTCAGCAATATTAAATAAAGGTTTATTTTTATTTTATCATTTATTTTTAGGTATTTCCATCAGCTATGCTTTAAATTCAACAAGCAATACTGCCAAATAATTTAATTAATTAATTTCATCTATATGAAAACTAATCTCTTTATTGTTGGTGCAGCTAAATGTGCTACAACTTCCTTTCATGATTATTTGAATCAACATCCAGCTGTTTGCATGAGCCATTTAAAAGAACCAAATTATTTTAGTAATGAAGAGATTAAAAAAGATAATTTATACTACCTAAAAGCAAATTTAATTGATAGTTTAAGCGAATATGAAAAACTATTTGACAAAAAAAATCAATACTCAATTTATGGCGAAAGTAGTGTCTCTTATTTGAGTTACACAGAAACTGCAGCCAAAATAAAAAAATACAATCCTGAAGCAAAAATTTTGATTTTTTTAAGGAATCCTGTTGAAAGAACATATTCACATTATTTAATGGATTATACTGCAGGCTATTTTGATGTTAAGCTGGAAGAAATAATTAAAAATAAAAATATTTCACCTGTTATTTATAATCAAATCATTGGACTCAGTCATTTTCATAGTCAAATAAAAAATTATTTTGATATGTTTGATTCAAAACAAATAAAAATAGTAATCTATGAAGACTTTGTTGAAAATTTAGAAAGTAGCATGGAAAGTATTGAGGAATTTCTCTCAATTGCAAAATATGATAAGTATATTTTTACTAAAGAAAATTCATATCGTGGTTCAAAAAATAAATTCATAAACTTGTTTTATCGATCTGTCAAATTGAAAAGTAAAATGAAATTTTTTTTACCAAAAAAAATTACTAAGAAATTAAAAAAATCTCTTTTAAATAGTGAAAAACCAACTTTAAGTATAATAGACAAAGAACAACTTCAAAAAATGTTTTTTGAAGATATAAGAAAACTTGAATTGTTATTGAATATTGACTTATCTCAAAAATGGTTTTAAATGGAAAAATTACTATTCTTTAGTGCACAAACACCGTCAAATTTAATTCCTATTGCAGGTCAAAAAATAACTTATGATCACCTTAAAGAATTAAGTGTTAATCATGAAATACATTTATTATTCTTTTCAAACTCGATTGAAACTGATTATATAACTAACACTGACTTAAGTTTTTGTAAATCTGTAGATATTTTCTATATTTCTAATTTACAGAAAAATTTAAGACGAATTAAATACTTTTTTTTACCAATAAAATTTACTTCACGAATTGATCATAAAGTAAAAAAAAAAATGATTGATTTGATAGTAAAAAATGAGATTACATTTGTGCATTTCGAATTCACTTCATCAATTTATTATATTAAATTCCTAGCAAAAATGAATTTAAGAAGCGAAATCGTAGAACATGATGTATCTTTTTTATCCTTTGAAAGAAAATATAAATCTACAAATAATCCAATCTTAAAGTTTCTACTATTCTTAGAGTACAAAAGATTAAAAAAATTCGAATTAAACTTTCTGAAAAAATTCAACAAAATTTACACATTAAATGAGAAAGATAAAGATTTATTGACAATCAATAAATTGGAAAACGTAGAAGTGAAATACCCTAAAGTTGATGACTATCTGCAGTTTATAGATAGAAATAATATCGAACCTTTTAGTATCCTTTTTGTGGGAGCACTTCATAGGTCAGAAAATGAAGATGGTATTATAAGATTTATTGAGGAAATTTTCAATATTATTTCTACAAAATTCCCACTTTCTAAGCTATATATTGTTGGTTCAAATCCAAGTAAAAATCTTATAAAATTAGTTGATAAAAATAATCAAATTGAAGTCACTGGTTTTGTTGAAAGTATCAAACCATATTATGAAAAAGCCGATATTGCAGTTATTCCTCTTTTAAATGGAGCAGGAATAAAAATCAAGACAATTGAAGCATTAACAGCAAAAATACCTACCTTTTCAACCGAAATAGGATTTGAGGGAATTCAATCTGATAAAAACTTAATTAAAATACGGAAATTTGAAGATTTTATCGAATCTATTAGTAACTATTTCAATTCAAAGTACCACTTATGATAGTAATTGACAGAATTTTAATAGTATTTTTTATTTTCATAGCGAACAATGTATTTTCAAATGATACAGATTGGCTCAACAATGAATTAAAAAATAAAAGTGTTTTATATTTAGAATCGAAAGTATATTTAATTGATTTTAATAAAATTGTTGTTAGCAACAAATCAATTGAAATAATTGGATCTAAAAATACAATTATTAGATCTACAAACAGCGTAAAATATAGTTCAAAAACAGCACCATTCTTAATCAGTTTTCTAAATTGCGAATTTGTATGTGTTCGAAACATTCATTTTGAAAGTGCAGGAAATAGTGCATACGCAATAAAAATTTCGAAAAATAAAACTTTATTAAAGGAATCAATTTTAATTGAAAATAATCATACTTCACAAGTTGGATTAGTCAATATAATCCCTGACGAAGGATTCACTTTTAATCTGTATGATGAAACTTTCCAAGATTGGTTTACAAATGGAAGAGTAAAATACACTGAAATTTCATCCAATATAAAAATTTCAAATAATACCTGCATCGGCGATCCTTCTTTTAAAGGACCAAAATTGGATAGCTCTTCCGCTTCTGCAATTAGTCTGCATTTCGTGAAAAATGTAGAAGTTTCCAATAATAACATCAAAAACTTCAAATTTGGAGTTTGGGTTTATGGCGGAGGATCAAGAACACGTGATAAATTAAAGCTATCAACAAACGAAATAATCTGTGATAAAATATCCGTGCAGTACAATAATGTTTCTCAAACATATTGCCCAATTTGGTTTAGCAAATCGAGAAATATCGAGGTAAATAACAATTATTGCGAGGATAATACTGATGTTGCAATTGATTTTGAAGGTTGTGAAATTGGTAATGCACATAATAACACTGTAATAAATTCACAAGGCGGTGCCCTTGTAGTACTGAACGGAAGCCGAAAGATCATTTTTAATCAGAACAAGGTAATTTATAAAAATAAAACTAAAAAAAATAACATAATTTTGATTCGAGATGGAAATTCTGATATCACTTACAGCAATAATGAAATTGAAAATAATTCAATTGCTAAATCTCAAATAATGATTAAGAATAGTTCTGAAAAAATCGGTAATAACACAAATATTGTGTTTGAAAAAAACACTTTCAGTAATATTGAATTTAAAATTAAGAGTAAATCAAAAGTTAAGCTCGTTCAAAATTCAAATAAAATCAAAAATAAAGAATCAAAACTCATATTCAGTTTAGAAAAAGGAAGTGAATTAATAAAATAAAAAAATGGCAATATTTCTCTCAGTTACTTCACATAACAATGATGATTTAATTCTTCAAAATTTTACAAATTTACCTCCTAAAATCGGAGGCGAAGATTTTATAATTTCAATAATTGATAATGTAAATTCGAACGACTTAAGAAAAATATGTTCAGATAATCAATTAACTTACTTCTCCGACGGAATTAGAAGAGGATATGGAGAAAACAATAATCTTAATTTTAAAAATTTAGCTCCAAAAAGCGACGATCTATTTATTGTTTGTAATCCAGACATTACCTTACAGGTGAATCAATTGGAATTACTATTCAAAAAAGTTAGAAAATCAAATTCATCAATTTATGGTGTAAAGGTATATGAAAGTAAAGATTTAAATGTATATTCCTCGCACAATAGAAAATTTCCTGCACTATTGGATCCAATTATTTCTTTGGTATTTAAAAAAAAACTCTTTGCTAGAGACGCTGATATTTTTGCTAATCCAGATTGGATTGGAGGAGGATTTATGATTTTTAAGAGCGAAGACTTTAAAAAATTAAATGGATTTGACAAAAGATATTTTATGTATTATGAAGATACTGATATTTGTCACAGAGCAAAAAAAATGAAAATGGAAATTACGTACGACCCGGAATTTTACGTTGTTCACGAAGCAAAGCGGGAAGGAAGAAAACTTTTTTCAAAACATTTTTTCTGGAATTTAAAAAGCATGCTTAAATATTTTCTAAGATTCCCAACATTAAGGATAATTACAATTTTCAAATGAGTAAACCCAATTTCATCATCGCAGGTGTAGCAAGATGTGGAACAACTTCTTTATATCATTATTTAAAGCAACATCCACAAATCGGATTTCCAAAAATTAAGGAACCCAAGTATTTTAGCAGTATTCATCTAAATCTTCCACACAAAGGTCCGGGGGATAATACAGTGGATGCAAAATTAATAACTGATGAAACTAAATATTTTGAACTTTTTGATTCATTACAAAATTTCAAAGCAATTGGTGAAGCAAGTTCAGACTATTTCTACTACCACGAGGATACCATTCAGGCAATCAAAGAAAAATTAGGAGATGTAAAAATCATTCTGTGCTTCAGAAATCCGATTGAAAGATCCTACTCTGCTTATAATAATTTGGTTAGAGATGGCAGAGAAGAATTAACATTTGATCAGTCGATTGATGAGGAAGAAAAAAGAATTTCACAGAATTGGGATTGGATGTGGGCATATAAAGCAGGCGGACTTTATTCTCCCGGTCTTAAAGCATTCTCTGCTAATTTCAGTCAAGTAAAAGTTGTATTTTCAGATCAACTAGACGAAAATCCTCAAGAGGTTTTAAAATCTATTTTTGAATTTCTAGAAGTGGATCAATTTCATGCAATTGATTCGGAGACTAGATATAGTCATTCAGGAAAACCCAAAAATGCACTCATTGGCGCGTTAACTAATCGAAATAATAAAGTAATCTACGGTTTACGCGAATTTGCATTGAAAACTATTCCTAGAAAATATTTAGAAAAAGTGGCCTCTAAAATGTTTGCAAAAGATCAAATTGAGCCTGTAACAAGGCAAAAACTTCAAAAATATTTTAATAGTGATATTCTTGAATTAGAAAAATTGACTGAAACAAATTTAAAACATTGGAAATGAATATTTTGACTTTTGACATTGAAGATTGGTTTCATATATTAGATAACCCTGAAACAAAAGGAGTTTCAGAATGGTCAAAATTTGAAAGTAGGATTCATCAAAATATGGATACGATCTTCAATATTTTATGTGAAAATAATCAAAAGGCAACTTTTTTTTGTGTTGGATGGATTGCAGAGAAATATCCAGAAATTATTAAAAGAATAGTTGATTCAGGATTTGAAATTGGATCACATACACATTATCATCAGCTCATCTATGAGCAATCTCCTTTGGAATTTGAGCAAGATTTAATCAAGTCGATTGATACTTTGGAATCTGTTTCGGGACAAAAAATCAAGTATTTTCGAGCACCTGGATTTTCAATTACCAACGAAACGCCTTGGGCAATGGAATCTTTGATAAAAAATGGAATTGAAATTGATTGTTCATTATTTCCAACAGATCGCTCTCATGGTGGTTTCAATAATTATGGGAAAGCAGAACCAGTTTGGTTAGAATGCAATGGTATGAGAATAAAAGAAATGCCTATTAACCTTCATTCAGTCATGGGAAAAGAAATCGTTTTTTCTGGAGGAGGATATTTCAGGTTATTTCCATATAGCATAATCAAAAATTTCACCAAAAAATCCGATTATGTGATGACTTATTTTCATCCACGAGATTTTGATGCCAAACAACCGATGGTACCAGGTCTATCAATGACAAGAAAATTTAAGTCATATTATGGATTAAAAAATACAGAAACTAAACTAACAAATTGGTTGAAAGACTTTGAATTTATAGACCTAAATTCTGCGAACAATAGAATTGATTGGATAAATGCTAGAATTTTAAAGATGAATTAGTACAACTTAAGGAAATTTTCAATAAATTTACATCCAAATTGATACCATAATTAAATGAAGCCATCAATATTTGAGATGATAATTATATTACTGTCCTCATTTTTGGTCAGCTATATGCTGTATCCAAAAATAATTAGTGTTGTATCATTTAAGAAATTAATGGACAAACCTAATGATAGAAGTTCACATTCTACAGCAACTCCAAGTTTGGGTGGAATTGCATTCTTTATAGTTCTAATTTTATCTTTTTATTTTCTTGAGCCCTATGATAAATACAATACAATTCCTTCTCTTATTCCCGGGCTAACTATTTTGTTTATCATTGGTCTGAAAGATGATTTAGTTGTAATATCACCAATTACAAAATTAGGCGCTGAAATTGTTGCATCTACATTTTTAGTTTTGCATCCAAGTTTTGAGATAGAAAGTTTTCATGGCTTTTTTGGCTTTTATGAAATAAGTAAATTTATTACCATTCCTTTAAGTATTTTCATTGTGATAGTGATTATTAATGCATTCAATTTGATTGATGGAATTGATGGATTGGCTGCAACAATTGGTACAGTTATATTTGGAACTTTTGGCACTATATTTTATCTCACACATTCTTATTTATTGTTCGGAGTTTGTATAGTAATGATTGGTTGTTTGGCTGCTTTTCTAAGATTTAATTTATCACATTCAAAAAAAATATTCATGGGCGATACTGGCTCACTCATCGTTGGATTCATTATAGGAATGCTTGTTTTGAGATTCTTAGCTTTAACTAACGAAAAAATTGCGCTACTTCCATTTAAAGTTGATAATTATCCTTACATAATATTAGCTATTTTAATTGTTCCGCTCTTTGATACGGCAAGGGTTTTCACAATTAGAATAATGAATAAACGTGGTCCTTTTTCACCAGATCGAAATCATATACATCACCTGCTAATTGACTTTCTGCACCTCTCACACATTAAAGCAAGTATTTTTTTAGGTATTTTTAATTTGATTTTCATTTCTACTTTCTTATCGCTTTCGATGTTTTTAAGTCAAAAAATACTTTTTTTAAGCAGTGTTGCCGCTGTTCTATTATTAATTTATTTTTTCTTCGTAATAAATAAAAACACGAATGCTACCAAAGCAAAATCAAAAATTAAGAAGCAATTCAAAAAAAAACTAAGTAGTTATTTATAATAGATTTGATTTATCATTTAATTTCAGTAGAATTTTTAAAAAAAATAACTTAATTTTACCCTTTTTAAAACAAGTCATTTAAATGAAATATATATATTTATTGTTGATTACCTTATCGGTATTTTCTTGCGATGTTAAAAAGAAGATCATTTACTTTAACAATGTAAATTCCCAAAATGATAGTATCAATAAAAATCAACAGTCAAACATTCCTAGATACACTCTTGTTTTTAAAAAGGATGATTTGGTTTACATTGATGTAAATTCAGCTGACATAGAGTCACTGAAGCCATTCATGAAAGAAGACATGTCTGCTGGGAATCAAATGCCAGGATATATAAATGGTGTTTCTGCAAAGGGAGGATATTTAATAGACGAAAATGGTAAAATAAATTTCCCACTTATTGGTGAAATTCATTTGGCAGATCTAACAAGACCTCAGGCAACATTACTGATTCAATCAAAGTTACGCGAGTTTATAAATGATGCAATTGTAACGCTTCGAATACAAAATTTTAAAATAACAATTTTAGGTGATGTTAAAGTTCCTGGAACATATAATATCCCCAACGAAAGACTAACACTAATTGAGGCGATTGGATTAGCAGGTGATTTAAACATTACAGGCGTTAGAAACAATGTTCTTGTTATAAGGGAAGAAAATGGTAATAAGAAAGAATATAGAATTGATTTAACCAAAAACGATATCTTCACTTCACCTGTTTACTATTTGAATCAAAATGATGTAGTCTATGTTGAGCCTAATAGAGCAAAAAGAAATACTTCTATTGTAAGTTCAACAGCTGGTATTTTTATTTCTGTTGCTTCTCTCGTGATTACTACAATTAATGTTATTACTAAATAAGAATGAATCAAAATCAAAATAATTCTTTCCTAGACGAAGGGCAGGAAAAAGATTTTAAAATTAAAGAGCAATTAGGCATTTACCTAGCACATTGGAGATGGTTTTTCATTGCCATATTAATTTCCTTAAGTCTTGGCTTCCTCTATTTAAAGTATACTTTACCAAAATACGACGTAAAAGCCTCCATTTTAATTAAAGATGAAGATAAAAATGCCCCAATTTCAGAATTATCTGCATTTGCTGACTTGGGTATTTTAGGAGGAAAAAGTAATCTTGAAAACGAAATTGAAATCTTAAAATCTAGAACTCTAATTTTAAATGTAGTAAAAGATTTAAGTCTAAATATTGTCTATCAAGACAACAATGGTCTAATACCCTTCGGGATTTTTAATAATACTCCCATTAGAATAAATTTTATTAAAGGTGATTCTATCGTTTATGACAAAGAAGCAAATTTTAATATTCATATTATTTCAAATGAAAAATTTGAAATAAATGAAGAAGAATCTAACTTTAAAGGCACATTTAGCTTTGGAAAAGTAATAAAACATCCTATAGGTGATTTCATAATTACTCCAAGTACTGTTGATAGCGATTTTTTAAATAAAAAGAAGTACATCATTAAAATAAAAACATTGGATGACGTTGTTTCTTTTTTCAAAAAAGAAATAAAAGTTGAAGCAGCAAACGATGAATCCAATGTAATTACTATTTCACTTCAAGATTTTGATCGCTTAAAATCGAAGTCAATTATTAATAACTTGATTCAACAACATAGCAAAGATGCAATCAGTGATAAAAATCAAATTTCTAAAAACACAGCTGATTTTATTAATGATAGAATAAAGTACATTACCACAGAACTTTCAGATGTTGAACAAAATGTAGAGAGTTATAAGGCAGATCACAGACTTGTAGATATGGCTTCTGAAGCTGAAATATTTCTTAAAACTGGAAGCGATAACCATACTTTGATCATGCAAAATGAAACCCAAATTCGTTTGGTTGAATTTGTATACGACTATCTAATTAACCATGTAGAAACTCATGATTTAGTTCCTTCTAATCTTGGTCTATATGATGTTTCAATAGAAAAAATGATTGAGTCTTATAATAAATTGATTTTAGAAAAAAATCGATTAACTAAAAATTCTTCTGAAAAACACCCAATCATTCAAAATTTAAATGTTCAGATTTTAGGAATTCATAAAAATCTTAAAGAAAGTTTATTAAATCTAAAAGAATCCTTAAGGATTAAAAATAGAGAACTACAAAAATTAGAAAATGAAATTAATTCTAAAATTTCTTCTGTTCCAAAATATGAAAGAGAATACAGAGAAATTCAAAGACAGCAACAAATTAAAGAATCTCTTTACTTATACCTCCTTCAAAAAAGAGAAGAAACAGCGATAACATTAGCAGTTACAGTTTCAAATACGAAAATAATTGATGAAGCCTTTACTGACAATGTAATCGTTTCTCCAAATAAGAAAATCATTTATGCAATATCATTCCTGTTAGGTCTTTTAATTCCTTTTGGAATAATCTACATTAGAAGATTATTTGATACAAAAATTCATGGTAAAAATGATATTTTAAGTTCTAATCTTCCTTACATTGGAGATATTCCAATTTCAGAAACAAAAGACAAAATAGTCGTTAGCCATGGCGAAAACAATAACGTATCTGAATCATTTAGGTTGTTGCGTACAAATATTGATTTTATGCTTAAAAGCAAAAACCAGAATGGGAATATAATTTTTATTACATCCACTATCGCAAAAGAAGGGAAATCATTTATATCTATAAACCTTGCATCGATTATTGCACTTTCTGGTAAAAAAGTACTTCTTATCGGCTTAGACTTAAGAGCCCCTAAAATTCTAGAATACACAGGATTGGCTCGATCTAGGGGGGTTTCAAATTATATTACTGATTTTGACTTATCACTTTCCGATGTGATTATAGAAAAACCAGACGACATTAATTTTGATTTATTGGTTTCAGGTGATATTCCACCTAATCCTTCTGAATTATTAATGAATGATCGAATAAAGGAAATGTTTCAAGATGTAAAAGAAATGTATGACTATGTAATTGTCGATACCGCTCCTGTTGGGCCTGTTACAGATACTTTACTAATAACTTCATATGCAGATGTAATTGTGTATGTCTCTAGAGCTGATTATTTGGATAAGAGATTATTAAATATTCCTGAAACTCTGTATAGGGAAAATAAATTACCAAATATGGCGGTATTGATTAACGGATCAAACAATAAAAGAAGTTATGGATACGGATATGGTTATGGTTATGGCTATGGTTATGGTTATGGAAATGAATCAAAAGCAAAGCCTTGGTATAAAAAAATCTTTGGTAATTAAAAAACATATCAAAAAAAAGCTGTTCAATTTTGGACAGCTTTTTTTATGAAATCTTGCTCCAATTCGGTTTGTCAGATAATATCTTTACAATTTTAGATCTGATTCCAAAATGTTCTTTCAAATTCAATCCCGCGTCTTTCGTTAAAATCTCTCTTGCCTTTTCTCTTGCCAAAGCAACCAATGGCCCGTCTTTGGTCAAATCTGCAATTTTTAAATCTAAAATTCCACTTTGTTGTGTTCCCATAATGTCCCCGGGACCGCGCAATTCCATATCAACTTCAGCTATCTCAAATCCATCTTGGGTGCGAACCATGGTTGATAATCGCTTTTTACTTTCTTTAGATAATTTGTTTCCTGTCATCAAAATACAATAGGATTTTTCTGATCCTCGCCCTACTCTGCCGCGTAATTGATGCAATTGAGATAATCCGAATCGCTCTGCACTTTCAATGATCATAATTGATGCGTTAGGCACATTTACACCTACTTCGATTACAGTAGTAGCAACCATAATTTGAGTTTGACCTTCAACAAATCGTTTCATCTCAAAATCTTTCACTTCTGGTTTCATTTGACCGTGAACGATGCTAATCTGATACGTAGGTAATGGAAAAACCCTTGAAATAGATTCAAAACCTTCCATTAAATTGTGGTAATCTAATGTTTCTGATTCTTTAATTAGCGGAAAAACAACATATACTTGCCTACCCTTTTCAATTTCTCGTCTGATAAATCCGAAAACGACGGAACGATCATTTTCAAATCGATGTTCTGTCGTAATAGCTTTTCTTCCAGGCGGTAATTCATCAATTACTGAAACATCTAAATCACCATAAACAGTCATTGCTAATGTTCTTGGAATTGGTGTTGCGGTCATCACCAAAATATGTGGTGGAATATGATTTTTCGTCCATAATCGCGCCCTTTGCGCCACGCCAAATCGATGTTGTTCATCAATGACAACCAAACCCAAATTTTGAAATTCAACAACATCTTCTAATAATGCATGGGTTCCTATCAAAATTTTGATTTCTCCATTTAATAAGGATGCATGGATGTCTTTGCGTTTAGATTTCTTAACAGAACCAGTCAATTTTTCGACTCGAATTCCCATTGGAGCGAGTAAATCGCTAATAGAATCAAAATGCTGCTGTGCTAAAATTTCTGTCGGTGCCATCATTGCTGCTTGAAATCCATTCCCGACTGCAATCAACATCGTTAGAAGCGCAACCAATGTTTTACCACTTCCAACATCTCCTTGCAAAAGTCTATTCATGTGATTTCCATGGCGAAAATCGTTTCTAATTTCTTTAATGACTTTTTTCTGTGCATTGGTTAATTGAAAAGGCAAATGATTGTCATAAAAATCTAAAAAAACTTGACCAACTTCTTCAAAAACGAACCCTTTATTTTTTTGCATCGCAATTTGTTTCCGCAACAAAAGTTCAATTTGCAGTAAAAATAATTCCTCAAATTTTAATCTAAAACTTGCTCTTTGCGCCAATTCTTCGTTCTGTGGACAATGAATTTGTTTGATAGCAGATTCTCGCGGTAAAAGTTGCAATTCCTGAATCAATTCTGGCGGGAAAATTTCCAAAATATGGTTTCTCAACATGGGAACCATGGCACTCGTTAATTTTTCAATTCCCTTTGAATGAAGTCCTTTGGCGTTCAATTTTTCCGTACTTCTATATACAGCTTTTAATCCCTTTGATGGATCTGTTTTATCAAACTCAACGATTTCAGGATGCGGAATATTGAATGAATTTCCAAAAATTTTGGCTTTTCCATAAACTTGAAATTCAATTCCAGGTCGCAAAAGCGGTTTGATCCATTTCATTCCTTGAAACCAAACTAAATCGATTTGTCCACTTCGATCTTGAAATTTAGCAATTAATCTTTTTTGACGACCAGTGGTTACTTCATCAATTTTAGTAATATAACCTCGTAATTGAGCAAAGCCATCTAAAGTATGTAAATCTCCTACTTGATTATAATAAGAGCGATCAACATATCGGAAAGGAAAATACTCCAATAAATCTCCAAAATTGAAAATTCTCAATTCATTTTGAAGCAATTCAGCCCTTTGCGGACCTACTCCTTTCAAGAATTCAATGGGCGTATTTAAAAATTCAGACATTCCAGACAAAAATAAGGAAAGTCTTCAAGACTGAATTCTATTAATCAGATATAATATTAATTTAGAATGATAAAATTTGCTAGATTTTCTGCTTGACTTCTTAATTCATTTACGGCAGTACTTTCCCAAAAAATTCCTTTCAAATTTGTTCCAAGCGTGAAAATATTGTTTTGAACTTCTCCATTGACCCCAATTAATTGAAAATTTGTCGGATCAGCATTAAAACCCAAATAAAATTCATCTTGCGAAATGATTCCCTTCTCCAAACATTTCTTTAGCAATTGACTTTCTGAAAGTTTAATATTTGACTCTGGACCCGTGCAATTAATTACCCTACTGACAAAAATCTTTTCCACAGTTTTACTATTTTTCTCAACAAAAGAAACTTCAATAGTCCCATTTACTTCCTTCATAGATTTAATCCTACCTGCAAAAACCTTCAATTTAATTGAGAACATCAACTTCAGTAAAAAATCATTCATGTGAATAGGAATTCTATGTCTAGCCACTCCCCATGCATGTCTATATTTTCTCAAAAACTCCCGCTTGTCACTCAATGAAAAATTCTTCCAAATATTTTGACTAAACGGTCTTAATGAATCTATCACGGGCTCAGCTGAAACGCCTAATTTTCTTACTGCCCTGACATGTTTTACAATTAAATTTCTAATCGTTTTTAAATCTATCTCATTAGGTAATTCATCTATCAATTTATTGTATTTAATTGGTGCATGTCGATGTGACAGGATGTGGTAACCATTGGGAGAAATTGAATATATAATTCCTCTAAAGTTTCTCTCCTGCAATGCCAAGACTGTATCAACCATTGTCAATCCATTACCAATTACAAGTACATTTTCATTTTTATTCAAATTTTCAACTGACTCAATTTTCCAAGGATTTTGAAAATAATTTGGATTTGTATAAAAATCCATGTTTTCTATTGTTTGGTTTCTAGGAACTAAATTACCTGTGGCCAATACACAATAATCAACAAAAAATCTATCGTTATTCTCTCCAATCAATTCAATTTCAGAATTTGTCAGTTCTAAATCTATGATGTTGGATCTTAAAATTCTTACTTTTATAGACTTTGCTTTTGCGTTTGCTATTGCTTCGTTCCAAACAAATTCTAAATATTGACCATAAAGATATCTTGGTAAAAAAGCACCAGCCAGTATTGACTCGTCTACATTTTTATATTCCTCTATAGATTTCACCCAATTGAAAAAATGGTCAGGCAATTCTTTGAACGCACTCATTTTGGAAGTTGGTACATTTAGAAGTTGCTTTTTCGAATAGGGCGAATAAGCAACACCTTTACCTATTGGGTTTTCTTTTTCAAAAAGAAAGATTTCTAAAATATCATTTGAATTATTAATCAAGTTTACCGCGGTCATTGTACCAGAAAAACCAGCCCCAATTATTCCAATTCTTTTCATATTGTCTACTTAATGTCCAACTTGTAAATAATCTTTGAAAATATCAGTTTTTGGATTTTCAAATAAATCTGAAGGTTTACCCTTTTCAACAACTTCACCGTAATACATAAAAGCGGTATAATCAGCCAGTCTTTTGGCTTGTCTCAAAATGTGAGTTACTAAGACAATTGCAAATTCCTTACTTAATTCTTGAAATTGCTCTTCAATTTTTCGACTTGAAATTGGATCTAAAGCAGAAGTTGGTTCGTCAGCCAAAATCACCCGAGGTTCAATAGCCAATCCTCTCGCCAAACATAAACGTTGTTGCTGACCAATTGAAAGACTATTTGCTGAATATTTCAATCTGTCTTTTACTTCGTCCCATAAAGCGACTTTCTTGATGTAATATTCAATTCTATCGTCTTGTTCAACTTTTGATTTAATACCTTTCAGTTTCAAAGCATATCTTATATTGTCAGAAATGGTTCCTGGAAGCGGATGTGGCCTTTGAGACAACAATCCCATTTTTTGTCTCAAAGCGTAAACATCGATATTTTTTGTCAAAATATCTTTTTCTTCAAAAAATATTGAACCTGTTGTTTTGATATCTGGATCCAAATCTGTTAAACGATTGAAAGTCTTTAAAAGTGTCGTTTTTCCACATCCTGAAGGACCAAGTAATACGGTAATTCCTTTGTCACGAATATTCAATTCTACATTTTTCAATGTTTGCTGTTTTCCATGCCAAAGACTTAAATCTTTCACATAAATCAGGTTGTGTAAGCCTTTTGATTCATCTTTCCTGATGATTTCTTCATCGATCAAGCTTGTATTGTTTTCTAGATTCATTTTATTCTATTTTTTGAAAATCTCTTACTTAACACTCTTGATAAAATGCTAATTATTAGAATTATAATTGTCAAAACGATTGCAGCAGCATAAGCGCGTTCTTTTACTTCTGGTATAGGCGAACTTAATTGAAAGAAAATCGCTAATGGCAATGTTGCTGCTGGCTCGGTAATACTTTCAGGGATGTAATCCGTGAAACCCGCTGTAAACAAAACAGAGGCAGTATCTCCCAAACCTTTACCCAGCGCCAATAAAAAAGCAGTTGTTATACCTGGTAATGATTGTTTGAAGAGGAATTTAAAACCGATCTCACCTTTAAAAAATCCAAGTGAAAGCGCTGATTCAAAAAGTCCCTTTGAATTATGTTGCAGAGACTCATCCATCGATCGAATCATTACAGGACTAATCAGCAATGAAACCGTAATCATAGCTGCTAATAATGATGATGGCCAGCCCATGAAAAGCATAAAATTAAATGCAAATGCACCATAGACAATTGGTGGAATTCCCCAAAGGACGTCTAACCAAAGTCTGATTCTTTTCTGCCATTTTGGATAAGAAAACAAATAGGTATGAATAAAAAAAGCAGCAGGAATACTAATTACCAAAGCAATAAGTGACGCACCTATTGCTAAATACAAAGAACCAACAATTGCATTGAGTATTCCTCCTTCTTTTCCAAAATAATAACCACCCTTTGGCACTTGACTGATAATTTCCCAATTTAAAGCAGGCAATCCCTTTTTAAAGATTCCATAAAAAATGGAAAGCAAAACAAAAACAATAAAGCAAGTAAAAATCAGCAAAACAATTTTTACTATTTTCTCAATTAAATACTTTCTAGAATTCATAATCACACTTTAGATTGATAAAAACGAATAACTTTATGGGCAAAATAATTGAAAAGAATTACAATTATTAACAACATCAAAGCAGAAAGCATGAGGGCAGAGTCGTACTTTGGTATAGACATCATTTCACCATAATTATTTGCAAGTAAAGCTGGTAAAGGATAACCTGCATCAAAAATTGAATTTGGAATTTGGACAATGTTTCCAACGACCATTAAAACAGCGATTGTTTCTCCAAATGCTTTACTTAATCCTAAAGTAAATGCCGCTATTATTCCAGGTCTAATTTTTTTCAGAATCACATCCTTAATTGTTTGCCAATGACTTGCTCCCATAGCAAGAGTTGATTCTTTAAGTTCTCTTGGGACTGATTCAAATAATTCAATCAACATGTTTAAGACAAAAGGAAGCGTTGTTACTGCAACAACAATTCCTGCTGCCAAAATAGAATATCCACTCGCATTGGCGGCATTTGCAGAAGTTGCCCATTCGGAAACCATTGGAACAATGACAATTATTCCCCATAAACCAAAAATCACTGAAGGAATTCCAGCGAGAATATCGATAACAGTTCGTAAAACCTTAGAAATCCAATTTGGAGCAAACTGAGTAATATAAATCGCAGATGCTAAGGTAAATGGAAACATAATCAACAATCCAAGTAGAGAGACAACTATTGAACTGCAAATAAACGGCCAAAGACCAAAGTTTCCTTTGGTAGGCATCCAGTTTGAACTAAATAAGATTTCAGAAATTGGCGTTGAGACAAGTAATGGCCAAGATTTGAAAAGCAATGAAAATCCTATCAAAAAAGGAAGTGAAAGGATGATAACCAAAGAGATTATCATCCAACTTTTTCTTAATTTTTCAATAAAATATCTTAAAGAAAAATTCATATTTATAGTCTGTTTATTTGATCAATGATTTTTTGTTTTTCCAATAAAATATATCCGTTAGGAACAACATGCTTTTGACCTTCAGTTAAAACCCAATTCAAAAATACCTTTACAGCATAATTTTTTGGTTTTCCTTTAGTAACTAAAAATAGATCTCTAGAAGGAGGCGATGGATATTTTCCATTAGCAATTGCAGCAGTAATATCTTTCAATGAATTATAAAAGTTTTCATCTTGGTCAATTTTTCCATTTCCATTGATATCAATCGGAGCAACATCTATTCCAGGATATTTTTGACCTGATTTTACATCATATACAAAAATGACGTTGTTGTATCCAATACTATTTTTATCTTTTCTTACAGCATCAGCAACACCTGGATCACCAAATACTGCAATTCCTTTCAACTCTTCTTGTGCAGAACCACCTAGGTATTTCGCCCAAACTTCGGCGGCACCAGAAGCATCAGATCTCGTATAAACGTTCACTTTAGTTGAAGATTTTTTCCAAACTTTTGCACCGTTTCCAAGGAATAATTTTGTCAATTCGTCCTTTGTCAGACCTTCTGCTTTTATTTGATTCAATACAGGGTTTTGTGCATTAATTGTAGGAATAACAGCATCTTTAGTTACAGAAAAACCATAAGCACCTTGACTCTTTTCGATATCGCTAATGTCTTTTGAATACATTGCCAAATCAGCAGCTCCTCCTAATAAATCTGCCATCCCTTTTCCAGCTCCACCACCTGAAATATTAAATTTCACATCAGGATACTGTTTTCTAAACTCTTCTGCCCACACATTGGCTAACGGATACAATGCAAATGCACCTGAAATAGTAATTGTACCTTCTACTTTTTTAGTTTCTTCACCGCTTGCTTTCTCACCAGAACCACAAGAACTTGTTAACACTAAGGCAGATGTAAGAACAACAAAACCTGTTTTTTTAATTGAAAAAAATTGTTTCATAACTATTTAATTTATTGATTATTTTATTTTTGAATTTTCAGGAATTGAGGAGTGAAAGTGATCATCAAATATGCCCAATCTTGCCACAAATTACTATTTCCTGCTTTTTTAATATATTCCATCGATTTTGTCAAAAATGCAAAAGAATATCCCAATTGTAATTCCGTAATTGCATTCGGTTTATAAATCAATAGTAAATCATTTTCATAACCTAAATATTTATTGATTACTTCGCTGTTAACTAAGAAATTATTTTGACTAAAAAATAGATGTTGTTCAACTTTAAAAGAGATTTTTTTATTGATGTCAATGACAGTAAAAAAGTAAGGATTAACGATTCCAGCGTTGTTAAAATCTTTGGGAAATCTTGTAAACAAATCCATAGTACCTAAAAACCTGTGATTTACACCATAAAGTGCATCAAAAGATCTGGAAGTTGTACCTGGTTTTTTAGCATCATCACCACTAAAAATTTCTGCCCCTAATCTGAAAGTAAAGTACTTTTTCAATTTCAATTTGGCTTCAGGTTGCAAGTAAAATGCATCCAACTTTTTTCCTGTAGCTGTTTTTCCATATTGATAATAACTTGCTAATGTGAGATATAAACTCTTTTTTGTAAACTCAAATCTACCACCGCTTGTAAAACGATTATTGATTTTTTCAGATACTATAGCATCTTGAAATCCATCATTTGCATTGATTAAAGTAATTACAAAAGCATCATTAAATTTGTACTTTAAAAAATTAACAAAAAGTGTTTTATAATTTGCAAATCCAGGATTATAATCAATATTAGAATATTTATCTTGTGCTCCGTGTCCTTGATTGAAGGCACCAATCAAATCTGCTTCCAATTTTTTTCCTTTGTAGATAAATCTGACAGCATCATGAGTTCCTCCATTCTGTCTCCAGTCATTTTGAGCAAAAAGCCTTTGATTGTCGTACATAACTTTTTGTCTACCTATTCTGGCGCTAATTCGTTTGGTGATTGAAGGCTCAACATAGGTTTCAAATAATTGCAATGTAGCACCAGTTGACCTTGGATCTTGTTCACCCCAAATTCTTATGTCTTGAATAGAAGTATGCCAAATAAAACGAGGTGCTCTGTAATCTAAATAAATTCTACTTCTTTGTTCAACAAAAAACGCCGCATCCGATGTGTCTGAATTTAATTCTCGGTAACCATTTCTATATTCAGCTCTTGGTCTAAACTCAGCAGAAATTGTAAAAATTTTAGCCGTGTCTTTGACTATTTTTAAAGAATCTTTTTGAGCACTTGACATTATTACAAAGGATAAAAAAGTAAAAAATGTAATCGCTTTTATCATATTGAAGTGATTTATTAATAATACTATAAATACTAACTCTATTTACTTCATAGAATTAATAATCCGCAAATTTAAAATTAATTTTGGATGCATTAGTATTTATTAACTAAATAAATTCAATTTTAACATTATCCTAATCAAATATTTACATTTCATAATTACCTCAAGACATTCGTTCTTGCAATTCTTAAGGTTTTCCTACTTATTAAAAACTCAAAATAAAAATAGTATAATTGGGTGCTTTTTTTGCTGTCAGTAAATGTTTTCTATTAAAATTTCACTAATTTATTTGTTTTGGAAAGGTGCATCAAATGTTAAACTTACGTAGTAAAGTCCACCAATTGTTGGTCCTGCTGCATATTGAATATATCGATTATTAAAGATGTTTGTTCCACCAACTTTAACTAATGTTTTTGCCTTTTCTATTTTGTAAGAAACTTGAGCATCAAATGTTTGATAAGCGGGAACGTGTCCATTAGCTAAAGGACTTTGCCATTCATAGGCATCTTGCCATTTCCACGCAATATTGAAACCAAGGTTTTTTATAATTTCTCGGTTACCAAATTGGATATTAGCAGAATACTTAGGAGTATTAAATCCTGTTGTGAAAATATCTGTCTCTTCTTTTGCTTTAAAATCATTGAAGTTGAAGTTTCCTGAAATAGAGAATTTCTTGTAGAAGCTATATGCGATTTTGATTGCTGTTCCATATGCATAGTAGGTATTCGTTGCATTTGTATACACTCGATACCTTACTTGTTTTGACTTATCATTCGCATCATACGCAGAAGCTAAAGTACCTACAACATCGGTTGTTGGAACAGCAACTTCAACTTGGCCTAAGAAGTTTTTGTATTCATTAAAATATACATCTGCATCAATTACTAATTTATTATTCAATAAAACAGTTTTATATCCAAAGTCAAGGGCTTTTATTTGCTCTGGTTGCATCTTTTGAAGGTTTGAGATTTGAAGTAAACCTCTTTGCTTTGCGATCGCTTGATCTTTAGTTGATCCTGCTTTTATATCAGCATTTACTGCTGCTTGGAATGCATCAATTGAATTTTGAGTATAGCTATTTTCAAGGTACCCCAATCCCTCATTGATTTTTTCAAGTCCTCCTACTCTTCGAACACCCCCATTGTTCACATAAGAAAGAGCTTCAAAAAGTGCGGGAAATCTGTATCCATTTTGAGCAGATAACCTAATTGCATTATTTTGATTTGATGAATAAACGATCGCCAAACGTGGATTCCATTTTCCTTCAAAATCTAAATTTTTATCATAGCGCAACGAACCTACCACTTTCAATTTACTATCAAAAAATTCTTTACTTGCTTGCACGAAACTGCCAAATTTTGAATACAAGACGTTATCTCCTCCTGTTGTATTTCTCTCCGCGAGCGGCTTTGAAAAATCAACAAAATTGTTCCCATCAGGAGTAACAGAATATAGACGTGCATCAGCCCCAACTAATAAACTCACAAAATTGCGAGTAATAGAACTTAAATCATATTGAGCTTCTCCATGATACATTCTACTTTTTTGCCAAAGTGCAGCTCCACCTGTTGTATTTGTTGAATCTTGAGCGCTCACATATGGATAAATTGACGGATGATCCCAATTATTAATTCCATTGATTGTTTGTTTTAAAGCGTCAAATTCGGGTGTACCTGGATCTGGTCTTCCTGCATCGGCAACATCACGAGCAGCTTGATGTGCAGCTACTAAATCTCCGCCATTCGCATTATATGCATTGTTCAATGCGACTTGATAGTCTTTCGCCCACTTTTTATTATTCTTAAAAGTAAGATCCAAGTTATCACTCAATGGTTTAAGATTGTAAGAGCTGCCAGTTGTCTCACTATTAACATAAAGCTTTGCCACTAACTTTGAATTTTTGTACTCTATTGCATGGCTTTGAATTTGAGCATTTTTGAGTTGTATTTTATTTCCTCTTTGAAAAACACCATCCATATTTCCTATCCGATAGGTATAACTTAATTTAGACTTGTTATTAAATTTATAATTCAAATTACCTCCGAATTTTGCAGTTTTTACAACTGGATCAACCAAGTCTTTTTCCCAATAACCTGTTCGTCTAACATTGTAAATTTGTTTTTGTGAACCAACAAAAAGAGTATCAGTAACTGTATTATTTCGTTCATCCCCGTATTTGTTCCAAGCATCATAGGCTGGGTTGTTTTCTGCAGAGTTAAATTGAGGATAAGAAGGGTTACTTGACTTTAAATTATACTGGTTTTGATCATTAGAACTTGAAGAAACCCAGTCAACTCCCTGAAAATAAGAGCCATCAATTTTATACGCAAACTTTCCCGCAGAATCAACAACGTTGGCGAGACGAAAAGCCGTTTCACTCATAAAACTCAAACCATGGTCTTTATTATCTACGTGATTGATGGCAGTTCTTTGATACAAACTCACACCTTTTGTTAAATAAGGATCCTTTGTCTGAAGATTCGCCAATCCATTCAGGGAGTTTATTCCATATAAAGCTGAAGATGAGCCAGGAATGATTTCAATACTTTTAATATCCAATTCTGAGGGTCCAATCGTACTACCAATTGATACCCCTAACGTGGGCGCTTGAAGATCCACACCATCCACTAGCTGCATAAATCGGAAATTGTTAGGACTATTAAAACCTCTAGTATTTGGAACTTTCAAACTAAGACTTGAAGTAGTCAACTGCACACCTTTCACATTTTCCAAGGCATCATAGTAGTTAGATGATGCCGTTTCTCGAATCGCCTGAAAGTCTAACTTATCAATCGCAACTGGGGACTTCAATTGACTTTCTGAAACACGTGAAGCAGAAACAACTATTTCGTTTAATAAAACTTGACGCTCTAATTGAATATTTACATTTGATTTTTCATTTTCAACGACAAATTCTGTTAAGTTATAACCTTGCTTGGAGACTACAAGTGTAAAAGGGAATTTGTTAATTGTTTTTAGCACAAACTTTCCTGTAAGGTCAGTTTTTGTAACTTCATTTCTCTCTTTTATACTAACAGTTGCATTGTCGATTGGGTCTTGCGACCTTTCGTCTAACAAAATTCCTGATAATTGGAAAAAAGATTCTTGAGAAAATATAAAATTTCCAGTTAAAAGTGCGAATGTTAAAAGTAATAGTTTTGATTTCATTTTCTTCTTTTTTTGATTATAAATTTATTTTCATTTGAGTTTAGATACTCTACATTAGTATTTTGAAATTTTAATTAGCATCCTTTGCTCTCATTGGCATCACTAAGTTCAAATTCAAAATAATTTGAAAAAATTTTAAGTGTGTTTTTAACTATTTTTAATTTGCTTTTTTAATCACCTGCTTAAAATTTAAAAAACACAAAAAATAATCGTTTTCTACATCATTAAGCATGCTGTAAATTACACTTACTTAATTAACTCTATATACTTGATAGAATTAATACTTTGCAAATATAGAACATATTTTTTATTACCAATGAATTTGTGATAAAAATTAATTTAATTTTATAAGTAACTAGTCAGGAACGTTTTGAAAATAAAGAAATGGCAGGAAAACAGTCAACAATTTCATTTAGAGCTGAAAGTAAATTCGTTAAAAAATAAATAATTGAAGGACGTGAGTGATTCAGATTTTTTTAAAAAAAAACTGCTATTCTAGGAACGTTTTAAAATTGATTTCTTTCATAATCAATCTACTTTGCTCCTTAATTTTGGAAAATTCACGTTTAATTGTACAAGAAACTTCGTCTGTACAATCTTCACATTTTTCATAATAATTTACAGAAACGCATGGCAAAAGCGCAATTGCACCGTCAAAAACGCGGTAGACTTCTGCCAAATTAATTTCTCTGGGAGCTTTGATCAAGTAATAACCACCTTTATAACCTTGGTGACTTCCCACAAAACCAGCATGTTTTAGGTCTAATAAGATTTGTTCTAAAAACTTTTTAGGAATATTACCTTTTTGCGCAATATCAGCAGTAAACATATTACCTTTTTGATAGTTTTCACTCAAACAAATTAATGCTTTAATTGCGTACTTACATTTTTTCGACATCATGGTATTCAAAGGTAGCTATTCCTAAAAGAAATGACAAATTTTTGTGCAATTTGAACTATTTAAGCGTATTATTGTTCCAATTTAACAAGTCAAAATAATTTTATGGAAAATCAAAATTATAGCAATCATTCAAAGTACTATGTACCACATCACTTTGTTTTCTACCCTCTAACATTAGCTTTAGGTGTTTTTTGCTTCTACCAAGGAAATAAAAATCCAGCTTTGAAAGAAATTTGGTGGACTCTGACAGCAATCATGATTATGATCGTATTTTTAGCTTTTATGGTGCGACAACATTATGGATTAAAAAACCAAGATCGCGTTATCAGAATTGAAATGAGGTATCGCTATTATGTAGTTACAAGTGAACGTTTTGAACTATTTGAATCGAAATTGAGCAAAAGTCAAATTTTTGCATTGCGTTTTGCATCTGATCAAGAATTAAAAGAGCTGGTGCAAAAAACAATGGCTGAAAATCTTACTTCAAAAGAGATTAAGCAGTCCATCCAAAATTGGCAAGCAGACAATTGGAGACTTTAAAAAAATTCAAAAAAAAATCCCGACTCAATAAAGAATCGGGATTTTTTTTTGAATATGTTAGTTGGATTAAACCAAACCTTGATCAATCATTGAATCAGCAACTTTTACGAAACCTGCAATATTTGCACCTTTCACATAGTCAACATAACCATTTTCATCTTTACCATAAGTAACACATGCTTCGTGAATGTTAACCATAATAGCATGTAAACGGCTATCCACTTCTTCACTTGTCCAAGACAAACGCAAAGAGTTTTGAGACATTTCTAAACCTGAAGTTGCAACACCACCAGCGTTTGAAGCTTTACCTGGAGAGAAAAGAATTCCTGCAGCTTGGAAGGCAGTGATTGCTTCTGGAGTTGAAGGCATATTTGCACCTTCTGCAACACAGATTACACCATTTGAAACCAAAACTTTAGCTTCCTCACCATTTAACTCATTTTGAGTAGCACAAGGCAATGCGATGTCAGCTTTCACTTCCCATGGACGTTTTCCAGCGATAAATTTAGCAGAAGGATATTTTGCAATATACTCTTCAATTCTACCTCTTCTTACGTTTTTGATTTCCATCACGAAAGCCAATTTCTCTGCATCAATTCCATCAGCATCATAAATGTATCCTGAAGAATCTGAAAGTGTTACCACTTTTCCACCTAATTGAGTCGCTTTTTCAGTAGCATATTGTGCAACATTTCCAGAACCAGAAACGGCAACTACTTTACCTGCGAAAGAATCACCTTTAGTAGCCAACATTTCTTTAGCAAAGTATACTGTTCCGTAACCTGTAGCTTCAGGACGAATCAAAGATCCACCCCAATTTCTTCCTTTACCAGTTAAAACGCCAGTAAATTCGTTACGAATACGCTTGTATTGACCAAACATGTAACCAATTTCACGTCCACCAACACCGATATCACCAGCAGGTACATCAGTATCAGCACCAATATGACGGCAAAGCTCAGTCATAAAAGATTGACAAAATTTCATTACTTCATTGTCCGATTTTCCTTTAGGATCAAAATCAGAACCTCCTTTTCCACCACCCATTGGCAATGTAGTTAAAGAGTTTTTGAAAGTTTGCTCGAATCCTAAAAATTTCAAAATAGACAAATTTACGGAAGGATGGAAACGCAAACCACCTTTGTATGGTCCGATTGCTGAGTTAAATTCAACACGGTATCCTCTATTTACTTGAATTTCACCTTTGTCATCTAACCAAGGAACTCTGAAAATGATTGTTCTTTCTGGTTCAACCATTCTGTCCAAAATTTTGGCAGCCTTGTATTTGGGGTGTTTTTCCATAAATGGAATAATCGCTTCTGCCACTTCGTGAACCGCTTGAATAAATTCAGGTTCGTGACCATTAGTAGCTTTCACTTTGTCCATGAAAGCATCAATCTGTGCTTGGTAATTACTAGACATTTAATTTCTTTTAAAGATATCGGGACAAATGTATATAATTTTAATATGTTAAACTTTTATTCAGTCATATTTTATTAACCGTAATATGATTGAGAATCCAAGAATGATTTTCCAATGTATCATTTCTTTTCGAGTCTTTATGGTTACTTTTGTTAAAATTTGATTCTAAAATTCCATTTTGATCGTATGCCAAAACAAATTAATATCGGTATCCCTAGCGAATTATATTCAAAAATACATCTTGAATCAAAGTTCAATTAGTGAGTTTATCCCAGAAATGACAACCAATCAATTTTTAATTCGTCTAATTCTTAACAAAACAAAAATAAAGATGAAAATCATATTATTCTCTATTGCTTTTTTAATCAGTCTTACTTCTTTTGCTCAAGTTCAGGTATGTTTGGGTAATGACGTAACTGTTTGCCAGGGTCAAACTGTGACAATCACCAATTGCAATCCTGGATCGGGATCACAAAATACGCAAGGGATTAATTTACCTAGTCCAACAATTTTAACCCTTTCAGATGATGTTTGGAGTAATGTAGTTCCAGTTGGATTTCCATTTAGCTTTTACGGAAACACATACAACAACTGTGTAATTGGTTCAAATGGTTTGATTAGTTTTAATACTAGTAATGCCAATGGTTACTGTGCATATTCGTTAACCGGTGCAGGAACTTTACCTAATGCATCATTAACTTCAGCATTAAACTCAATTATGCTTGCTTACCAAGATATGCTCCCGAGTTTAAACAGCGGAACAATTCAATATCAAACAGTTGGAACTGCTCCAAATAGAAAATTCGTGGTACTTTATCAAAATGTATATTTTTATAGTTGCACAACAGTTTGTAATTATTTGGCTGTCGTTTTAAATGAAACATCAAATACAATAGAATTACATATTGGTAATAAAGCCACTTGCAGCGCATTTAACGGTGGTTTAGCTATTCAAGGAATTCAAAATGCAACTGGAAATGCGGCAGTAATTACACCAGGAAGAAACAACTCTGTTTGGACTGCCAATCAAGATGGTCGCTTATTTACGCCAACAAGTCCAGCAAATACAAGTGCATACCTTGAAACTCAAATTCCATACGTTCAAATTAATGGTGTGAATGGTAGCCAACAATGGGGAAACACTTTGGGAGCCACTTTTCCTTACAACAATGGTGTACTAAATGTTTCGCTCATTCCACCAGGAACAACTGGATATTTTCTCACCGCCTCAGCATGTGGCGCTGGATTAGGAGCTATTTCAGACACAACTTGGATCACTCGAACTTCAGTCAACGCGACAGCAACCGCTACAACAGATTTTTGTTCAGCTGGAGTAGGTACTGCACAAATTGCAACTGCAGTTGGAACACAACCATTTAATTACAATTGGACACCTAGTGGTCAAAATACACCGATTGCCACTGGATTAGTGGCAGGAAATTATTCTTGTTTAGTAACTGATGCAAATGGTTGTTCTGCAACCGTAAATGTGATAATTCCAAATTCTATTTCTGTAGCAACCGCAACTGGAACGATGGTTTCTTGCCCTGGTGGTGCTGATGGAACAGCGACTGCAATGATGAATCCAACTTCACCTACTGTAACCTACAATTGGTATGATGCTGGTGCGCAAACAACGGCAACTGCTGTGGGATTAACTGCTGGAACATATCATTGTGAAGTTAGCACAGGTTCAGGTTGTATTGATACTGCTGAAGTAATTATCACAGAAATCCCGGGAATGATTGCTTCAATTACAAATCAATCAAATGTTACATGTAACAGTGGTAATGATGGATTGATTGAAGTGACTGTTGCGCAAGGAACGATGCCATATACATACAGTTGGGACAATTCGAATTCAGCAACAAATATCGCCAATGATTTAGCAGCAGGCAATCACCTTGTAACTATCACAGATTCATTAGGTTGTATAATTACACAAACAGGAACTTTAGCTGAACCTGCGGCATTATCAGTAAGCTTCATTACACCAGATGCTACAATATGCTCAGAATCAACTATTAATTTAACAGCCAATGGCGCTGGAGGAAGTTCTCCTTATACTTTTACATGGTCAGCAAATGGAGCTGTAATTGGAGTTGGACAAACAATAACAGTTGACCCAGATTATTCAGGAACTGTTTATTCTGTCGTATTGACTGAAGACTGTGGTTCTCCTTCCGCACAAGCCTCTGTAACAGTGAGTTTCCCTACAGATATTATCCCTTTACTAGTTCCTAACAAACCAGTTGATTGTGTTCCAGGTTCATTTATTTACAGCAACAATTCAAACAATGGTTCTGAAATTTCAACAACAGAAATTAATTTCGGAAATGGAAAAGATACGATTGTAAACGGCAATGGTCCAGCTGCTTCTATTTATTCAACACCTGGTTTTTACACCGTTGATGTTACAATAACCTCAATTTTTGGCTGTGTTTATACCAAAACATTCACAAATATTGTAGAAGTTGTAGAAAATCCTACTGCTTCATTCACCATGTCTTCAAATCCAACTTCCATTTATGAAACAACAATTCAAATGCAAGACAATTCAAGTGAAGGTGTAATTGGTTGGGAATGGTTTGCGCCAGATGCTAATCCAATAACTAGTACAGCTCAATATCCTAGCTTTAGTTTCCCTGAGGGATTTGTTGGTCAATATCCAATCACATTGGTCGTAACAACAGCAGGTGGTTGTGTCGATACAATTGTAAATTTCTTGCAAGTAAATACAGACATTATTTTTTATGCGCCAAATGTGTTTACACCTGATGGCGATCAATACAATCAAAATTGGAAGTTTTATGTTGATGGTGTTGATATTTATAATTTTGATTTATTTATTTACAATCGTTGGGGAGAAGTTATTTGGGAATCTCATGATCCTTCAGCAACTTGGGATGGAACCTACGATGGAAAAATACTTCAAGATGGAACTTACACTTGGAAAGCAAATGTGAAAGATTTAAATTCTGATGAGAAAAAGAATTTCCAAGGTTCAATAACCATTATTAGATAAGATTTCAAAAAAAACTTTTTTAAATGGACACTTTTGAAGGGTGTCCATTTTTTTTGTTCAAATCCCAATCTATATTTGTATCTTCACAACCAAATAAAATTTCATGAAATTCTTGTTATCAGCCATTTTTTTTCTTTTATTACATTCAGCTCAAAGTCAATTGCTATCTGGCGAAATCATCGATGTGAATAGAAAAATGACTTCAACTTCTAACTTTACTATCAAATCATTTTACGAAGGATTTGTGATTTATGAAATTTCGGTAAACAATGTTGGAAAAGTTACCAGTGAGCGTTTTATTGCTGAAAAAAGTACTGTAAAATCGACTCCTGCAAATATGGAAGCGAAAAATCTATTAAAAAGTCTTACTTTTGAGGCAGGAGATGGATTTCCAAAATACCACCACGCGATGGTGAAAGTGAAATTTGTAAAAGAAACTGAAACAACACCTAAAACCAAATAATTAAACCCAATAGATGAAATAAATAATTCGATTTATTTCTTAATTTTGACACTTGTTTTTGAATAAAATGGAATATAATACGCAACGTCCACACATGATTTTACCAGAATATGGTAGAAATGTTCAGAATATGATTGCTTATGCAATGGAATTAACTGACCGTGAAGAACGTAACAAAGCTGCAAGAGCCATCATTGAAGTAATGGGACAATTGAATCCACATTTGAGAGATGTTGACGATTTTCGCCATAAACTTTGGACGCACCTTTTTGTAATGGCTGATTTTAAATTGGATGTTGACTCACCTTATCCAATGCCAAGTAGAGAGGTATTGAATGAAAAACCTGAGTTGATGGAATATCCAAAAAGTAAAATTCGATTTGGACATTACGGAAAATATACTGAAAAAATATTGAAAGAAACGGTCAATGAAAATGATGAGGATACGCAAAGATACCTCAAAAACACCATGGCTAATTTCATGAAAAAGCAGTTTTTAGCATACAATAATGATGCGGTAGAAAATAACGTTATTGCGCAACAATTATCAGAATTATCAGGCGGAAAATTGGTCCTTGAAAACCCTGATAGTTTGATGCAAACCAATCAAATATTGAAATCTTTTGGTATCACACCAAACAAAAGAAATAAAGTTACTCCTGGCTCGAACAACGGGAACAGTAATCCGGGGAATCAACAGAAAAAGAAATTTAAGAAAAAATATTAGTCAATGGCATCGTTTGAAATTCACGGCGGAAAACCTTTAAAAGGAGAATTGACTCCACAAGGTGCAAAAAATGAAGCTTTACAAATTCTTTGTGCAGTTTTATTGACACCTGAAAAAGTTACTATTTCTAATTTACCTGACATCATTGATGTCAACAAATTGATCCAATTACTTCAAGTAATGGGAGTGAAAATTGAAAAAGTAGAAAAAGGAACTTTTATTTTTCAAGCTAAAGACATTGATTTAGACTATTTAGAAACTGAAGATTTCAAAAAAAGAGCAGGTTCTTTGCGTGGCTCAATCATGATTGTTGGTCCACTTTTAGCGCGTTATGGGCGAGGTTATATTCCAAAACCTGGCGGAGATAAAATTGGGCGAAGAAGATTAGATACACATTTTGAAGGTTTTGCGATGTTGGGTGCAAACTTTAACTATGATGCTGGAGAACACTTCTACTCTATTGAAGCAAAAAAATTAACTGGGACTTATATTCATTTAGATGAAGCATCTGTTACTGGTACTGCGAATATCCTTATGGCTGCTGTTTTAGCAGAAGGAAACACCACAATTTACAATGCGGCTTGTGAACCTTATTTGCAACAACTTTGTAAAATGCTCAATTCGATGGGTGCCAAAATCTCAGGAATTGGATCAAATATGCTTCAAATTGAAGGTGTTACCAATCTTGGTGGTTGTTTCCACAGAATTTTACCTGACATGATTGAAATTGGTAGTTTCATTGGTTTGGCAGCAATGACTAAATCTGAAATTACAATCAAAGATGTTAGCTATGATAATTTGGGAATTATCCCTCAAGTTTTCAGAAAATTAGGAATCAAATTGGAGCGACGTGGTGATGATATTTTCATTCCTGCCCAAGATTCTTATGAAATTGAAACTTTCATTGATGGCTCAATTTTAACCATTGCTGATGCGCCTTGGCCAGGTTTCACCCCTGATTTACTTTCCATTATTTTAGTTGTTGCAACCCAAGCGAAAGGAAGTGTTTTGATTCACCAAAAAATGTTTGAATCGCGCTTGTTTTTCGTTGATAAATTGATTGACATGGGAGCGCAAATCATTCTTTGTGATCCACACAGAGCCTCTGTAATTGGGATGAATCATGAACACACTTTAAAAGGCATTTCGATGACTTCTCCTGATATTCGTGCAGGAGTATCTTTGTTAATTGCCGCGCTTTCAGCGAAAGGAAAAAGTACAATTCACAACATCGAACAAATCGACAGAGGTTATCAAGACATTGATATTCGTTTGAATAATTTGGGCGCTGACATTAGACGAATAGGATGATTTCATTTATTTTCAGCTTATTATTGGCAATTCAGCCTGCTAAAATGACATCTCCAACTGTTGGTGCAGATGCTCCTGAAATTGAATTAATTAACCAAGAAGGAAAAACTGTAAAACTCTCTAGTTTGAGAGGGAAAGTTGTTTTGATAGATTTTTGGGCAAGCTGGTGTGGACCGTGTAGAAAAGAAAGTCCAAATTTAGTTGAAGCTTTTGGAAAATACCACAAAAAGAAATTCAAAGTTGGAAAAGGATTTGAAATTTTCAGCGTGTCACTTGACAAACAAGAAGATGCATGGAAAAAAGCGATAGCTGCAGATAATTTGAATTGGTCTAATCATGTAATCGACAAAGAAGGAACTTTCGCTAAAATTTATGCGGTCAACACCATTCCAAATGGTTTTTTAATTGACGGAAAAGGTAAAATTGTTGCACAGGGTGACAAACTCCGAGGTCTTGGGTTACACATTGAAATTGAAAAATTGCTCAAATAAAATCGCCTTTTTAATCTCTCTATTTTATGTCATATTTTCAGTCGATGTCACATTTTACTGACAGGCTGTCTAAAAGTCCTTATTGGCAATATCTTTGCTTTAGAAAATCGAATAAGAATAAAAAGATTATGTCAGAAGAAAAAGAAATCAACGAAGAGTTAAATCAAGAGGCAACAACTGAATCAACAGCTAATTCAAGTGAAAATAGCGAAGTAAAAGTTGAACAAACTGCAGAAGAAAAATATGCGGAGTTGAATGACAAATTTTTGAGATTGTATTCTGAATTTGACAACTACCGAAAAAGAACAAACAAGGAAAAAATCGATTTGATTGGTTCTGCAAGTGCAGGTGTTCTAAAAGATTTGATTCCTGTAATTGATGATTTTGAACGCGCGATTGCCAACAACGAAACATCAGAAGATATCACAGTTGTAAAAGAAGGTTTTCAATTGATTTACAATAAATTCAAAACAATTTTGGAAAACAAAGGTTTGACACCAATGAATGCCAAAGGAAAAGTTTTTGACAGTGAATTACATGAAGCCATTGCCAATGTTCCTGCACCAAGTAAGGATTTGATTGGGAAAGTGGTTGATGATGTTGAAAAAGGATATTTTCTAAATGATAAAGTGGTTCGATACGCGAAAGTTGTTGTAGGACAATAGGTGGGATATATTAGACAATAGACTTTAGACAATAGACATTAGACATTAGAAATTAGACTGCAGTCTTTGGTCTTGAATTTATGGATGGCAATAATGTACTAAATCCTCATGTCCAATCCCTAAAAGCTATCGAGGATACGACAAAAATAAAATGACAAAATAATAAGAATGAGTCAAAAAAGAGATTATTATGAAGTGTTGGGCATTAGCAAAAATGCCAATGAGTCTGAAATAAAAAAGGCTTATAGAAAATTAGCGCTTCAATATCACCCAGATAAAAATCCGGATGACAAATCTGCTGAAGATAAATTCAAGGAAGCGGCAGAAGCTTACGAAGTTTTAAGTGATTCAAACAAACGCAGTCGCTATGACCAATACGGCCACGCTGGAATGAGTGGAAATGGTGGTTTCGGCGGAGGCGGAATGAATATGGAGGACATTTTCAGCCAGTTCGGTGATGTTTTCGGTAGTGCATTTGGCGGCGGAAGCTTCGGTGGAAGTCGTGGCGGCGGAAATAGCAGAACCGTCAGAGGAACCAATCTTCGTGTCAAAATGAAATTGACGTTGGAAGAAATTGCTGAGGGTGTCAAAAAGAAAATCAAGGTCAATAAATTGGTCAATGCAGAAGGTGTAACTTTCAAAAATTGCCAAACCTGCAACGGATCAGGAAGAATCACGCGTGTTGCGCAAACCTTTTTGGGTGCAATGCAAACGCAATCTGTGTGTCCTTCCTGTCAAGGTGCAGGGAAAATGATTGACAAAAAACCTTCTGATGCTGATGGAAACGGACTGAAACGCCAAGAAGAAGTCATTGAAATCGAAATTCCAGCAGGAGTTGAGGAAGGAATGCAATTGAGCGTAACAGGAAAAGGAAACGCTGGACCATTCAATGGTGTTGCAGGAGATTTGATTGTAGTAATTGAGGAAATTACGCATCCAGAATTGAGAAGAGACGGAGATAATTTACATTACGAAGCTTTCATAAACTTTGTAGACGCCGTTTTGGGAGAAAGCATTGAAGTACCAACAGTTTCAGGTAAAGCGAAAATCAAAATTGAAGCAGGAACTCAAAGTGGTAAAATGTTGCGTTTAAAAGGAAAAGGATTACCAAGTATTCAAGGTTATGGAACTGGAGATCTATTCGTTCACATCAATATTTGGACTCCTACTAAAGTTTCTAAAGAAGAAAGAGAAATTTTAGAAAAGTTGAAAGATAGTGACAATTTCAAACCCAATCCTGATGGAAGCGAAAAAGGATTTTTCCAACGAGTAAAAGATATGTTTCATTAATTGTGTGAAACAACATTATATAAAAAACGCACTGAGATTAATTTCAGTGCGTTTTTTGTTTGTAGGAATATCTCTTTTTAAAAAGCAAGGGACAAACCAATATTTGCTTGAATTAAAGAGAATTGTTTACGATATCTTACAATATCTGTAAATTCAGCTTCATTCAATTCTAGATCAGACAAATTTTCAACATTGTAATCATTTATGTAGGTTGAACCCATAAAATTTAAAGTGTACCTAATCCCATAATTCAACATCAAACTTTTCGTCAATGGACTTCTAAAATTCAGAGCATACATCAGCGTATACCCTTTTATTGACGGTCCATCATATTTCAAATAACTGCTATAATCTGGTTCAATAGGAATGTTTATGCTAGAAGAATATAACAAATATTCTTCCGAAGCTGCTACGGTATATTCTTTGTCAACTGGTTTGATTAATCGCACACCAAAACCAAGCTGATGAGAAATTCCCATTGGTAATAATCCTCCATCAGAACTAAACTCGAATTTGGGCATAATACTCATAGAATTTACATCAATATTTTCAAAATAAAAATTGTAGCTTCCATAATTTTCTCTTCTTGATTCACGTTGGACAGAAAAATAATCAAATCCAAATTCAAGACCAATTGCAAAATTTCTTTTCAAAGGTCTAGAATAATTAAATCGAAATCCCCAATCGAATTGATCTTTTTTGGAGATTAAATTACTTCCATCTAAAGCCAAGAATGTAGCATCTTTTCTGCTCAATGTTCTAAGATTAGCAAATAAAGGACTTTGAAAATTAACTGAAAAATCTAAAACATTTTTTTTACCAAAATATCCCGGATTTTGGGCACTAACCTGATTAACAAAAACCAGCATTAAAAGCACTTTTACTATTTTTTTCATGATTTAAAGTGGTTTAGATTTTACTTGTGTCAATACATCATATAAATGAGCACCAATAGACAAATTACTTAAAGGTTCTTTGTAGTGGTAAAACTTTCCACCTGCAATACCGCCTTTATCGATGTCCATGATTATTACATTTAAATCTGTTTCATTTCCCATTAATATTTCTAAAGGAAAAACAACCAACGCGGCCGGAAAAAATAATACCGAAGAGAATAAAACAGCTGAAAACTGCGGCTGATAAGAATGTTCCAAAATAGAAAACATCACCTTAGATGTTCCATAATTGGTTTGAATATCGGTTAACAATGTGTAATCAACGGGAAAAACATCAATGTCTTCCTCATTGGTGATTTGCTGTAAATATGACAATAAAACGGCTCTTTCGTTGAATCCAGGAGTTCCTAATTTCTTCAAAGTTGAACTGCTGATTGTGGTCACATTCATATCCAAATCCTTGGAAGTTTTTTCGATGATTTCGACAAAATCTTCTCCTAACTTTTCAGATTTAATTCTGTCAATTTGTCCGTGTCTGTATCTATATACGATTGGTTCTACAAAAATCAAGTCCTGTGCGTCACATCTAATTTGATTTTCTTCTTCCTTTTTATTCAATTTACTGCGTTCACCACGGCTCAATAAATCTTCTTTCTCCTCTTCCGCTTTTTGTTCATCCAGTTCTTTCTTGAACTTGTTGAAAGTGGTTAGAAACTCTTCTGATTTGATGATGTCAGCAATACCGTACAAATAAAACTTTTCGACGTCAAAATTTAAAGGATCATTTTGATTTTTCTTTTTCTTAATTTTTTCGTACTTACTCAAATTTTCAGTTTTATTTTCAACTTTTTGAGTTGTATCTGCTTTTATTCTTTCAAATTCAATTTTGGCTTCGTCAAATTTTAAGCTTGAAAAGGCAGTTAAATCAAACTTCTCTGTGATGGTTGTCGTTTTAACCATTCGCTCCCAAATCAGTTGAATCTCTTTGTCGTTTGGTTGCAGTTTTTTTATATCTTGTACTTGTCTCAAAGCCAAAGTAATCAAACCAATTTTATCTAATTTACGCAAGAAAAAATGTAATTCAGCAATTTCTCCTTCGTAATCAGACGCTTTTTGCAAAGTAGCATTCAACTTATTCAATTCTTTTAATTGAGCCATTCCTAACCAAGATTTGGCTTTCATTCTTTGCAAGTAAATAGAATTTGGATATTCTTTTTCTAAAAGGAAAATCGAATAGATTGCATCTGCATAATTGGCGTCAATCACATCATTTCTGATACTTTCAAAACGTGCAATTTTGCGAATGTATTTGAATTTCTCTTCTCCCAGACTGTAAACTATCTTTCCCCAATTAGATAAATTTGCCAATTCTTTTTCAGCTGCATCTTTTCTCTTTTTAATATTTGGATGTGAACTTTTAGAATCATCCTCATCTTCAACAGCCTTGATTGGATATTTTTCAGGTGAAAACATGCTTTCTGGAACAAACATGTACTCTGAATTGAAATAGGTTTTAGAAATAGCAATTTCATCAAAAGGCAAATAGGAAAACATCAATACATCAAAAGTTGCTAAAATCTCCTCTTTTGAATAACCTGCTGCATGATACATTTTTAAACCAATTTTATCAGCATCAAACTCTTTTTCTTTCGAATATTGACTTAATTTTTCGATGGTTCGATCACTTCTATCTGTTTTCGTTTTCCAATCAAACGTTTCAACCACATGTTTTTCGGTATAATGCGAAATTTCATGAGCCAAGATGTAAGCCAATTGTGCTTCACTTGTCAACTGTGAAATCAAACCCGTTGTTACAAAAACAATTCCTTGATCTGTTGAAAAAGCATTGGAAACATTGGATTTAAGTGTATAAAATCTCAACTCTTTCTGTAAAGTTGCATCATCTTTCAATATTTTCTGAGCAACAGCATTCAGATACAAAGTTATTTCATCTCCGTAAATTACTTTGCCAGAATGTAACATTTCATCAATTGAATAGTGAATTCCTTCCAAGAAAATTTTCTCATTTTTCCCTTTTAGGCTTGTTCTTTCTGTCTTTAAATCATCTTTGATTTTGGCATAAGTCAATTGGGTAAAATCAGCAGGAATTGTACCCACAGATGCCAAGGTTTTGTAATCGTTGAAATTTTGTTGAGCCAATAAGGAATTTCCATCCAATAGAATTGCTAAAAAAACAAAACAAACGGTTGAAAATCTGAGTTTTATCAAATTCATAGTTAAGTTAAATTAAAATTGAGAGTGAAATTAAGTTTAAAAAATGTGAAAAATGAATTTTTGAATAAAAAAATCAGTCTTTTAATGAAATAAATTATCAGAAGTAGAATTATTTAATTTCAATCGATCTAATTAACTCCAGCGATTTACAATGCATATTCACTTTTTGAATGAGTTGATAAGTCCCAGCTGAACTGTATGTATGACTTGGATTTTCATCGCTCGAAATTTGTCCATCACCAAAATTCCATTCTACCCATGAAGCATTTTCGGATGTATTGTAAGCTTTCAATTCTTTGCCATTGATTACCAAATCAAAACCAGGCTTTAACTGTGTAGAATTTTGAATAAATCGCCATTGATTTAAGTTATTAAGCACAACTTGCGAAACGTTTGACTCAATAATATTTCGCACATCTGGCGATAAAGCTACGATTGCGCTGTTGTTAATTGGAGATTCTCCGAAAATCGTCGTGTAAAAAGTACTTGAAATCAGATATGAACCTTCAAAGCTTGGGTGAATATTGTCAGGATGATATAAATTTAAGCCCGCATAATTTTTGCGAATGGTTTTCCAAACTTCACCGATTGGTGCAATTCTGGCATTCAACAAATCTGCAAAACGCATGTATTGATTTGTAATTCGCTCTTGCATAGAATCATAAGTGGCAACTGCACTCCATTTCGGATTGCCATTTTTGTAGCCCCAAGTCATATATAAAACCACTTGAGTGCAAGAACTATTTGCTTGAATGCTATCCACAATTTGCTTGGCAAAAGGCAAACTTTTTTTGTTTACAATCGATTCAGGTTGAGCCAATTCATTGCTATGTCCTTGAATGATTACATAATCCCATTTTCTGGATTTGATCGCGCGGTAAGTCTCATCGCTGTGTGCGTGATAATCGAAATCTTTTCCGCCTTCAACAACAGTATCAACAAAGATTTTTTTGCCTTGAGATTCAGCTATATCTCTGAACATGAAAGGCATATTATTCATAAAAGTAAAACTATTACCGATAAAAAGTACATTCGTTTCGTTTTGCGCCCATGAAAAACTAACTATAAAGAAAATTGAAAAACCAAACAAATACTTTACCATAATTTACTTCTGAATTTTAGGCAAAAATAGTGGTTTTTATATTAAATTCCTTAATTTCGAGCTAGTAAACTTTGAGGCGATTATTTACGTCTCTCTTTCAACATTAACAACCAACAATATGCGTTTTCTTTTTTTTGGAATCTTATTTTTAACTCATTTAAACGTTTTCGCGCAATTCAAATTTGATTACAACGATTCAATTCCTGTAAAAATCGGCAATGATACTTTGCTTTTCCCTTGGGCTGGAGGATTGAATTATGTGCAGTTTTCTGACATTGATTTCGATTTCGATGGCGACATGGATTTATTCATTTTTGACCGAAGCAAAGACAATATCAGACTTTTTGAAACGGTTTCTGTCAATGGAAATTTAGAATATAAATTTGTCCAAAATGCATACACTTATTTTCCGTCAGACACCAAAAACAGGGCTGCTTTGTTGGATTACGATGGTGATGGAAAAAACGATTTATTCACCTATGGAATCGGCGGAGTGAAAGTATATCGCAACATTGGAAATGCAATTGATGGTTTACAATGGGCACTGACCTCCAATCTTTTATACTCAGATTACATTGGAAGTTATTCAAATTTATACGTGAGCTCAAGCGACATTCCTGCGTATGTTGATGTAGATTTTGATTCCGATATCGATATTTTAACTTTCAGTATTTCAGGTCAAAGAATCGAATATCACCAAAATCAAAGTATGGAATTGTATGGTCATAATGATTCACTGGTTTTTGTGTTGAAAAACGAATGTTGGGGGAAATTTTCAGAAGATCCAAATAACAATTCGTTGATATTGAACGACCCTACAGCTCCTTGTAACACACCAAATGTGCCAGATCCACAAAAATTAAGTGGGATTGAAAATCCAATTGATCAAGAAATAACGCAAAAAACCAAACGACATGCCGGTTCCACCATTTTAGCGATTGACATTGATAATTCGGGAGTTTATGATTTAGTTTTGGGAGATGTTTCGCACGACAATTTGATTCTGGTTGTCAACGGTGGAACGGCACCAAACACCAATTCAGCAATGATTTCACAAGATGAAAATTTTCCGAGCAACACTACGCCTGCCTCATTGACATTATTTCCTGCCAGTTTTTACCTTGATGTAGACCATGATCAAATTAAAGACTTGATTGTAGGCGCCAATGCCAAAGGCGTTTCTCAAAATGAAAAAGGAATTTTATTCTACAAAAACGTAGGAACAAATGAATTGCCAAACTTTATTTTTAAATCAAAAAGCTTTTTACAAGAAGAAATGATTGAAAATGGTGTGGGTTCAATTCCTGTGTTTTTTGATCAAAATGGCGATGGAAAAGAAGATTTATTGGTCGCTAATTTTTACCGATACAAAGAACCTTTGTTGAAAGAAAGTGCTTTGAGTCATTACAGAAATACAGGAACACCTTCTGCCCCATTTTTTACTTTTGTTGAAAATAATTACTTGAATTTATTAGCGCAATCTTATGGATTGAGAACTGTTCCCACCTTCGGAGACATCGACCAAGATGGTGACAAAGATTTGTTTTTAGGACTGGAAAATGGTACGGTCGTTTATTACCAAAACATTGCTGCTACTGGCGCTGCCGCTCAATTTGCAACACCGGTTCAAAATTACACAGACAATTTAGGAAGTGTAATCACAGCAAGCTCTTATTGTTTTCCACAATTGTTTGATTTGGATAACGATGGCTTATTGGATTTGATTATAGGCAAAAAGACGGGCGAAATAATGTACTATAAAAACATTGGAAATGCTAGTAATCCTTCATTTAGTTTGGTGAATGATACACTGGGCGGAATTGACATTTCACCAACTACACCAGAAGGTTATGCAGCACCCCATTTTTTCAGATACAACGATACCACACATTTATTTTTAGGAGGAAGTGACGGGAAATGTCATTACTACAATGACATCGACAATCATTTGAATTCGGGAGAAATTTTCAACCTGGTTTCTGATGAATTTAGAGGAATTCATGTTGAAAACTACAGTTCGTTTTACGTCAACGACATTGACCAAGATGGCAAATTGAATCTATTTGTCGGCGGAGATTTAGGCGGAGTATTGCATTTAGAGCACAATCCAAGCAGCATTTCAGGTTTGGAAGAATTGTCAACTGCCAGTAAAATCATTTTGTATCCAAATCCAGGGAAAGATGCATTTACATTGCTTTTTCAGGATGAAAATATTTCAAAGATTAATTTAATTATTTTGGATGCGAATGGCCGAATTGTTTATGAAAATCCGAATCTTAATGTAATTCAAGGGAAAGTGAATTTCGATTTAGAAACAGAAAATGGCGTTTATTTTGTCAAAATACTGACGAATGATTCTGAGAGAATTGAATTTCGAAAATTGGTAATTCAAAGGTAGATTATTGGATAATTGGATTTTTGGACAGATGTTCTGTCTGCAAAAAACTTTTGCTGTACATTTAAAAAATCTCACACAGACGAAGTCAGCTACGAAGTGAGTCGAATAATCTAACAATCCAATAATCCAACACCGCCGCAGGCAGCTGCGAAGCAAATCCAAACCTACAGTTTCACTATCTTCTCAAAAACACCAGATTCTTGGTGGAAAGTCAAACTCGGCTCAATCTCATAAATCGCATACATCGTGGAGCCACTGCCGGACATGGAAGCGTAGATTGCTCCTTCATCGTATAGTTTTTGCTTCACATCAATCAAACTTGGATGGTATTCAAAAACAGAATTTTCGAAATCATTTTTGAGTAAATTTTTCCAACGTTCAACTGGATGCGAAACGATGTCGACGACTGATTGAAAATGATCGTAAAACTGAACTTTGGAGAACGCTTCTTTTGTGCTGACATGAATGCCAACATTCACCAATTTTAAATAGTAAGCCGATAAATCCAACTCAAAATAGGACAAAATCTCCCCTCTACCCTGTGCGATTTGTGGATTTTCTTTAATAAACAAAGGACAATCACTACCCAATTGTGCGGCTAAATTTTGCAATTTTTCCGTTGGTAAATTTAAATTGAAAAGCGAATTCAATCCTTTCAAAACAGCAGAAGCATTCGACGAACCGCCGCCCAAACCACCGCCCATCGGAATGATTTTATGCAAATGAATCGTCACATTCGGAATCTCATACTGAGAACGAATCAACTCAAAAGCTTTGATGCACAAATTGTTATTCTCATCCCCAGGGATATCCAAACCTGTCGATTGAAAAACAAAATCCTCAGAAGGAACGATTTCCAACACATCCGTAAATGGCAATTGATACATCAAAGTATCCAAATTGTGGAAACCATCTGCCCGTTTGTTGAGAATGTGCAGTCCTAAATTTATCTTACAAGGAGGAAATAAAATCATGGTTTAAAGATACAGAGAAATATCATTTCGTTTTGGTTTCAAGTAAATTGAAAAGATAATTTAACACCTAAATCTCATCTTAAAAAAAATTGAAATCGATTTACAAACAATTGATATTGAACATTTCCCCCTTCGGAGAGAGACAAAGAGGGAGGAAAAAATTTTTCACCTAACACAATGACTAACAATCATTTGAATAATTCATCATATGAATGCCGAATTTGAATGAATTTATCTCCATTTTTTGCATTTCAAATGAAGTATTTTCGTAACTTTCGCCACCAAAATAGAATTTATATGTCAACTTATTTAGATTTTGAAGAACCGTTGAAGGCATTGGAAGAGCAAATCGCTCAAACCAAAGAAATTGGAGATTCAACAGATGTCGATATGGCAGATAAAGTTCATGCTTTAGAACAAAAATTAGCAGAAAAAACCAAAGAAATTTTCGCAGGATTGACTCCTTGGCAACGTGTACAAATGTCTCGTCACCCAGATCGTCCTTATTCTTTGGCATATATCAATGCAATTTCAAACAATACTTTTCAAGAACTTCACGGCGATAGAAATGTAAAAGACGACAAAGCCATGATCGGTGGTTTTGGTTTGTTGGATGGTGAAACAGTCATGTTTATCGGACAACAAAAAGGTATCAATACCAAAATGCGTCAATACAGAAATTTCGGTATGCCAAATCCTGAAGGATATAGAAAAGCTTTGAGATTGATGAAATTGGCAGAGAAATTCGGTAAACCAATCGTTACTTTCATTGACACTCCGGGAGCATTTCCAGGATTAGAAGCTGAAGAGCGTGGACAAGGCGAAGCAATCGCGCGCAATATCTACGAAATGATGCGATTGAAAGTGCCAGTAATTTGTATCATTATCGGTGAAGGTGCATCTGGTGGTGCATTGGGAATTGGTGTTGGTGACAAAGTAGTCATGTTAGAAAACACTTGGTATTCGGTAATTTCTCCAGAATCTTGCTCTTCCATTCTTTGGAGAAGCTGGGAATTCAAAGAAACAGCTGCTGAAGCATTGAAATTGACTTCTACAGACATGAAAAACAACAAATTAGTTGACGAAGTAATCATCGAACCTTTGAACGGTGCGCACAGAAGTCAAGAAGAAATGTTTGGAATTGTCAAAGAAAACATCAAAAATTACTTAAAAGAACTGAAAGCAATCGCTCCAGAAAAACGCATCAACGATCGAATAGATAAGTTTTGCGCGATGGGGGTTTGGGAGTGAGAGAGGAGATTTTAAGATTTTAGGATATTAGGATTTTAAGACTTTGATTTTCGATAGTGCAGAAATTATCGCAAGAATTGCTCAGCAACTAAGAAAATCCAGTCTTAAAGTTGCATTGTAACGACTCCTAAAATTTTAATATATTAAAGCGAAGCGGGTCTTTTTTTTCGAGACTTTAAGATTTTAGGATATTATGATTTTAAGACTTTGATTTTTTTTCAATATTGAAATTATTGTTAAGTTGCAAAGCAACCAATAAAATAAAAGTCTTAAAGTTGCGTAGCAACGACTCCTAAAATCTTAATATCCTAATATCTAAAAAAAAATGAATCGTATTGAACGAATATCTGCTATTTTAATCCAACTGCAATCAAAAAAAGTTGTGAAAGGGCAGGAAATTGCGGATCGTTTTTCGATTAGTTTGCGGACGGCTTACCGCGATATTCGGGCATTGGAAATGTCTGGAGTGCCGCTAACTGGGGAAGCTGGGGTTGGTTATTCATTGGTGGATGGCTATAGATTGCCGCCTATTTCATTTTCTAAAGAAGAAGCGCTGGCTTTTTTGACTGCCGAAAAATTGGTGGAAAAATTTACCGATACAAAAACGACTTCCGATTATCAATCCGCGCTGTATAAAATTAAGTCGGTGCTGAAATCTGATGAAAAGGAACACCTCGAACGATTGGAAGATAAAATCGAAATTGTAAGAAATTATGATTATCCGTTTGAAGATAATTCAGAGAACCACATTCCAACGATTTTAAACAGTATTGCAAACAAAAAAGTGCTGAAAATCAATTATTTTGCCAACCACAACAGAGAACATACCGAACGAACGGTTGAGCCTGTTGGCATCTTTTTGATGGGTGAACGTTGGCATTTAATTGCCTTTTGTTTGTTGCGCAGCGATTACCGAAATTTTCGCATCGATCGCATTTCTAAGAGCGAAAAAACCAACGAAGACTTTTCTAAAAAACATCCTTCGCTGAAAAAATACTTGAAGGAACTGACGAAAGAGACGCAAGAATTGTCTGCAATCAAAATTCAGGCAAATAACAGATGTTTAAAATACTTGGGGGAACAGAAATATTACCATGGTTTTATCAGCGAAAAAACGCAGGACGAATTCACCGAAATGGAATTTCTTTGTTCCTCGATAGAAGGCTTTGCGCGCTGGTTTATCATGTTTGGTGATGAAGCAGAAATTGTGCATCCGCCAATTTTGAAAAAAAGAGTACACGACTTGGCCAATGAAATTATCGCTAAATTGAAAAATTAAAATTCCTGCTGACATACTGTTGACACATTCAGACATTACTTTTGATAAAAAAATAATCGTTATGATCACATTTATGCAATCGTTCTTGAAAGAACTAGAACACGAAACCATTGGAACACGTAAAATGTTGGCCTTGGTGAAATCAGAAGACATGGATTTCAAACCTCATGAAAAAAGTATGAAAATGAAAGATTTAGCCATTCATATTGCTGATCTTCCAACTTGGATTACGATGGCAATCAATACTTCTGAACTTGATTTTGCCACTTCGCCTTACAACCCGAAAGAATGTAATTCAGGCGAAGAATTAGTCGATTATTTCAATAAAAGTGTGGAAGAAGCAAGTCAATTGTTGGCAAGTGCTTCAGACGACATTTTGGAAGACACTTGGACTTTGAGAAACGGTGAAATTGTTTACATGCAAATGCCGAAACTCGACACCATTCGCCACAGTTTTAGTCAAATGGTGCACCACCGCGCACAACTTGGTATTTACTTGCGCTTACTCAACATCCCGATTCCAGGTGTTTATGGCCCAAGTGCTGACGAGCAAGGAATGTAGTGAAATGAAATAGAATGAATTGAAGCCTAAAACTTGATTGTTTTAGGCTTTTTTAATATTAAGAACTATTTCGAACTGTACCTCGATTTAAATTCTGATGGTGTTTCGCCTGTGATTTTTTTGAAAGTCCTTGAAAAATAGGCCTGTTCTTCAAAACCAAGATCTTCGGCGATTTCGTTGATGTTTTTAGTTGAATTGGACAACAATCGTTTGGCTTCGAGGAGCACGCGCTCCATAATCATCGTGGAAGTTGTTTTCCCGACCGAATTCTGTACGATTCTATTCAGATGTTTGGCAGTCATATTCATCCAACTGGCATATTGTGCGGGAGATTTTTCTTTTTCAAAATGCAGATCAATCAAAGATTCCAACTGTTTTAATTTCTCCGAATACATATTCGTTTTGTGAACAACGCCTGTGTTTTGCTCCAAATAAATCCGTGAAAGGTCGATATAAAGTAGATCGATTAAGCTGATTATTTTCCGGGATTTATACATTTTTTCAGATTCATATTCCAACAAAACTTCTTGAAAACGGATTGACATATTTTGCGTCAGCGCTTCTGTCAACAGCAGGAAAGGTGAATTTTGGGTAGTGTAAAAGAATGGATAAATTGAAAGTGCGTTTTGTGCAAAGTTGAAATTGTAAAAACTTTCCGAGTGAAAGAAAATAAACCCTTCAATGTCGCTAGACAACTCCCAATAATGCGTTTGCCCCGGATTGAGCAAAAAAACGCTCCCACGCTGAACATCAAATCTTTCAAAATCAATTTCATGAAAGCCTGTTCCTTGTGTAAAAAGAACAACCAAATAAAAATTATGCTTGTGTGGAACTGAAATTGAATGGTGATGCTTAACGAGGTGTTCGGAAAAAATATTCGCGTAAAAATCAGATTTATTTTCAAATTTATCAAATTGTTTGATATCCAATATCGAAGTATTTTCCATGAGGTAAAATTAATAAAAATGTCCTTTTTGTCCTAATCTTAGCGTTTTTTATTCATTTACTAAACTATGGTAATGTCTTAAATTTGTGGTATAAAACAATGAGCTTTATGACCAATTTTCAAGGAATCATCAGCGGTAAATGTCCCAAATGTAAAAACGGGAAAATATTTGAAAACAAGGGAAATCTATTTTTGTTGAAAGAACCCAAAATGCATTCGCATTGCACCCATTGCGGTTACCGATTTGAAAAAGAACCTGGATATTTTATCGGTTCATTGTACGTGAGTTACGGGTTGGCTGTCGCAGAATTACTCACCTTGTTTATCCTCATTAATCCCATTATTAATTCTGTTTACTGGATCTTGAGCATTATGATTACCGTTTTGATTTTGCTCAGTTTTTTCAATTTTCGAAATGCAAGGACGATTTGGATTTATATTTTTCAGACTTGAAAAGGGAAGTGTTGGATAGTAAGAATTTAGTGGGATGAAATTGGATAAATTGGAGTCTGAAACTTGTGGGTTTTGGGCTTTTTCTTGTTGTTGGAAATTAACAAGTTAAAGTTGCAAAAAACTTAAATATGCTTACAATTGTAAGCGGTCAATCAAAATACTATTAAATACTTTTATTATAAATGAATATTAAGGAAAAATTTGGATTTCGAGTAAAATTTTTACGCGAAAAAAAAGGCTACTCAATAGAACATTTAGCCAATGTTGCTGATGTTGACAGAAACTATTTATCAGCGATTGAAAAAGGAAAAAGAAACTGTTCACTTGAAATTCAAGAAAAATTGATTTTGAGTTTGGAGATAGGAATTTCTGATTTTTTTAATGATACAATTTTTAAAAATGAAACAAGATAAACTTACTTTTATAGACCTATTTGCAGGTGCTGGAGGACTTTCTGAGGGCTTCATTAGAGCTGGATTCAACCCAATTGCACATGTTGAAATGAATAAAGATGCTTGTGATACACTTAGAACAAGAACTTGTTTTCATTATTTAAAGGATAATAATAGAATTGACGAATATTACGGCTATTTGAAAGGACAAATTACAAGGGATGAGCTTTGGGAAAAACTACCAAAAAACTTGTATGATTCTATTTTCAATACAGAAATTTCATCTGAAACATTACCAATTTTATTTGACAAAATTGACAAATTAGTTGGCAAAAGTAAAGTAGATATGGTAATTGGTGGACCACCTTGCCAAGCATACTCGATTGCAGGAAGAGCAAGAGATCCAAAAGGAATGACTGAAGATCCAAGAAATTTTTTGTACAAGTATTATGTTGAATTCTTAAATAGATACAAACCTAAAATGTTTGTTTTCGAAAATGTTCCGGGAATTCTATCTGCAAATAATGGTGATTACTTAAAAATGATATTTGATGCTGTTCGCGAAGTAGGTTACGATTTAAATTACAGAACACTTAATGCAAAAAACTTCAATGTTTTACAAGACAGAAAAAGGGTAATTATTATCGGTTGGAAAACAGAACTTGGGTTGAAATACCCTGAATTTGAAGAAATTGAAAATAATAATAAAATCATAGATGATTTGTTCTCTGATTTACCAAAAATCCAGAATGGTGGTGGTAATTATGGCACGGTAAAATACACAAAACAAACTACAGAGTACCTAGAAGCAAATAAAATTCGAAATGGTATTGATTTTACAACGCAACATATTGCCAGACCAAACAATGAGAATGATTTGGAAATATATAAGATTGCAGTCAAACAGTGGGTCAAAGAGAAAAAGCGTTTGAACTACGCTGAATTGCCTGAACGATTAATAAAGCACAATAATCGAGATTCATTTAAAAATCGTTTTCAAGTTGTTAATCATGATGGAATTTCACACACCGTTGTCGCCCACATTGCAATGGATGGACATTATTATATACATCCAGATGTAAAACAAAACCGATCAATTACTGTTCGAGAAGCTGCACGAATTCAATCATTTCCAGATGATTTTTATTTTGAGTCGAGCAGAACAGCTGCTTTTAAACAAATTGGAAATGCTGTTCCGGTTCTGATGGCTGAAGGAATTGCTGAAAAAATAAAAGAAATGATCTAATCTAATAAAAATATGCCTACATACGAACTAGCAAATCCAAATCCAGAATTTCTGATTAAATCGATTGCGGAACAAGGTTATAGTTTAGAAACAGCTTTGGCTGATTTAATGGATAATTCTATTACCGCTAATGCCACAAGAATTGAAGTTTTGACTAAAATAGATGAAGAACCTTTTACTCTTTTTCTTAGTGATAATGGAGATGGAATGAGTTTTGAATCTTTAAAAAGAAATATGCAATTCCCAAGCAAATCGCCAGAAGATTCAAGAGATCCAAATGATTTAGGACGGTTTGGTTTAGGTTTAAAAACAGCTTCGTTCTCTCAAACAAGAGTTTTCACTGTTTTAACGAGAAAAAAAGGAAGTGCTTTATTTTCAGGTCTCACTTGGGATGTTAAACATCTTAAAGATTCTGGAAAATGGGAAATGATAATAAATTCTGATAAAGAAATCGCTGAAATTTTAGAGCAACTTAATAACATATCAAATGACCATCAAAATAGTTCAAATGACTTCATACCTAATACAATCGTAGTTTGGAAAGGCTTATACAAGTTTGAAAATTTTTTAGATGTTAAAAATAAGCAAGATGCTTTAAAAGAAGAAATAACCAATACAACTAAAGAGTATTTGTCAATAGTCTTTCATAAATTTATGGAAAGACAAACAAATCAAATTGTTATCAGAATCAATAATACCTTAGTCACACCATTTAATCCTTTTCCAAATGAAAACATAAGGGCTTTAGAACCCCTTCAAAAGGAATTCAGCAAAGACATTGTTAAGATTCAAGGTTTCGTTTTACCAAACAGAAGTATTAAAGAAACCAAAGAAAATTTTAATACTTGGACTCCAATAAACAAAAGCTTAATGGATATGGAGGGTTTATATATTTATCGAGCTGATAGATTAATTTTATTTGGTGGCTGGAATGGATTGATAAAAAAAATGCCCAAACTCCAACTAGGAAGACTTAAAATTGAAATTGGTAACAAAGTTGATCATTTGTTTCATTTGAATGTCGCAAAATCACAAATTAATATTCCACATGATTTAAAAAATTCTTTTTTACGTGCTATTGTAGAGCTTAAAACCGAAGCCCATAAAGAGTTTAGCAATAGGATTTTAACAGAAGTTCCTATCAAACAAAAAGTAGAAAAAACAAGACTTTTTTATAAGGTTTATACTAATAAGGGCACTTTGATGAGTTTTAATTTCGGTTATCCAATTCTTAATTCATTAATTGAATCATTAGACAAAAATCAAAGGTCAAAATTAAATTTTATATTAAAAATCAGTGCTAACACGATCAATGAAATTAGGGAAGTTGATAATGTCGCTATTACGGGAGATGCTGAAAAGGATGGTATTACGATAGATGATATAATCAATTCAATAAGTGAACTTCTAAAAATAGGTCTGACAAAAGAACAAATCAAGAAGGATATTTTACCAAATCTTGGAATAAAAATCAACGAACACGAAGAAATTTCAAACCTATTAAATTAAATCATTTATGAATGAAATTATCGATCAAATAAAAAGTTTAATAGTATCAAATTACAATCAATTTTTTGAAGCGAATGGTTTTGCGGACAGAGATTTTTTTGAAGGAGATACTCTAAAAAACACATGTAAATCATCCTTACAAATAATATTTCCAATTTTTAATAGTGGTAGAAATTATACTTTATCAGATGCTGATTATGATGAAAAGTATACAATTGCATTAAGAGATGTTAGATACAATTACAGAACCATCATGAACCCAAGTATCTCTATTCAAAAAGAATACAACAATACTTGGTTAGATCAGAATAGAATTGATGAAATTGGTTGGGCTAATGATGAAAGACAAGCAAAAACATATAGAGGTCGATATTTATTATTTTTAGATAAAAAATTAGGCCGTTCTAAGGCAATGATAAATGAAACTGATCGGTCTAGTTTGGAAATAATAAAAAAAATTGGAGACCCTAAGAATTCCAATAATTTCTTTGTAAAAGGCCTAGTAGTAGGAAGTGTTCAATCAGGAAAAACTTCAAATTTCAATGCAGTAGTTAATAGTTCTATTGATGTTGGTTATAAGCTTATAATAGTATTATCAGGAATAATGGAAGATTTGAGAAGACAAACTCAAATTAGAACTGAAAAAGAAGTTGAAGGAAAAATGATCACTCAAGGTTCTTTTATTGGAGTTGGCGAAGAAAATTCATTTGGTCCTCTTGGTAAATTTGACGATGTAAAGCAAATCGTTATTCCTACTTCAAGAAATAAAGATTTTGACAGAAATTTAAAAGAATCTGAATTTAGTTTAAATCAAATCAACATACTTATTTGTAAAAAAAATACAAGCGTTTTACAAAATTTACTTTTATGGTTAAACGAATATTTAGGAAAGAATACAGATAAGCATGACATTCCATTTTTAATTATTGATGATGAAGCAGACAACGCATCAATAAATAACCTAGGGCATAAAGGTGCTGACTATGCAAATAAAATAAACGGCCATATTAGAGCATTGTTAGCCTTATTTAATCGTAAAACATATATAGGCTACACCGCTACTCCTTTTGCCAATATTCTTCAAGATTGGAATAAAAAACCTGAAATCAAATGGAAAGTTAAAGACTCTAAAAATAACAGTGAATTAGAATTTGATCTTGAAGGTAATTTATTTCCTGATGATTTTATTGAATTATTAATCCCACCATCAAATTATATTGGTCCAAAAAATTTCTTTGAAACTAGGATTGAAGATATAAAAAAAATTGACCCTTTACTGGCAGCACCATTAAATGACTATATTGAATATTTTCCTGAAAGAGTAGAAGAACTTTCGGATGGTAGTCTTGTTGGGGTAAAAAAATATAATAATAAAACAGAATTTGATAATGACGAAAATGCTAGAACCCGTTTTGGCACTTATCAAGATTATCGAGCAATAACTAGAGCAACAACAAAATACGATGATTACCCTAATACAATCCCTAAATCTTTAGATGAAGCAATAAAATGCTTCATTATTTCTATTGCAATAAGACAATCAAGAAGACCAGAACTTATTCAGTCAAAGCTATTTCACCCACACAATACAATGTTGATTCACATATCAAGATTTTCAGATTGGCAATGTAGAAGTAAAGTATTAATAAATGAAATAATTAACAATTTACGAACTAGTTTAGATAATGACACTTTAACTTCTAAAGATTCAATATTTAATGAATTTGAGAGAATTTGGATTAAGTATTTTGCTGATGCTGTGAACAATATTAAAGAATATTTGCCTGAAAATTACGATGATGAATATTTAACTAGAAAAACATTTCTTGAAGTAAGGGATTTGTTAGTGTCAGCTATCAATGGAATTGAAGTAAAAGCGGTAAATACTGTTGAAAATGATGTACTTGATTATGAGAGTGGTGAGAAAAAATATATCGTTATTGGTGGAAATAAACTTTCAAGAGGATTTACTTTAGAAGGTTTAACCATAAACTACTTTATCAGAAATACAAATTATGCAGACACTCTATTACAAATGGGTAGATGGTTTGGTTATAGACCTGGTTATTTAGATTGTTGTAAACTATTTACAACATCAGATTCTTTTGAGAAATTTGACCAAGTAACTTGGACAATTGAAGAATTGGAAGAAGAGTTCAGAAAATTATCAAGAGATAAAATGAAACCTAAAGATTACGCTACTAAGGTTTTAACACATCCCGGTACTCTACAGATAACAAGACCAGCAATTTTAAAAAATGCTGTTACCGAAACTTGGTCTTATGAAGATAGATTAGTACAAACTACAGAATTTGAATTAAAAGCAGATAAAATCTCAAATTCATGGAAAAACTTTAAAAGTACATATCAAAAATATGCATCTGAATTTAAATTTGATGAAGATAAAAAATTTATAATTTTAAAAAAGGATACTCAAGCCTTAGAAGATTTTTTAAAGTCAATTTCAACTCCTACAAGTAAGTTTGAAAAAAATGCAGTAGTTAGATTTATTAGGTTGTGTAATAACTACGATAAACTTACTAATTGGACAATTGCGATTAACACATCGGGATCATTAAAAGAACTGCCAAAAGAATATACAGGATTTAATATTGGAGTTAAATTAACAAAAAGAAGTGGGCCAAAAGAAGGTAGTATTAGATTTTATAAAAAATTATTTGACTCAAATATTTTTACAGCTTCAGGTAATTCATCTAACATAGTTACTAGTCCTACAGATTTAAGTTTAGTATTATCAGAGTCCGAAAAGAATCAAGTAGAAGAAAAATTTAGGTCTGATAATCCTGGTAAAAACCCACCAGAAAGAATTTATCGTGAAAAAATGAAGGATAATGATGGTTTACTAGTAATCTATCTAATGGACTTAAAAGAGATTTTTCATAATTCTGAATTAAAAAGTAAAGCAAATAATGAAAATATTGATATAGATATTCCTCTTGTTGGTTTTGCTATTGGAATACCTCCATTAAAAGTCAATATTGGAGGACAATATCTAGTCAACAAACATATATTAGAAAACATTGAAAATAATCCAATGGAAATAATATTTGAAGAGGACGAAATAGAGGACGAATATGAAGGAATTGAATCTGAAATTTAATTATAATGAACAAAGAAAAAATAGAAAAAATTTGGGTTGATATCATACATTCGGGAAAAGGCGAATTCGAATATCAATTATTATCGAAAAAATCGGTTCCACAACTAAACATTGGTTATAATAAAAAAAATCAAAGATGTTTAATACTAGAGTTGCCTTTAAAATTTGAAAAAAGCTTTCAACAATTTGAAAAAGAAAATCTCTCTTTAAAATATTTTAATAGAGAAAGGTGTTTATGCATTATTCTTAATGATGATTTTTTCAAAGATTTATTTGACGATTTAATTTTATCTATTTACAGTAAAATATATGACATTTCAAATCCTGAAGAATATTCAGAATTATTCACTAGGCATTTTTTTAAATGGAGTTCTTTTTTTGAAAATAAAAGAAACGAAGGGTTAACCAAAGATCAAGTTAAAGGATTAATAGGTGAACTAATTTACCTAAAAAACCTTTTGTTGCATTCAGATGATAATGTGGATAATGTCTTACTTTCTTGGAGAGGTCCCTATGATGATGGACATGATTTTATTTTTGATTTTACAGATTATGAAATTAAAACGATAGAAAAGACAAAAAACAATGTCCGTATTTCTAGTGAATTCCAATTAGATTCAGAAAAAGGCAAAAAAATTGAATTAGTAGTAATTACTGTTGAGTTTGATATTGATAATGGTAAAAGTTTAAAAAATATTACTGATGAAATAAAATCGATAGTTCTAAATAAATTAGGAGATAATTCAATTTTTATAACTGCATTATCTCAAAAAGGTTTGACCATTGGAGATTTAGAACAATATGAGATTTATCGTTTTAATCCTATTCTTGAAACTTCATATGATAGTTCTACTGATTCATTTCCGAAGTTAATAAAATCAAAATTGCCGGAACAAATAAATAAATTAAATTACAATATTAGATTAAACTTAATTGAAGAATTTATAATCAACACAAAACATT
>JBBALI010000007.1:0-112789 GCA_040403095.1 Crocinitomicaceae bacterium
TGGATGGTGTTTGATTTTCCCAATCAAAAGTACCATATTTTCTTAACCAATTGACTACAGTAGCACGTCCTTGAATTCCATATTTTCGTTTGGCTGCTGTTACTGAAATAATTCCTGATTCAACTTCACTAACAACAGCTAATTTAAAGGACATTGAATAATCCTTTTGACTGCGCTTTTCATAAAAGCTTTTCTCTTTTTCCATAACGATAAAAATTGTGTATCGCTATTTTAGGACTAGACAAAAATATATTTTAAAAAGAGTTACATCAATCGTGTAACTCTTTTTTGTTTTAATCAATTCCACAAAATTCCGTAAAATTTCTAGGCGTAATCACGTGTGTTTCTGCCTCTGGATATAGATTGGTGAAAGCACGAGATACTTTTTGTTGTTTTTTACTATTCCATTTAAATTCGTAAGCTCTTTCTTTTCCTCGTTCAACTTCTACATAATCAACTTCACTTCGATTGTAATTTCGCCAGAAATAACTGTTGATGATGTTTTCTTTCCAGTCATTTACTTTCAATCTTTCGCTAATCATAAAGTTTTCCCAAAGCAAACCATGGTCGTTTCGTAAACTTATATCATCGAAATTTTCAATAATAGCATTGCGAATTCCATTGTCCCAAAAATAGATTTTACTCATTTTGGTAACTTCCTTCCTCGCATTTGTTGAATAGGATTTTAGCCTAAATATCACAAATGACTTTTCTAATAAATCAATGTAACTTTCAACCGTTTCTGATTTTACTTGCAGTTGATTTGCCATTTCGTGAATCGAAACTTCAGAACAAATTTGAAAAGCCAATAATTTCAATAATTTATCAAGTAATTCTGGCTTGCGAATATCTTTCCAAACCAACACGTCTTTGTATAAATATTGATTGCTTAAGTTCCTCAAAATCTTTTCTGCATCTAATCTGTTGTTACAAACATCTGGATAATTACCATAAATCAAATGAAATGGCAGTTGTTGCTCAATCTCAAATGGCGATTTATTTCCATACAGTTCTGAAAGTGAAAATGGATACAAGTGAAACAAAAAATGTCGTCCGGTAAGCGGCTCAAAAATACGTTCCGCAATATCCAGAGCAGACGATCCTGTTGCGACGATTTTTAATTGCTTGAAATTATCTACTAATAATTTTAGTAACAAGCCAGCATTTTCAACGCGCTGTATTTCATCGATTACCAGCATTTCGTATTTTCCAACAACTCCTTTTAAACTTTCAATATTTAATTCTTTTAGTCTGGTTCTTACAGGTGTCTCGTCAGCATTAAGCCATAAAATATTGGATTGATCTTTGAAAATTTCCTGTAATAGCGTTGTCTTTCCAGCTTGTCTTGCGCCAGTCAGAATGATTGCTTTGCCTTTCATTACCCAATCTTTGATTTGATTGGCGGCCATTCTATTCATCACATCCATACCACAAAACTATTAATTTTTCCACTATAATGGAAATAAAACTATTAATTTTTCCACTATAATGGAAATTTTAGTGCTAATTTTTCCATTATTTTTTATTATATCATTGATTGTTAAATATTTAGCAAATATTTTCAATTTTCAGTTTATTCCACTAAAAAAGTTACTGCTAAAAAAACTTATTTAGATTTATTCTACCTTTCAATTTGTTTCCTCCGTAAATTTGCATCATGGATTATGAAATTGAATTACGATTCCAAGCGCTCACAAAAAAAATTGAAGGAATTTTTGGAGAGGGGTTGGATGTACAAACCATTTTATTTTTGATTGGAGTTCAAGAATTAGAATTGGGATATCAAAAGTTTAAAAAACACGAAAAGACAGATTTAATGCATGTGGCAATCTGTACTTTGCTTGAACCACATGGATATTATACTTTCATGGGACGGGACGAGGAAAATTGGCCACATTTTGAGCTCAACAAAGCACTTCCTGCATTAACTGAAAGAGAACAGCAACATTTAATCAAAGAAGCGATTCTTGATTACTTTGAAAGCAATGAAATCTTTGAAACGAAAATCGAAGAATAGGATTCAAACCCTTATATTTGTAACTTATTAATTATACACATGGATTTTTGGATCAGAGCCGCACAATTAGTGCTTTCTTTATCAATATTAGTTGTCCTTCACGAATTTGGACATTACATTCCCGCTAAAATTTTTAAAACACGCGTTGAGAAATTTTATTTGTTTTTCAATCCTTGGTTTTCTTTGTTCAAGAAAAAAGTGGGTGAAACAGAGTGGGGTATCGGTTGGCTTCCTTTGGGTGGCTATGTAAAAATTGCTGGAATGGTGGATGAATCCATGGACAAAGAGCAATTGGCTCTTCCACCGCAACCTTGGGAATTTCGTTCCAAAAAAGCTTGGCAAAGATTAATTATCATGATTGGTGGAGTAACCGTCAACCTGATTTTAGGAATCTTGATTTACATTTTTGTTGTTTTCGCTTATGGAGTTGAAACAATTGATTCCAAAGATTTGAAAGCGGGATTGGCTGTTCATCCATACATGGAACAATTTGGTATCAAGTCAGGAGATGTTTTACTTGAAGTGGAGGGAAAACCTTTGAATAAAGCAACTGATGGAACTGCAGAATTGCTTTTAAGAGGCGCACACAAAGTAAAAGTGCAGCATCCTGATGGCAAAATTCAAAATATCATTTTACCTGCAGACATTGATTACAAACTTTTCGAAAATGGTGCTTTTCCTGTTTTTTCTCTTCGAATGAAAGCTGAAAAGATTGACCATGTGATTGCTGTTGAGGAATTTTCTGATCAAAATTTGGATTTAAAATCTGGAGATATTATTTATAAAATCAACAATATTACTACAGATAAAATTGAAGATCTAAATAAGTTAATCGAAGGCAAAGCCACAACGGACGTTGTTTCAATTAGAGAAAAAGACACAATCAAAGGAAAAATTTCCAGCAAGATTTTCACTAAAAAAGTTTTAGCTGTAATTCCAGCATTGGTTGCAGGACTTAAAAAGGGAGACAAATTTTTGACCATCAATGAATCTGAAATTATTTATCACGATCAGATTCAAGCAGAAATGTACAAAAACAAAGGAAAAAAAGTCACTTTTACGGTTTTGAGAAATAACCAAAAAGTCGAACTTTCTTCTACTGTTTCGAAATCTGGCTTACTTGGTTTTGTGCCTAAAGAAATGAAAGCGATTGATAAATCAGCTATCAAAACTACCTATTATTCTTTTGGTGAAAGCATCCAAAGAGGTTGGAATATGGGTTTCATCACTTTGGGAGATTATACTGGACAGTTGAAATTCTTATTTACCAAAAAAGGAGCTTCGTCAGTTGGAGGTTTCGGTTCGATTGGAAAAATGTTTCCTACTACTTGGAATTGGCAAATCTTTTGGATGAATACAGCTTTCATTTCAATCGTGTTGGCCTTCATGAACATTCTTCCTATTCCAGCATTAGATGGTGGTCATGTGGTATTTTTGATTTATGAAATTATCACTGGTAAAGAAGCACCTCAGAAAGTATTAGAATATGCGCAGTATGTTGGTTTTATGTTGCTTTTAGGGTTATTAATCTATGCCAATGGAAATGATATTTATAGTGCATTTTTTAAATAAACGGGATTGAATTAACTATTATAAAAAAAGCCTGAAATTTTAATTTCAGGCTTTTTCGTTTTTCTATCTTTTTCTTACTTCACTTGATCCGCTTTTTCTCTTGCTTTAGTCATTACACCGTCCGCTTTGACATTGGCTTCATCTTCTACTTTTTGGGCTTTTTGATCTGCTTCTTTCGTGATTTTCTTACCAGCTACTTCTGCTGCTTTCTTCTTTAAAGGATTACTTCCTGCTTCGTCCATCAATTTTTGAGCACCCTTGGCTCCTTCTTCTCTGATTTGTGCAGCAGCTCTTTTCCCTTCAGCTTTCAATTTATCAGCTTGTCTTTGTCCGTCTTCCAAGATTTCTTGTTTTTTCTTATTCAAATCTTCTTTGACTTCATTGACTTTATTTGTTACAACCGCTTTTATTGTGTCTTTTCCTTTGTTGATAGCGTCTTTTACAGCTTCTTTGACAGTTTCCTTCATGTTGCCTGAAAGCTTCATTATTTGCTCCTTTAAATCCGTTGTTACTTTTGGATCTTTCATCTTTCCAATCACTTTGACATTTACAGGAATGAAAGCAGGCAATTCTTTGACTTGGATTTTTGGTGTGATTCCATTTACTTTTTGGATACCACTTTCAACCAACTTAATCATGCTTGCAGGAATTTCCTCTTTTGGAACATTCATTTTTAAAACATAATCAATGTCTTGCTCCAACGAAGAACTTCCACTGACATTGGTCATAATGTTTCCAAGTTTCACGTTAAATGGTGTCAAAGAAACTTTTCCATCAGCGAATTTGAATTTTGTACTCAAATTTTTCAAAGTTTGGGTAGCTAATTTCTCCATTTTCAATTCAGAACTGATTTTTTTCAATGGTTCAAATCCAGAAATAGTTACTGAATTAGTAAACAAATCTCCTGCGCCAGTCAATGATTCGTAAATTGGTTCAAACGAGGGCTTCAAAAAGGAATTCATGTTGAACGTTGAAGTGATTTTTCCTTGCGCGTATTTAGCAATTGGAGCTAATTTTTCAATGGTCACAAAGTTATTCACCAATTGATTGATGTCTAATTCTTTCAAATTGTATCCGAAATCAATTTTTGGTTTTGAATGGTCTTTGGTGTCATAACTCCCTTTCAAACCAACTGTTCCACCCATGGTGTTCATTGTCAAGTTATTTAAACTTGCGACCTCCTCTTTCATTCCGACAGAACCTTTTACATTCTTGATATCCATTTTGTTATATCTCAAAGTATTGATATTGGTATTCATGGTGAAATCAACATTTTCAGGAATTAACAATGCTTCATTACTGCTTGAAGTGCTGGTTTCTGCAGTGGAAGTCGTTGTGCTTGAAGTTCCTGCAAATTGGTCTAAATCCAAATAATTGCTGTTAAAATTGAAATTTCCTTTCAACAAATCATCACTGAAAAAATAACCTAGGTAATTGTCAATTGTTCCATTTACTTTGAAATCACTGCGACCCATTTTAGCATCCAAACTTTCCAACGCTAAATTTTGTGGAGAAAACTTAAAAATCATTGATTTTATGCTCACAGCGTCTGGTAAATCAGCCGATTTATAAAGCATTTCGACTAATTTCAAAGTTCCGTTTGCGTCAAAATCTTGGTATCTTTCTTTTTCTAATGCGCTAATTTTTCCTTTCAACTTCACGTCTGCATCTAGTTTACCTGTATAAGATTCTCCTTTGGCTAAAGGAATCACTTGTCCTAGTGTTGCTAAATTCACTTTTGCTAGGATTTTTGAATCGATGAAAGGATCGACCATTGGACTCAACATTTTTAAGTTTGCATCTAATTTATTGCCGGCAAACTCTGCATGAAATTTAGAAATATCTACCGTCATCTTATCTAAGTTGGAACCTCCAGCAAATTTTGATCCTGCTTTGATTGCAATTTTGGTGATTTTCTGAGGTAAACTAGGATATTTAATCGAAGCATTGTCCACGTTGATTCCAGCATCCCAACCTGGCATATTTTTGTCATCCATGATTCCTTTCACTTGGGCCTTCAAAGCTAAATTTCCTTGCGTCACCATGTTTTCATAACCTGATTGGTAAAATGCCGGAATAAGCGACAAGAAATCTTTGAAAGTTGCTTTAGAAGCATTCAATTTCAAGTCCATGTTGTCTTTTTTGTCCAACATTTCATAAAAACCATCCACAGATAATTTCAAAGCGTTCAGTTCAAGTGTATTTTCTTTCAACGTAAATTTGGATGAATTTTCTTTGAATTCCATCAATAAATTGGCAACTAAATTGGTTTTTACTTTGCTCAAATAAGTCAAACCATCCATGTTGAATGTCATCGCATCCATGGTTGTATTTGTATTGAAATCAATCACATCTGCAGTCAAATCGCCTTCTCCTGAATGCGTCATGTTTTTCAATTCTGCAAACATATCTCCCGCTTGATCATCGTACTTGATGTATGCGTTATTAATGGCATATTCTTGCAAAGAAAGCTTGAAAGTAGAAGGTTCTTTATCTGCTGGTGTTTGCAATGAATCCGGTTTCATGATGTCGTAATTGGCTTTTCCGTTATTTAAAACACGCATGTCAAATTTCGGCTCTTCCAAAGTAATTCCTTTGATTTCAACTTGGTCGCCTCCAATCACGCTCCAAAAGTCTACGTGAGCATCCAACTGTTTGATGTCAACCAATTTTACACCTTTAAATTCATTTCTACCAGTAACAGTGACGCCTTCAAATTGAGCCGTCATTTGAGGAAAAGTACTGATGAAGGTCAAATCAAAATCTTTAATCGCTACATCTGCCAGAAGCATTTTATTCACTTCTTTCAGCGCCAATTCTTTCAATTCATCTTTAAAAAAGATCGGAATTAATATCAAAGCAATAATTAGTAATAAAAATGTGATTCCTGTCCATTTCAAAATTCTACGGAACAAACTTTTCTTCTTTTTCTCTTTTTTAGCCATCTTTTATGAATTACAAGTTGATTTTTCTCGATATTTGTATCAGTAGAAACAAACGTTTCAAAATACATTTCTAAGTAAACGCTAAATTAATGGATTTCTTTCAAAAAATCAGGTTACAATTGTTAATAATCTTTATTTCTTCCTCTGTTTTTGGTCAAATCGAGACTGGAAAAACAACAGGTTCACCAGAGAAAAAAATTAAAAAGACGAAAAATAAAGAAATGCTCGTTGTGCAAAAAATTCCTACATCAGCATTTTATGTTGGAGGAAGTTTTGGATTAAGCACTCGAATTTTAAGCGAAAATGAAGGTTTATTTGGTAAACCACTGGGAGAAAGAGCGAATGAAAAATCAATTTTTACTGGCGGGGCAACCATTGGATTTAGAAATCAAATCAAAGGAAATTGGTGGATAGATTTTGGGGCATCTTTGGCCAAAAATGGTGAATCTTATGATTTCAAAAGCAAATTGAATGATTCTAGTTATTCTTACAAAACCAATTATTCCTATTTCGCGATTCCCATTAAATTGCAATACATCACCGCTGGAAAAGTAAAATTTATCGCCGGTGTCGGTCTACAACCACAATTGTTTATGAGTTATAGTCAAAAGATAAATTGGACAGATTCTACAAATGTTGGCAGCAATTCGATTATAAGGGACAATAAACAGATTAATTTCTTCACCATTGCAGCCATTGCAAATGTTGGACTTTCATGGCAAATCAAACCCAGAGTAGCGTTCTACTTACTTCCTGAAATCAGAATGCAATTGAACAATTCATTTCAAAAACAATCAGCTTACATTCACAAAGGATTGTTTTACGGTATTCAAGCAGGATTTTCTTTTGGAATTAATTAACCTCTCCAGTTTCTGAATGGTCATTGTAATCTGACAAAGATTGATCTGAATCGTAATAGAAAATCATGACTTGCGCAACATCACGTAGGAAATCGATTTTACCTACATCAAATCGGTTAATTTTAAGTCCAGTTCGCAATTCTAAATCAGCTTTCATCGCTTCATGATGTTCAGGTTTGATTAAATCGATGCGTTCGTAAATGATTGTTTTTCTCGTTTCGTGCTTCAATAACCACAAATATTCAAGTCCAAAAGTGATTCCAATCAAGGTGAAATTCATCAAAGCCATCTCAGCAATACTGATTTTGTTAGATGCCAATGAGTTGATGACACTGATTCCGATAATCATGAATAAGTAGGTCATTTCCTTGATTTCGATTGCATCTGTTCGGTAACGTAAAATCCCAAAAATCGCAAAAAGCCCTAATCCCATTCCTGTGTCAATATCTAATTTTTTAAGTCCGAAACAGATTAAAAAAGTGATTGTTCCAATTAAATAGTAGGTAAATAAATAGTCCTTGCGCTTGGTTTTTGGGTAGTAAAGCAAACGAATCAAAATGGTCATGGAAACCAAATTCACTCCCAAACGAAAAATCAAGGAATAAAAATCGTTGTTAAACCATTGAAATTCTAATAATTGTGCTGATTCAGCCGAAGCCTTTAAATTGAAAAACATACTAAGCAACATGGGCATTGATGGATTTAAGTTTTAATAATTTTTCTTTGAAACGATTGTATTTGATGTTTTTTTCATTGTACAATTCAATCGCTCCAATACAGTATTTACTCAAGCGGTATGGCCTGATGTGATTTGTTTTCATCAATTGATAAAACGGAGAATTTCTCGATAATTTGCTTTGTTTTAATTCAGCAATTACTAAATTTTCGAATTTATGATGCACATCTTCCCAATTGAAATGCAAGTTAAAATCGAGCGTCAATCTTTCTTCATCTATATTATTTACCAAAGTAATTCGATTGAAAGAATTCCACAAATTTGGTTTTAATAATGCGTCTTTGGTCAAATATTGATTCAAAAAAGTCACTTGTCGTTCATCTAAATTTTCAGTAAAATCTGAAGTTTTAATTCTTTTTTTATCAGTTCTTCCTTTGATTTTGTGTTTCAATTCCAAGAAAAATAAATCAGATTCAACGTATTTTCTAATTCGGACTTTGAAACGATTGGTTCGGCCATTGTGATGCGCCTTATAAAACGAAAAATCGACATCGTCAAAATACAAACTTTGGTAATGAGGTGTTCTTGTGTTCTTTATTTCTAAAATTCGGTAATCGTTTGATAAAGATGGTAAAAGTTCAATCAATTGATTTACGCTGAATGCAAATTTAGTATCAATGCGATTCATCAATTTTACCCTATCCATTTCTTCAAGGGTTATTGGGTTGAATTTTTGTACTAACGCTGCTATTTTGTCCATCTATTGTTAAACCAAAGTTAAGAAATTGTTACTGACTTAATTCCTTTGAAGTTATTTTAACCGAATTCCTTTGACTTTTGTTACATTTTTTCAAAAGAATTTCAAAAATAATCGAATTAACGTTAAAGCTACCAAGAAAATAGAAATGAGGTAAAATTGAGAATCGATAATCTGAATAAATAATTTAATTTTGTTCCATGAGAAAGAAAATCTTACTACTAGGTTCAGGTGAATTAGGAAAGGAATTTGCCATTGCAGCGCAGAGATTAGGTCAATATGTGATTGCTGTCGACAGTTATGAAAATGCACCAGCAATGCAAGTTGCGCATGCTTTTGAAGTAATTGATATGTTAGATGGAAATGCATTGGATACAATCGTTGCTAAACACCAGCCAGATTTGATTGTACCTGAAATTGAAGCAATCCGAACTGAAAGATTTTTTGACTACGAAAAGCAAGGAATTCAAGTTGTACCAAGCGCAAAAGCGGCAAATTTCACCATGAATAGAAAAGCCATTCGTGATTTAGCCGCCATTGAAGTTGGTGTGAAAACCGCAAAATATAAGTACGCAACTTCATTTGAAGAACTTTCTAAAGCAGTTGAGTTCACAGGAATTCCTTGCGTTGTAAAACCGCTGATGTCGAGTTCTGGAAAAGGTCAATCAGTTATAAAAAGTACTGAAGACATTGAAAAAGCTTGGCATTATGCATTGGAAGGTTCTCGTGGAGATTTGCAAGAAGTGATTGTGGAAGGTTTCATCGATTTCGATTATGAAATCACTTTGTTGACAGTCACGCAAAAAAATGGACCAACGCTTTTTTGTCCCCCGATTGGGCACAGACAAGAGCGTGGAGATTACCAAGAAAGTTGGCAACCGATGCCGATGAACCCTTTACATTTGAAAGAAGCACAAAAAATGGCAGCTGATGTGACCAAAGCTCTTGGTGGCGCCGGAATTTGGGGTGTTGAGTTTTTTATTACCAAAGATGGCGCAGTTTTTTCTGAACTTTCTCCACGTCCGCATGATACAGGAATGGTTACATTAGGAGGTACACAAACTTTCAATGAATTTGAATTACACGCACGAGCGATTTTAGGTATTCCAATACCAGAAGTGAAATTACTCAGAAATGGTGCAAGTGCTGTTGTTTTGGCAACAGAATCCTCAATCAATGAACCTTTATTTTCAGGAATTAAAGAAGCAGCTTTAGAGCCAAATAGCGATTTTAGAATTTTCGGAAAACCTTCTACAAGGCCATTTCGACGAATGGCTGTTACCTTAACTTATGGAGATCAAAAGGTAGAGGAATTGGTTATAAATGCGCAAAGGATGGCTTCTAAAATTTCGGTTAAATAGTATCAATTGTAAATATTTTCTGCATTTTTTGTCGATTCAAAACTTTGACAATTGAAAATTAAAGTATATTTACGTTCAACGAAAAATGAAAGAAACCTCCTTCATAGAACAAAATAAGGAAAAATGGAATCGCTTTGAAAAACTTTCTGAAAGTGAATCAAGCGATCCTACTGAGTTGAGTGATTTATACATGGATATCACTGACGATCTCAGTTATGCCCAAACTTTTTATCAGCGAAGAACGGTCAGGGTTTACCTAAATCAATTGGCTCAGCGCGTGTACACTGGTGTTCACTTAAAAAAAGCGGAAACATTCAAAAAGTTTTTAACCGTTTGGAGGGTTTCACTTCCGTTAGAGATTTATAAATCAAGAAGAAATTTATTGTTTGCGCTGGTTGTCTTTTTAATTTGGGCAGCTTTGTCAGCGGTGACAACGCATTTTTATCCCAATTTTACTGGCCTTGTTTTGTCAAAGCAATATGTAGAAATGACCAATGAAAACATTTCTAATGGAGATCCTTTGGCGGTTTACAAAGGCGGTACGCAGTTTCAAATGTTTATTGATATTACCACCAACAATATCAGGGTTGCTTTTTTGACATTCATCTTTGGGATTTTCTTCACCGTCGGAACCCATATTTTGCTATTCAAAAATGCCATGATGGTTGGTTCATTTCAATATTTCTTTGCTACCAAAGGTCTATTGATTACCTCTTTTTTAGGGATTTGGATTCACGGTGCTTTTGAAATCTCATCCATCGTTTTGGCAGCAGGAGCTGGAATAACTATGGGGAATGGTTGGCTTTTTCCTGGGAATTACACGCGACTTCAATCCTTACAAATTTCTTCTAAGAGAGGATTGAAAATCATGATGAGTTTGGTGCCCTTTTTTGTGTTTGCAGGTTATTTAGAAAGTTATGTGACACGCAATTATATGGATTTGCCCGAGTGGTCAAAATGGGTTTTAATCGGTCTTTCCTTTGGAATTATATTGTTTTATTACATCATTTATCCAATGATTGTTGCGAGAAAGCATCCAGAGTTATTAGATGAAAAAGATTTAATCAATTATTTTCCACCTATAAAATTTGATTTGTCAAAGATTAGAAGTTTCGGACAAATAATATCCGATACATTTAGATTTTACAACATTCATTTCACCAAAATTTCGAAAGTTAATTTTAGAATTCTTTTCCCAATTATTCTTGTTTTGGTCTATTTTCAGAATGACAATCACGCAAACTTAATGGCAACAGAACATTGGTTTGATTGGTCGAAGCAACTGGAAATTATGATGGGATTTGGTTTCACAAATCTACAAGACTGGATTGTTAATTTTGCTTGGTCTTTTGTGTTAGGTGGAATGTTTCTCAGCGTTTTATTTGCTTTCAAAGTAAAAGATGAACAATTCAGTTGGCGTGGATTTTTCTCATTTGCAAAGCAAAAAATACTTTTGATTTGGTTTGGTAATTTTATCTTATTCTTTTCATTGGCATTTATCCCGTGGTATTGGTATATCGTCCTTATTCTTTTATTGCCTTTTGTGCTTTTAAACGGAATTATTCCTGGAATTGCTGACTTTTCAATTAAAAATGCCATTGGAAAAGGTTGGACTTTTAGCGCGCGTTCTTATGGGATATCGTTGCTAAATATTGTCATTTTTACACTGATTTTTGCACTCTTTATGCAACCAATTGCTTTGGTTTTTAGTATTCGTGAAAATTTTGATCCTACAAGTTTAATCAACATTACAGAACCGATGATGCCCGATTTATTGGATTTACTTGCTGATTTCACCAAAGATGTAGCAGAAGCATTGGGCGGAGACCGCATGTTTTGGGCGAATGTAGTAAGACAGTTTGTGTACATTCTATTTTTATTGCTCGTTTTACCAATTTGGATAATCAGTTTGACTTTTATCGGTTTCAACGAATATGAAAAAGAAACTGCAAGCGGCTTGAAAAATGCATTCTTGAAATTTGGTAAACGCAACCGTTACCAAGAAAATGACACAGATTTTGAGTAAATATTTTTGGTACATATTGATATTTTGCATCAGCAATACTTTGGCTCAGAAAAATGAGGTCAATAAGTCGTCGTATCAAAAATTCAAGCGTGAATTCAATTACATCAAAGATAAGAAGTATAAAGGTCCAGAAAACAACTACGACGAGCCGACTTCAATGGAAAGATATGAAGAGGACGACTTTGATAATGATGATTATACAGGGTTAGAATATGACCCTAAAGACATTCAAAGGTCTAGAGATGCAAAAAACTTGCATGGAAATGGCGGAGGCGGTTCAACTGGCGATAAAAAATACGATCCAAAAATCTCTGAGCCTGATAAATTTGAAATTGATCCCCCGCAGATTTCACCTCCAAACATTCCTGATGTAAAAGGTCCAATGATTTCTCCTTTGGTTTGGAAAGTCATTTTAATCATTTTGGGGATTTTATTGCTCGCATGGATTACATACTTAATTGTCAAAAATTACAGGTATGTCCCAGCGCCCAGTCAAGGTAATTTTTCACCTGCAGATTGGAACCCAGAATTAATTCCAAAAACCGAATTGGAGTTGAGACTAGAAGCTGCGATGGCTGAGAATAATTATAGGGAATGTGTTCGTATTTGGTTTACGTTTATTTTAAAAGAATCCATTCGGCTTCGAAAAATAAAATGGAAAAAGGATTTGACCAACTTTGATTATTTAATTCAAATGTCTGGTAAAGATGGTTATGCGGATTTTTATGAAAGCGTAAGAATTTACGATTTGGTATGGTATGGCGATTACGATATTGGAGAAAATGAATATTCGTCCTTGGTTCCGCACCTTCAAAAAAATTATGAAAATTTAAAAGATAAACATGAATAAGCAAAAAGCCACGATTGCAGGGGCGGTTTTGCTTCTGTTTATTGTATTGATAGTATATCTTTTTTCTGGTACTGATTACAAAGAAGAAAGTAAGCAAAAACCCAAGTTTGTTTCAAACGATTGGAGCAAAGAATTTATATTGGAAGATAAAGATCCAATGGGGATTTATTTGTTCAAAACGATGTTTGACAATTATGGGGATTCAACAATTGTCATTGATGATTCTTTGAAAGACTATTCAAAAGATACCAATAGTACTTACATTTTCGTTGGCGAAAGATTCAGTGTTTATCCAGAAGAATTTGATACTATTTTAAGCGATGTAAAAAAAGGCTCTAATTTACTTTTGTCCTTTCATGACTTAATTGACACAATCAATCAACATTTCTTTTACGATAGTTACAATGAATGGTATTTTGACGAGGAAGTCAAAGTGCATACTTTGAACAGCGATTATACCTTGCGTTCCATTTTTCAATCAGATACAATTGCACGTGTTTGGAAATTGTTCCGTGAATACAATATCAAAGATACAAATTACATAACGGTGAGTTCATTCATGGAAACACCGAATTTTATAAAAATGAAGTTTGGTAAAGGACATGTTTTCTTGCATTGCAATCCTGAAATGTTTTACAATTACCAAATGTTGAGCAAGGATGGTTTTAATTATGCACAAAGTGTGATTCACCAGTTTCCACCAAAGCATCACATTGTCTGGCTTGAACTTGGAAGATTGAGCGATGATATTGGAGATTTTGAGACAGAAGAAACCGAAGGCGATCAAGGCAGAAAAGACAATAGTTTGTTGCAATTCTTGTTTAAGAAAATGGAACTTTTAATTGCACTTTTATTGACGATTTTAGGTATAATTTTGTATCTGATATTTAGGTCGAAAAGATATTGGCCGATTGTCAAATACATTCCTGAAACAAAAAATAGATCGTTGGATTTTGCAAATACGATGACAGCAATCTATTTGCAACAAGAATCTCCTTATAGCATATTGATTGTGATGCGAAGAAATTTCCGTGCAAATATCAATCGACAGTTTTTTATTGATCTTTCAAAGGAAGACAAAAAGAAGGATATTCAAGCTTTGGCAGAGAAAAGTGGAATGAAATTTCCAGAGGTTGAAAATTTAGTCAACATGCTTGAAAATCAAAAAATGCATGCGGTAACTTATGAGTATGTTCAAGAAGTAGCAAAAATGCAACGTGCTTTTTATATCAAAACAGGTATCATAAAAGATAAAATCAAGCAAAAAACAGAGAAAAAGAAAATTGTCTTCAAACGTCAGATGATTCTTTCTTCGGTTTTTATTTTCCTTGGAATCAATGCAATTTTAAGAGGTTTCTATTTGTTGGCATCGTCTAACGGAACCGGAATATTATTTTGGCCAATTGGCTTTTTAATTCTTACTTTAGGAATTCTTTTATTCAGCAGAAACTTGTTGATTGTAGAGCACAGAAAAATGATTTTTTACCCTTATTTTCTGGGTAGTAAAGCGTTTGATTTGAGTGATTTATTGTCAGTTCAAGTATCAAATGGAAACACAACTTTTGAATTTACAGGAAATAGAAAATTGACCATAAATCATTTGGAAATCAGCAGATATAGTAAAAAAGATTTTGAGCAATTTATTGCACCATTTTTAAAAATGAATTAGTTTAATACCGCAAAATAAAATCGCATGATAAACGAAGAAAATCAAGAAATTAACCCAGAACACGAGGCTTTTATGCCAAAGGAAAATATTGAATCTAACAATTCAACTCAACTTGATAATTCAACGGTTGAGAATTCTGAGGAAACAAAATCTGGCTACGGATTTGAAAGATCGAATGAAGACTTGATTTGGGTAGCACAAAAAGTCAATCAAGTCCGTCAAGAAATGTCCAAATTCGTGATTGGACAAGGAGAAATGGTGGAGTTGTTAATGACTGGAATTTTTTCTAACGGACACGTTTTGTTAGAAGGAGTGCCAGGAGTCGCGAAAACTTTGTCGTCTAAAGTTTTGTCAAAAGCCTTGGACATTCAGTTTTCAAGAATCCAGTTTACACCAGATTTAATGCCTTCTGACGTTTTGGGAACATCTGTTTTCAATATGAAAGATTCAAGTTTCAATTTCCGTCGCGGACCAATTTTTAGCAATATTGTTTTGATTGATGAAATTAACCGTGCTCCAGCAAAAACGCAGGCGGCTTTGTTTGAAGTAATGGAGGAAAGACAAATTACGTATGATGGAAATCGGTACGAGATGGAATTTCCATTTTTGGTGATTGCAACCATGAATCCAATTGAGCAAGAGGGAACGTATAATCTTCCTGAAGCGCAATTAGACCGTTTTTTGTTTAAGATTAAAATCAATTATCCAGATTTGGAGCAAGAAACAGAGATTTTGAAACGTTATAAGAACAACATCAAAACGCCTAATTTGGATGAAGTGGACGCCGTATTCACTGTACAAGATATTTCTAGAATTCAAGGATTGATTGAAAAAATCATCATCGAAGATAATTTATTGCAATATATTGCAAATCTGACTTTCAAAACGAGAAATCACGGTAAGATATACTTGGGTGGATCACCAAGAGCTTCTTTATCTATGTTGAAAGCTTCTAAGGCAGTTGCAGCCATTCGTGGAAGAGATTTCGTCACTCCTGAAGACATTCAATTTGTAGCGCCACATGTGTTGAATCACCGATTGATTCTAACACCCGAAGCTGAAATGGAAGGCGTTAGACCAGAAGAGGTAATTGCTGAAATTATTCAAATGATTGAAGTTCCTAGATAATAATGAGTTTCCTTAGACATATATTTCTTACACGGTTCTTTTTTGTGTTGCTGGCAATTGTCATTGGCATGTATTGCTGCGCGACCGTTTTTCCATGGATGTTTTTTGTGTCAAATGTCGCTTTATTGGCATTGTTTTGCGCGGTTTTGATTGATGTAATTATCACTTTTGTGAACGAAAATCCAGTGGAAGTAAGTCGCAAAGTGGAGAATTTATTGAATTTAGGTGATTCTAATACTGTTACAATTTCTGTGACTAATAGGAGCAATCAGCCAATCAATTTGGCTTTAATTGAAGGTTTTCCGGTTCAATTGCAAATCCGACAAAAAGAATATACTGCTTTCTTGATGCCAAACAATACAAAAAGCTTTACTTATGAATTTACACCCAAACAGCGTGGTGAATTTGCTTTTGGTGATGCATTGATTTATTTGTCGTCTAGTTTATTTTTGATCAAAAGAAAAATTGACTATCCTTTGTCGCAAAAAGTGCAAGTTTTTCCTTCGATTTTACAAATGAAACAATATGAATTGAAGGTTTTTCATCAACAAACACAAGCACGAGGAATTAAGAAAATAAGAAGAATTGGAAATAACCATGAATTTGAACAAATCAAAAACTATGTGCAAGGCGATGATTTGAGAACGGTCAATTGGAAAGCAACAAGCAAGCGCAATGAATTGATGGTTAACCAATACCAAGAGGAACGTTCGCAAAATATTTATGCTTTGATTGACAAAAGTAGAAATATGCAAATGGAATTTGAAAACATGACCATGTTAGATTATGCAATTAATTCAGCCTTGGTTTTTTCAAATATTGCCCTTAGAAAAGGCGATCGCGCTGGTTTGATTACTTTTTCCAATAAAATGGGAACACAGTTGGCTGCAGATCGTTCTAGTGGACATTTGAGAAGAATATTAAATCTGCTTTACAACCAAAAAACGCAGTTCAAAGAATCGAGCTACGAATTGTTGTATGAATCAATTCGTCAAACGGTGAAGTCCCGTTCACTTTTAATGCTTTACACTAACTTCGAAAGTGAATTCGCGATGAAAAGAGCATTGCCGATACTGAAAAAAATTAACCAAAGACACGTTCTGGTAGTTGTGTTTTTCCAAAACAATGAATTAGAAGACGTTGCTTTTCAGCGCATTGATACAGTGCAAGAGATTTATCAATCAGCAGTAGCAGAAAAACTGATTACTACCAAAATGGTTATCGCCAAAGAATTGCGCCAAAACGGAATTCAAACGATTTTAACGCGACCAGAAGATTTGTCGATAACTACCATCAATAAATACTTAGAATTAAAAGCCAAAGGGGTAATTTAGTTTCCACATTTTGTCAAAATGCTTACATTGTGAACAAATAATTAAGTTTACATGAAGTTAATATTAAGTATAACGACCTTTTTTGTTTTCTCGTTGAATGTCATTTTTAGTCAATCTTTTACTGGCGGAAGTGATTCAATCCTTGATTTACAAACGATTAATGTTCCAGTAAATGTTTCAGGTCTTCCCTCAAATATCAACATTACGTCTTTTGGTTTAGAGCAAGTTTGCATCAATTTGACGCATACGTATTTGGCTGATGTCGATGTGGCCTTGGTTTCTCCTGATGGAACAGTCGTTACATTGATTGCCAATGTTGGCGGAGGGGATGATGATTTTCAAAACACTTGTTTACGTGCTGACGTAATTGCCACTTTTGCGACTGGAATTGCTCCTTTTACTGGAACTTTCAAACCAATGGGTCAAATGGGATTGGTTAATAACGGTCAAAATCCAAATGGAACTTGGTATTTGCGAATTCATGACAATTATGGCGCTGACCAAGGATTTCTGCAAGATTTCACTATCACTTTTGGAAATACGCCAGCAACTTATTTCCAATTTACAGAATCCGATTTGCCAATTGTGGTGATCAATACAAATGGTCAAGCAATTGTTGATGAGCCCAAAATCATGGCAGATATGGGAATCATTTACAATGGAGAAGGAGTTAGAAATCACATAATCGATCCAAAAAATGAATACAATGGGAAAATTGGGATTGAGATTCGTGGAAACTATTCAGCTTCATTGCCTCAAAAACCGTATGCGTTGGAGTTGCAAGATGTCAATGGAAATTCAATCGATTTACCTATTCTTGGTATGCCTGAAGAAAATGATTGGTTGTTGATAGCCAATTACAATGATAAATCCTTTGCACGAAATGTATTGCCCTATCATTTATTCGACACCATGGGACACTATGCTGTAAGATGCAGGTACGTTGATGTGGTGATTAATGGAGAATACAAAGGAATTTATTTGTTTTCAGAAAAAATCAAAAGAGATTCAAATCGGGTAGACATTCCGAAGTTGGACATCAATGAGACAACTGGTCAAGACGTTACAGGTGGTTATATTTTGAAAATAGATTATTGGGACAATTCTAACTCTTGGTTATTGAATTATCACCCAATTGGATTTCCTACGGTGGATATTCACATGGTATATTACTATCCTGATCCGGCAGTAATTGTACCTGAACAAAAAGCGTATATCCAAGGATTTATCAACGATTTTGAAACAGCTTTGTATGGACCAAATTTTGCCGATACTGCCATTGGTTACCGCAAATATATTGGCACAACATCCTTCATTGACTATTTTATTATCAATGAATTAGCGAGAAATGTAGATGGTTACAAAAAAAGCCGTTTTTTCTACAAGGATAAAGACAAAAACGATGGCACGCTCCGCAAGCTCAAAGCTGGACCAGTGTGGGATTTTGATTGGGCTTTGAAAGACATGTGGGCAGGTTCTGAAGACGGTTCTGAATTCATGTATGGAAATGTTGACCAAGATGTTGACGCGCCAGGTTGGTACCTTCGTTTGCTCGAAGATTCAACGTTTAGAGATGAATTGCGTTGCAGATACGATGATTTGCGTAGAACCATTTTACAAGAATCTTATTTAAATCAGAAAATTGATTCGGTTGCAGCGAAAGTCAATGAAAGTCAAGTTTGGCATTTTGAAACTTGGGCTAATTTAGGTGTTGCCACAGGAACAGTTGAAGTTCAAGCGCCTTCTCAAACGTATGCGGAAGAAGTGCAACGATTGAAAGATTGGTTGCAGCGTAGATTGGCTTGGTTGGACATCAACATGCCGGGAACGTTGAACGGTTGCAGTTTTACAGGAATTGATGAAAACAATTTCCAAGAATTAGGAGTTCAAGCTTTTCCAAATCCATTCAAAGACCAGATTTCAGTGAAGTTCACTGCTGATTTCAATCAAACAATTCAGTACAAATTGATGGATCAAGCGGGAAGGTTGATTGAAGAAAAAGCAGTTCAAATCAATGCTCAAAATGGAAATCAACTTCAAATCAAAGGTTTGGAAAGCTTGGAAACAGGAGTTTATTTATTGGAAATTTCATTTAAAGGTCAAAAAGTAGTGAGTAAATTATTGAAATAGTTGCTTTTAATGCAGAACGTCAACTTTCATATTAAAAAAATGTGAAGGAAAGATTTGCAGTTTGAATAAAAACGCTATCTTTGCCCTCGCTAACCGATTTTTTCGGTTCCAAGTCCACGCCCAGGTGGCGGAATTGGTAGACGCGCTGGATTCAAAATCCAGTACTGCAAGGTGTGCGGGTTCGATTCCCGCCCTGGGTACAAAAACCAGAGTGAGAAACAAAGCGAGAGCGACGTTCCGAACTCTGGTTTTTTTCTTTGCTCTCATTTTCTTTCTCGCTCTTTTATTAATTTTAATGATTTAGCTTTATTCGCTTTGAATCAATAAGCATTTGATTCGACAGTTCGGTAATCATATAAAAGGAACGAGAAACAGAATGAAAATGATGTTTGGAGTTCTGTTTTTTTTGCTCTCATTTTTGTCTTACAATTTCATTTTATAGTGAACTTCATTCCTAGATCCCATTTACCCATCAAATCAAATTTGCATCCGCGAAGCAAACACCGCGAGCGCTATGATTTTGCTACGTTGATTTCAAGTTGTGCGAGTTTGAAGCCTTTTGTGCTGGTGAATCAGTTTGGTGATGAATCGATTGACTTTTCGAATCCTTTGGCGGTGAAAACTTTGAATCAAGCGTTGCTTCAACATTTTTATGGAATTGAATATTGGGATATTCCTACAGATTTTTTGACGCCACCAATTCCTGGTAGGGCTGATTATGTGCATTATTTGGCAGATTTAATTGATCAGGAACTTCCAATGAAGAAAAGCAAGATTCGTTGCTTAGACATCGGCGTTGGTGCGAATTGTATTTATCCAATTATTGGAGTACGAGAATACAATTGGGAATTTGTGGGTGCGGAAATTAAGCCAAAAGCGTTGGAAGCTGCGCAAAAGATTGTAGATTCAAATGAAGTTTTGCGCGGTAAAATTGATTTGCGACATCAAACAAATGTAAAGTCGATTTTCAAAGGAATTATTAATCCGAAAGATCGATTTGATGTCACCATTTGCAATCCGCCATTTCATGCTTCGAAAGAGGATGCAGAAAGTGGAACTAAGCGAAAAATCAAGAATTTGTCTCATCAAAAAAACAGCAAACCCCTTTTAAATTTTGGCGGTCAAAGCAACGAACTTTGGTGTGAAGGCGGAGAAGCCAGTTTCATTCATCAGATGATTCAAGAAAGTGTTTTATTTTCCCACAAATGCGCTTGGTTTTCGACCTTGGTTTCTAAAAAGGAAAACTTGCGCGGCATTGTAAAATCATTGCAGAAATTACCCGTTACAAATTATCAAATCTTTGAAATGCAACAAGGCAACAAAACGAGTCGTTTCATTGCCTGGAGTTTTTTGTCTGAAAAAGAAATGAAAATTTGGGGGAAATAAATCCCTGAAATTAAATGCTTCCTTTCATGTAATCGCTGAAACGATCGCGGTAACTAACCCCACTTTCTGCAGCAGATTTACTCAATTTTTTACTTTCAACCAATCCCCAAAGCACAAATTCTTTCAGAAAATGTTTGTCTTCATTTTGAATTCTTGGTTGGTATTTTTGAATTAATTTTTCCAACGGTTCGATTGCATCCAATTGCGCAAAATAGGTTGTATCATGTGCTTCTTGACTCAGATGAACTTCATCTGCTTCGAAAAACCAATCAACGATGTCTTGGTATGGACCTTTCACATCTTCTTTTTCTAATTTCTCTACTTTAGGGAAATAGCTTTCGAAAAGCGTTTTGATTGACGCATTGATTAATTGCTCAGCCACAAAAAGAGCGCCTTCTTGTTCGCCTTCATAAACTAGTTCCATTTTACCAGTCAATGCAGGAATTATTCCCGTGAAATCACTTAATCTCACTGTTGTTTTAAGATTTCCAGCGCGTAAACTTCTTAATTCTGCCGTACTGATTAAATTTTCAAAAGCAGAAATGCTCATTCTTGCACTGACGCCACTTTTCGCATCGATGTACTCACTTTCACGGGCTTCAAAACCAATTTGTTCAATGATATCCATGGCCAAAGAGGGCACATAAATGTTCTCTTTTTGATTTCCAACCAATTTGGCTTCTTGCGCAGTGATTTTTCTTGCAATGTGAATGCTTTCAGGATAATGCGTTAAAATTTGGGAACCAATTCTGTCTTTCAATGGCGTAACAATACTTCCACGATTGGTATAATCTTCTGGATTTGCAGTAAAAACAAACTGAATATCTAGCGGAAAACGCAATTGAAAACCACGAATTTGAATATCGCCTTCTTGCAGAATATTGAACAAAGCAACTTGAATTCTCGCTTGTAAATCTGGCAATTCGTTGATTACAAAAATGCAACGGTTCGCACGCGGAATCATACCAAAGTGAATCACACGTTCGTCGGCATAAGATAATTTCATGTTCGCTGCGCGAATAGGGTCAACGTCACCTATTAAATCTGAGATAGTAACATCTGGGGTAGCCAATTTTTCTGCAAAACGATCATTTCTATGCAACCAAGAAATCGGCGTTTTGTCGCCCATCTCAGCAATTAAATCTTTCGCAAATCGAGAAAGTGGACACAAAGGATCGTCGTTCACTTCAGAACCTTGAACAACAGGAATCCACTCGTCCAATAAATTCACCATTTGGCGCGCAATTCTTGTTTTTGCTTGTCCACGTAAACCCAACAAATTGATGTTGTGTTTAGATAAAATGGCTCTTTCCAATTCTGGAATTACCGAATTTTCATAACCGTGAATTCCTTCAAAAGTTGGCTTTTTTGCTTGAATGAGGGCAACTAAATTGTCTCGTAATTCTTCTTTTATCGGTTTGGATTGGTAACCTGATTTTTTTAATTCGCCGAGTGTTTGAATATTTGTCATTTTGCTAATATTGTTGTTGTTTAACCTCTAATTCTTTTGATTCTATTGGTTTGGTAATCTTCAAAAATCATTTGACCCAAACCTTGTAATCCTGTGTAAAAAGCTTTTCCTTGATTGGCTTCTGTGAAACGTTGCACAAATTGTCTCAAATAAGGATCTTGTGCAATCATGAATGTCGTTATCGGAATATGTAATTTACGCGCTTGTTGTGCAGTTGTGTAGCATTTATCAACGATGTATGAATCCAATCCATTGCTATTCATGTAATAATCGCCGTTTGGCTCTTTGACGCAACTTGGTTTTCCGTCAGTAATCATGAAAATTTGCTTGTTGGTATTTCTTTTGCGTCGCAAAATATCCATGGCCAATTGCAAACCAGCAACGGTATTTGTGTGATAAGGACCCACTTGCAAATAAGGCAAATCTTTGGCTTCGATAACCCAAGCATCATTTCCAAAAACCAAAATGTCAATCGAATCTTTTGGATAACGAGTTTTAATCAATTCCGAAAGCGCCATCGCTACTTTTTTCGCAGGCGTAATTCTGTCTTCTCCGTATAAAATCATGCTGTGACTGATGTCAATCATCAAAACAGTACTCATTTGCGCTTTGAAATAACTTTCCTCCACAATCAAATCTCTTTCCGTCAATTGAAATTCACCAATTCCGTTGTTGATTTGGGCATTTCTCAAGCTTTCTGTCATCGAGATGCGCTCCAAGGAATCTCCAAAAATATAATTTCGAAATTCTCCGGTTTGTTCATCGCCTTTACCGCTGTATTTGGTTGAGTGATTTCCAGCGCCGCTTTTTTTGATGTTCCCAAAAATGTGATCGAGTGCTTGTTTGCGAATGGCTCTTTCTGTTTTGGCAGTAATTTCCGTTCCACCTTCGCCTTCTGTTCCTTCTTTGTCTTTGATGTAGCGCTTTTTTCGCAGATCTTCAATGAAATCGTCGATTGTATATTCAGCAGTCGTTAGATTATATTCTTTGTCTAAGACGCGCAGCCAATCAATTGCTTCATCAAAATCGCCAGAAGTGTGCGTGATTAATTCAGTGAAAATCTCAAAAAGACGATCAAATGGGGATTGTTCGGGTGCTTGATAAGGTTTAAATACAAATCCTCTTCCTTTATTTTCCATGCTAATTGTTGTTTAAATTTAACAATCAAAGTGAAGAGATGTTTAACAAAAAAACAGATTATTGGATTTAAAATTCTTTAAATCCTTCTGAAAAGAAGACTTTGTCTCTATCAACAATTTGTTCTATCGTTTCTCTAAATGAAGTTCTATTTTCAGCTGCCACTGCATCAATAGGAATGGCAATTTGTAATTCTTTGATGTAGTCAAAAAACAAGCTTTGTTGTTGTGTACTAACTTTTCTTAAACCCGAAAAATAAATGATTTTTACATCGCGATCCGCAACAACAATGGCATTTTTGGTAATTCCAACGCGGAATTTATTTCTACTTGTACCGTAAATTTCAAAAAGCAAATGGTCTAAACCAAGAATCAAATAGACTAATGAAATTGGCCATGCTTGAGGTGTAACGGAGTAAGTGGCGAATGCGAGAAAAAGGTGCATCATTGCTTCCAAGTTCAAATACATATTGGCTTGACGAATTCTAGATTTTCCCATTGGTTGATTCCATTGGAAACGAGAAATTTGCGAAACCATGCGCATTCCTGTCCATCTTCTCATGGATCTTCTTCCGCCGATGATTAAAAGTAAACCTCCAAATCCAAGAAGAATTTCTTGTTTGAAAGGGATGTTGTTTCCCGTTGTTTTCAGAAATTCCACCGGGAAATCAAAACCAACATAGACAACGACTGCCAATGTTGGAAATGAAATTAACATCAATAATATATTTACGAATTTATTCATTCGTTCAGGAGCTTTATTTTGCGTTGATATTCTTCAATTTTGCGCTTTGCACCATTGATTTTCGATTCAATTTCTTTGATCATGGCGTCAGCACCTTTTGATTTGGCGAAGAAACCTAGATTGTTTTCGTATTGATTGACTTCTTGTTTCAAGTTTTGAATCTGCAATTGCATGTCTTTGCGCTCACGGTCAATCATTTTGTCCGCATTTGGATTGGCTTTCAACGAATCCATTTTGGCTTGGAACATCGCCTTTTCTTTCTCAGCGCCTTCCAATTTCAATTTGGTATAATGTCCATCAATGGCTGTTTTGTAGGCATTGTACACTTTGTCTTTCTCCTTGAATGGCACTTTCCCAACCGCATTGAAAGCTCTTGAAAATTCTTTCAAATCATCCAATGCTTTTTTCTTGTCGTCAGTAACTTCGTATGCTTCAATCTTTGAAATGATGTCCAATTTAGCGGCCAAATTGGTTTCGTTCAATTTGTCAGATTCTTCAAAATGTTTTTGTTTGGCATTGAAAAATGCATCACAAGCTCCTCTGAAATCTTTCCATAGTTGTTGTTCATTGCGTTGACCAGCATTCCCGAGTTTTTTCCAATCTTGTTGCAATTTAACGATTGCTTCAGAAGTAGCTTTCCAATCAGTAGAGTCTTTCAAAGTTTGCACTTTTTCAACCAGTTGTTTTTTCTGATTGGCAACCGCATCGAATTGAGAACGAATTCCTCCGAAAAAAGCTTTCTTTTTAGCGAAAAACGTATCGCATTCTACTCTAAAAGCAGCCCACAATTCTTCGTTTTCCTTTTTACTTCCAAAACCGATTTTTTTCCAATCGTCTTGAAATTGCAATAATTTTTGGGTCAATTCTTCCCATTCTTTGGTTGAAGTAACTTCTTCAATAGAAGCAATAAATGCTTTTGTTTCGTCTAAAAGCGCTTGTTTTTTCTCGATATTTAAGCGCAATTCTTCACGTTTTCCTTCATAGAATTCGTGAATTTTGGCGTAGACAGCTTTTACAGCTTCCCAGTATGCATTTTTGACATTTTCCCATTCTTCTTGCGGAACAGGTCCAGTCTCATCAAATTCATTTTGCAATGCTTTGATTGATGCTTCCATTTCCTTCACCGATTCCAAAGAATTTAAGGCTTTGATTTTTTCTACTAATTCCGTTTTAATTTGGAAATTTCGTTTCAAATCATGCTCTTTCAATTCACGGTAAATCTTCAAGTTGAAGAAGAAAGACTCCAATAATTTAGAATATTCTTGTTGAATTTCTTGTCTTTTCTCTCGGATTACATCACCCGATTGTTTCCAAGCTTCGTGTATTTCTTTGTAGGTTGCAACTGCAACACCAATATTTTCTTCTTCTTGAATCAAGGTTTTCAATCTTTCGATCAAATTCTTTTTCAGGCGCATATTGGCTTCTTGCTCTAATTTTTTTGCTGTGGAAACTGCCGTTTTTTGATCGCGATATACATTGTAAATTGCATAAAATTCCTCTTTCAAAGGATCTGGCATTCTTTCATAAATAGCAGTATCGCCTTCTTTTTGAGCTTCTAAGAACGCAACTTGTTTCAATCGCTCTTCTTCAATGCAAAAATCTTCAAATTTGCTTTTTAATTCATTCACATCACGACTCACTGACAAAACGTCTTCCTGAGTAGTAAATGCTTTTAATTGATCAATAAACGCTGTTTTTTCCATAGCTCAAAAGCTTAATCTACTTGGTATGTCATCTCAAAATTAGCCAATGAAACAAACTGCTGAATGCGGTTTTCCATATCTGCTTGAGAAATGTTAGTCAATTTTTCAGTTCCAAATTTTTCTACACAAAACGAAGCCAAAGCAGAACCTGCAATGATTGCTCTTTTCATATTTTCAAATGAAATATCGTCTGTGCTTGCAATGTATCCCATAAAACCTCCTGCAAAAGTATCTCCTGCTCCTGTTGGATCAAAAACTTCTTCCAAAGGCAATGCTGGCGCTGCGAAAATTTGTTCTTCGTGAAACAACAAAGCTCCGTGTTCTCCTTTTTTGATAATCAAATATTTTGGTCCCATAGCGCGAATCACTTTTGAAGCTTTCACTAACGAACTTTCACCTGAAAGTTGTCTGGCTTCTTCATCGTTTATGATTAACAAATCAATCACCGATAAAGTTTGTTTCAGGTCTTCCAAGGCGATGTCCATCCAGAAATTCATAGTATCCATCGCGATTAATTTTGGTCTTTCAGTCAATCGCTCAACCACCAATTTTTGCACTTGTGGACTCAAATTTCCCAACATCAAATATTCAGTTCCTTGATACTCCGCTGGAATAATTGGATCAAAATGTTCCAATACATTTAATTCAGTGATCAAAGTATCTCTGGTGTTCATGTCGTTGTGGTACTTTCCGGACCAGAAAAACGATTTTTCGCCTTGTTTGATTTGCAACCCAGCTAAATCAACTCCGCGAGAGGATAAAGTGTCGATCATTGCTTGTGGGAAATCATCTCCAACAACAGCAACAATGCGCTGATTTTTTTCGAAAAAAGAAGCTGCCAACGAAATGTAAGTTGCTGCGCCACCGATTATTTTATCTGTTTTTCCAAATGGAGTCTCAATTGCATCAAAAGCAACACTCCCAACAGTAAGTAAACTCATGTATAAATGTCTAAATTATTGAAGTGCAAAGGTAGGGAAAAAAAGATTGGAAATGTTGCAAGAAACAGTGCGAAATATTAAGCTTTTATTGATTCTTAATTAAACACTCATTTTCATCCAAAGTAAAATGCCAACGCCAAAGAAGAGCGAAATTAAAATATTTGAAACCGCCCAAATCCATTGACCTTGTTGAATTAAATCCACTGTTTCTTTGCTCCAAGAGGAAAAAGTACTGAAACCACCACAAAAACCAGTTATTAACAAAGGTGAAATCCAAGCGGTTGATTCTATTTTGTCTTTGAAACCATAGACGGTAATTCCCAAAATAATGCAAGCTAAAATATTGGAAGTAAAAGTTGCAATAGGTAAATTTCCTGCATAGATTTTTTGAGTTCCTAGACTTACGCCATAGCGAGAAATACTTCCTAAACCTCCGCCAATAAAAACCCAAATGAAATTCATGCGATACTTTTGAACGAAAATAGTAATTTTCTTAAAATTGCAGCAAAAAAAAGACTGCTCAACAATTGAACAGTCTCTAAATTTATTTCGATTTAATGTTATTTCAACGCACTCAAAATAGATTCAACCAATGTTTCGTTGGTGTCACCATATTTTGCTGTGTAGTCTGCTGATGCACGTTTGATAACTTCGAAAGCTTCTTCTTTACCGTAAACATGCGTAATTTCAACATTTTTTGCTCCGCCATCTAAATCTTTGTAAGTCAAGAAAAAGTGACGCACTCTGTCGATAACCATTTTCGGCATTTCAGAAATGTCCTCGATGTTTCCATAAGCTTGATCGTTTTTCAAAACAGCGATAATTTTATCATCCGCTTCACCACCATCCAACATTCTGAAACCGCCAATTACTTTGGATTCGCATAAAATGTTGTTGTGTAAAAATGTTCTTTCGCTCAACACGCAGATATCCAAAGGGTCTAAATCGCCTGTAATTTCTGTACGTCCAGTTTTTTCATTGGCAAAAGCGGCAACTTGTGTATCACAGTATGTTTTGGGAATAAATCCATATAAACACGGCATATGATTGGATAATTTTTGTGGTCTATCCACCATAATGTGTCCTGATGGCTTGTCGATTTCATATTTAATCGCATCAGCAGGGATGATTTCAATGTAAGCATTTACAAAAGCTGGCGCTTTTTCACCGACTTCAATTCCATGCCAAGGATGAGCAACGAAATTTTTGCTCATTGCCTCTACAATTTTCTTTACTTCTTCTCTCATGAATCTTTATTTACCATGAATAATGTGATGAATCATTCATGCTTTTAAAATTTTAATTGTGCAAATATAATATCAAACAATTAATTTTGATGTTGATGAAATAAAAACGTCTGATTTTCTTGCTAAATGGGATAGTTTTTTTCATATTGTACCAGCACAAAATCCTGATGCGATGGAAGCTTGCAACAAATATCCGCCAGTGGGTGCGTCCCAATCAATCATTTCCCCACAAAGTTTGATGTTTGGGAATTTTTTCAAACTCAAATCTGAATGCAGTTCATTCCAAGAAACGCCGCCAGAGGTCGAAATAGCCTCATCCATCGGGCGCAAGGATTCAATTTTAAAGCTCAAATTTTTGATTTTTTCGGCCAAACTTTCTGGATTTAAGAATGTCGCTTTGTCAGTTTCTGATTTTAAAAGAAAAATAGCAGCTTTGGAAAGTTTCATCTTTTTGAGTCCTTCTGTATTGTTTTTAGCAGATTTTAAGCAGGCCAGTACTTGCGCTAAATTCCATTGTGGTTTTAAATCTATGCAAAGTGGCAAATCCGGGTTTTCTCGAAAAGCGCGATTCAAATGATAAATGGCTGCTCCTTCAAAACCATAATTTGTCAAGGTGACTTCTCCAGCTTTTTGAAAATCACCAATAGAAGTGACCACATTCTTCAAAATTTCGCCTTCCATTTTTTCAAGTGGAACCTGAAAACGGAAATTCATTCCTGCATTGCTAGATTGTAGTGGAACAATTGCGATATTTTTGGATTGAAATAGTTCTACCCAAGCTGCGTCCGAACCTGTTTTTGACCAAGTTCCTCCGCCTAAAGCGAAAACCATTTTATCAAAAGAAATGATTTTTTCTATCGATTTCGTTTGAAAAATAATTGAATTTGAATCAAAATCGAGCATTTTATGATCAAAATGAAAATCTGCACCTTTGTTTTTCAACCAAGAAATCCAAGCATTCAACACATCAATTGGTTTTGTTCCTTTGATGGGAAAAATCTTTCCTGTTGAACCAGTATAAGTTTCAATTCCAATTAATTTCAACCATTCAATCAATGCTTGATTGTCAAATTTCTCCACACATTTTTTGATTTCGTCACAATTATAGCGCGACAAAAAATCTGATTTCGATTCAGAATGTGTTAAATTGAATCCGCCATGACCAGCGACCAAGAATTTTCTTGCAGGTGCTTTTTTGTGGTCGTAGAATGACACTTCAAATCCCTGTAAAAGATATTGACTGCCTGCCATTAATGCTGCAGGGCCGGTGCCAACTATTCCTACTTTCATTTACGTTGAAACAAGCCTTTCTTGTCTTTTGATTTTTTGGTGTCAACGTCCCAATCACGTTTGTTAATCAATACAAAACGCAAAGCGATGAAAAAAGTATTGGTCAATTTAACCGTGCTTGAAGGCGTTAAGAAATTATAGCCCGTTTGGATGTGAAATTGGGTTATTTTAAAACCAACAACAGGGGCAAAACCAACGCTTGTTTGTTTGAAATCGGTCCGCATGATGACATTTCCACCATAAGTGAAATTGAGTCGACCAAATTTGACCCAATAACCAGCATCATAGCCCAACACATTGTGTGTAAAATTATAATTCACTCCTGTATGAATAGCTTGCGTGACAGGTTTTATCAATTTCACTTTTTTGAATTGCATTTCGCCTCCAACTTCACCAACCCAAAACAAACCACGTTGAACACCAATATATGGTCCTGATTTTCGGACATGAATGTCCAGCCATTTGTCTTTTTGTGCCAAACTGCCAAGTGCAATTAATGCTTGATTTTGTGCTGAAACTTGAAATCCAAACCAAAAAACCAAAAATATCGCTGCAATATTATTCATCCTTTTTCTCGTATTTTTGATAGACATCATACAATTCTTTTCCATCTTGAGCATCGATTCCTAAACTATCCGCAATTTCTTTCGCTCGTAAAACTTGTTCAATTGTCAAATCTGTACTGTCGGATTGTAACGCATTTTTCACAAAAAGGGTACTTTCTTTCAAAGCTGGAATGGTGGTGGTCGAAACTTTCAATATTGGATTGTAGAGTAAGGATTTTTCTTTCATCGAAGGAGGTAAAAAATCTCCTTTTTCATCGTAGGATTCCAGTAAAACCAAGAAAACACTTACAAAATAAGTCATTTTCAATACGGCAAAAACGACTCCAAAGGCTTTGTTTATTGGCGTTAAATTGGTGACTTTCACAAATTGCTCGATCATTTTTCCAGCAAAATACACCATTGCACCAATTCCTAAAAAAGTGATTGTAAACGCAATGACTGGCAGATATTCAGAATCCCAACCGAGCGAATTTTTCATCCAATTGGCTGTTACATCTGAAAAGTGAATTCCTGCATAAATTCCAACCAATAAAGCCAACAATGTAAAAACTTCGATGATAATTCCATGCTGAAAACCTTTCCAAGCAGCATATCCAAGTGGAATAAGAATAAGAATGTCAACAATACTCATGCTGTAAAGGTAATGAAATTGAACAAAATGAACCTTCAACCGTTGATTCAAAGAGCTAAATTAGAATTGAATTAATGATTTTATTCATTTGGAAGGACATGAATTATTGATTGTCACTTCAAAGCTGTAATTTTGTACCAATGGAAGAAAGACCGATAACAGATTGGTTGCCAATAACGGCAAAAGAATTGGAAAAAAGGGGTTGGGACGAATTGGACGTTGTTCTAATTTCTGGGGATGCGTATGTGGATCATCCTGCTTTTGGCACGGCTGTAATTGGTCGCATCATTGAAAGCGAAGGATTTAAAATCGCCATCGTAGCACAACCCAATTGGAAAGACGATTTACGAGATTTTAAGAAATTTGGTAAACCAAAATATTTTTTCGGTGTAACAGCTGGTTGTATGGATTCAATGGTGAATCATTACACTGCCAATAAGCGTTTGCGCTCAACAGATGCCTATACACCTGGAGGATCAGCTGGTCACAGGCCTGATTATGCGACGATTGTATATTCAAATATTCTGAAAGAATTGTATCCAGATGTTCCGATTTTGATTGGTGGAATTGAAGCATCCTTGCGTCGTGTTACCCATTACGATTACTGGAAAGACCAACTCATGCCTTCCATTTTGGTAGATTCCAAAGCCGATTTATTGGTGTATGGAATGGGCGATCAACCTTTGCGTGAAATTTTGCGGTTGTTGAAAAAAGGTGTTCCATTTTCTTCTTTGAAAACATTAAAACAAGTTGCTTTTTTACAAGATTCTTCTTTAGAATTGCCTAAAAATAAACAATGGGAGACTGTTGAATTAGCGAGCCATGAAGTTTGTTTGCAAGACAAAATCAAATATGCAGCCAATTTTAAAATTGTCGAAGTTGAGTCTAATAAATGGGAAGCGAACCGCATTATTCAGCATGTTGGAAATGAAACTTTGGTAATCAATCCTCCATACAAAACGATGGAGGAGAAGGAAATTGACGAATCATTTGATTTGCCTTATACGCGCATGCCACATCCTAAATACAAGAAGCGTGGCGCCATTCCTGCGTATGACATGATTAAATTTTCCATCAATATGCATCGCGGATGTTTTGGTGGATGCAGTTTTTGCACTATTTCAGCGCACCAGGGAAAATTCATTGCTTCACGAAGTGAAAATTCCATTTTGAAAGAATTGGAGGAAGTTGTTTCGCACCCGGAATTTAGAGGTTACATTTCAGATTTGGGTGGACCATCGGCGAATATGTACAAAATGAAAGGAAAAGACGAAGCAATTTGTAATCGTTGTTCAAGTCCTAGTTGTATTCACCCAGTAATTTGTTCAAATTTAGACACTTCACATAAACCGATGACGGAATTGTATCGCAAAGTCGATCAACATCCGAAAGTCAAAAAGGCGTTTGTAGGTTCTGGAATTCGCTATGATTTATTGGTAGATGATTTCAATAAAAACAACGAAGATGGAAATCATGACGAGTACATTGAGCAAGTAATTACGCGACATGTATCTGGAAGATTAAAAGTGGCTCCAGAGCATACTTCCGACGCTACATTGCGAGTTATGCGTAAACCTTCGTTCAAATATTTCCATAAATTCAAGGAAAAATACGACCGAATTTCTGAAAAACATGGTTTAAATCAGCAATTGATTCCTTATTTTATTTCGTCTCACCCAGGTTGCGAAGAGGAGGACATGGCCAATTTGGCTGCAGAAACCAAAGACATGGGATTTGAATTGGAGCAAGTGCAAGATTTTACGCCAACTCCGATGACTGTTGCTGAAGTAATTTATTATTCTGGTGTTCATCCATATACTTTGAAGCCAATCAATACGGTAAAAACGAAGGAGGAAAAGTTGAATCAAAATCGTTTTTTCTTTTGGTATAAACGTGAGAACAGAGATTGGATCAAAAGTCGTTTACAAAAAGCAAATCGACCTGATTTGGCTGAGAAATTGTTAAGCGATGTGAAACCGAAATCGAGCCATGTTCCGAAGTGGTTGGAGGAGAAGAGGAGGAAATAAAAAAAATCCCATGCAAGACAAAATAACTTTTCAATTTGTAAGCGAACCTTCTGACGTTAATTTTGGTGGCAAAGTTCACGGTGGTGCGGTGATGAAATGGATTGACCAAGCTGCTTATGCCTGCGCTTCCACTTGGGCTGAAGGCTATTGCGTCACTGTTTATGTGGGTGGAATTCGCTTTTACCAGCCAATTCAAATCGGAAATTTGGTGAAGATTATGGCGCGGGTAATTTATACTGGCTCTTCGAGTATTCACATTGCGGTAGATGTTTATTCTCGCAAAATGTCAGACGCGAAATTTGTGAAAACGACTCATTGTGTGATTGTTTTTGTATCTGTCGATGAAGAAGGAAAACCGCGACCAACTAAGAAATTTATACCAGATACAGAGCGTGAAAAGCACATGGAACAATATGCGAAAAGATTGATGCAATTGCGCCAAGATATTGAAGCAGAAATGTCGCCGTTTTTGAAAGATTATATGTAATCGATTCTTTGCTAGAATTCGTATTTAATTTTCCATCCGCGTTTCGTTAAAACATCGTGCGTTGTTACTAATTCTCTGGCATCGTTAATTTTATTGGTAATTTGAGAAATCAAAAGTTGATTGTTTTTTTCGATTTTTACTTCTAAATCGTAGGGAAATTTTAATGTTGCATTTTCATTTTCACCTTCCAATTGTATCAAATAGTAACGCAGCAAATTGATAGATTCATTGGTGCTTAATTCTAAATCTTTAGAGGTAATGGAGCTGAAAAAATGAATTGATTTTTTGGCTCTTGTGAGTAAAACATTCAACCTTTTAGATCCATTTTTTTGATTTAATGGCCCGAATCTCTTGTGAAATTCACCGATTTCATTTTTGGCATAACCAAAACTAATAATTAAAGTGTCACATTCATCGCCTTGAACTTGCTCCAAAGCCCTGAAAAATCCTTTTCCGTGTTCCGTATTTTGATTGATTTTTTGCTGTGTGATTGCTGAAAGTTCTTTCCAAATACAGTCAAGTTGTTGTTCTGAAAAAGCAACAATCCCTAGCGCTTCTTTGCCATCTATTGACTTTTCAATCAGATTTGCAACAGCTTTAGCTTCTTCCACGTTTTGGCGGTCAATGAAACGACCATTTTCAATGAAATGTAAATTTAAAGGTTGCTTATTTTCAGTTGATGAAGGATAGGCAATTAATTCATTTTGGTAAAAATACCTGTTTGAAAATGAAATTAGTGCGGGATGATTACTTCTGTAATGATGTTTTAAAGTTGTTTTTGGATAATAATAATTGGCTTGGTGTAATAAATCAACTCCTGTGATTGCGCTTGCAAAATAGTTGCTCGGCGACATTTGTTGTTCATCGCCTGCAATAATTGCTCTTTCGGCTCTTTGGAGTGATCCCAGCGCATTTGAAAGCGGAATTTGGCTTGCTTCGTCAAAAATTACCCAATCAAAAAGCGATTGTTCCATCGGGAAAGTGACTGCAACTTGAGCGGGCGTGCTCAACCATATCGGTGTCAAAACTTCAATCCAAACTCTTGCTTCACTATTCAATAATTCTCTGATTGTTTTATGTTGTTTAGATTTACCAAACTCCTTGACCAAAATCGATTTTCCGATTTTTAATTTAGCTTTTAGCGCTTTTTCTTCAGGTTTTAATTTCCCATTTGCAGTTCTCAAAATTGAATTTAATTGTTCAAATTTTTGTGCTTGTTGAAAATAAATCTCCTTTCCAAATAAGAACATCTCTTCTTGTTCCGATTGAATGATTTTTTCTATTTTTTTCAATAAAGAATCCCCATCAAATTTTGCTAGTTCTGGCCAGTTTGATTCAAAGTTTACCCAATGACTTCTAAGTATTTTTTCGGCAATTATTTGAGGTGATTGTGAAGTTGAAAGTAAGTTGTAAATATTTGGATTTAAATTAATTAAAATATTTTTTTGCAAAATTATTTCCTCGATATTTTCTTCTAAATCAATTAAATTTTTAAGTGTAATTTTATCTAAATCGTAATTCAATATGTTTTTTATTTTTTGGTAAAAAACGTGTAATTCATTTGATGCTAAAATTGCTTCTTTTCTTTTGCTTTCACCTATCAATAAAGCTTGGTTTAATTCGTTTGATTTTTCATTTTCAAGTTGCTTTACGATGTAGTTAATACTCTCGATTTCTAATTCAGGTCTTTCTATTCCAAAACTCAAAAATTGTTCTTTTAGTTTTTGAATTTCTTCTGAAATGGATAGATATTTTAACCAATTTTCGATGGCTATTTGTGGAACAACATCCTTGTTTTTGAGACAATTTTTAATTTGTTTTTCAGCTTTTCTTTTGGTCCACCAAGTGCTGGCTAATTGAATTTTCCAAGATTCAATTTGACTGATGTTTGGCTTTTCATTCCAATTTTTCTCCTCTGAACTGATTAGATTAAATTCAGCTTCTTTTGTGATCCACTTATTTTTTATTTTTTCAAATTTATTGTGGTCTTTTTTGGACGAAAAAACAGAAGCATATTTCTTGTAAGATTCATTTTCAATAATTTGAAATCTTGGTATCTGTCTGATAATTTTTGCTAATTCTCCTACCGTCTCAATTTCAAATTTCCCAGCGAATTTTTTAAATTGTAGTTTTAGCTGTCGGATTTCTTGATCTAATTGTAAGTATTCGCGTAAAGCATTTTGACTTAAAAAATGTAGTTTTTCAAATCCGCCCCAAATTGAATGAAGTTGCTCTATCGCTGATTTTTGCTCAAGCCAAACTTTGATTTCAGGCACAGCTGAGGAATATTCAACATTTTGTAAATCGTGATTTTTAAGTAGATTTTTGAATTCTTCAAGACTTATGCCTCCGATGAGGTTTTTAGATAACATTTTATCAATTGTCAGCTGAAGTTGTGCCAATAATTGTTCTGATAGTAATAGGTTTTTGGGATGCTTTTCGGTTTTGATTTCTAATTTATCCCAAGTGTTTTTCAATTTTAGGATAAAGTCATGCGATTTGACTTGGCCTTGCGAGATAAATGTAAAATCATCCAAATTGAATTGGCTCAATTTTTTAACCAAAACTTCCAATGCCGCTTTTTTTTCGGAGACAACCAAATTCATTTTTCCTGCAAAAAGTAATTTTGCCAAGAGATTTGTTAAAACTTGAGATTTTCCTGTTCCTGGAGGGCCTTGAATGACAAGATTTCCTGTTTTGATTTTTTCGAAAACTTGCAATTGATCTTTGTCAATCGAAACTAAATTGTAGTCCGTTAAGGCTTTTATGTTCGTTAGATTATCAAAATCTTCCCCTAATATTTCTTTGACTAAATGATTTTGTTCTTGGTTTTTTAGGGCTTCTAAATCTTTGACAATTTGGTATCTGTGGTGATGAAAATTTCCTAAATATTTAAAATTCTCAATTGTAAATTCCAATCCATTTTTAATCAGAAATTGGTTGAAAACCTCTAAATTTTCGCCAAAATCTTTTTCTACATTTAATTCCCAAATAAGGTCGTAAGTCCTTTTGAGTTCATTGACAATAAAAGGATTGAAAATATAATTTTCCTTATCTAAAATGAAGGCGATCTTTTGGTTTACTTTGTTTATTTTGAAGGAAATTGGAATTAAAATAAGCGGTGATGTAACATTTTTTCCTTTGTAGTCCCAAGTCAAACCATTCAGTGCGATGCACAATGATTCGGTATCTGAATTGCGTTTGTTTTGGACGGCAACTTTGATAATTTGACTTAATGTATTTTCTAACGGAAATTCAAGTTTTTCACTTAGTTCATCACTTATCTTGAATACATCTTTTTTAGAAGTATCTAGATTTACCAAAACATCAGATGAAGGAATTTCTGTCAAATCGAAGATAAATTCTTCTAATAGATATTTTTGCTCTTCCTTCAATGGCTGTTATTTATTCCCAAAAAACAGATATTTTTCCAGTTGATTTACCCGATTCTAGCAAAGCGTGTGCAGCAGCAATTTCTTTTACATTGAATTTTGCTCCAACTTGTGGTTTCAAAATGCCTTGATTGGTTAATTCTACAACTGCTTTTAAGCAATCTGTTAGCACTTGTGGTTTGTTGTCAGAGATCTTGAGCATATTGACGCCTAGAACGTTTTTGGAGCGCATCATGAGTCCGATTGGTATAACGATGCCCATTTTTCTTACAAAGTTGAGTGAGGACAAAATCCCCCATTTTTTTCCAGATCTTTCTGATCCGCCAAAAAGGATTACTTTTCCTCCAGAACCAATCAAACTCCAATCTTTCTTAAAAGTGGAACCAGCGATAGGGTTGAAGGTGACATCCAATCTTTCATTTTTCAAATGCGAAAGAACAGTAGTTCTGTAATCTACTTTATTGTAGTTGATTACAACATCTGCGCCCAATTCTTTTACTAGACTTTCTTTGCTGTCATTTCCGATTTTCGCGTAGACAAATGCTTTTTTCCATTTACACAATTGAATTAGAGCAGTTCCAACGCCACCAGCTGCTGCATGAATCAGCACTTTGTCTCCTGCGTGAACAGGCGAAAGGTAGATGGCCATATAATATGCAGTTACGAATTGTGTTGAAAGCGCCAAAGCTTCAGCTGCTGGCATATTGTCTATTAGTGATATAGCGTAATCTTGTGTAACTGCTTTTTTGGAATATCCACCAAATCTGGTGAAAGCAACTACTCTTTTACCTAATAATTCTGGTGATACATCTGCACCTACGGCTTCGATAATTCCTACAACCTCATATCCTAAAACTGCGGGAAGTGGCGGCGCTTCTTTGTACAAATTATTTCTTGCCATTACATCGGCATAATTTAAACCAAATGCTTCGACATCAATCAGAACTTCATTGGATTTTGGCTTATTAATCTGAATTGTTTTTTCCTCAAAAGCATTTTCAGCTTTTCCATAGGCTTTTAAAACAATTCCTTTGGTATCAATTTTTTCCATTTTTTCCTTCAATGATGATGACAATTTCTCCTTTGGGAGGATGGGCTTCGTAATATTTTTGAACTTCTTGTGCTTCGCCTCTTTTGAATTCTTCGTAAATTTTGGAGATTTCACGCACAACACAAACTTTTCTTGTTGGCTCAAAGAAAGTCGCGATTTGACCCAGGCATTTCACCAGTCTGTGAGGTGATTCATAAAGTACGATTGTTCTTTCTTCCAATGCCAATTCTTGTAGTTTGGTTTGTCTGCCTTTTTTGTGCGGTAGAAAGCCTTCAAAGCAAAATCGGTCACATGGAAATCCGCTACCAACCAATGCTGGAATTAAAGCGGTTGGGCCAGGCAAACAAGAAACATCGATTCCAGCGTCCACACAAGCACGAACTAGTAAAAATCCTGGGTCAGAAATGGCGGGAGTTCCGGCATCGGATACCAAAACTGTCATCGTGTTTTCTTTGATTTTATCGATTACAAATTCCAATGTTCTGTGTTCATTGTGCGCATGAAATGGATAAACTGGTTTTTGAATTTCGAAGTGATTCAAAAGTTTTTTGGTAACTCGGGTATCTTCAGCATAGATACAATCTGCTTCTTTGAGCATGCGGATTGCTCTGAGCGTTATGTCTTCTAAATTTCCAACAGGCGTTGGTACAAGTACTAAACTGGACATATTTTTTAACGTGTGAGAACAACATAGTCTAACAAAACGGTTCTTAGAAACTCCATTTTTTTCTGCGGTGTTTCTGGTAAACCGATGATTTCTGCTGTCTTGTGAGCCAACTCAATGGTGAATTTTTTGGTTTCTTCGTTGGGATATTTTTCAACTCTTTGTATCGTGTTTTTGATTAGCATCACATCTTCATCAGTGAATCTGAGTACATTTAGATACGTTGGTTCATGATTTTTTTGATCTTTGATGGCCAAAATATTTCTCAAATTATATTGTTGGCTATTTCGTTTATTGATGACGACTGTATTTGCCATGGCATCGCCCAATCTTTGTCCTCTTTCTGAAGTACTTGAAAACAGAATTGCCAAAAAACCGAAACCGAACCACATGTCAACAACTCTGAAAATCCATCGGGTAAAATATTCTCTGAAACCTGCATTTTCACCTGATAAACTTACCACTCTAATTCCCATGGCATACTTACCTAGACTTTGTCCATGTGTAAGATATTCTATGATTGGACTGTAAAAAATAAAGGGAATTCTAATGAGTAAAAGATAGATAAAACTGCCTGTTTCAGGTTCCCAAGAAACCATTGAGGCGCCTAGTAGGAAAGTAAAAATCAAAAAGTAAATGAAAAATGCAAATAAATCTATGATTGAAGCAATGACACGAACACCAGTAGAAGCGATTTCGTATTCAATTTTAACATGTTGACCTGTCGTAAATTCAATTGACTTCATGAAATATCATTTGCAAAAGGCTAAGGTACATTTTTTAGGTTAAAAAAAAGAAAGGGAATTGATAATCGATCAAAATTATCAATTCCCTACAAAATTATTGTACCACTATTTGTTTGGCAATTAAACCAAATTGTGTTTGAATTTTCACAATATACATGCCACCACTCAAAGTTACAATGTCTATTTGAGTTTGATTTTCATTCACCGATTTTTCGATTAAAAGTTGACCAGCCAAATTATAAATTGAAATTGATTCAATTTGATTGTCATTTTTAGCTTGAATAGTCAAAACATCATTTGCTGGATTCGGCGCAATTGATATGCTTTGACTTAACAAATATTCTTCAATTCCTGCGGAACTTGTTACACAAAATTGGGTAGTGTCTGTATTTCCAAAATTTGCATTTGCAGATGTCAATTCTGCCAATATAGTTCCATTATAATTGGTAATTGTGTAGCTTCCAGATGGGTTGTTTGTGCTTGTCATACCATCACCATAAGAGTCCATAATTTTAAAATTATAGCAACCTGGAGCAAGGCAAAAACTTGCATTTACAGGTGTTGTTGATCCTGCTGCTCCATCTGAATAACCGCCACCAGAATAAAGAACGACATTTGTTAAGTCTAATACTTGCCAAGAGATCTCAGAGCCGTATTGGTCAAGAATTAAGTTCAAATCAACTGTTTCACCGTTTACAACAGTTGTAAAGTTTGATGTCAATGAATTATTGGATGAACCAACATCTGCACTACCATTTGAAGCAGTAATGTTTGCAGTAAACGTATGATTCCCCGATCCTAATGTTTGTGATGGTAAATTAATTACAGCATTTGCAAATTGAGCTAAATTGCCAGTCCAGTTATAAGTTTGAGTTGTATTTCCATCAAATCCATAAGCAATTACAGCGCTTGTTAGGGCATCAGAGCCCGCGTTGAAAATTGAAATTTGTGGAGTAACCACTCCACCACAAATTGTACCCGAAATTCCAACTGGATTTTGAATTCCACCGTCTATTGTAAGACTTGGACCAGATGGATCAACTCCGTCAATAAAAATTACACCTGAACTACTTGGATCTAGCCATTCTTTTAATCTCGTTGCAGGTGTTGTACCTAAGTCCCATGCTGTTCCAAAACGACCGTAAATATCGTATTGATTGTTGTCAACCGTGCCATTGCATGCTGAAGCACCGCCAGATAAAACACCAATCGTTCTGTGATTTTGGTCAAAAAGTGGTGAACCTGATGAACCTGGTTCTGTTACACCAAAATCCCAATCGGCAATTCTCCAAACGTTGGTATTTGCATTTCCATTAAATGCAGTGACTTGTTGCGTTGGTGCATTGTTTTCTCTACTGATTTTCTTGATATCAGCATCTGGATGATGTATTCCTGTTGCTTGTGTTACTGTCAATGCATCAGAATGGTCCCACCCGTTGTAGTAAATTCCCCAAGCAGGATCTGGCGCAGTGTTTAGCTCAACAAGAATAAAATCTGAACTTGAGTTATTTGCTTTCAGCGTGCAGCCAGTTCTTGTTAAATTCGTTGGGCCGTTATTTATTGCTTGATTATTTGCTGCACAAATCGCATTGGCGGCAGTTCTTTCCCAACGGAATCTAAAAACCCATGCAGCAGTATTGGTAATTCCACAATGGTTGGCGGTTATATAATAAGGAATTATTGTTCCTGAGGTATTGTTGACTAATGAACCAGAACAAATTCCACCACCGCTCACAACGCAAGCTGCTGCATTTCTTTGGTTTTCCCATCCAATGCCTAGCGGGCAATTGACATCAATATTACAATCACCAGCAGTTCCCAAAGCTTTTTCCATGAAGTTATCGAGGTTTTTGTAACCGTGAACTACTGTTCCAAGATTTAAAATCGATTTTCCGACAACCGCTTTCGGTTCTACCAATTCAATTATCGCTTTTTCATCATAAACCAATTCAGTACCAATTAACTTATTGACATTGTTGTTTAAGCTTGTATAAGCGCCAGAATATGATTTTCCATCATTTGCAACCAAATATAATTTTGCTCCTGTTGGTAATTCAAATTGATTGAAAATCAAGTTGATTGAAACTGCATTTGGACAATGAACACCATATTGGTAAACAACATCACCATTTGGCAATGTTTGTTTTGAAGCTTCCGTCAAGATATTTGTATTGACTTCATGTTCTACTCCAAATCTGTAAATTTTATCAATTCCATTGATGCGATTTTGTTCATCTTGCGTAATTTGAGCAACGGCATCAACTGCAGGCATTTGCGCAAAAACTTTCGTTTTATTGATTTTACCACGAACAGTTTGAGGTAAACCAAAATCGACTATTTGCGCAAAACTATTGAATAATAGCGTGCTAAATAATGCTGAGTAAAATATTTTTTTCATTTATTTGATTATTTGGAGAATGAATTCCTATTTTATTTTTTAATGCGTTTGATACTGCAACCTACCGCAACAGTGTTACTCACTTTGACGATTTCGTCGTTGGAAACGTTGGCAATCGCGCTTTTTAAACTGTTATTTTCTTCTGTTCTTTTTGGATCCCAAGAGTTATCAATTGAACCTTTGTAAATCAATTTAAGATCTTTGTCTAACAAATAAACATGAGGCGTGCGATTTGCACCGAAGGCATTTGCCAATTCTGAGTTTTTGTCAAGTAAATAGGACATTGTATAACCCATTTCTTTGGCATGTTTCTGCATGGCTTCAAAACTGTCTTCATCAGCGCGTTTACCTTCGTTTGAGTTGATTAAAACCATTCCAATTTCTGATTTTTGAGACAAGGCATGAATCTCATTGTATTGCTTTTCCCATCCTGCAAAATCTGATGAACCCACGACAAATGGACAAGTATTGCATGAAAAAACCACCAATAAGCCTTTTTTCATTTTCAACTTTTCTAGCGTTTGCATTGTATTGTCAACATTTGGCATTTCCAAAGTTGTCAAAGTTGCAACTTGACCAATGTTTAATCCTTCTTCCAAATTTTTTTGCTCATTAATGTTTGTAAATGAGTATAAAAACAATCCAGAAAGTAGCACTATGGCAATCGTTTTGATATTTTTCATAAGATAATATTTAATTTTTGACATTCAATAATTTGAAATTTCAGTCGTTGAATTTACAAAATTTACAACTAATTAATAAAATTAATTCAAATTATTCACCCTTCTCGATTTCTTCGTCCACATTTTCGATTTCTGATTTTTCAGTTTCGAAATCATTTAAATTAACGTCGTAAGATTCTGAATTTAATAGTGTTCCCATTTTGAAATAGCGAATGTAAATATCGATTAATTTCTCTTGATATTTCATTTGTTCCTCTAAATCAGGCAAATTTGGATTCATGCAAATGTCTCCTAGATATTTGGTTTTAGACAAGTCGCCACTCAACCATCTTCCATCTCTTTTTCCGAGCACATATTCTCCCACGTGGTTCAATTTTCCGAATGGATCGTAATATTTCCAAATACCTTCGGGTAGACCATTTTTCATTTTTCCTTCGCTTTGGATTGTTCCGTTGTCGTAATAATTTTTGGTGTATCCATTCATGCGGTGCAAAGAAGAATCTGCTTCCAAAATGGTGTAAAACTGTCGCACTTCATAATGATCTGTATGAGAACAATCGTATTTTTCGAATTTTTCAATCACAAAACTTTTCGAAAGTAAGTTTCCTTTGCTATCGAAATCGGTTAAAATTCCTTTGGATTTAAATTGTATTGAATCGTTGAGCTTGACAATGCTATCGAAATATTCAACTTCATATAATTTTTCGCCATCGTAACCGTAAAACTGCCAACAGCCAACTTTTTTTCCAGCACTGATTTCTCCGTCTCTGGAGATTGTATCATTGGGAAAATATTTGGTCATGTGGTAATTGATTCCCGTTTTTTCAATCAAACTTGGTCTTCCGTAATAGGGTTGATTGTATTGGTTTTGTAAAAGTCCAAATTTATAGAGTAAATTTTGTACCGAATTTGTTTGCACAATATCATCCGGCATAAAATAAATTGAATCTCTCCAATCGTATAAATACCTGACACTTAATTGATTTGATTCCCAAATTTTTTCTTCAATGGGATATGAATATTGGAATTTGATGTAATGGTATTTCATTCCCAAAGAATCGTATCCTTCATAGTCATCGATTGGCATGCCATAAAGGAAAAATCCTCGTTTCGACAATTTTCCATTGGTGTGATAGGATTTAGATTCACCTTGTAGTGCGCCATCTTGAAAATTCAATTCGTATAATAAAATCGTATCTCTTTTAGGAAGATGCAAATATGTTTTGACGATTCCATCTAATGCGCCATTTTCATAATTTGTGCGTGTAGTTGCAATTCTATTTTGCTCAAATGCTGGTCCTTCCGGAAAACCGTTTACATATTGTTTTTCTGAAGTTTTATTTCCTTGCCAGTCGAAACTGGTTTCTTTTCCATTTTGAATTCCATTTTTGTAAAAAGATTCGTTTGACAAATAGTAAGTTTTTTTAGCTGGAAGTGTATCGTAAGGATTTAAGTTAAACGAGAAATCATAGTCTAAGTTTTTGCTTTTCGCTTTTGGATATGCAACTTCATATTCTTTGCAAGTTCCTTCCAATTCTCCATTCAAAAAGTTTGCTACTTTGATTATTTTTCCTGAATAATCATAGGCTTTCCAAGTTCCGTTTGCTTTACCATCTTTGATATTTCCTTCAATTTTAGCAACTGAAACATATCTTCCGCTTGCCCTCAAAAGATTAGATTGTAAACTTGGGATGAGCAACGACAGCAATTCTTGATAATCAAATCCTAAATGATTGGAGATGGATAGCACGTCATTGTATTTTGTTTTACCTGTTTTTTTGAACTTCTTGTAGTCGTTAATCAATATTTTTTCAAATTTTTCAGACTGAATGAAATTAAATACAATTTTGTTTTTTTGGATGTTAAAAGTTGGATTATCGGCATTGTAATTAATTTGAACTGATCCATTAAAAGGTTGGTTTTGATAATTTAGAATCTCTTCGTTGGTCATATCAAATGAATTATTAATATCAGTTATATTCATTTGAGGAAGTGTATCATTGGAATAGAAATTTTTTAAATAGTTCCCATTGAAGGTATTTACTAATTTTAAATCTTTAAAATACAGTTCTTTTTTACCTCTGACATTGGTGTAGTCATCATTGAATTCGTAGTTAGAAGAAGACATTTTTGAACCATTTAGTGACCAAATTTCTGATTGCAAGGTTTTTTCATCTGCATCAAATAAATCATAATTCCACACGGTTGTATCTGGATACCATTCTTTGTATAATAAAATTTTTCCTTTCAGATTTGCCTTTCTCAAGGAGTCGTAACCATCATTGTATCTGAAATAATTCCATTCTAAGACATCTTCTTCATTTGATGAGTATAGATAATCTTCTATCAAAGAGGTATTCTTGTTTTCAATCAAAATGTGTTTGTCCTTGTAAAAAGGATCAAGTGTTTGTTCGATGAATTGTCCAATTGAATCATATATGTTAATTTCAAAAGGAATGCCGTTGTAATCCAATGATTTAAATTCGTATTCTTTTTTAATAGGATCAAAATTGATGACATTCGCTGCAAGTCCATTGTCCCAAAAAATGGTGTCCTCGCGCACCAATTCACCATTTTTAAATTCTAAACGAACCTTGAGTTTGCCGTTATCAAAAAATTCCTCATAAATGCCCTCATACTTATTAAAATAACCAATACTGTCGATTGCTTTCGATCTAAGCATATAACTTCCGTTCACACTAATGAAATTGCCTGAGGCAGGATTGTCCCCATAATTTTCGTAAAACTCATCTGGAAATTCTATTTCACCATAATCTTCAGATACGTCAATATCTCCAACATAATCAATATTCTCTTCATAAACTTCTCCTTCGTACGCATTGTTTTCTTCCTCAGGAAGTTCCAGATTTTTTTCTTTTTTATTGTCGAAAGTTCTCATGGAATAAAAATCTACTTCTGGAGATTCATAGTAAGGAGAGAAAGTGTAATATTTATAAGGTAAATTATTGAAAATAAAATTATTATCTCTAATGAATAGTTTGTGAGAAAGTATTTTATTGTCAGCTAAAGTGTAGTGTGTTTTTAAAACAACTGAATCAATGTATTTATCGTTGTCATAGTAATTTACTATATTGTAAATGAACCATTCACCACTTTTTTTTCCGTCTTTGTAATTCCCTTTTTCGAGTAAAATGTTCCCTTTGTATTTTTCATACTTTCCATTTTCAATTCCATTAACAAAGCTTGTTTTTTCTGTGTTGTATTTGATTTTTTGATTCAAGAAAATTTGCACATCCTTTTTGTTTCTGTATTGAGCGTGCGTATGCATTGAATTAGTCCAAACGCCAACTTTTAAACCATTTTGAAAGACCCCAGATTTAACTGTATCACCTATGATGTTGACCCAATATGCATTTCCATCCAACAAGTTATTTTTCAAATTGAAATATCCAGCGATTTTATTGGAGTCAGCTGTAAATTCTCCTTTTTGATTGAAAACAAAGTATTTATCAAAATATTGAATGTATTTTCCATTTGGAAGTTTTTCCAAGGCGGGAACGATGTCTTTTTCGAAAATGTAATTGGTTTGATAAAAGCGGTTTGAATTGGCTTTGATCAGCGCCATCTTTGCCTTTTCTTTTTTTGAAAAAACGCTGGAATTTCCGGCAATATTGCTGTATTCCTTGATAATTTTTTTGATTTCTTTTTTTGATAATTCTGGATTCGTTTGTTGAATAACTGATTTAAAATCAGAATATAAAATCGTTTCCAAGACATTTGCCATCCGCGCAGCTTGTGGATAAGGATAAATGTAGTATTTCACTCCATCGATTTCTGTCGAATCCAGTTTTTGACCAACAACGGAAAAACATGTGAAAATAAAGAGGAAAAAAATTAGTTTTTTCATTGTGGTAATTCTTAATAAATAGTGATTTTACAGAAATTTATTCAAAGCTATCAATAATTCAATTTAGCGAAGTTGAATATCGGAATTAATTTCATATTCTTGTTCGTAAGGGTGATAATTTCTTTCGGTGCCAAATTGATCTTTTTTATTGAGGTTGAGATTGTATTTTTCTGAATTCAATCTTTGTCCCAATTTATAATAATAGATTTCTATATCCAACAATTTTTCGCGGTAATTAATTTGTTCTTCCAAATCTGGCAGATTCGGATTCAAACAAATTTCTCCCAAATATTTAATTTTAGACAAATCGCCTTTCAACCATCGACCTTGTTTTTTGCCAAAAATGTATTCGCCAAGCATGTTTAATTTTCCATTCGGGTCATAGACTTTCCAAACACCAGTTGGAAGTCCATTTTGCATTTGGCCTTCACTTTGAATCACACCATTGTCGTAGTAGTTTTTGACATAACCGTTGATTCGTTTCAATGTGTCATTTGCCTGCCAAGTTGTATAAAATTGTCGAATTTCATAATGATCGCTGTTGGAACAATCGTATTTTTCGTTTTTCTCAATCACGTAGCTTTTTGAAAATAATTTGTCATTTAAATCATATTCAAATTTTTCTCCAATCGTCTTGAATTCAATTGAATCGTTTAACGTTATCAGACTGTCGAAATAGTTGATTTCATACAATTTTTGTCCGTCGTAGTTGTAAAATTTCCAAAGTCCATTTTTCTTTGATTCAATAAAAGCACCTTCTCGCGCAATGTTTTCGTTGGGGAAATATTTTATCAAATAATATTCATTATGTTCTTTATCAACTCTATTGCCATCTAATAATTTGGAATGTTGACTTTTTACTTCATTGAAAATTTGATAATCGTAGAATAAGTCATATTTATCGTCACCAAATTCAGAGAATGAGGGTGATGCTTCAAAATAGTTGAATGGACTGAAATAAACAGAATCAGCTAGATTGAAGAGAAATTTGGTTGCAATCTGTTTGCCATCATAAATGATTTCTTCCACGGGTTTTCCAAGTTGAAAATGTACTTCGTGAAATAGATTTCCTAATGAATCATAGGATTTATAATTGTCAATTGGTACACCATTTTTGAAAACACCGATACGCGCAAGTTTTCCATTTAAGTGATAACTTTTACATTCACCATCGAACTTTCCATCTATTGAATTTAGATCATATAGTAAAAGTGAATCTTTACCAGGAAATCGCAAATATGTTTTTAATGATCCGTCTATTTGATTGTTTTTGTGATTAATGTATGTTGAGGTTATGGCAGTACGTCCAACGGAAACGCCAACTATTTCGTCATTTTCAAAATTTGCAGTAGCGATGGTTTTGCCTTGCCAATTGTATTTTACATACCTTCCTTGTAAAAGTCCGTCTTTGTATTCTGCTGTTTCTTCGAGATAGTAAGTAGATTTTTTAGGATATTCTGTATACTTGTATAGTTCGTTATAGTTTCTATTTGATTTTGGTTTTTTTGCTTGAATGGTGTATTTTTTTGCTGGCCCATTCAGTTTACCTTCTACAAAAGTAAAAGTTGAAATAATTTTGCCGCGTTTACCAATCACTTTCCACACGCCCGATGGCAAGCCATTGTGCATCGAACCTTCTATTTTTTTGACTGCACGATTGACTTTTCGGGATCTATCAATTTGCCCTTCAATAACCGGTGAATAAAAATTACTCACTTTGTTGAATTGAGGAAAAAAGACATCGTCAAAGTTTAACTCACTCGTGCTATTTTCAAAATATTGAAGGATTTTTTGATTTTTTATTTCTTTGCTTTCAACGTATTTCCAAGCAGATCGATTGATTTTTCGTGTTGATTTATAGCCAGATCCTATGAAAAATTTGATTTTATTTTTTGACAAACGATAGTCTATTTTATTCTTGCGATAATCGATTTCCACTTTACCAGAAAATGGCTGATTCTGGAATAAAACGGTTGATTGTTCAGTTTTCTTGAAGTTTTGATTCCTCTCCGTCAGTTTGATATAGTTCAAGCTATCCAACTGATTAATTGCAGTGCCACGAATGGTTCCGTCGGTAATCGTTTTGATTGATAAATCTCCTAAATAAGTGGTAGAATTTCCTTTATAGCTTTCGAATTTATCAGAAAATTGGTAGGTGTTTTCAGATTTTCTATTTCCTATAATAGAATAATTGATTTCCGTAAAAGTCTTTGTTTTGGGATTGAAATATTTTTCAATATTCACAGTTGTATCATCAAACCAACGTTTGTAATATATCGAATTTTCATTTTTTTTAGGGTTGTAAATTGCGGTTTTATCAAAATACTTGAAATGCGAATTATCAATTACCGAGCAAGGATAAAGGTTGTCAATTGTCAAGTGATTTTTGGCATAATCTGGATCCAAATCTTTGCGTAAAAATGCGCCTTTTTTGTCATAAATATCGATGCTTGCAATTTTACCTTCCACATCAAATTTTTTGTTTTCATATTCGTCTTTTTCTGGATGAAAAAGAATTACGTCGCAAAGTTTTCCATTATTCCAAAAAATGGTGTCTTCCAACATCAAATCTCCATTTTTGAAATACAATTTGTATTTGGGTTTTCCATTGGGATAGTAAGTCTCATATAGATTTGTGAATTTATTGATGATTCCGATACTGTCGATAAGCTTCGACTTTAAAATATATTCATTGTTGTAAGCAAAACTTCGCTCATAAATATTTTCTCTAATTGAATAACCTCGGTTGTCGATATATCTTTCTTCAATTTGGTTTAAGTTAGTTATAGGTGTTGGACAAATCCAAAAGGTCGAAAAATCAATCGAAATTTCAGGAACTCGTGGAAAAATTTTGTTTCTATTTAAGTGCCAATTTGGAGTTCTAAAATCGTCTCTGATATAAGGTTTGTGTGAAACGGTTTTTTGATCTGCATAGGTGAAATGTTCCATCAAGACTACCTCTTGAGTAGAGAATGATTCATATCTAAACCATTCTCCATCAGGATTTCCATCTTTGAAGTGTCCTTTCGTTAAAACGTTTCCATATTGTTCTTTGATGTAGATTCCATTTTTTGCACCAGCATGGAATTCATTGGTTTCTACAGTTGAAAACAATGTTTTTTTGCAAAACCGTAGAACTTCTTTTTTTGAATCAATGTACTTGTTTTCTTCTTTTTTGATGACCCAAGTTCCTTCTTTGGAGCCTTTCAAGTACTTTCCTTTTTTCAAAGTGTCACCAACTGTGTTGAACCAATAGGCATTTCCTTCTAATAGGTTGTTTTTGAGAGTAAAAATACCTGCTACTTTCGTTGTATCAATGACAATTTTATTTTTTTTGTCAATTTTAAAATAGCCTAAAAAAACTTGCACGTATTTTCCATCTGGCAATGGGTCTAGTGATGGAATTGGATCAATATCGAATTGATAGGTAGTTGAAAAAAAATAATCTGCGTTTTTGAGGATTGATTTTGAATAAAAAATCGGTTTTCCACTGCTTGAATATAAATCAAGTGCTCGTTTATATTTTTTCGAATTTCTTGCTGAAGCAATTAATCTAGAATTCGCAAAAGTGGGCTGCTTGTATGGATAAATGTAATGGTATTCACCTTGATACATTATTGAATCTGGTTTTTGACCAAAAGCAAAAATTGTGAACAAGATAAAGGAAATTGACAGAAAATTTTTCATATTGGTTAATTTGTTAAAGGTCGTGTAACGCTATTTTCTCTTTTCGTAACGGAAAGTTTCAAGATAATAATAGGGTTCGCCTGAGGCATTTTCTTTCTTGTGTTTTAAATAAATCGGTTTTCCTGTTCTGTCATATTCAAAAAGATGCACTGTTCTGGTGATGAAATTATTATCTGAAATCGTCGAGTCAATGTATGAAGTCCACTGATTCTTTTTGTTGTATTGATAACTTCGCCTGATTTCAAACGGATAATCTTCAATGATTCGATCTTTCAAAGCGCCGGTTGGCCAATAACTGTACAAATGCACTTCCTTTTCCTTGACTTTGTTTTCTACTTTGTAACGCTTGAAAGGTTTTCTTGGCGTTCCCCAAATAACCCAATCATTGCTCGCAGGTTTTAAAATTGAATCCACAGAAAGTGGTCCCCAGTATTTTTTCTGTTTGAGAAAAAAAATACGGTCATTTGTTTCAATGTCCTCATAACAAGAAGCTTTCGGTTTATTGTACCAATATTTGTGAATCACATAATTGTATTCTCTTTCTGATTGGAAATCGGTTGTAAAATCATTGATTGAATCCCTAGCAGAAAGGAATTTGAAAACATCAGGTGAAACATTTCTGAAACCGTTTCTATCCATTTTACCTTGATAAATGAAACTTGAACGGGCGATTTCTCTGTCGTCGTAATAGTAATAAATCACCAAGTACAAAACCTTTCCATTGTTGTCAAAATAATATTCTCTTTTTTCCCTTGGCATTGCTTCATTTGGAGAAACGCTACTGGTGTCACCGATGATTCTGGGAAAAATGCGTTTGGTGATTTTGTAAATGTTGTTGGCGCGAATTAAGGAATCATTGAACCAAAGTGGAAACGACAATTCTGATTCGAAATTTTCATTGAAAAACAGCGGATTAATCCATTGTTTTTTGTTTAAAGGTATTTTAGAATGTGCGTTTTTTTCTTTTCCTGAATCGCAAGCGAAGAGGAAGAAAACAAGGGCAAAAACTGAAAAAATCTTGAACATGATGAGAATTATGGAACTAAAGATAAGGAAAAATAAGTTTTCAATTCATTTTGTTCCTTTTGCTTGATCAAAACGAACCCAAAAATCAAGGCTGAGTCATCAAGTTAAAGCGCAAATTTTTTCATTTAAGAAATTTATCACATCATGCGCTTTATTTTAAAAGCTTCTGAAAAAGTGATTTTGTCGATGATCTACTCCACTAGCGTTACGTAGGTTCGCTTCGCAGCATCCTTCGGAAGTCCTCCAAAAGTCTACATTTTCAGTGCACTTTTAAAAACCTTTCTTCATAGGCCAAACATGTAATTTAATCAATCGCCTCCATCTTGAAATTATTTATCTAATAGAAATTTGAAATTCAACAGACTAAATTTTCTTTTTCTCTTGGTATAAGATTTTCGTTTTTTCGTAAACCTTCAAAATATCTTCCATTTTTGGCGTTTCTAACTTGTGCTTGATATTCTTGAAAAATTTAATGCTAATTTTAGGCAATCAGATCAAAGGTTTAATTGGAAATGAATTTATACTCTAACAAACAAAAATGGAAGATTATTTTGCTGCTCATAGCATTGTTGCTTGTGGGTGCATCTTTGTTTGTTTCCAATACCATCGTCACCAAAGTAGGAGACAGAGAGCGCGACCGTGTGAAACAATGGGCAGATGCAATCAAGAAGAAAGTTGAATTGGTGCAATTGACTAACCGTACTTTTTCTCAATTGAGAGACAAGGAAAAATCCGAAATGGAAATGTGGATCGATGCCACCAAAGAAATTTCGAAGCCAATCGCGGGAGATTTTATGCCTGATTATGAATTGCCACTCAAAATTATCAGCAAAAACAAAGACATTCCTGTGATTTTGATTGACAACAATCGCGCTGTTTCGACTTACATCAATTTAGATTTAGACACAGTAGCCATTCGCGCTGAAAATCCTGGTTTATCAAAAGCGCAGTTGAACCAATTGTTTGAAGATTCATTGCTGAAATTATCTGACCAATGGCGATTGAAAAATCCTGCGTTTACGATTGAGGTTTATGAAGGTTTGTTTATGACATACATTTACAATGATTCTCGAGAGATAGTGAAGTTGGAAAAGGAACGCGATTCTTTGTTGCGCTCGTTCAATCAGGAGTTGATCGAAAACAAAGGAATGGTTCCTGTTTTGTTGATTGATACTAAAACGGATTCCATTTTGGCGACCAATTTGCCATCCAAGAAAGTTTCTGATTCCATTTTACCGACAACAATTGCCAATTTGAAAGCGATTAATGCGCCGATCGCCATTAATTTTTCGACTGAACAAAACAGTTTATTGCTGTATGACGACAGTCCAGAATTGAAACAATTGCAATATTTTCCGTACATCCAATTTGGGATTATTGGTTTGTTTATCTTGATCGGATATTTGATTTTCAGTACTTTCCGTAAAGCTGAGCAAAATCAAGTTTGGGCAGGAATGGCAAAAGAAACCGCCCATCAATTGGGAACACCACTTTCATCGCTGATGGCTTGGGTGCAATTGTTGGAAGCGCAAAATGTGGATCCGATGATTATCGAGGAAATGCAAAAAGACGTCAATCGCCTAGAAACTGTGACAGATCGTTTCTCGAAAATTGGTTCAGGTACCAAATTGGAACGAAAAAATATCGTTGAAACGACCAAGAAAGTAATGGATTATTTGCGTCACCGCATTTCCAATAAAATCGAATTTGAATTTAAATCAGAAAAGTCTGAAATCGAAGTGCTTCACAATGCGCCTTTGATGGAATGGGTCATCGAGAACATCGCTAAAAATGCCGTCGATTCCATGGAAACTGCTGGAAAATTGAGTGTGTATGTGCATGAAACGCCAGAATGGGTGCACATCGACATCAAAGACACTGGAAAAGGAATGCCGCCCAAATTATTCAAAACGATTTTCCAACCAGGATTTACCACTAAAAAACGCGGTTGGGGATTAGGATTATCGCTCGTGAAACGCATCGTCCACGAAAACCACAAAGGCAAAGTGTTTGTGCTGGAGTCTGAAGTAGGGAAGGGGACGATTTTTAGGATTAGTATTCCGTTATAGTGGGTTTCGTGTTTTCCTCTCTTAATCCTTGCTTGAATGCTGAATAAAATCAAATTGTAGCTTTTCCTCCCCCTTTGTCCTAGCGCTATCGCTTAGTCTTCAAAAGCTATCGCTTTTTCTCCTCCAAAGGGAGAAACTAAAATAGCTCCAAAATTTAGAAATCAAAACGGCACCAAGAATTTTATCTTTTTACGAAAAATGAAATTTTTGCAAACTTCCCCCTTTGGAGGGGGATTGAGGGGGAGGACCTTTCTTCCAAGCGGTAATCAATCAGATTGTTAGATAATTAGAAGGTCAAATATCTTCAGTCTAATGTCTATCGTCTTCAGTCTTACTACAACAATCCAAATTGCGTAAAATGATGTGTCAAATGTTTTGAGTGCAGACGATTCCATTGATCAAAGTCTAATGGACCGTAGTATGGGTGAGGGTGTTTTAATCCTGGATTATCGGCATACAGAGATTCTAAATCTAACCATGTTTCAACATATTCGTCGATGGCTAATTCAATTTCTGAATGTCTTAGCGGTGTAACGTCTTTCACGAAAGAAACTTTCAAATTCGCAGCCATGGGTTTATCAGAATCCAAAAATGCAACCATTCTTTCCAAACGGTCTTCTGGAACTTCCAGTGGGAAAGGCGTTTCGCCTGTGGCGATTTTGAGAGTGTCTGTCAAGTGCTCAATCATGCGTTGCGCGCCCATTGAACCCCAAGTTGGTTTTGAATCCGCATTGAGTTTGTCAAAATACGGCAAAAGTGTTTCTAAATCGGTTGAAATAAACATTATTTGAAATTTTTTCCTACCAAGATATTCAAACTTTTTGGAATAACTTGCACATTCAGTTCATTTCTTACTTCAAAAGGTTCACCGTCGTAGTGTGCCATCTTGTGTGTCAAGGTGATTCTCACTTTTTCAACTGGGATAATTTCCGAAAAACGAGAGCGGTGAGAAGTGCGTTTAAAAAATCTGTAAACCACTGCTGGCGCCTTCCACATCGAAAAAGGTTTTAGAATGCACAATTCGATTTTTCCATCAGAAATATTCGAATAAGGCGAAACACAAAATCCATTTCCGAACTCAGAAGAGTTTGCTAAGGTGCACAAAACAACAGGCAATTCTCTTTGGTAAGTTGGGAATTCAATTTTCACAGAAATCGGTTTGTAAGAAGCATATTCTCTAAGAACCAATTTCGCATAACTCCAAAAACCACGTGTGTGGTATTCATCGAATTTTTTGGCTATCAAAGCGTCAAATCCGTAACCGCCAACGCCTAAAAACGGTTTGTCGTTTACCAAAACAGTGTCCATTACAGAAGTGTTTTGTTCGTTGATGCTTTGGATTGCTTCGATGAGGTTTAAAGGAATTTTCAAATGACGCGCCAATCCATTTCCTGAACCAGCAGGAAGAATGGCCAATTTCGTTTCAGTACCAATCAAAGCGGTACCGACTTCATGCACAGAACCGTCTCCGCCTACAGCACAAACGATGTCAAAACCATCAATTGCAGATTGTGCTGCAATGGCTTTGGCGTGTTTTCTGTATTCAGTAATGGTGATTTCGTAATCGAAAATGGAGTGATCGATGTACTGTTCTATCAATGCAGGCAATTGGTTTTTTTTACCGATTCCCGATATTGGATTGATGATGAAGCGAATTTTCTTTTTCATTGGATGTCATTTGATTCAGAATCAAGTCACGATTGTAGCGCTGAATCAAGGCTTTTAACCTTTTTTCAAACACTTGACTTTCTTTCTTGTAATAAGAAATCGAGTCGGGCGTGTCTTTTCTTCTGATCATTGCACCGTACAAATTTCGTGCCTTATCGTTCGAAAATGTTAATAAATAGTTATTTCTGAAGTAATGATAGGTTCCTTCCAGATAGGTAATTGCTTCAGGTTCATGTTTTTGATAGTAAGAATTGCCCATGGAATAATATTTTTTTTCGATATTCAATAAATCCAATAAGGTGGGTAAAATATCGATGTGTTGGAAAAATCGCGTTTCCTTTTTGGGTTGAATCAATTTTTTTGGGTGAAAAAACAAAATCGGAATCTTGAACATTTCAGTTCGCTGACTGTAAATCGGACTTGAAGTTGCTGAAGTATGATCAGCGCACAAAATGAAAACAGTATTCTCGTACCAAGGTTGCTTTTTGGCTTCTTCGAAAAACTTTCTCAAGCTGTAATCTCCATAGTTGATTGATTCACAAATTTGTTCTTTGCCTTTTTTCAATTTTCCGCGCATGTGCGGCGGAATGTAGTAGGGATGATGCGACGAAAGCGTGAAAAGCGTTGCGAAAAACGGCTTTTTGTATTTAGACAATTGTTTGGCGGTCCAAGGATTGAAATATTCATCTAAAATTCCCCAAGTTTTGTCGAAATGCGCATCGTTGTTGTATTCTTTTCGACCAAAATAACCGTCAAATCCCGCTTGCGCTGCGAATCCGTCGAATTTCATGGAACCGTTTGTAGCACCGTGATAGAAACCAGAAACATATCCGTTTTCATGTAAAATTTGGGGCAAAGACTCAATTTTGTTGCTTCCATAAGCGGAAGAAATGTAGGGATTATCTAGCAAAGATGGAATTGAAGCGATGATAGACGGAACTGCTTCAATGGATTTTTTTCCGTTGGAAATTCCGTTGGTGAAATACAAACTTTCGCCTGCCAAGGAATCCAAAAATGGCATGTATGAAATTTCAGCTCCTGCAGCGCCACACCATTCGTTTCCAAAGCTTTCCAACATGATAATTACTACATTGGTATTGTTTGGCAAAATGTGTTGCGGCTGTGAAACGTGAATGGGATTGAATAAGCGTTTTTCTTCTTCAAGTGAAAAGTATTTTTTCTGCTCCAGATTTGCTTTGTCGTAAGATTTCAGCATTGTGAAAGGTGTATTCAACACCAACGCGGTATTTTCTACGCGTGTGAATTGTGATGCATCAATTGGACTGAGTGGTTTCAATCCAAATCCTCCGCGACCTAACAAAATGAAAAAAGCCAAAACGCTCAAAAACAAAATGCTGTCTTTAATCCAAAATGCGCTATTTCCGACAATTTTCCGATTGGCTTTGATTTTAGTTTTGTTGTACAACCAATTGGTGAGGATAAAAAATAGAATTAGGAGCAACAGCAACAACCAAAAATCGCGCAAAAATGAACCGATTTGTTGCATGAAATCATTGCCGGCGCTCAACATCGTGAACAAATCAATTGTGGATCTTTTGCTGGTGTAATTGAAATATTCGACGTCAATCAAATTCAATAAAACGACAACAGTATTGATAAACACAAAAATGACTTTCAGCCCAAATTGATAGTATTTGTTTTCCCTGAATGGTTGTGGGAAAATCGACAAGATGATGAAAGGTAAACTGACTAAACTGATGGTAACCAAATCAAACCACAAGGCAACAAAAAAATCGTTGAATCCGATATTGGTGAAACTTGGGCTATTGAAAATGTAGAAAACGACGCGCGTCAATTGCATGAAAAACAGCATAATTCCAAGTCTCTTCAACAAAGCTTTGAGGTGAATTGGAAGGATATTTTTCAGTTTATTCATGCGTTACTTTTTTCAAAAGTAGGGACAATTTCTGAAGTTATGGACGTGTTTTAACCTAATTTTTGATTTTTGAAGAATTGGCTTTTAGATGATTGATTTTCGTTTTGTTTTTGTCATGGTTTTTGTACCAAAAACACATGCCAAAAACATTTTGGGTGTTTTGGAATTTTTTACCAATATTTGGTACCTCTAGGCACCAAAAAGAAAATATTGGTTTACAAAAACACACGCCAAAAACAAAATCTTCTCTGGTGCATCACGATGTACATTACAAACAATATTTAGTACCTATTAGGCACCAATTTGGAAACATTGGTAAAGGTAAAAACTTAGGTTAAAAGAAATCTTTGCAAATCAATGCGCCTCCAACCAGTTACCAGCAATTTTCACTTCCACTTCCATCGGAACGACCAACTGAATGGCGTTTTCCATGGCTTCTTTGACCAATTTCGGCATTAATTCTAACTCGGATTCATGCACGTCAAAAACCAACTCATCATGCACTTGGAGCAACAATTTGGATTGCACTTTTTGTTCCGTCATTGCTTTGTCGACGGCAATCATCGCCAATTTGATGATATCCGCTGCTGAACCTTGGATGGGTGCATTGACTGCATTTCTTTCCGCAAAACCTCTCACAATTGCATTTCCTGAATTGATGTCTGGCAAATAGCGTCTTCTTTTCATGATGGTTTCCACAAATCCCAATTCGCGTGCATCGTTGATGGCTTTGTCCATGTAGGTTTTGATGGTGTTGAATTGTTCGAAATAACTGTCTATAATTCCTTTTGCTTCGGTACGAGAAATTCCTAAATTTTGCGCCAATCCGAAAGCTGATTGTCCGTAAATGATTCCAAAATTGACCGCTTTTGCTGCACTACGTTGGTCTCTCGAAACTTCATTGATTGGCGTGGCAAAAACGTTGGAAGCTGTCGCAGCATGGATGTCATGTCCTTGCTGGAAAGCGGCAATCATATTCGGGTCTTCGCTCAATGCGGCAATGATTCTCAATTCGATTTGCGAATAATCCGCTGCCATGATTTTGAACTCCGAACCTCTCGAAATGAACGCTTTTCGAATCTCTTTTCCTTTATCCGTTCGGATTGGAATGTTTTGCAAATTCGGATTATTGGAACTCAATCGTCCTGTAGCTGTAACAGTTTGCATGAAGTGCGTATGCACGCGATTGTCGATTGGGTCAACCAAAGTTGGGAGCGGATCGACATACGTGCTTTTCAATTTCTTATTTTGGCGATAATCCAAGATCAAATTGACAATTGGATGGTCGTTTTTGTATTGCTCGAGTGCGTCTTCAGAAGTTTGATATTGACCAGTTTTGGTTTTTTTCGCTTTCGCTGAAATTTTCATGTGGTCGAAAAGGACTTCACCTAATTGTTTCGGCGAGTCGAGGTTGAAATCAATCCCAGCCAATGTTTTGATTTCCTTTTCTTTTTCAATAGATTCCAATTCTAGTTGTTTGGAGAAAACGCCCAAACCGTCTACATCAATCGCAATTCCCTCTTTTTCCATTTTGCGCAAAACGCGCATCAAAGGCATTTCCATGTCGTAGAAAAGTGCTTTCAAATGGTCTTTTTCAATTTCAGGAGCAAAAATTTGTTTCAATTGCAAAGTGATATCTGCATCTTCACAAGCGTAATCAGAAACTTCCGAAGGTTCTAAATCACGCATATTTCCTTGCGTTTTTCCTTTTTTTCCAATCAATGTTTCGATGGAAACAGGTTTGTAACGCAAATAATATTCTGAAAGAAAATCCATTCCATGTTTCGCTTCTGGTTGAATCAAATAATGCGCGATCATGGTGTCAAACAAATCTCCTTTGACTTCAATTCCATAATTGTTCATTACTTGAATGTCGTATTTCAAGTTGTGACCAATTTTTAAAATCGATTGAGATTCAAAAAATGGATTGAATTCAGCCAAAATGGTCAACGCATCGGCACGATTTGCTGGGATTGCAACATAAAAACCTTCTCTTTCTCTGAAAGAAAAAGACATTCCTACCAATTCAGCGTGCAAAGATTCAACGCTCGTGGTTTCAGTATCGAAGCAAACTTCTTTTTGTTGAAGCAACAAATCAATCAATTCTTTGCGTTCTTCTGGCGTTGTTATTAAGTGATAGCTTGGTTTTTCAGTCGCAATCGTTTTCAAGTCAACCGTTTCAATTGGTTCTTGATTTTCAACCAAACTTTGCGTTCTAAATAAATCCAATTGTGCTTCGGAATTTGCGCTATCGTTGGCATTTGTGATCACAATTTCCTCACCAATGACTCTTTTCGCAAGATTTCTGAATTCCAGTTCGGTGAAAATTTCTTTGACTTTCTCAACGTCTGGTTCACACATGATCAGCGCATCAGGATTGAACTCAACATCTACATCTAAGATGATTGTAGCCAACATTTTAGAAAGAATTCCTTGCTCAGCAAATTCAATTACATTTTCCTTTTGCTTGCCTTTCAATTTGTCGGCATTCGCAATTAGATTTTCAACTGATCCAAATTCTTGAATCAATTTTTTGGAAGTTTTTTCACCAATTCCAGGAATTCCAGGAATATTATCGGCTGCATCACCCCAAAGACCTAATATATCGATGACTTTGATTGGATCGTCCACTTCAAATTTTTCACAGACTTCTGCTACGCCTAAAATTGTTGCAGGATCGCCACCACGACCAGGTTTGTACATGAAAATCTTGTCTGAAACCAATTGTCCAAAATCTTTATCAGGCGTCATCATGTAGGTGTAATAACCTTCTTTTTCAGCAATTTTCGCCAACGTTCCAATCACGTCATCCGCTTCAAAACCTTCTTTCAACAAAATTGGAATTTGAAAAGCTTCGACGATTTTTTTGATTGGATCAATCATCGAACGAATGTCTTCCGGCATTTCTTGTCTGTGTGCTTTGTAAGCTGCAAAATCCGCTTGACGATTTGTCGCACCGCCAGGAGCATCGAAAACCACTGCCATGTGCGTCGGTTGCTCTTTTTTGATGACGTCAATCAATGCATTGGTAAATCCAAACGCAGCGGAAGTGTTTTGTCCTTTTGAATTGATTCTCGGGTTTTTAGCAAATGCAAAATAAGCCCTGTAAATCAAAGCGAACGCATCAACCAAGAATATTTTTTTATCGTGAACAGCTGAAATCATATATTTAAAATTTTTGAGTCTTTTACAATCTTCCCCCTTTAGAGAGGGATTGAGGGGGAGGATTTTTTATAATCGAACAGAAAATATCAACTCCAAGTTGTACCTTCTTTCCCGTCTTTCACAACAATTCCTGCAGAAGCAAGTCCATCGCGAATTTGGTCGGAAGTGGTCCAATCTTTATTTTCTCTTGCTTGTTGGCGCAATTGCAAAACCAAGTCCATCACGGGAGCTAATTTTGTATTTGATTGCGCTGAAATGGTTTGTAAACCAAGCACATCAAAAACGAATGCGTTCATTTCATTGGTCAATTCTTTCAAATCTTGTTTGGAAATTGTTTCATTTCCAATTTTGATTGAATTGATAAATTTAACGGCATCGAACAAGTTTGCAACTAAAATCGGGGCATTAAAATCGTCATTCATGGCGCTGTAAAAACTGGCAATCATTTCTGTTACATTGACAGAAGATTGCTCGCTTTTTGGCAATTTTTCCAGACTCGCCATTGCTTCCATTAAACGCTCAAAACCTTTTTCCGCGGCGTTCAATGCATCACTTGTGAAATCCAATGTGCTTCTATAGTGCGCTTGCATGGTGAAAAATCGAACAACTGTTGGGTCGTAAGCCTTTTGCAATTGGTCATTTTCTCCTGAAAACATTTCATTTGGCAACAAAGTATTTCCTGTTGATTTCGACATCTTTTTGCCGTTCAAAGTCAGCATATTTCCATGCATCCAATAGTTTACAGGCGATTTACCAGTTGAAGCGCAACCTTGTGCAATTTCACATTCGTGGTGAGGGAATTTTAAATCCATTCCACCGCCGTGAATATCAAAATGATCGCCTAAATATTTGGTGCTCATCGCAGAACATTCTAAATGCCAACCTGGAAAACCAATTCCCCAAGGTGAAGGCCATTTCATGATGTGTTCTGAAGAAGCGTTTTTCCAAAGCGCAAAATCGAGCGGATTTCGTTTTTCGTCTTGTCCGTCTAAATCTCTTGTACCAGCAATTAAATCTTCAATTTTTCGCCCTGAAAGTTCTCCATAAGGATGCATTTCATTGTATTTCAAAACATCAAAATAGACAGAACCATTGATTTCATAAGCAAAACCGTTTTGAATGATTTGCTTGATCATTTCGATTTGCTCGATGATGTGTGCTGTAGCCGTTGGTTCGATACTTGGCGCCAAATTGTTGAACTTTTGAAGAACATCGTGAAAGTCCAAAGTATATTGCTGAACAATTTCCATGGGTTCTAATTGCTCCAAACGCGCCTTTTTGGCAATTTTATCTTCACCTTCGTCGGCGTCATTCTCAAGATGTCCGACGTCCGTTATGTTTCGCACATAACGCACTTTGTATCCCAAATGTAGGAGGTAGCGATAGACCAAATCAAATGAAATAAATGTGCGACAATTTCCTAGGTGAACGAAATTATAAACAGTTGGACCACAAACGTATAATCCAACAAAATTTTTATGAATCGGGACAAATTTCTCTTTTTGTCCGCTTAAACTGTTGTAAATAAAAAGTTCACCTTGTTTTGCGTGCATTTTACTAAAAATAAATAGTTGAAGAACAAAGATAAGGATTTTTATAGAAGGATTATTTCGCAAAATCAATTTGTGCTTAGTTTGGCTATTTTTGGAGTATTCGCCATCTAATTTCATCCAAATTAGCTTTCATTTTACGGAAAATATTTTGTCCTTCTAAATTCAAATAATTTTTGGTGAAAATACTTGGATTGAGCATCCATTTGATGGCTCTTTTTGGGAATGGCAATGTACCATAAGGGAATTTTTTCAGGTCAAAATGTGGTTCGAGTTGGGGGTATATTTTTTTAAAAAATTCTGTTCGATTGTGGTTGTAAAAATCATTGTTTCTAGGAACCAATACATCCATTCCCAAATGAAATGTGAGGTGCGCATCAGGTATAAATAATGGTTTTTCGGCGAATGAAAAGATGTTGTGTACCAAAGCGGCTTCCAAGAATGAAATCCCGACACAGATATTTTCCAAAATGAATTTATCTAACAGTTCAGTTTTGATTACAAAACAGTCAAAACCAGGGTGTGATTTGCCCAATTGAGCGTACATCAGTGGAAGTTCGTCAATGGATGTATAAATCGCTGAAATTCTTCTTCGGTTGATGACCATGGCATCGTGTCCTTTTTTTAGATATTCAAAAACAGCATCGTAAAAATAGGGCATTACGGCAATATCCATATTTGTAAAAATCACAAAATCAGGTTTTTCAATCTCGTTAATTTTCTCAAGAATGTCTTTTATTAGAGGAAGTTTTCTGTTTTTAAGTTGCGGATTTACATCCAAAACAGATTTTTCTAAATTGGATAATATTTGAAATTCAGCAGGAATGATCGATTTGTCTTCCTCAAATTGGGTTGTTAATAATTGAATGACAAGATTATTTTTACATTGATTTTTAGCACTAATTATGGATTGAAAAGTGATTGGTTGTGCCAAAAACAAATCAGAATTTTCTTTTACCTTTACGGGATTGATAATATGAGCTACACTAGTCAAGTATGAAAGTTTTGTTTAACAATATTGGTAAATCTACAAATTATCTCAATTATGTTGAGGAATTGTATTCGGATTACAATTTGTTTAGAAAAAAGCACTTTTCAAATTTATGCATAAATCATTTACAAAATCGATTTGGTGATTCTAGTTTGTTTCTGACACATTCAGCTACAGGTGCTTTGGAGATTATTGCTCAGCTGATTGAAATTAAAGAAGGTGATGAAATTATTATGCCTTCGTTTACCTTCGTTTCTACAGCAAATGCCTTTGTATCTCGAGGTGCGATTCCTGTTTTTGTGGACATAGAAAGGAAGTCGTTGAATTTGGATTTAGACTTGGTTGAACAAGCAATTACTTCAAAGACAAAAGCTGTTGTTGCTGTGCATTATGCAGGACACGCTTGTGATTTGAATCGATTAAAGGCAATTTGTGAAGCACATCAAATTTTGTTGATTGAAGATGCCGCGATGGCATACGGAAATTCATTTGAAGGAAAAGCACTGGGTTCAATCGGAGATTTTGGAGTAATCAGTTTTGATATTACGAAGCAAATTTCTGCCATTCAAGGTGGATTATTGTTGGTCAATAACGATGATTTTCAAACACGAGCATCCCAGATTTACCATATTGGAACAAATAGAGAGGATTTTCAAAATGGAAACACACCCTATTATGAATGGGTAGATGTGGGTTCGAAATACCAAATGAATGAGTTGAATGCAATTGCGCTGTATGATCAATTGCTCAATGAAATTACAATTTTGGAAAAGAGAAAATCACTTTCAAAGCTCTATTTTGAGGGACTAAAATCATTGGTCGAATCTGCTATTTTTGGCACCATTGAATATGAAAAATTGAATCAAAATTTTCATGGGTTTTACATTTTATTAGAAAACAAAGTTACCAGAGACCAATTGAAACAATATTTAGCTGAAAATGGCGTAGAATCGATGTTTCATTACATACCATTGCATAACTCAGCCAAAGGGATTACGTTTGGGAATCAACAATTACCTTTTACCGATTTCATTTCAGAAACTATTTTGAGATTGCCTTTGCATGTAGCTCTTAAGAAAGCAGAAGTAAATAAGATCAACGAAAAAATCAAAGCTTATTTCCATGCTTGAGGACGAAGAAATACAAATAATGACTTCGGAACCTGATAGTTTCAGGGAGTACTTTCAGAAAATTTGGAAATTTCGTTCGTTGATTTGGGTTTTCGCAATGCGGGATTTGAAAGTGAAATATGCACAAACATTGATTGGAGTAGGCTGGACGATTGTACAACCACTTACGGCCTTGACCATTTTTACTTTTTTCTTTGGTTACATCATGAATATGAAGTCAGGGAATTTGCCGTTTGTGTTGTTTATTTTGAGTGGATTATTGGGATGGAATTTCTTTTCCTACATCGTGTCAGCAGGATCAATTAGTGTGCAAGAGTCCTCGCATATTATCAAGAAAATTTATTTTCCGAAAAGCATTTTACCTTTTTCCAAAGTGTTAATTGCATTGGTGGAATTGTTGTTGACCTTAACTTTATTAATTCCCTTGATGTTTTATTATGATGAAGGAATTTCATGGCGCATTATTTTCTTGCCATTTGTATTGGCTTTCAATGCAATTTGTGGCTTGACTTTGGTTTTCTGGGTAGCATCTTTTGCCTATAGAAAGCGCGATTTGTTTCATCTTTTGCCTTTTATTGTTTACTTCGGAATTTGGTTTACCCCAGTTTTCTTTTCGGGAACTTTTTTACCGTCTAAAATTCAATTTTTAATGGATTTTAATCCCATGGCGAATGTGATTAAAATGTGGCGGTGGATGCTGTTTGGAATGGGAAAATTTCAATGGATTTGGTTAGTGAATTTTGTAATTGTATCTGTTTTGTGCGTGATTGGAATGTATTACTACAATAAAAAGGAAAGTGCGTTTAGCGATTTTACTTGATTCCATTATTAAAAATCGTTATTTTTATAAGTTTAAAGTAAAATCTCTGCTGTAAATTGGATTCAAACGTTGCCATAAAAGTTGAAAATCTTTCGAAGTTATATACCTTGCGAGAGTCATCGATTGGAATAGATGGACAAAGTACCAATGAACTTTGGGCTTTAAAAGATGTTAGTTTTGAAATTAAAAAGGGAGAATCCGTTGGGATTATTGGTCCGAATGGAAGTGGAAAAAGCACTTTACTCAAAATTTTAGCTGGAATCACCAAGCCAACCTCTGGTAAAGTTACCATCAAAGGAAAAGTAGCGAGTATTTTGGATATCGGCGCAGGCTTTCATCCTGAATTAAGCGGACGAGAAAATATCTTTTTGAATGGACAATTACTTGGCTTTTCCAAGAAGAAAATTCAATCGCATTATGATGAAATCGTAAAATTTAGCGGAATCGTAAAATTTATCGATGAACCAGTTAAGAATTATTCCAATGGAATGTATTTACGGTTGGCATTCAGTATTATGGTGCACTTGGATTTTGATGTTTATTTGTTTGATGAGGTTTTAAGTGTTGGAGATGCTGAGTTTGTTTTGAAATCAAGAGAAAAATTTGAGGAAATTAAATCTTTAAATAAAACTATAGTTTTTGTAAGTCATAACTTTTCAGAATTAGGCAATCAAGAATTAATTATACAGTTCGAAAAAGGAAAATTACTTTTTATTGGAAATGATTTAAACATTTTTGGTGTTTACAATGAAAAAACCATTGTAAACCTTGGTGAAAAAGTTTACAATTCAAGAATACAATTGAATGATTTTAATGTCTTTAATGAGAGTAAAACCATCAAGATTGAAAAAATTGAACTTTACCAAGATGAAGATAAATTCAGAACGGACAGACAAACTCATTTTGTCATATTTTTCAAAAACGATGAAACCTTTTTAAGTACAGATTTTGTAATTAAAATATTTGATGTGAACGGCAATGTAGTTTCAACGATAGCTTCTATTTTCACTGAGCCTGAACCTAAATTAGGTGGATTGGGGCTACATAAATTTTCATTCGTTTTTCCGCCAAATTATTTTGGTTTGGATTTATATAGTTTGCGAATTCATATGGTTACCAATGTATTGGAAGAAATTACTGAAATAGGAGAAAAATTAATATTAGATGATCAAGGTCTTTCTTCAATTTCAAAATCACACTTTTTACTTCCTTGTATTATATATTTCAAAATGAATTTTATTTTGAAAGAAAAAATTATTCAAAGTAATGAGCCTTATCTCAGGGGAGGTTTACTGCCGATTTTTACGTGGACAAAAACAAAGGTGGATTTATTTTAGAACTAGTATTTTTTAAATTAAGTATAAAATAATCATAATTAAATGCTTATGTATTTATGAGGAATAAAGTGTTTTATTTTTTTGATCAAATAAACATTTTTAAGTTTAAGAGAAAAAAGCAAGTTGAAAAAAACTTGAGTGAAATTGAAAATACTTTGAAAGATTCTCATTTAAAGCGTTTTGTCGACGATTTTTATGAAATGCACAAAGCAAAATCGGAAAAACAATACTTAACTTACATTGGGTTGAATTTTGAAAATGGAGAAATTGAAGCTATCAAATTTTATGTGCATATCTTTAATGAATTGGAAGATGAAGAATTAAGAAAATTTATACCTAACACGGAAGATTATTTTTCTTTTCTTGATCAAAAAAGTTCTGATTCAATTAGAAATAGAAAAAATGTGGGGACCATTCTAGAGATAAAATTCAAAAAAGGGATTGATTTGCCCACTCAAGGATTTTTTTATTTGCTTAAACATGAAAACTCATTGTATGATTACATTGAGCCTCCTAAATTTTTACCTAAAGAAATAGCTGAAAACTGCGAATATGCTGGGATAAACTTTGAATTTAACGGAACTGAAAAAACTAAAAAACTGTATTATTATTTCAATAGTCCAAAAATGAAGGATTTTTTTGAAAGTTGGAATAAAAAATCTCTCCAAGGTAAATTGATTGAATATTCAGAAGGAGCGATTCATTCAAAATTAAACAGCTATTTTGAGCCAATAAAATTAGATTTTTCGTTTGAAAAAAGTTTAAATAAAATTGAAATTGAGTCAGTCATCAAGTTTTCTGAAAAATTTGGCTTGAAATTATTTGGACACGGCTCATATTATACTAAGTCAACTAATTCGTATTATTTGAGAGAATATAATTTAGAGAATATGATTTCTAATGAATTAATCCATCAACATTCTGATGTGTTTAAAAAGCTGAAAATAACCAATAAAAAATAGGACTTATGTGGTTATCAAAAATATTTCGTAAGGTATTTTCATCAAAAAAGAATGAAGTTGAAAAAGTAAACATTTTTTCAAAAGAATTCAAACAGAATTGTTACGAATACTATCCAAAGTTTTATCATTTAGACGATTTTGTATTTTTAAAAAATTCTGATTGTTATGCAGTATTTAAATACGATGTAGCAAAATCAATTTTGGCCAATTCTGATGATTATTCAGCCAAGGTAAACCGTTTATTTGACCCTGTTTTACTTGGGAATGATTCTAGTTCTCATTCGCTGAAGAAAAAGCAACTTTTTAAATCACTTTATGTAGATAGGAAAAATGAAGTTTTTTCTGAAACTGAGTTTCTTGATTTAATTTTTGAGAAATTGATGAGTTCAGCAGCTAGCCATGCCTCATTTAACATAGTAGACAAAGTAGTTAATCCCTTTATTCTGACCTGTATTTTATATGAATTTGGATTTAATAAAATTCCATTTGAAATTGATTTGTTAAATGACAAATCTGAAATTGATTCAATATGTGATTCAGTTAAAAGTATTTATATGAATTTTGATCAACTTGATAATACGATCATAGAAAATCTTCAACCATCTTCCATTTCAAATTTTTCAAAGCACATTTTGGAAATGATAGAAAGAGAAGAAGAAAGCGAATTAAATTTCTTCAAATTTTTATTTTATTCAGGAACAGAAACTACTTCAAGTTTAATTTCTTCGACCTTATTTCAATTGCACGACGATGAAATTAGCAGAGAAAAATTATTTTCCCAATCGGATTATATTCAGCCTTTGTTGAATGAAATTTCTAGATTATATTCACCAGCACAATTTACTTTTAGAATTACTACAAAGCCCATTTACTCCAATAATCAATTAATAAAAGAAGGTTCAAAAATTGCCATTTCAATTGGTGCTGCTAATAGAGATCCTGCTGTTTTTAAAAATCCAACAGTTTTCTGCGACCAACGAAGTGAAAGTAATATTTCCTTTGGTTTTGGAAGACATAAATGTGTTGGCGAAAAACTCTCAATAAAACTTGCAAAAGCTTTTTTTGATCGGTATAAGTCTTATATAAAGGTTTTTGAAATGGCTTGTCCACCAGAATATGATAATTCTTTTGTATTTCAAATGACCAAGCTTCAACTACAAAAAATAAATTAAATGGAATCAAAACAGGTTAATTTTATTGATTTTCAAAATCAACTAATTCAATTTATTGTTTTAAGCCAAAATTCAGATGGAAGTTTTGCCACATTTAGGATCAATCCAAAACAAGAGCCTCAATTAAAAGTTAAGTTAATTCCCGATCCTTCTCCATTTATTACTGCTAATATCTTGTTTTCATTAATTTCCACAGGCGATGACAAATTCTCAAATGTAATTGATAGAGGGCAAGGATATTTAATTAAAATTGGGGATAGTGGATTTTGGAGGTTTTGGCCAAAAATAACTCAATCTGACATTGTTCCATTTGATTTGGATGATACTGCAATTTGCTCATTTGTGCTTAAAAACAAAATTGTTTATGATAATCAATCCATTATCCTAAAAAACACAGATTCAACCGGATATTTTTATACTTGGTTAAAACCATCTTTGAATCTTATCGTTACCAAACCATTTCAATCATTTTTGTTTTCAAAAGCTATCATTGAATCATTCAAGACTCTTTTTAATAAAAAATCTTACAATTTAAAGGATAAAGAGCCTGCAGTTGCTTCAAATGTTTTACTGTATTTAGGCGAAAGTGAAAAAACAATTTCATGTATTGAAAAAGTAATCTTCGAAATTGAGTCAAATTCGTTTGATTTACAATTTTATGAAGATGAAATTTGTCTATATTATCATGTAGCAAGGGCATATAAAAATGGGATTTCTAGTTTTAAACGTTTGGAATCAATAATTGCAAATAGAGTAATGGAAATTTCAAAGGATAAATCAACTTTGACGTTATTTAAAAAAGCCATGGTAATCAATATTTTGTACGATTTTGATCTGTTTCTTGAAGAGGCGAATGAATTCTTATCTCAGATTATTAATAAAAATTTGAATCCTTCTGACTTCGAAACTGATAGTTATTTCTGTACAAAAGATAGGGTCTTTCAAGCAGGTTCACCTGCGCTAACCGCCGCTTTACTCGTTGAAGCAATTGCCAAAATGAATCGCAATGCAGCATAATCTTATTCATATTGGTTATCGGAAAGCTGCCTCGACTTTTTTGAGGGATTGGTTTTATTTTCATCCAGCGTTGAAACTACATTCGGTTGATGCAATCGCAGAATTGGCGCATCCAAAAGATGGGGTGGAGTATTTTGTTTACAGTGAAGCATTTTTACTTTTCAAAGGAAATGATCGACCAAGAAACATTGAAAATCTTCAAAAATTTCAGCGTGAAAAATGCCTAGAATTAAAAGAAAAATTGATCGGAGCCAAAATATTATTGATAACGAGAGCGCCAGAGCAATGTGTTTTTTCTGAATATTCTGAGTATATTAAGAATGGCGGTTTTAATTCATTTAATGAAATGAAAAACGACGTATTAGCGCAAGAATACTTTATTGGGTATTATAATTTAAATTTTGTAATTGAACTATATGAACAAACTTTTGGGAAAGAAAATATGATTGTTTTACCCATGGAAATGCTAGAAGAAGACCCGCATCAGTTTGTTGTACATTTAGAAAAATCGTTGAAAATAGAACACTTTGATTTTCCCTATCACAAAAGGAATCCATCTCGTTCAGCAAAGCAATTGTGGGCGTTTAGAACGATTTCACTTTTTGTTTGGAGCTCTACAGCTATTTTTGGAAAATACCGTAAAGGATTATACTATTTGTACGTGAAATACTTGGAAAAAGAAAGCTATAAAAATAAAAAGCTGAGTATTCCAATCTCCATTTTATCGATTTTTAAATCGAAACCAGCGGAAGAGATGTGTGTACCAGAAACCCTTCTAAAACAAATGAAACAGAATAATACGATCTTGAAAAATCATGCTCTTTTTGATAAATTTTCGAGCAAATATTTCGATTATTAAGTTTTTAAATTTGCTATCATCTTGCAAGGAAAAAATGAACTATTGAATTTGAAAGTGTTTTTGAAGTGAAGAAATGAACTTTGAATTGATAATTTTGAAGAATTTAAAAAACAGTTTTTTATGTTAAATGGCTTTTATCTTTTCTTTAATTTTTAAATTTATAGAAAACTATGGAGAATATTTTTTCGAAAATCAATTTAAGGATTAATTCATTTTTTTTATTGAAACAATTTAGCTTTTGTAAATGGTTATGACGATTTTTCATCGTGTAAAACGGCTTTTTAAAAATAGAAATCAATCAGTGTTTAAACCGATTGAAAGTGATTTGCTATTAGGTTATACTTCACACCGTAAAATAGAGAATCAGAAAGCCTTATGCCACGCTCCTTTTACTAACTTGTATTTTGGTAGGCAAGGAAATGTTTTATGTTGTTGCCATAATAGGAAACACATTGTTGGTACATATCCAAATCAATCAATTTCTCAAATTTGGGAAGGTGAAAAATTAAAAGAACTTCAAGAATATTTAAGGAACAATGATCTTTCCTCAGGTTGCCATGTCTGCAAATGGGACATTGAGCAGCAACAATTTGAGAATGTGAAAGCAATTCATTTTGATACATTTAAAATAGATTCGAGATTTCCTGTAATTATGGAGTTTGAATTGGATAATACATGTAACTTGGAATGCAGTATGTGTTCTGGGGAGTTTTCTTCCACTATTCGCAAAAATAGAGATGGAAAACCACCTATTCAAAGTGTATATGATGCTAGTTTTGTAGAACAATTAACGCCATTTATTCCGCACCTAGCAACCACTAGATTTAGTGGAGGTGAACCTTTTTTAATTGATATTTATTTTGATATTTGGACGAAAATTGTTGCGCTAAATCCAAACTGTTTAGTTGCAGTTCAAACGAACGGAACAGTCCTAAATAATAAAATAAAGGCAATCCTTGAAAAAGGACGTTTTGAAATTGGAATTTCTCTCGATGGCTTGACAAAAACAACCTTTGAAGGAATTAGAAGAAATGCCATTTTTGAGCGCGTTTTGGAAAATATATCTTATTTTTCAGAATATTGTGCTCGTAAGAACACCTGTTTTAGAATTTCAGTTTGTGCCATGAGAGAAAATTGGAAAGAATTGCCACTTTATATCGACTTTTGTGAAAAATACAATGCAACTCTTGAAATCCACAACGTTTGGTTTCCACCTTCCTCCTCACTTTGGAATTTGGAAAAAGTGCAGCAAAAAGAGATTATTGACTTTTTAAAAATCGAAAGTTGGCAAAAAGAAAAGCTTAAACAGCCTTTAAATCTTAGAAATTACAAAATTTTTATTCAGCAACTTCAAACATGGCACGATTCCAACCGTGAAATTGAACCTAATATCGATGAATTTTCAGAGTCATTTAAGTTGAAACTTTTTCAATCAATCAGTGATCATATTTTGAATGATAAAGCAATAAAAGCTGAAGTAGCCCAGGTGAAAATAAGCACCATCGTTCAGAAAGCGACATTGGTTTTTGCTCAATTTAATGATGAGCAAAAAGTGGAGAAAGCCTCTCAAAAAATGTTACAAGTGCCAGTAGAACTACTTGTATCTTCTTTAACTTTTGAAAGTGAAGAGCGCATTTACGAGCAGGCAATCGCTTTTTTAAATGATTAATCAAAAGGACCTATGATGAGTTTTCTTTCCAAAAAAATGATAGGGTTATTTGCTAAAGACAAGGTAATATATCATCCAATTTCATCAGAACAGCTTGAATCCTTTAATCAAACAAGAGCTGGAGGACCCAGGGCTATGCTTTGTTATGCTCCTTTTAAAAACTTGTATTTCAGACATCAAGGAAAGGCGGTGGCGTGCTGTTACAATCGTCAATTTATTTTAGGAAATTATCCAGAAAATAGTATTGAAGAAATTTGGTTTGGGAAGCCGGCAGAGAAACTGCGAAAACATATTGAAAACAACGATTTAACCTTGGGCTGTTTCGGATGTGAAAATCTTTTAAGAGCAGGTAATTTTGATGCTGTTAAAGCTAAAATGTATGATGATTATTCTGAAAATAAGAAGAAGTTCCCAAGTGTGATGGAATTTGAACTTTCGAATACATGCAATTTAGAATGTGTGATGTGCAATGGAGAGTTTTCATCTTCTATCCGAAAAAATAGAGAAAATAAACCTGCTTTAAAGGAAGTTTATGATGAAGCATTTGTAAAACAGTTGGAAGTTTTTATACCCTATCTCGATGAAGTTAAATTTTACGGTGGTGAACCTTTTTTAATACCTGTATATTATGAAATCTGGGAAAGGATTGCGCTTTTAAATCCATCATGTCGAATTTCTGTTCAAACAAACGCTACAACTTTAAATAATAAAGTTAAAAAGTGCCTTGAAAAAGGGAATTTCCATTTAAACATCTCTTTAGATTCTTTAGTAAAAGAGAATTTTGAACATATTCGGAAAAATGCGAATTTTGAAAGAGTGATGGAAAATCTCAGGTACTTCCATACCTATGCAAAATCAAATTCTACTTTTTTTGGGATTTCTACTTGTGTTATGCGAGAAAACTGGAAAGAATTACCTGATTTCATTCGTTTTTGCAATGAATTAGAGATTCCTGTTTATTTTCATACTGTTTATTTCCCTTCTCTTCAAGCACTTTGGAATTTGGATTCTAAGCAGCTCAACGAAATAAATACATTTCTTTCAAGGGAAAATTTTCCTTCAGATTCTGAAATTCAGCAAAAAAACAAAGTTCATTTTGAAGATACTTTGAAATTAATACAACAATGGCAAGCTGAAGCCATGCGACTTGAAGACGCACTTTCTAGTTTTGTTCCCAATATAGCATCAAATGAGCCAATGCAAAGGTTGTATTTTCGATTCTGGAAAAGCATAAATGAAAAGGTAGATTTTGATGCATTACATAAAGAAAAATATTTTCAAAAAGTTTTCAAAAAAATGAATCAATTGATGCGTTTACTTCCTGAAAATTATCCTTTTGAAACAATTTTCTCTCAATTAGATGAATTAGGCGTTGAACAATGTATGGAAGCTCTCGCAATCAATAATGAGGAAATATTAGTTAACCAATTACTCCAATTAAGTGATGAAAATTAAAAAGTATCTGATACATGTAGGTTATCCAAAAGCTGGATCAACTTTGTTGGGTGATTGGTTTGAAAAACATCCCACTTTTGGGTTTTCAGATTTTCAGATTGGTGGTTTAGCGGATACAAATTCTTTAATTCAATTGTCAAAATTACCTGATTGCAATCAACCTGAAATTGCTGTTGTGAGAGACATGCGTTTTTCCATTCCTCGAATCGAAGACATTGATTTAACTGATATTTCGAATATTAAATTGGATCAAAAACGTGTTTGTGAAACTTTGTTTTCTTTTTTTCCATCCTCAAAAGTTTTAATTATAACAAGAGGTTATAAAGGGTTGCTTTCAGCCAATTACTCTCAGTATATTAAGGAAGGCGGAACTTACAATATAAATGATATTCAGAAATTTACGTTTGTGTTGAAAGAACTTTTTGATTATAGTTTTTTAATTGAAATCTATTGTGAAAAATTTGGAAAAGAGAATGTGATTGTTTTGCCTTTTGAATTATTGAAAGAAGATTCAGCCAGTTTTTTTCAGAACATTGAGAATAATTTAGAAATCCCCAATTTTGAATACCATGCACCTGTATTAAATCCCTCAATTAATCTATCAGAAGCGAATACATTGCGTCAAAAAAGTATCGTTATTGAACGATTAACAAGTCGAATGGGTAGTGTAGGAAAACGTATAAAAGCTCATTATATAGAGAATAGGAGAAAGAAAGCATTTGAATGGGATTCAAATGAAGTTTTGAAGGCAACAAAAACTGAAACAACACCTTTGGTTGAAATCGACGATTCGATGTTAGCACATTTTGTTCCTAATTCTTCTATATTAAAAAATTATCCCATTTTTGAACCTTTTCTATCCAAATACGGGATTTAATGAAGTCATTTTGGAAAATATACAGGGTTTCCAATTGGATTCAAAGTTTGATTCCATTATTGTTGGGACACATTTTCTTTTTCGTACTTTTTTTTAAAATCTCTTTCAATATTTGGTTAGCCAAATTGATTATACTTTTTTTGATTTCATCGTTTGGATTTGCTGGTTTCGGCTATTTATTGAATGAATTTTTTGATATGAAAACGGATCATGCTGCAGGGAAATTGAATGTTTTACAGCATATTTCGAATGCAAGTTTTGTGATTTATTTGTCGATAAGCATTGTATTAGCATTAATTCCTTGGGCTTTTTTACCAATATCTATAAATATAATCGCACTTTTGAGTATTCAAATTCTATTTTTTTTACTCTATTCTATTCCTTCTATAAAATTCAAAGAAAAGCCTTTTTTATCAAACATTTTGGATTCTTCATACGCCTATCTCATTCCATTTTTACTTGTTTGTGAACTAGCTTCTATCATATCAAATCAATCTTTAGACTCAATATTATTTTTGACTTTTTCTTCCATGCTTTTCGCTGTAGGTTTTACAAATCTCTTCATTCATCAGTTGATAGACCTTGAGTTTGATAAATCAGTTGGAACACTTTCAACACCCGTTTTTTTGGGACCAGATAAATCTAGAATAGTGCTCGTTTTTCTCCTGATATTAAGTGTATTGTGTACTTTTTTTTTCTGTGTAAATCTGATTTTTCATAATTTATATTGGATTGGTTTATTGATGGTCTTTTTGTTGCTTCTCCTTTCCTGTTTTCGAAAGACAGATTTAAGTTTTCGACATACACTTCAGAATGAAATGAATTTTGGGCTATGTTTAAATCAATTTTATCAATTTTATTTACCGCTGTATTATTTAGTTCTTTTAAGCCTTCAATCTTTGATTTGGTGGATAGTTTTATTTCTTTTTATGTTTCTTTTTCACAACCTGAAATCAATTAAGGAAAAGTTACTGCTATTTATTCCTTTACTACAATTGCTTATTTATTTAATAAAAAAGATTAAAAATTTCATAGCAATTAGTATTAATCAACTGCTTTACTTGGTTTTTAGACTTTTTGGTGCTGATTTAGTAAAAGAAAAAAAATCAGCTTGGGAATTTCTCAAAAAGAAATGGAAACAATGAAAGTGTATATCAATGGATTTTTTAAATTTGATGTATGTGCGGTATAACGGGTATTATTTCAAAACAAAACATAAGCGAAATAGAACTTTGTAAAGCTGTTGAAGTATTGAAGCATCGTGGACCAGATGGAAATGGTGTTTTTATTTCAAGTAATTCCCGTGTAGGTTTAGGACACAGTCGATTGGCTTTTTTGGATACTTCCAAGAATGCAAATCAGCCATTTTCGAATGAAAATCAATCGCTTGTAATTTCTTTCAACGGTGAAATTTATAATTTTTTGGAGTTAAGATCTGAATTAGAATCAAATGGATTTTTCTTCAAAACAAATTCGGACACGGAAGTTTTATTACAATCCTATGCTTTTTGGGGAACAGAAATGCTTTCCAAATTGAAAGGAATGTTTGCTTTTGCAATTTTTGATGTTACTAAAAAACAGGTTTTTTTAGCTCGAGATCGATTTGGAATTAAACCTTTATATTATGGTTTCTTTGAAAATAGTTTTGTTTTTGGAAGTGAAATTAAAGCAATGTTTGCCTTTTCAACAGTAAAAAAAAACATCCGTAAGGAATCTGTCGCTACTTTTTTGGCGAATCGATACATTCCTTCTCCAAATACAATTTGGGAAGGAATTTTTCAGCTTCCAGCGGCAACCAGTTTACTTTTGAATTCAGAAAATTTAGCGCATGAATTAAATCAATATTGGACGCTAAAAATTGACCAAAAACAAGGGGAAATAAAATTAGTTGAAACTCAAGTCAAGGAATTAATTTCAAATTCAATTCAACAACATTTAAGGAGTGATGTTCAAATTGGGTCCTTTTTATCTGGAGGAATGGACTCCTCGCTTTTGGTTTTGGCTATGAAGGAGTCAGGTTATGAGCCTGTGGAAGCATTTTCTCTTGGTTTTAAAGATTGGGACAACAGTGAACACATTTATGCTCGCCAAGTTGCGAATACATTGGGAATAGATTTACATGAAAAATTGGAATCATCAACACCAATGGATCATGTTAATCAATTGATGTATTATTACGACAATCCAATTGCAGACATTTCCATTGTACCCACTTTTATAATTAGCAAACTTGCTAGCTCAAAGTTGAAAGCTGTCTTGTCAGGTGAAGGAGCTGATGAATGTTTTGGAGGATATTGGTGGCAAAAACCGCAGAATTTTATCTTTAAAAATAAATTTCAAGAGCGTAAAGCAAAATTATTTGGGACTAATTTCAAGCAAATAAAAAATCATTATATCAATGCTTCCAGTATGGGACTTTTTGACGCCAAAGAACTGAAAGAGGCTTTTACAGACGCTTGGCAAGATGCGATTCCAAAAGATCCATTTGAACATATTGATAAATTTCAGAAAAAAAGCGTTTCTACTTTAAAGCAAATTCAATTTTTAGATTTAAATCTGTTTATGACAGAATTGGTTTTAACAAAAATTGATAGAGCTAGCATGGCAAATTCATTGGAAGCTAGAGTCCCTTTTCTGGATCACGAGCTAGTTGAAAAACTTTTTTCAATGGATGAAACATTGTATTTCGACGAAAAAATTCAAAAAAAAATGATTCGTGCTTTTTTGGAAGGAAAAGTCCCGGAAACCATCTATACGCGCAACAAACAGGGTTTTGTTGGGCCTGATTCATCTTATGAAAGCAGTTCAATTTATCAAGAAAAATTAATTTCAGGTCGTTTAGTGAAAGACGGTGTAATCAATTCTTCCTATATTGAAAAACTGCTTGAAGCCCAAGATTATTGGCGTTTGTGGAAATTATTTGTTCTTGAAAATTGGTGGCAGATTTGGTATTAATTTAAATATGTACGCATTGAAAAAAATTAGCATAACAGGAATTGCAGGTTTTATTGGGTTTCACGCTTATCAGAAATTGAAGGAAAAGTATGATGTCAATGGAATCGATTTACTACAACCTGAAATGGCGGCAAGTAAAAATCGAAGTAAATTGATTCCTACTTTCAGACAAGATTCTTGTGCTAATTTTTTGGATTCAGAAGTTATAAAACCAGATTTAGTTCTGCATTTGGCCGCTTCAACCGGAATTAAAAATTCTAATTTTGAACCTAATATTTATCTTGATAATAATGTCTTTCAAACATTTGAATTGTTAGAAAAAAGTAGAAAGAGAGGCGTTAAATATTTTATTTATGCTAGTAGTTCATCTGTTTATGAACCTGTTGAAGGGATTATGAACGAAAATGCAGCTACCGAAAATCAGCTTTCTTTTTATGGAACGACCAAAAAGATGATGGAAATCATGGTTGAAAATTACTGCAAGCAGTATGGAATGATTGCGATTGGTTTGCGTTTTTTCACAGTTTATGGTTCTTGGATTCGAGAAGACATGGCTGGATTTTTATTCATGGAATCTATCTCTAAAGGAATTCCAATAACTTTATATAATCATGGTGAAGTGCAAAGAGATTTCACACACGTAAGTGACATCGTTGCTGCAATCGAAATGTTAATCGAAAAAATTGAAGATGAAAAACCAGGTTCTCATCAATTATTTAATATTGGTTTTGGTCGTCCTGTTTCTATTTTGAATTTTGCAGAACTTATAGCAAAAAACATGAAGCTTCCTTTGATTTTTGAATCTTTAGATCTGCCAAAAAATGAATTAGAGTCAACGCATTGTGATCATTCTAAATTGAAAGATTACATTGGTTTTAGCCCCAAAACGAACGTTGAAAAAGGGGTAGAAGAAATGGTTAATTGGTATCAAAAACAGAAAAATGTCTAAAAAGATTTTTGTATTTGTTGTTTGTGGTGCTCGTGAACATATAGAAACCTTGCATTTTTCATTGGAATATTTGAAAAAATATTCAAAGTCAGAAATTTGGGTCGTTACCGATTCTTCTAGAAATGAAATCGAAATTCAGCACAATCATCAGATAATTATACAAACTCCAAGTACTTACACCAATCATCAAGCGAGTATTTATCTCAAAACAGGTTTACATTTATTTTTGCCAAAAGGAAATTTGTATTGTTATTTAGATACTGATGTAGTTGCACTTACAAATGAGGTAGATGAAATATTTAATGAATTTCTTTCACCAATAAGATTTGCACCTGATCATTGTACCCTTAAGTCGTTTTCTTCCTCAGCGGTGAATTGTGGATGCGAAATTTTAAGAGAAACGAACAAAGCCCTTTTTTTAGAAGTAGATGCACAATTAAAACTGCACGGTATTGATCCTGAATTAACAGCTAAACGAAATCAATTGGAAGCAATTTTTTTACAAGTTAATTCATCTTGGTATTCCAAATTTTGGAATCGAATAAAATTTAAGTACGCTAAGAATATTTTCAAATTGAATGAAGATTTTTATTTTGATAAATTTAATGGCGTTTGGAGAGATCACACTCATGTTGCTGTTTTATATGAATCACATAACCGCGAAATTGAAAAGGCGACTAATTTCTCCTATAATGAAATTACGAATACATGGTTTGATCAAAATGGAAATGATTTATGGTCTGAGGATTGTGATCATTTAGTGGATTTGATTTCACAAACGTTTGGAATTCAAATCATGAATACATCATGGCAACATTGGAATGGAGGTGTTTTTCTTTTCAATGATGAAAGTCACTTTTTTTTGGATGCTTGGCATTTGAAGTGTAAAGAAATTTTCTCGTTGAACGAATGGAAAACGAGGGATCAAGGGACTTTAATTGCAACAGTGTGGGAGTTTGGATTGGAAAATCAGCCATGTTTAGATAAAAAATGGAATTTCTTAGCAGACAGTAACAACGAAGCAATTGATTTCAATGCTCAAGGATTGTTTACGGACCAAAATTGGGAAAATGAATATCGTGTTAATTTAGTGCACATTTATCATCGGTTTGGGGATACAAGCTGGGATTTGTGGAATTATATTTTGAAAATAAAGTGATGCAAGCAGAAAATCAAGTGCATAGTTTGTGGATTGGTAAAACACTTTCCGTTATTGAATTATTGACCATTCATTCTTTTTTGAAACATGGATATGACTTTAATTTATGGATTTATGAGCCACTTGAAACCGCAGTGCCTGATGCTGTTTTTATAAGGGATGCAAACATTATTTTACCTGAGAGTAAAATATTTTTCTACCAAAATCAATCTCAATTTGGAATTGGAAAAGGCTCTGTTGCTGGTTTTTCTGATATTTTTAGATATAAATTACTTTACGATGTTGGAGGATGGTGGGTAGATATGGATGTTACTTGTTTGAAACCAATTGACATTGACTCGCCTTATTTTTTTAGAGAGCACCATAATTTATTGTTAGTTGGGAATGTAATGAAAGCTCCAATCCACTCTGAAGTGATGAAAGCATGTTTCGAAGAATCAATTCTCGTTGTTGATGAAACCAATAAAGATTGGCACAAACCCATTCAAATTCTTGCAGATAATGTTTTGAAATTTCAGCTCAAAAACTCGATTTTTGTTGGAATGAGCAACTCGGATGAATGGGATAAAATCAGACCTTTTCTTTTACAAAAACTTCAAATAAATCCGAAATGGAAAGTGATTCATTGGTGTAATGAGGCTTGGCGGAATGATTTTTTAAACAAAAATGAGATCATTTACAACAGTACTTTGGGGGAATTATTGCTCGAATATGAATTAATTCCTAGATTGGATGATCTGAAAATGAAGGAGCACGATCGAAAAAAATTTAGAAAGATTAATCGTAAAAAATGGTTGAATTTTTTTCAACACAAGCTTCGTTTTTTTAAAGTCAGAAAGTAAAAATTCTTTTACAAGTGATGCCAATATCGAATCATATTTTTTAAACCTTCGATTTGTCTGAGGTTATAAGCGTAAAAATGACCAATTCCGTTAAATTGATATTCGTTATAAAATGAGAGAATTTGTTCTGCTTCATTGCGTGAAATGTGTTTTAAAGATAATTCTTGAGGATAAAATACGGTGTTAAAGTAAATGTAGATTTTTTTATCTATACCATGCTGAATAATTGCAGGCATTTCTCTCCAGTTCAAAGTCATTGGACAAACTGAAAAATTCATGTCTGAATCATTATTCTTTGTATAGGCGTGTAGTTTTTCAACGTTTTGCATTACTAAATTAAAGTCGGCACCTTCCCGAATTCGATTATAATTTGTTGCATCTAATGAGTCGATTGAAACAATGATTGTTGATTTTAATTGCTCTAAAATTTCCCAAGATTTTTCATTGATTATACTTGCATTTGTAGTTATATGGAGTCTGCAAGCAGGATTTAATTCTTTGATTTTGTCCCATATTTTAAAGTAGATTGGTATTAAGAATGGTTCGCCACCTAAAAATTTAGCATCCGTTAGGTGAGGAATAAATTCAGTTAATTGATCTATAAAATGGTCGTCAAATACCATCTTCATAGGAGGTTTATTTTCCTTGTTTTTTCGGATAGAAGATGAAAAATATCCATTACACATCACACATTCTAAATTGCATGTATTCGAAAGTTCAAATTCAATAACCCTTGGGTAGGCAACGAAGTGCTTTGTTTTAAAATAAGATTTTATTTTTTTTAAAAGGTGTTTAATTGGGTGATCTGATTGAAAATCGAAATGTCGTGCATGAACAGAAGCAAAATTGTTCGATTCAATTTGCATGGCGCATGTTTCACATCCCTTGGTTAAATCATTTTTCTTGATGAATTCACGCAGTTGTTGCGCTTCCTTTCCAAACCAAATTTTTTTCAAATTGTCAGTTGGGTAACAACCAAGAACATGCGTTCTATTGTAACAGCAGACAGTAGCATTTCCGTTTTGCGTAAAATTGATACTTTGAAATGGAGCATGACAAATGATTCTTTTGTTAACTCTAGAAATTCTAGTGTTGTTATATGACTTTATCCATTTTTTATCAATCGTCATTTCCAAGTCTTTTGTCTCTTCAAATATAGCTATATTTGTTGTTAACTAGTTTCATTTTAAATCGCTCTTAGTTGATCAAAGAAAAAAATTGAAAACAGCAATCTGCACTATATCAACCCGAAGTCATATCTTTAAAGTCCAGGCGCTTTATCAATCGCTTCTGCCTTTTTATGAAGGGAGTTTTTTTTGTTTGTTGATTGATGCAGAAAAACAAACGGCGGATAATCAGTTTACAACCCATGATTTGAATGATTTGATTTCTGAGGAATCACAGGCTTTAAAAATGAAGTATAAAGGGGACAAACTTCGTTGGGCGCTGAAATCTAATTATCTGAAGTTACTCATCAATAATGGTTTTGATCGCGTTTTATATGTTGACAACGACATCTATTTCTATGATTCTCCTCAATTTTTATTTGAAAAACTAAAAGAAAAATCTTTTTTATTGACGCCTCATTTTTACCCAAGTAATCCAAAAAAAGACCAGAATTGGTTGGAAGCAAATTTCCGCGTTGGACTCTTTAATGCAGGATTTATTGGTGTCTCGAAAAGCGGAATTGAAATTTTAGATTGGTGGACCAATTGCTGTTTATACAATGTCAAAAAATCATTTTGGCGAGGTCTTTTTGATGATCAAAAGTATTTAGATTTGGTTCCGGTCAAGTTTGATAATGTTGAAATTGTAAAACACAGAGGTTGTAATTTGGCAGGTTGGAATTCAGACGAAAGTGTTGTTTTAAAAGCAGAAAACGAACATTTTTTGATTCAAAATGAACGGCTAATTTTTATACATTTTACTCCGTTATCGATTGAGAAATTTTCAAAAACTGGGTCAATATTATTTCCTCTTTGTCAAAAATATTTAACCAGCTTAAAATTGAATAAAGTGGATTTTCAATTTGAATCTTCAAAATGGACATTGAATTCGCTTACTAGCTATTTTTATTACCTTCGATGGAAGTTTGTAAGGATTTTTGAAAAATAAAAACGATTGATGCACAAATGAATAGAAAAAAAAATGCAATAGTACTTGGAGCAGGTGGATTTATTGGTCATCATCTTGTAAATAGATTAAAATCTGAAGGGTTTTGGGTGCTAGGTGCTGATTTAAAAATGCCCGATTTCTCGAAATCAAATGCAGATGAATTTTTGCTTGGGGATTTAAGAAATCTAGATTTTGTTGCCCAAGTTATTTTTGAAGCAGTTGATGAGGTTTATCAATTGGCTGGAGATGTTGGTGGAGCGGGATACATTTTTACAGGTTTGAACGATGCCAATTTGATGCACAATTCAGCACAAATTAATTTAAATGTAGCTAAGATTGCAAATGAAAGAAAGGTGAAATCATTGTTTTTTGCTTCTTCCGCTTGTATTTATCCTGCAAACAATCAATCGGATCCACTAAACCCAAATTGTGAAGAATCTTCTGCATATCCTGCCAATCCTGATAGTGAATATGGATGGGAAAAGTTAATGGCTGAAAGACTTTATTTGGCCTACAATCGAAATTTTGGATTAAATGTAAAAATTGCACGATTTCACAACATTTATGGACCAGAATCAACTTGGAATGGCGGAAAGGAAAAAGCACCAGCAGCTATTTGCCGAAAAGTGGCTGAAGCAGTTTCTGATCAAAAAATTCAAATCTGGGGAACTGGACAACAAACGCGTTCCTTTTTATTTATTGACGATTGCATCGATGCAACTTTGAAATTGATGCGGTCAGATTTTGTTGGCCCTTACAATGTCGGATCTGAAGAAATGATTTCGATGCTAGATTTTACCAAATTAGTTTTGAAAATCAGTGATAAACAAAATCCTATTGAAACAATTGATGGACCAATTGGAGTGCAAGGAAGATGTTCTCACAACGAAAAGATATCCAAAGATTTAAACTGGATTCCTACGTTTTCTTTAGAAGAAGGGCTCAACAAATTGTATCCTTGGATTTTGACGCAAGTTTATAACATGAAATAATTTTGATCGAAAAATGAGTAAATCAACTAAAAATACTGCTAAAAAATCTAAAAATGAAAAGGTAAACAACGAAATTTCCTTGGAATTATCTCAACCTTTTCTTTCCTCCAAAAAATTATTTTGGATCATTGGAATGATTGCTTTTTTAATTTTTGCTAACTCAATTTCAAATGGATACAATTTGGATGATGAACTTGTGACGCAAAATCATCAGCTAACTTCTCGAGGAATAGAAGCAATTGGAGCTATTTTTACTTCGCCTTATTACTCAGATGAGATGGGTTATGCTTATGGTTATCGACCAATTGTGCATCTTTCTTTCGCTATCGAACACCAATTTTTTGGTGAAAAAGCAAGCGTAAGTCATTTTTTTAATGTGCTCCTTTTTGCACTGTCGTCGATGTTGTTTTTTAAATTTTTATTGAAACTTTTAGGTGAAAAACAACTTTTATTTTCTGTGCTAACAACATTGATTTTTGTTGTTCATCCAATTCATACAGAGGTAGTTGATAGTATAAAGAACCGTGACGAGATTCTTGCATTTCTGTTTGTCATTTTGTCTGGAATTTCGATTTTAAATTACTCTAAGCATAACAAACTTATATCATTGATTCTCATTTTGTTGTTCTTTACAATTGCCATGCTTTCCAAAAAGAGTGTCTATCCAATGGTTGTTGTTTTGCCTTTCATTATTGTGCTGATTCACGATATTTCTTTGAAAAAACTGCTTTTAATATCGTCATTACTTATCCTTCCTGCAGCGCCTATTGCTGGTGAATTAGATTTACTAAAAACCTTGTTTTTTATACTTTTGCCTTGGCTAGGGATAATTCCAATTTTTTATATTAAAACCAAGTTGATTTATATGTCAGGTTTTTCATGGGTCAAATTTTTTAAACTCCCATTTTTGCCGTTTTCATTACTCATTTTGGTTGCTTTTGCGACTATTTATTTCAATCAATTTTATGGGTCCTTTTTTGCGATTTTGTTAGGGGTTTGGGCAATTTTATCTAGTCCGAAGATAGGTGTTCTATTGCTGACAATCATTTCAATGGTTTTTGACTATAAATTTAATACAAATCATTTTTCTTTGAGTCTAATTTTTGTTTCTACTTCAGTTTTTATGGGTGTTTTTTTTAAATCAAAAAAAGTTGGATTTGAGTTAATTTCACCCATTCTCGCAATTATTTATTTTTTAGTTTTCAATCATAGTATATTTCAAATTGGAACTGTAATTGCAATTTTAATTTTTTGCTTTTTAGTAGAATGGAAGGTGATTTATGGACTGATTTTGGCATTGGTTATTTTAATTATTTCGGCAATCTTTTTTCATGTAATTGGATTTTTACCATTTGCATTTTTAACCGTTTCACTGTCAAATATTTTAAACAAATTTTGGCCAAAAATTAATATTTATGCATCACAATTGCTCTTTTTGGTGGGGATCTTAATTTTACATTTTACCATTTCAAATCAGAGTCTTCAAACTGTGAATCAGACTGAAAAATCACTCAATTTGAAAGAATTTTCAAAGAATTACGCCAATTTACAAGTCCAAAATTCTATCACCAAGGAAGGACGTTTTTTAGAATACATCGAAAACACTTTGGTTGCACCACATTCAACTGCTCAAACCATTGGAACTGGTGCCCAAACTTTGGGCGAATATCTCAAATTGATGGTTTTCCCTTGCGAACTTTCATTCTACTATGGATATGCCAAAACGTCCACAGTTGGTTTGAAAAACCCTTGGGTTTGGTTGTCAATTTTGAGTCATTTATTGCTTTTGTTTCTTGCGTTTTGGCAAATCAAAAAACGGCCCTTAATTACCATCGGAATTGCTTGGTACTTTTTATCCATCTTACTTTTTAGTAATTGGATAGAATTAGTAGCTGGTATGGTTGGTGAACGTTTGGCTTTTAGTGCTTCTGCTGGTTTTAGTATCTTTTTAGTTGCTGTATTATTTTGGATTAAACCAACATTAAATTTTAAAAAGCCAAGTTGGTTAGAAGTTGCAATTGGTTTAATTTTTATTCTTTTCATAACGAAAACTGTTTCAAGAAATAATCAATGGCAAAATCATATCACCCTGATGGAAAATGATTTAAGTCATCTTGAAAATTCCGCTCAAGCCAATAATTTATATGCATCTAACTTGATTAAGTATGCTGCAAGTGATGCGACATTGTCTGATCTCGAAAGGTTTGATTTTCAAAAATTAGCCGTGCAACATTTCAAAAAATCGGTAAAGATTTATCCTTATTTTTTCAATACGCAGTTCGACAAAGCGCGTGCTTCAATCTCAATTGGAGACACTGTTTCGGCCATCCATGGTTATCAAAAAGCGATTGAGTTGGATTCCACTTATTCAGACACTTATTTTTTTCTTTTGAATATCTTTAAGTTACAAAAAGATCAAAAAGCATATTTAAAAACAGCACGATTATTAGGACATAATTTTCAATCTTTTTCGAGCAAATCAGAACGGCTGAAAGCCATCAATTTGTTAAAAGATACAAACATTGTGGTAGCTTCGTTTCAGAAAGAAAAAATAGTTGCTAAATCAATAGAGAGTAATCCATTAGATGCAGAATCATACTTCGATTTATTGAATGTTTACGCCCAACAAAATGACGGACAGGCATACCTTAACACAGCCAAAAAATTAGCTAAAATTTACAATAAATCTGACCTTTACGAAGCCCTCGCTAAGGGCTATTTCATGACCAACCAAATCGATAGCGCCATCTTAATTTTAAATCAAGGAATTGCGCTTCATCCCAATGTGCAAAGTTTGAAAGATAACTTGCAGGAGGTGGAGAAGTTTAGGTGAAATTTTTGTCTTTAATAGTTTTCAAATAAAATAGGTTTGTTAAAAAAATAATATTAACAGTTTAAGTTTTATTATAACACCCTTTTTGTTTTTGCGTTAATAAAAACACACTTTTTCTTTTGGTGAGTGGTTTCTTGTTTTTTAAGTTGTTGATTTTCTTTTTATTGTAGTTACGCGTGGTGAATTGAGGGGCTATCCCTATACCTAGACTAAATTAATTATATATTAATTTTACTCTTAATATCGTCTTTTTTGCGACCAAGTTGAAAAAGAACATTATGTACTTGATAATTATGAATACACTGCTACAAATTCGTTTTAAATTTTTGAAAAATTATTTTTCTAATTTTTCCCCAAAATTAATTATGTTATTTCTTTTGCTGTTTCCTTTTTTAAATGAAGAAATCGCTGCGCAGACAACAGTTTCCTATACTACTGCAGGAACCTACACTTGGATTTGTCCTCAAGGGGTAACAAGTGTAACTATTACTTGCATTGGCGGCGGCGGCGCTGGTGGTGGTTCTTCAAATGCAGATAGAAATGGCGGCGGCGGCGGCGGCGGCGCAAGCGTAACATTATCAAACTACACAGTTGTGCCTGGTGGTTCTTACACGGTCGTTGTTGGCGCAGCAGGAACTGGAGTAAGCGCTAATACTGGTGGTTCTGGAACGGCAAGTTCGGTTAGTTATTTATCATCAATTTTTATAAAAGCTGATTTTGGTATAGGAGGGCAGAGGGGTGCAAATTCTACCTCAGCAGGAGCAGGTGGTCTTGGTGGTATTATTGCAAACAATATACCTGCGAATACTGGTTTTAAAGGTGGAAATGGAGGAAATAGTGATGCAACGACAACTGCTGCAGATCGAAGCGGTGGAGGTGGCGGTGGTGCTGGAGTTACTGGTCCTGGAGGAAACGCTCCAAACGCTTCTGGTAGTGCAGGAGCCGCTGGAGCTGCAGGATCAGGAGGTTATGGAGGTGCTGGAGGAGCTGGAGTAAGTTCTACTGCAGGCTCTGGGGCCAATGGAAATCCAGGTGCGGTGTACGGTGGAGGTGGAGGAGGTTCTACCACCTATAATTCAGGTACTAGAGCAGGCGCAAATGGCGCAAATGGGGCGGTAATAATCACAATTCCTTGTGCAGCACCTGTTGCACCTACAGCAATTTCTGGTACAACAACCATTTGTCCAAGTTCAACTACAACAGTTACAGCTTCTGGTGGTACCACTGGAAATCAAGGAATTTATTATTGGTATTCTGGCGGTTGCCCAACAAATGCTTTTGCGCAACATTGGACTGGAAATAGCATTGTATATGGTGCTGCCGCAACAACAATTAACTCAACTACTGGAGGACTTATAAACTTAACTTCAACTAGCAATGATCCAAATATAGACATGACTGGTCTCGGTTCTTTTGCACCAGCAACTTTTAAATATATAAATGTCAGGTTTAGGGTTACCTCGGTAGCCCAGGTGACAGGTATGGAGATTTTTTGGTACAATACACTTTATACCGGAGCAAATGGTGCTCAAATGAAAAGCCAACCCATTACAAGCGTGCAAAACGTTTGGCAAACTGTTTCAATAAACATGTCTGCACCATCTGCAGGCAACTGGTTACATTCTAATGTGACTGGCTGGAGATTTGATTGGGCTGTAAACAGTGGTGTAACGATGGAAATCGATTTTGTTTCATTATCATCTCAACCGATTGTTGGAGAGGGAGCAGCTTTTACAACTGGAACTGCTGGCACATACTATTCAGCTATTCAAAATGCTTGTGGTTTAACCACATGTCAGAGCGTTACCCTGACCAATAGTGCAGCGAGTGCAGTAGGAGCGGTTTCTGCAAACCAAAATATCTGTATAGGCGATCAACCAGCCAATATGACAATTGCAAGTGCTACTGGTACAATACAATGGCAACAAGCTGACAATGCTGGTTTTACGGTTGGTTTAGCAAATTTAGGTACAAATTCGACGACTTTGACCTCCGCTCAAGTTGGAGGTTTGTCTAGTACAAAATATTTTAGAGCTGTTGTCACAAATAATGGATGTACAGCTGCAACATCTGGAACAATAACAGTTACAGCAAATACCTGTGGCTCGCCTACTGTGACAAGTTTCACCCCAGTATCTGCTTGTACTGGATCTGCAGCGGTAATAACAATTTCAGGTACAAATTTAGCTGGAAGTACGGTTACAATTAATGGTGTGACAGCAACTGTGACGTCATCAAATTCGACAACGGTTGTTTGTACTTTACCAGCGGGAGCAACTGGTTCTGGCAATGTAGTCGTTACAACTACGGGAGGTTCTGCAAGTTTGGGCACATTTACGGTGAATCCAATCGCAACATTAGACGGAATTACAGTTTCCAGTCCATGTTGGATTACCAGTGGTTCAAACGATTATCAAATTACAGTGAAAGCTACGGGAAATTCACCTACAGCTTTTGACGGCAGTACATATGGACTACTAGCGTTAATTAATTATCAAGGAGCTCATACTAGTTCACCTGGAGGTTATTATGCTTGGAATTCAACTTTGGCTGGTCTTACAGCTCAAGGATATACACAAAATCAGGTCGCTTGCACAGGTGGTGGTTTTGTAGGTATGTATGCTGCTGCTTATGGAGCAACAACGGCAACCTTGATTGGTGGAACCACTTCTGTTTCTGGAAATCAGAGAACAGTAACTTTTACGATTCGTCCAAATGCAACATTTCCAAATTTCACAGATAATTCAGTTTCACAATTTGCAGCTACCTTACCAGGAAACTGCAATGCTGGCTGGACGGAGACAGCAAATTTATTTTCTTCATCTCCTGCAATTCCAACAAATGGAACAGTTTCTGTGAACGGAGATTCTAATCCAGCAAACTTGGTTCAAATTTGTATTGGTGAAACAATTGCAGTAGGTCAAAGTGGTTTCAATAATCAAGGAGGAGTTACTTATGCATTTGCCGATAATACTACAGCCTTTGGTGGTTGGACTGAGCTTCCATATTGGGAAATTATAAATTATGGGGGAATCACCCCCGCCAATCAGGTTGCAGGTCAAACCAATGTGAACGGTTTGGCTAATTACAATTTTAAAATTAATACCGCTGGTATTTATGTGTTACATCACAATGCAGCTTTCGGGCAGTGCTATGCACCTGGTGTGAATAGATACATCAATGTAAATGATTTGCCAGTAACACCAACTACGCCAACGAGTAACTCACCGCAATGCGCGTCTCCAGGCGTGACCTTAACAAGAGTTGCACCGCCGGCAGGATTTACGTGGTATTGGCAAACAACCGCAAATGGGACGTCAACCGCAAATAGTGGTGTCACGAATGTAGTAAATGCTGCTGGTACCTATTATTTAAGGGCGCAAAATAACACGACTTTGTGTTGGAGTGCTGCTTCGGCAAGTGTGGTGGTAGCAATTTCTCCTGGACCACCTGTGGTTGCAACGCCCTCGCCAACAAATGGAAATTCAGCAGTTTGTTATGCTGGAACAGGTGCAATTAGTTCAATTTCGTGGGCTGCGAGCGCAGGAGCTACCGGATATGATGTTTATTTTGGAACTTCGACCAATCCTCCGTTGGTAAGTACAAATCAGGCTGGTTTAAGTTATTCAGTAGGTACTTTGAATGTAGCAACAACATATTATTGGAGAATTGTTCCTAAAAATTCTTGTAATTTTACGGATCCAGGTACAAATTGGTCATTTACAACAGCAAATACACCGTGTGGTTATTGCACACCTTCTTTTTCAGGCAATGATGCGTCAGGGATTACTAATGTTATATTCAATACGATTAATAATGCATCAGTTACAAATGGTTCACAGTATACCGATTTTACTTCAACAGTTTTTACGGCAGTAAATCAAGGTAGTGCATATACTTTAACTGTCAACGTGAACACAGGTGGTTCCTACGATTGTTATGCCAAAGCTTGGTTTGACTGGAATATGAATGGTGTTTTTGAGTCAAATGAAGCATACAATTTAGGATATGCAAATAGTGTAACTAATTCAGCTACAAGTGTAACACCATCGATAACCATTCCACTAGTAAATTCAGGTAATGGAGGTTCGATAAGAATGAGAATTGGTTCAAATTACAGTTCTTCAATTGGTGATGGAAATGCTTGTGGAACATTTAATTATGCTGAGTCAGAAGATTACAGGATTGTGATAAATCCAGCTCCTGCTTGTTCTGGAACTCCAACATCTGGTTCATCTACTCCAACAACTCAAAATATAGCATCAGGAAATTCAGCAGTTATAAGTTTAAGTGGTACAACACTTGCAACCAATTTAACTTTTCAATGGCAAACCTCTTCAACAGCAGGAGGAACATACACGAATGTGGTAGGTGGTTCTGGTGCAAATACAAATACATATACCACTCCAGCAATTACAGCTGAAGCATACTATTACAGATGCGTTGTAACATGTGCAAACAGTGGATCGTCTTCCACGTCATCAGTTGCTGAAGTATTAAGGGACTATTGTACGCCCTATTCAGAGCCTAACTTTTTAACTTATAACTATATATCGAATTTTTCTACGACCTTGTGTCCAACAAACATCAATAATACTACTCCTGCTCCAAGTATATTTAGTACATATTATGGATACACCAACTATTCGAGCCTGATTGCTAGCCAGTATCAAAGTTTAAATGTTAATTATTCAATAACAACTACTTCGGTAAGAGGTATAGCTCTTTGGGTGGATTGGAATAATGATGACTTATTTAGCCCAAGTGAGTTAATAAATTCTGTAGGTAGTGCGACTGCAAATCAAACTTCAATGACGGGTACTTTTACTATTCCAGCAGGGCAGTCACCTGGTAATTATAGGGTTAGGGTTTTGTGTGATCTCAATCGTAACTTTAATGCAACTACGCCTAATCCTTGTTCTTTTGGAGTGGTACCGGCTGGTGGTGAAGCTGAAGATTATACTTTGACTGTTTTGAATTATCCAACATGTTCAGGTGCACCTACTCCAGGAAATGTGTTAGTACCAATAAATCCGGCATGTATTGGAACAAATACAACTTTGAATGCCCAAAATCAGGTTGTTCAAAATGGTTTAACCTACCAGTGGCAGTCATCTGATGATGGAGTAAACTGGACGGACATTCCAACTCAAAACACAGATTTCTATTATGCCAGAGGTTTTAAGATTGATATTACAGTCAATGATTACATCAAAAAGTACCGTTGTAAAGTAGATTGTTCAGGAAATACGGTTTATACACCCGTATTAATCTTATTGGCACAACAATGTTTTCCAACATCAGGAACAGCTACAACACCCGCTGCCTTTTCTTGTGTACGAATGAGTGTTTGGGGAGCAGGCGGCGGCGGCGGCGGCGCCAGAGCAACTATTGGTAATGATGCTAGAGCTGGTGGCGGTGGCGGTGGCGGATTTTCATCAAGTATTCAGTCTGTAAATCCATCTGATATTATTACAATTACAATTGGTGCTGGTGGTGCTGGTGGTTTAGCTGCTAACCCTCCAACTGACGGTTCTGATGGTAACCCATCAAAAATGTCGATTAATGGTACAGATTTAGTTACTGCAAATGGTGGTATAGGTGGTCGCTTTCGAAGCAATGGCACAAATGGTGTAAAAGTAGGAACTGGTGGTACAGGTATTACAACTAACGGAGGTAATGGAGGTCCAACAAATGGAACTGATGCTTCTGGTGGTGGTGGCGGTGCTGGAACTATAGCTAACGGCTCAAATGGAACTGCCTCATCTGCAGGAGCAGGAGGTCAATATGGAGGAGGAGCTGGCGGAACTTTTCGCACAAGTAATGGTACTGGTTTCGTTGGAAACGCACCAGGTGGAGGTGGAGGTGGAGCACGTGCTACCACTCTAGGCACAGCAACACAAGCTGGTGGTGGTGGCGGTGCTGGATATGCTACTATCGAATTCCCTTTAACTATAGAAAAAGGGACAATAACAAATTCGAATTTTGCTGCAAGTCCTATTAGTCTTTGTCCAGGAGGCACGGTTTCCTCAAATGGTGGAGGAAGTCCAGCAGTCAGTTTTGGTTCCGTTACTTATTTATGGAGAATCGGTGAGCGTCTGGGTGTTGGAGATTACAATTTTGGAAATTGGCAGACGATTGGTACTGGCGCATCAATATCTGGAATCGATCCTTCAACTTATTTCCCAACTTCTACTGAATTATTGGTAGTTAGAAGTGTTGTTTCAAGTTGTGGTGCTTTGGGTTGGCCTACTTCAGCAACTCAAGATCATTATATATGGGTAAATGTAAGTGTAGCGAATGCAGACATTACATCTTCTTCTGCATCTAATTGCCCTGGCGGAGCGTTTACAGTAAGCGGAACGATTACTGCAACTGGCTCATGGACTTTAACTTTGAGTGATGGAAACACCGTAACTGGAAATGGAAGTGGTACTTGGAGTACAACGCTTAATCCGAGTTCTACAACTGTTTATACTTTGTCATCTATGAGTGGTGCGACGTGTGCTGCTTCAGCGATATTAACTGGGACTTCAACCGCAACAGTTTCAACTGCATCTCCGTCTTCAGTCGCATCAGCAACAGGTGCTACTTTAGCTCCTGGAGATTTATTATGGTCAGGAAATTCATCGACAGCTTGGGGTTCAAATACCAACTGGTATGCCTTCGATGGCATAGCTTTTGTGGTCCCTGGAAGTGGAATTGCGCCAACTGCAAATGATAGGGTTTTCGTACTGCCAAGTTCAACTTCTGGAATTTGTATTAGTGCAACAAACAACACAACCATTACCGCAGCAGGTACAGCCAAAGATGTTTTCATTGGAACAGGTGCAACCATGCTTATCAATGCAGGTCAGATTTTACAAGTAAATGGAAATTGGACAAACAATGGAACTTTTACTCCAAATGCGACTGCTACAGTTGAGTTTGTTGGTGGTACTGCCCAAACATTAGGTGGATCATCTGCTAATAACTTTACAAATTTGACTTTGAATAAGTCTGCAAATATGCTTACTTTAAACACACCAGTGAACGTATCGGGCACACTGACAATGACTGGAGGGAATATTGCCACGAGTGGTTCTTTATTGACCGTCGGAACTTCTCCTGCGGCTCCAGGTTCAGTTGCTTGGACTGGCGGAACGGTTGTTGGACCATTGAGACGATATTTCTCTGGAACAGCAAGCGGAACACAAGCTTCAGGAATTTTTCCAGTAGGTTTGAGTGGATTAAATCGATATGCGCAAGTAAACTATACAAGTGGACTTTCTACAGGTGGTACAATTACAGCAGAATATAAAGCTGGAATTTGTCCTGTCGGATCTAATGGTATTCCTGCGGATATAAATGGTCAAGTGATTGATAATTTTGAAGACGAAGGTTACTGGGAAATTACGCCAATTGGAGGCAATTTGAATGCAGCTACTTATTCTTTGATCTTGAGAGGAAACACACTGAGTTCAGTAACTTCCCCAGCAGACATGTCTGAGTTGCGTTTGATAAAATCTGTAACTCATACAACATGGGATAACACAGGCGTTGGTTCACATTCAGCGCCAGTTGGTGGAGTTTCTGATTTCACCATTTCAAATAGTGGCATGACTGGATTTAGTTTCTTTAACATAGGATCAGGAAATGCGAATCCGTTGCCGGTTACCTTGTTGAATTTCGCTGCCAATTGCAACGAAAAGTTAAATGTAGATGTGAAATGGACCACTGCAAGCGAGCAAAATTCTGAAATATTCACTGTTGAACGAAGTAGAGATTTGGCTCAATGGGAATTTGTTACAAACATTAATGCTGCTGGTAATTCGAATTACAATATTAATTATGCAACTGCAGATGCAGATGCATTTGGCGGTGTTTCATATTACCGCTTGGTTCAAACTGATATCAATGGCGCAGAATCAATTTATGGTCCAATTAGTGTTTCTTGCTCAGAGGATGGCAATAGCATGATTGTGTTCCCAAATCCAACAAATGGTGCATTTACGGTTGAGATTTATAGCAATGAATCTTTGAATCAAGCCGAGTTGCATGTTACAGATCTTTCAGGAAAAGTGATTGGTCTTAAAATTGTTGATATTCAAAAAGGCAAAAATCAAGTTTACTTTGAGGATTTAGGATTGCAATTAGGAACATATATTATCGATGTCACCTCAACAACGAATCAAATTATACCAGTAAAAATGGTCGTGAATTAGAAGATTCAAATCAATATCTAACTAAAAAGTCCCGTTCATTTTTGAGCGGGATTTTTTATTATAACAACTTTTAATATGTTTTTTATTTTAAAAAAAACGCTTTATTAATGTGAATAGTTTTATTAATATTTTTTGTTTTTAAGAAAATTTATAATCTTTACATTTATTTTTTATTCAGCGAGAAGTTATTTTTGTGAATTATAAAGGCTGTTTTGTTCATTTATGGGCAAAAAATGACTTAAGTTATTTATTTTTAATATTAGATTAAATGTATATTAATCTATAAAAACAAAAACTGTTTTAATTAAAAGACAATTTTTGAAGAAGAAAGTTAATTGTAAATGCTAAGTCAACATATAAATTTATATATACTACTGATATGGAAAAATTTTACTCATCGAATCAAAATTTGAAAAAAAGTAGTTTTTTTGTTCGATTTTTTACACTGATTTCTTTTTGTCTAATAGCTTGTTGCAACATCTTTGCCCAAACTGTTACTCCATACAGCACTGCAGGATCTTTTACATTTACTGTGCCTGCAGGTGTTACATCTATGTTTGTCCAAGTATGGGGCGGCGGCGGCGGCGGCGGCGGCTGCAACAGTGTTATTGGTACTTCAGGAGGTTCAGGCGGCGGCGGCGGTGGTTATAGTGCCGCGACATATACGGTTGTGCCTACCAATGTATATAATATTACAGTTGGTGCCGGTGGAACTGCCGCGAGCGATGCAAATGGAGGTAATGGTGGTTCCTCCACTGTAACAGGTACAGCTGGAACATTAACAGGAACGTTTGGTTCAGGTGGTGCCCGAAGAGGTGGGGCTGCAGGGGCCGCTGGTACTGGATCGTCTGCCAATGGTGTTGCAGGAACTACTGGTACTGGAGGAGCTGGAGGTGCAGCTGGAGGTCCTGGAGGTACTGGTGGAGGTGCACAGGGTGGTAATGGTAGCGGAAATGCAGGAAATCCTCCTGGCGGTGGCGGTGGTGGTGGCCGACAGTCACTATTTAATGGAGCGAAGTCTGGCGGTGCGGGAGGTGTTGGTCGAGTTGTGATTTCCTATTGTTTGAATCCAACTATCGCTACGTTACCTGCCGCGGCATGCGCTGGAACTACGATCACGTTAACTGGTACTAATTTTATTACTGGTAGCACAACTGTTACATTCAATGGTATCGCTTCACCAGCCGTGACTGTGAGTAGTGCTACGAGTTTAACTGCTCAGATTCCACCTGCTGCCACAAGTGGTCCAATTGTTATTTCAACTTTATATGGTGCAACAAGCGCACCAAGTGCAAGTTACAGCATATTTTCAATTCCTAATACGCCTGCAAGTACATTGTCAAGCAATAGCCCCCAATGTTCTCCAAGTGCTGTTACTGTGTCAAGCACAGGCTCTCCAACAGGAGGTGATATTTGGTATTGGCAAACTGCAAATAATGGTACTAGTACCAGTATAGGTAGTGGTTCAACTGTAGTAGACAACGTGGTTGGCACTAGGACTTATTATTTGAGAGCATTAAACAGTGGATGTTGGAGTGCAAATTCAACTTCAGGAGCAAGTATTACGATTAATCCGGCAGCACCAGCTTCTACGAGTGTGTCTATTTGTGCAGGACAGAGTGATGCTTTAACCTCTTCGACAGTATGCGGTGCGTCTTCATCTGTAACTTCAACAATCACCAGTTCAGCAACAATTAATGGATCTTCAACTTCTTCAGCAGCCGTCTCGTCTACTTTTACTTTAAGTGGCTTGCCAGCAGGTGCAACAATTACTAATATCGCGTGGAGTTCCAGTCAAGCAGTAACTACAGATTGGATGTCTGAATTGCGTTTTGAAATTATTAAAAGTGGTTCGACTACAATTTCTATTCAAAATAGTACTTCAAATAGTGCTGGAACAGTAACTCAGCCAGCAGGTTCAAGTGCTACTTTTGGCGGTACTGCAGCCGGGACTTATACGCTTCAATGGAGAGACATTACAAGTCCCTACAATGTAACTGTCACTAATCAGACGATAAACGTTACTGTTACTTATTCATATTTATCTACTGACGTACAATGGTCGACTTCTATTGGAGGTGCTGCAATTTACACTGGTTCACCTTTCAATCCAGTTGGAGTTGCTGGGTCTGGACTTACGAATACACTTTCAACGGGAACAACTACCTTTTATGCATTTTGTCCTTACAATCCAACTTGCAGAACCTCAACTAATTTTGTTATCAATACTGGTCCTACTCAATATACTGTAACTGGAGGCGGAACTTATTGTACTGATGGAATTGGATTGCCTGTTGGTTTGAGCGGTTCTCAGTCGGGTGTATCTTATCAATTGCTATTAAACGGCACAAATTCAGGATCTCCTGTAGCTGGAACGGGTAGTGTGATTTCTTTCGGTAATAGAACAGGTGCAGGAACTTACACTGTGTTAGCAACAAATTCAGGTTGTACTGATGTTCCGATGACAGGGAGTGTTACTATTACTGCTTTGGCTGCATCTCCAACAACAACTCCGGTTAGCATCTGTACTGGTCAAAGTGGAACATTAGCACTTGTCTCATCTTGCGCAACAGTTCCTCAAACACCGATAACTGCAAGTGGTTCTGGTGGGACATCAAATTCAACATCTTATTCTAATACCAATATTACAATAAATTTCCCTTCTGTGCCTCCTGGTGCAGTTATCACAAACATAACCACAACAATTACTTATACATCAAATACGAATATTTTTGCTACCTCTTATCGAAGTGAGTTGAGGGTTAGAGTGACACCCCCTGTCGCTGTTGGATCACAGGTAACGGATATTCAGCCTTCTACAAATGCATCTGCAGGCACTGAAACAAATCTAGCTTTTGGATCATGGAGTACAGGAAATCCCACTGGAAACTGGTTGTTTGAATTCAGAGAGACAACAAACGAGTCTGATCTCTTTCTGAGTCCAGATGCAAACATTAACAATATTACAATTACAGTTGCCTATAGTTATGCTGGTGCGCTTTGGTACACCACTTCATCAGGTGGCACCCAAATTGGTGGAGGAACTTCATTCAATCCTGTGGGTGTTTCGGGGTCTGGGTTATCGAATACACTTACTCCAGGAACAACAACCTATTATGCCGCATGTCCTGCAAATACAACTTGTAGAACTGCAACAAATTTTGTGATTAACGCTGCTTTAACGATAAGTGCTGCATCTAGTTCTCCTTCATTGTGTCAAAATACGCCTTTAACAGCTATAACTCACACAACTACAAGTGTTAGCGGGATTGCGTCAAGCACTGGCCTACCTGCCGGGGTTACTGCCAGCTATGCATCAAACACAATTACGATAAGTGGAACGCCGACTGCTTCTGGGACTTTTAATTATACAATTACGCCAACTGGTTGCGGCTCTGCTACTGCCACTGGAACAATTACTGTTAACCCAGGTGCAGTTCCAGCTTCTGTTGCTAGTGCTTCTGGTGCTACACTGGTCGTTGGAGACTTACTTTGGTCTGGAAATTCTTCGGTTCTTTGGGGCTTGAATTCAAATTGGTATGTTTACGACGGAACCAACTTTGTTGTTCCAGGAATTGGGGTTTCACCAGCTGCATCAAATAGAGTTTTTGTTCTACCAAGTTCAACTTCAGGGATTTGTATAAGTGGTACAAATAGTTCGACCGTGACAGCTTCTGGTGCAGCCAAAGATGTTTTCATTGGAACTGGTGCAACCATGGTCATCAATGCTGGTCAAAGCTTGCAAGTAAATGGAGATTGGACAAACAATGGAACATTCACTCCAGATGCAACAGGAACAGTCGAGTTTGTTGGTGGAACTGCACAATCCATTGGAGGTTCGTCTGCAATTAATTTCACGAATTTAACTTTGAATAAATCAGCAAATACGCTCACATTAAATACCCCAGTAAATATTTCTGGAACATTTACAATGACAGCTGGAAACATATCAAGCACTTCAACTAATTTATTGACAGTTGGAACTTCAACAGCAGTCCCTGGATCTATTGCTTGGACAAATGGAACTGTAGTTGGACCCTTAAAAAGATATTTCTCTGGAACTGCCAGCGGAACGCAAGCATCAGGTATTTTTCCTATTGGTTTGAGTGGAGTGAATCGTTATGCACAGGTCAATTACACAGCTGGACTTTCCACAGGTGGTTCAATTACTGCTGAATACAAATCAGGTGTTTGTCCGATTGGTAATACAGGTTTGCCAGCAACAATTAATGGTCAGCTAATACAAAATTATGAAGATGAAGGATATTGGGAAATTACACCGAATGGTGGCGATTTGAATAGTGCAACTTATTCGTTGATCTTGAGAGGAAATGGATTAAGTACGGTTACTTCAATCGGCCACATGTCTAAGTTGCGCATTATTAAGTCAGTAAGTCATACAACTTGGGACAATTCAGGTTTAGGATCACATTCGGCTCCTATTGGGGGAGTATCTGATGTAATAATTTCTAACAGTGGCATGACAGGATTTAGTTTTTTCAACATTGGATCTGAAAATGCAAATCCTTTGCCTGTTACAATGCTCGATTTCGCAGCAAATTGTAATGAAAAATCTGAGGTTGATGTCAAATGGACAACAGCTAGTGAGCAAAGTTCTGAGTCCTTCATTGTTGAAAGAAGTAGAGATTTAGCACAATGGGAATTTATAGCTACAGTGAATGCTGCTGGAAATTCAAATTACAACATTGATTATGCAACCATTGATGCAGATCCTTTTGGTGGTGTTTCCTACTACCGTTTAGTACAGATGGATAACAATGGTGATGAAACAATTTATGGCCCAATCAGCGTTTCTTGCTCCGAAAGTGAAAATAACATGATCGTTTTCCCAAATCCAACGAAGGGCAACTTCACCATTGAAATATTTAGTGCATTAGAAATTGCCCAAACTACATTGGTTATAACTGATCTATCAGGAAAAATGATTGCCAATAAAGTAGTCGATATCAAAGAAGGAAAAAACCAAGTTTACTTCAATGAATTAGGATTGCAACTTGGAACATACATTGTGAGTATTTTGAAATCGGAAAACCAAATTAAACCTATGAGGTTTGTGGTGAATGAATAGAAAAGACATCAATTTATAAGAAAAATCCCATTCATTTTTGAGTGGGATTTTTTCTTTTTATTAGTAGCGTTTTTATTTTTTCAAGTAACGTTTTTGTTTAATTAGGATATTTATTGTTTAATTAAATTCCTTTGTTTTTGATGTTCGACAAAAACACAGAAATTTTAATTAGAAGTCTATAAATATTCATTTGTAAGGTTTTATTGAGAATTTAACATTTAAATTCAGGTAAGTTAAATACTACTGGAAATATGACACTCAATCTAATTTTTTTTGCTTTTCAATCGCTTCTTAAACAGATTTTAGTCTATTCGAGGTTTAATTTCTCTTTTTAATAATTTTTTGAAATAACTTAATACTCACTCAATAATCGTTTAACACAATGAAAAGGTTATTACTCATATTTGCATTTCAGGTCAATATTTTGATTGCATTTTCACAAAGTGTAGCAATCAATTCAACAGGTTCTGCAGCCGATGCCTCATCGGTTTTGGATTTACAGTCTACATCTAAAGGATTTCTTGTGCCTCGAATGACAATAACTGACAGAAATGCCATTGCTTCTCCGGCTACTGGTTTGTTGATTTATCAAACCAACAGCACGCCCGGTTTTTATTATTACAATGGTAGTGCCTGGGTGCAAGGAATTGGTGCAACTGGTCCAACGGGAGCAACAGGTCCTGCTGGCGCAGCAGGTTCTGCAGGTCCAACGGGTGCAACAGGTCCTGCTGGTGCGACAGGTGCAGCGGGTCCAACAGGAGCAACAGGTTCTGTGGGTCCAACGGGCGCAACAGGTTCTGTGGGTCCAACGGGCGCAACAGGCCCTACAGGTGCAACAGGCCCAGCAGGCCCAACGGGATTATTGCCTAACGGTTCGGCAGCAGGAAACACACCTTATTGGGATGGTTCGGCTTGGGTGGTGAATAGTTCAAATATTTTCAATAACGGCGGAAATGTTGGAATTGGAAATACCTCACCTGGTTATAAATTGACAATGGGTGGAACAGGAGATATTATGGGTTTTGATAATACTGCAAGTTTAACTGCGAAGAATTCAGGTGGTACTTATGAAACTTTTATGTGGCCAAGATGGAGTGATAATGTCATGTATATGAATTATGGTTCCGCAGGATTCCATTTGAGAAATAATGGGAGTGCTACAGCCATGTTTATTAATAATGCTACCAATGTTGGCATTGGAACTACAACTCCAGCATATAAATTAACCATTCCAAACGGTAGTACTTTTGGTTATGGTGACGGAACTACAGCTTATTCATCTAGAACAGAAACAAGAAATGATGCAGGTTTGCAAGGAAATGCTGGTGCGCAGTCTGGTTTTTTCCAAACTTCTGTACCTGCTCCTGCGGCAAACTGGCCAACTGGAGCTAGTAGTTGGTGGCATCTATTGGATGTTCGACATAGCAATGATGCAAATAATTTTGCAATGCAGTTTGCAGGAAGTTTTTTTGACCAAAATTTAATGTTTAGAAAAACAAACGGAAGTGCTACGCAAGCTTGGACACAAGTTTTGACTAATGCGTCAATGAAGGTGAATCAATTTACTGTGGGCAGTACAACAGCTACCACAACGAGTACAACTGTTTGGCAAACGTTTTCAGGATTAAGTCAAACACTTACTTTGGCGGTGGGTGATAGGGTGTTTTTTGATCTGGCTGGAACAGTTTATTCTACAAGTAGTTATGGATACCATCAAATTTCAATTGGAATTAGTGCTGCTCCTGGTGGAGGACCAGCTGCAGGATCATTTATTTCCGCATTGACTGCCGGTGGGGCTGCAGGTATAGGAAAAGGAGGGACTGTGATGGCGAATCATGATTATACACTTTACGGTTATAATCCAAATGCTCCATTTTCCAACCAATGTTCATACGATGTTGGAACGGCTGGTACTTACACTTTTCAAGTGTATATTAGAACTACTACTGGAAGTACCGCAACTTTTGGTGGTCCTTTTAACAATATTACATACACTGCAATGAAATATACCATTTTAAGACAATAATTTATAAATTTTTAAGATATGAAATCAGTATTCAAATCCCTAGTTCTATTTAGTTTTTTGTTTTTATTTAGAAGTGGAGGGTTTTCGCAAACTTCTCAATCTAAAAAGGTTGTTTTTCCTGCTCAATCAGAAACTATTAAGGTAAATCAAAATGTAACCAAAGTTTTTCTTGAAAAGGAAACATTGGAAATTTTAAATTCTCTGGAAAATAGCAGTTATGTAGTTACTTTGAGTCCAATTGGTTCAAATGATACATTTAGAGTCCTATCAAAAACAAAAGAGTATTTTGAAGTTGAAAGAATAAATTTCAATTCCGAAAGCCAATTTAATATTGATTTAGATTACATTGTTTTTGTAAATGGGTATAGAGTGGCTGCACCGACTCATTTTGCAACTAGTATTCATGATAAATAATTGATAATTCAGTATCAAGATATGATTAGATATTTTTCAATGTTATTCACTTCGTTTATTGGGAATAAATTTTTGACATGCTTTATTGTCTTTTTATTTTTTTCCTTTTCATTGTTTTCTCAAAAGAAAAGTGGTATTTCATCGTTTTCATGCCAAACAGCAACCATCCAGCGCGATACTGTGCTCGTCAAATTGAAAGAATACAAAACGCAAGTGAGTTTACTGGAAGCTTTTCAAAAACAGTTGCAATCTGAGTTTGATTACAGAAAATTGGAGTTTGATACTAAATTGAAAGATTACCAAGATAAGGAAAGTACTTTTTCATTGCTTGTTAAGGAATCGATAATGAGTGAATTGCAGAAGTTGGATGATGATTTGAAGAAATTCAATGCTGAGGCAGAACAAAAATTAATGAAAAAAGAACAAGAGTTGTTGCAACCCATGAATGATAAAATCAATGCAGCCATTGATGCAGTGGCGCTGAGAGAAGGATTCTTCCAAGTGATTGACAAGAAGTTTGTATATTTTTCCAAAGCCGTTTGTGATGCAACGCAACTTGTAGTTGAAGAAGCCAATAAATCTAAATAATTGGAATATGAAAAAGTTAGTAAAATACCTGTTTTGTTTTGTGTTGATGGCATCAGCATCAACGAAGTATTGTACTTTGCTGGCTCAATCTGATTTGGTACTAAGCGGAAGCAATTTAAAAATTGTAATTGATGCCGGTTCCAAAGTGGTGGTTGATAATTTAAATTTTAAAAACGACGCCAACAATACGTGGTGGGGAGGAACTGGTGAAATGGTCTTTCAAGGAAATGCAAGTGCCACTGTGGATGGAACTTTCGCTGCTACCTTCATGAACTTGAAGATTAGCAAACCAGGTTCCACACTTACCTTAAACACGCCAGTGGTTGTCACGCAAGATTTGACGATGTTCGCTGGAAACATTGCAACTACTTCATCCAATTTATTGACGATAGGAACCGCTCCAGCATCTCCTGGTTCAATTATTTGGACAGGTGGAACGGTAGTTGGACCGTTGCGTAGGTATTTCTCAGGAACCGCAAGTGCGACACAAGAATCTGGCATTTTCCCTGTTGGCTTGAGTACGGTGAATCGATATTCGCAAGTAAATTATACAGGCGGTTTAACAACAGGTGGGACAATTACAGCAGAATACAAAGCAGGGGTTTGTCCGGTTGGATACGCAGGTTTACCAAATACCGTAAACGGCCAATTGATTCAAAATTATGAGAATGAAGGTTATTGGGAACTTACACCAAGTGGAGGAAATTTGAATGCAGCAACATATTCCTTGATATTGAGAGGAAATACGTTGAGCACAGTCAGTTCAGTACCAGATATGTCTAAATTGCGATTGATAAAATCTGTTTCACACACCACATGGGACAATACAGGTCTGGGTTCTCATACAGTGCCCGTTGGAGGCGTTTCTGATTTTACCATTTCAAACAGCGGCATGACAGGATTCAGTTTCTTCAACATCGGATCAGGAAATGCAAATCCTTTGCCAGTAACTATGCTAGAATTTGCTGCTACCTGCAACGGCAAATCTCAAGTAGACGTTAAATGGTCGACAGCATCAGAACAAAATGCACAAAATTTCATTGTAGAAAAAAGTAGAGATTTAGCGCAATGGGAATATGTTTCTACTGTCAATGCAGCAGGTAATTCAAATTACATGATAAATTATTCAACGATTGACTCAGATCCTTCAGGTGGTATATCCTACTATCGCCTAGTGCAAGTTGACAACAACGGTGCCGAAACTATCTACGGTCCAATCAGCGTATCATGTGCTAATGAAAGCGATGGAATTGTTGTTTTTCCCAATCCTAATAAAGGAGACTTTACGGTTGAAATTTTGAGCTCGGAGAAATTAAATCAAGCCATGATTTACCTGACTGATATTTCTGGACGTTTGATTACCACTAAAGAAATTGATATGGAAGGCGGAAAATATCAGATTTATTTCAACGGTTTAGAATTACAGGTGGGAACTTATATTGTTAATGTGGTTTCATCAAACAGCCAAATTAAACCAGTCAAAATAGTTGTGAATTAAATAGGAGGTAAATATCAAATCTCAGTCATTTTCAGAGGTATTTATTATTTAGTAATTTTTGTAATAGATGTTAGTCAGATTTTAATCTTATTCTCATAGCCTATTTAAGAATTAGGTCTTTAATTTTCTAAATTTATTTAAAATTCTATTTTCCTTTTGTTGTTGTTTCTTTTGATTCCATCGCAATACTTAAACATTTAGTTTCTTATTAGTTGAGCAAATGGAGAATAAATTATCAATTTTTAAAATTTAATTTCTTTTCTCTACCATCAAGGTTTGATTTTGAAAATTAACAGTAATATTTTATTTTTTAATTTAATGAAATTGTTTAAAATTTAACTTTCGTGAATTTTTTTATTAAAAAATTTGAATATTGTAAATTAATTTTCATTGAAAGGGTTAATTTATTCATTGGGAATTCCTTTCTATTCATTCATAGTGACAGATAGCGAAGATAAAGTTAAATTAGTGAGACATATCTTAAGTAGAAATAGACGATCGATGCTAATATAAATTTAACACTTTGATGTTAAATTATTTTCATGTTGAATATCTTCTCAAATATGTGCATACTGGTGGTGCTTATTATTGAATTTTAAATATTTATTCTTTTTGGAAGTAATAGTTAAACTTTCATCAAAGACTAGTTTTTTAATTCAAAATAAGTTTAAAAAATTAGATAATTGGTTCATTTTTAGTTGTCATTTTAACTATTTGTGAGGCTTTGCTAGATGATGAAACGCTTTTTAAGCTTAGCAGCTGTAAAAAATATACTATGAAAACAAATTACTACAACTTGGTTTGTCAAACTAAAAGTACTGGTACCATCAGTACTTTTGTTAGCAGTCCAGAAACAATTGAAATTTTAAACCAAACAAAAAGTTTAGAAAGTAAAAAACACACGTTTAATATAGCCCAATTCGCTTCAATGCTTGTTGGTTTTATTTTATTCTGCTTTTTGATTTTGCAAAATGTTTCGTTTGGACAAGTTAGTACCTATACATTTGCTCAAACTGCAGGTACTTATACTGCTGTAACAGGTACCTCCGCTCATGTTAGCGGAACTGATGATGCCGCCACTTTGTCTGTGGCGCTCGGTTTTACATTTGTAATGAATGGAACTTCATATACAACTTGTACAGTGAATTCGAACGGTTATATTGTTTTTGGAGCAGCTGGATTGACAAATATATATACTCCTATTTCAACTTTGACAGGTGCGAATGTCATATCCCCATTTGGAAGAGATTTAGTAATTAAAGCCAATGGCGTTGTATATACGACAACGGGAGTCTCTCCAAATAGGGTCTTCACTGTTCAGTATCATGCAAATCGATATACTTTTACTGAGGATTTAAATTTTCAGATTAAACTTTATGAAACTACCAATGTTATACAAGTAGTTTATGGTTCAACATCTACTTCGTCGACAACTGCTGATAATTCTATTCAAATTGGATTAAGAGGTACAGCTGTTTCGGATTACAATAATAGATCTTTGGCGGCTGCTGCGAACTGGAATACAGCTGTTGCAGGTGGTGCCAATTCTAGTACCGTTAGATTTAGAAATACCGCCGCACCAACCACAGGTTTGACATGGACTTGGACACCTCCGATTCCAGCTTGTCCAACAACTCCCTCTCCAGCTACCGCTGCGACAGGGGTACTTCAAACAGCTTCACTTTCATGGGCAGCAGTTACAGGAGCAACGGGCTATGATGTTTATTTGAACACATTTACTCCTCCTACTACCCTTGTTTCTTCAAATCAATCCGGAACAAGTTATACACCTTCTTTACTTTCAGCTAATACTCTATATTATTGGCGAGTTGTTCCTAGAAATGCTTATGGAAATGTAGGTTCAGGTTGCACTATTTGGTCTCTAACTACTCAAGCTGCCGTTCCTACAGTGAATTTTACTGCTTTAACAGGTTTTGGAAATGGTTGTGTTGGTAGTACAAATGGACCTAATACATTCACTGTGTCTGGAATAAATTTGACGTCAAGTGTTGATATTGCTGCATTTAGTGGATATAGTTATTGCTTGACTGCTGGTGGTACTTATACTTCAACTTTGTCAATTCCAGCATCTGGGACATTGGCTGCAACGACTGTTTATGTTAAATTCTCTCCCATAGCTGGAACTACATACAATGGAAATATTGTTTTGAGTAGTACAGGGGCAACTTCTCAAAATGTTGCTGTAAGTGGAACAGGTATAGCCCCACCCGTTTTGAATCCAATCACTGGTTCAACAACACTTTGTATTGGAGCAACTTCAACCTTGGGAGGAAATACACCTTCATATGGAGTTCAATCATTTACAACCGTTGGGACATCTAGTTTTACTCCACCATATTCTGGGACTGCAGAAGCACTTGTTGTTGCTGGAGGTGGCGCTGGTGGTACTAATCGTGGTGGTGGTGGTGGTGCTGGTGGTGTTATTTATAACACTGCAGTAGCAGTTACAGCTGGAACACCAATTTCAGTTACTGTCGGAGCTGGCGGTATAGGCTCAGCAACAGCTGGTTCGGGCACAAATGGAGGTAATTCAATATTTGGTGCAATCACAGCCACAGGCGGAGGTCGTGGTGGGAGTCACATCACATCCAATACGGGGGCCAATGGTGGATCAGGTGGAGGAGCTGGAATAAATTATTCATCTAGTTCTCTTTGGGCTGGTGGAACTGCCTCACCTGCAGGTCAAGGATTTGCTGGTGGTTCATCTGGTCCAGCTGCCACAGATAATCCAAGAAGTACCGGAGGTGGCGGAGGAGCGGGTGGCGCTGGAGTAAGTCCAGGTGCTAGCGTTGCAACTCCATCAAATGGTGGTGTTGGTATTTCAAATTCAATCACTGGTTCAGCTGTTTTTTATGGCGGCGGTGGAGGCGGAGCCAATGGCAATGCTTCTGGTGAAACTTTTACAACAGCAGGAGCAGGCGCTGGTGGAAATGGCGGTGGCGGTAATGGCGCACCTTTAGCAGGTAACCCAACAAGTGGTGCAGCTAACACCGGCGGCGGCGGCGGCGGCGGCGGTTCTGGGGGTTCTTCAACTTCTATTGGTGGTAACGGAGGATCAGGTGTCGTAATCGTTAAATTTCCAAATTTTGCTTGGACAAGTAGTAATACAAGTGTTGCAACTATCAACCCTGTAACCGGCGTTGTCACTGCTCTTACACCCGGAACTACTACAATAACTTATACAGCGTCAACTAGTGGATGCAGCAGTTCTGTAAACACAATAGTAACTGTAAATTCAGCTGACATAGTTACCGCTACTTCTTCGGTTTCTGGAAACTTATGTTTAGGTTCTAGCGCCAATATTGGTGTTATGCAAACTGGTTCAAATGGAAATGTCTACACTTTTACATGGACTATGACATCTTATACTAATAGTGGTTTGGGAGGTTCTACATCAGCTACTTTAGGAACACCAATTTCAGTTACTCCAACTGCTGTTGGAACTTATGTTTATACTATTAATGCTTCATCAGTAGGCTGTAGTCCTACAAGTTCAGTTACAATAAATGTAATCAATACAGGTGCCGGTGTTGTTTTAACACCATCTGCAACTCCAAGTACCGTTTGTGCTGGAAGTACCACGAGTTTAGATGTTGTTTTTGGAACAGCTTCAAACCCTGTTTATACTGCACCTACAGCAGTTACAAATCCCGTGGCTGACGAAGATTTAGGAAATGTAACAATTACACAAGGGGCAACAACAATAGTTAATAATACTTCTCCTATAAATTCATTAAATGGTTCGATTGGAACAGCAAGTGGAACAGCAGGTAGTTATTCAAATTTTACTGCTTTTGGTCCTTATGTTATGAATCCAGGACTTACATATAATTTAAGTCTTTCTTCTCTTACAACTGGAACAACATATCAAAATGCCATGGCAATCTACATTGACTACAACCGTAATGGTGTGTTTACTGATGCTGGAGAGGCAGTTTTTGTCGAAGGCGCAACTGTTTTAGGAGCACATACAGTTACTGGTTCATTTTCAGTGCCAACAGGTATTTATGGATTGACTAGAATGCGTGTTGTTTCCAATGAAGGTCTTGTAACTAGTCCAACAATGACAGTGGCATATGGAGAATTTGAAGAATATATGTTGTATTTCCAACCAGCTGGAACAATCACTTATGCTTGGTCAACAGGTGCAGCAACGAAAGCAACAACGGCAACTGTTTCAACCAATACAACTTATACAGCAACTGTCGGTATTGGAGGGTGTCCAGTTTCAGCGAACGTTTCAGTGATCGCAATTCCTGCATTAATCGCACCGACTGCGACGAATAGTACACAATGTGGTCCGGGAATTCCAACAGCTTCAGTGGCAGGTAATAATGCGCAAACAATTCCAAATTTAAATTGGTTCGATGCATCTACAGGTGGAACAAATGTTAATCCCTCCACTTATTCGGGTGCAATAAATGTAACTCATTACAATAATAATTTTTCATCTGGTTTAACTTCTGGAACGGTTACTGGAGTAATAGCAGGAACTGCAGCATTAAATGCAAATGCGATGAGAATTACTCCGCCTGCAACATTAAGCCAAATCGGTGGTTTTACTGTGCCAGGTACTGGTTTAGATTCAGATGGTCATAAGATTAGTTTTTCACTCACAACTTCAGCTGCTAATGCTGCCGATGGTATGAGTATTAATTTTGGTGACGATGTGCCATCAACTTCTGGAACTGCAGAGCAGGGTTCAGGAACTAAGTTGTCTGTTTGTTTTGATACTTATGACGCTACTGGTCCAACTTCTGAAGGTGTAAGAGTCAAATATGGTGGTGTTGAATTAGGGTTTTCAAGCAATGTTGCTTGGAGAGGATCGACAGTGCCAGTAGTAATTGATATTTCTAATGCTGGTCTTGTAACTGTTACTGTAAGTGGTGTAGCATTGCTATCAAATGTTGCTTTACCTGCAAGTTATTTGAGCGCCAATAAAGCTGCTTGGACTTTTGGTTTCCTGGCAAGATCTGGCGGAATTGCTGGTGAACATACTATTGATGATGTATTAATTCAGTATGCTTCCTTGGTTTCCGCTACAACCTTCCCAAATTCTATAAGTGCAGCAACCACTTGGTATGTTTCGGAAACTGTATCAGTTTGTACAAGTGCAAGAACATCGGTATCAGTAGCTTATTCAGCAGCACTTCCAGCAACTCCAGGAACAATTTCTGGAACTGCAATTCAGTGTCCAGCCTTGTCAAGTCAAACATATAGCATTAGTGCAATTTCTGGTGCCAATTCCTATACTTGGACTGTTCCAGCAGGTTGGACGATTACTTCGGGTACTACAACTACCAGCATTACAGTAACTACTGGTGCTTCTGCACAAAACGGCAACATTACTGTAACTGCAACCAATTTTTGTGGCACTACGCCGGCATCTACTTTGCCAGTAACAGTTGCTTCTATTCCAGCATGTATTTCTACATTCACGCCTGCCGATGGTGCAACGAATCAATCTGCAATTGGTGTTGTCTTATCATGGTCAGCAGTGCCAGAAGCAACAGCGTATGACGTCTATGTAGATGGAATATTAGTTTCGAGTGACCAAATAGGTACTTCATACACTTTAAGTTCTGTTACTATTTCAACAACATATTCGTGGAAGGTAGTTCCAAAAAATTGTGCTGGTGCTCCTGCAGGTTGCAGTACTTATTCTTTCACTACTGCAAGTTCAACATGTACACCTCCGAGTTTCACTTTAACACCAACTAATATCTTGTGTTTTGGTGGAACAACTGGAAGTATTGCTATTAGTGCCTCTAGTGGTGTTTCACCGTATTTTTATTCAAAAGACAATGGATTGACTTATGTTACTGCTACAACTTTTTCAGGGTTGAGTCAAGGATCTTACAATATTATTGTAAAAGGGACAGACGATTGTGTAAGTTTACCTACATTAGTTACTTTAACTCAACCAACTGCAGCGGTTTCTGTAACAGCAAGTGGTGGAACAGCTGGTTGTAATGGAGCTGTCGTTCCGTTGACTGGTTCTGCTTCTGGAGGAACAGGTACTTTAATTTATTCATGGACTCCAACTACTGGTTTATCGAACCCTGCCATTGCAAGTCCTTCTTTAACAATTACTGGTACACAAGCCTATGTACTGCAAGTAACTGATGCTAACAGCTGTTCAGCTAATGCTACTGCGGTAAATATTACTTCAAATACACCTGCTGCTCCTACTGCAACAGCAACACCTGCTTTGATTTGTGTTGGACAATCAACCAATTTGAATGCCGTTTCAACAGGTAATTTGAATAGCTGGTGGGATTCACCAACTGGTGGAACCCAATTAGCAAACAACTTGGCAAGTGGAACAAATTATTCTGTTTCTCCATTGGCAAATACCACTTATTATGTAGAATCATATACCGCGACAGTAGGTACTCCAACCACACAAACATTTAATTTTTCGGGTGCTAACCAAAGCTGGACAGTTCCTGCTGGTGTTTCTAGCATCGTTATAGATGCAAGAGGTGCGCAAGGTGGATCTGTTAGTTTCGGTACCGGAGGATTTGGCGGAAGAACGCAAGGAACACTTGCTGTGACACCAGGACAAATACTAAATTTCTTTGTAGGTGGTACTTCAACAAATAGCACTGGGGGTTACAATGGTGGAGGTAATGGTGGAGATGCAACTAATGGCCGCGGTGGCGGAGGTGCTTCTGATATCAGAATTGGTGGCATTGCACTTACTAATAGGGTTTTTGTTGCCGGTGGTGGTGGCGGTGGCGGTAACAACTGTAGCACAGCAAATCAGCACAATGGAGGCGCAGGAGGAGGCTTAACCGGTGGTAGTGGTTTTCAATGTGGAAATCAACTCGATTATATTGGTGGTGGTGGTACTCAGATTGGTGGGGGAACGGCTAATAGTACTGTTGGCCCGTTTGGTACTGTTGGTTTATCAGGTATTGGTGGCAGTGGCACTGTAACTTACGGCGGCGGTGGCGGTGGTGGTTACTTTGGCGGCGGCGGCGGCGCATATGGCGGCGGCGGCGGCGGAAGCTCTTTTTCTGGATCTGCTACTTCTGTTACAAATACCCAAGGATTTCAAACTGGTGATGGGCAAATTAGTATTAGCTATACTCCTGTTATTGTTGGTTGTATTTCTACAGCAAGAACTGCAGTGACTGTTACTGTTGGTGCATATCCAACAATCACTTTGCAACCAACTACTCCTGCAGCCATTTGTGGCTCAGGTACAGTGACAGTGAGTGTTACGGCAACGAGTGCTACTTCTTATCAATGGCTAAAAGGTGGCATTCCGCTGGTAAACGGTTCAACTTATTCTAATGTCAATTCAAATACAATGACAATTACGAATCCAGCATTGAGTGAAAATGGTGCTTCATTGACTTGTGTCGTTACAGGTGGTTCTACATGTACAGTAACTTCTAATGCAGTTACTTTATCTGTGAATTCTACCCCTGCTAATGCAACTTCCGTTACTGCAACATCAAGTTCAATATGTGTAGGTGAAACCGCGCAATTGAGTGCAGTTTCTGTTGGCAATAGCATCAACTGGTGGAGTGCGTCAACTGGTGGAACACTTATAACTTCCGGTGTTGCAAGTGGTGCAAATTTCGGAGTTTCTCCAATTTCAACTACTACCTATTATGCTGAATCTACAACTTCACTCACTATTGCTGGGTCGCAAACATTTAATTATTCTGGTGCTATTACAACTTGGACTGTTCCTGCTGGCGTTAGTTCTATCAACGTTACTGCTAGAGGGGCTCAAGGTGGTTCAAATGGTGGCGTAGGAGGTCAAGGTGCAATCATTACAGGTACTCTTGCTGTAACCCCAGGACAAGTGCTTTCACTGTTAGTTGGTCAACAACCAACAGGCACTGGTTCGTACTCAGCTGGTGGTGGTGGTAGTTTTGTAGCTTTAGGTTCAACTGCAGCTACAGCAACACCATTATTGGTTGCTGGTGGTGGTGGTGGTGCAGCTTCTGGCCTAGGTGGCGATGCTTCAATTACAACTTCAGGAAATGGTCCGTTGGCTGGTACACTAGGTAATGGAGCAGCAGCAGCATCTTGCGGTGGTGGTGGTGGTGGTTTCTTTACCGCAGGTAGCAATGATGCCTTGGTATCCCCTACAATTGCAATTGGAGGCGCAGGTTTCAGACAAGGAGGAGCAGGCGGAACTTTTGCTGGTTACCAATCAGGTGGCTTTGGAGGAGGTGCAACTGCAAATTATTATGGTGCTTGTAACATGCAAGGAGGAGCTGGTGGTGGTTACAGTGGTGGAAGCGGCCAAAATAGCGGTTCATTTTTAGCTTCTGGTTTTGGTGGTGGGTCCTTCAATTCTGGAACTAGTCAGTCAAATACAGTTGGAAATACAGGAAATGGTCAAATTGTAATTTCATACAATGCTGTAATACCACTTTGCCCAGCAAGCGCTAGGGTACCAGTTACGGTAAACGTAAATACTTTGCCTACAATTTCGACGCAACCAGCCGCAACTACGCAACAAGTTTGTTTGAATGCAATTCCTGTAGATTTATCTGTTTCAGCAACCGCTGGAAGTGGTGCAATTGCAGCTTACGAATGGTATTCCAATACGACAGCTTCAAACGTTGGTGGTACTTTGGTTGCAACAAATGCCTCATCATCTTTAACAAATACTTACACCCCCTTAACAACAACCATGGGGACACTGTATTATTATGTAATTGTTGTGAATTCAAATGGATGCAGATTTACAAGTGCTGTCAGTGGAGGAGTTACTATAAATCCAATTCCATCAGCTGTTACTGCAGCTTCATCTGTGGGAACAATTTGCAATGGAGCAACAGTTGATTTAACAAGCTCAGCAACTAGTAATTTTTCTTCGCTTCAAACTTTATTGTCTCCAACAGGTGATGGTGGCTTTGAAACAGGCAATACTTTTGCTTTAAATGGTTGGACTTCAGCTTCTGTTACTAACAATTTATGGTATATTGGAACTGCTGTAGTTAACTCAGGTACAAGATCTGCTCTTATAAGCAATAACGCTTCTGCTGGTACTGCTGCCAATTATAATAAAGGAAACGCTAGAATTAACCATCTGTACAAAGATGTTGTAATTCCTGCCGGAGCTACAAATATTACACTTTCATTTAATTGGCAAGGTGTTGGTGAAGTTATTTCTACCACCTATTATGATTACTTATCTGTTTCCATGGTTCCAACTTCAACAACTCCTGTTGCAGCTGCTGCTTTGTCAACAGGAATTTTAGCAACTAACTTAAACAATCAGGCTACTTGGCAATTTTTATCAATTCCAATCAGTAGTGCAGTTGCTGGAACGACACAAAGATTTGTCTTCACTTGGCAAAATGATGCTTCAGGAGGAACTGATCCTGGTGGAGTAATTGACAATGTTTCTGTCACTGCAAATGTGCCTCAAGCAAATACTTACGCTTGGACAGCAAGTCCCGTGGGATACACTTCCGCGGTGCAAAACCCAACTGGAGTAGCACCAACGGTGAATACAACTTACACAGTTGAAGCAACCAATGGTTTCAATTGTAAAGCAACAAATACGGTTGCGGTAGTGGTAAATCAAAAACCATCATCCACAATTACTTCAACATCAACCAATGTTTGTTATGGCAATGATTTTGCTTTGACAGGTAATATTACAGCATCTGGAGCTTGGACTATGTCTTTGAGTCCAAGTGGGACTGTTACTGGCACAGGAAGTGGAACTTGGACATCTACAGTTGCTCCAACAGCTACAACTTCTTATTCGGTAACCAATATTGTTGACGCTTTGGGTTGTCCTGTTGGAACGATGACTGGAAGTACTATATTAACTCTTCCAATACCAACCGCTGCTTTGTCACCAACTGATAATGCTACCTGCGTGGTTAAAGGATCAAACTGGACTCATTTCTATACAAGCGCAGGAAAATTGGTTGTTTCTATCAAAGGAAATAGCCCAACTGCTGATTTTGGATCTGTATCAGCAAATTCTTTTGTAAATACAGATGCGCAAGT
>JBBALI010000008.1:0-106306 GCA_040403095.1 Crocinitomicaceae bacterium
TTTCTCCTTTTTCCATAACGATAAAATTGTGTATCGCTATTTTAGGACTAGACACACAAAAATTAAAAAAAGTGAGTAAGAAAGTGCTCACTTTTTTTAATTTATATCTTATTTTCTGTCAATTATTTTTGCTGCAAATATATTACCGACAAATGTTTTTAAGATTGAAAAGATTGTATTTGCTGAGGTTGTTTGAACCAAACTTATGTTACTGAGCTTTGTTATTAATTCCCCCAGAAATGGACGTTTGTGAAAATGAATTCGCCGCGGAGAATAAAATGAATAATGCGATTAAGTTTTTCATTGTTTAACTAATTTAAAAATTTGTGTTTTATCATTTCCTTTGATTCCTTGAACGAAGTATATTCCTGCATTTAAAAATCTTAGGTCAAATACCTTTGCATTTTCTGCTTTCACCAAAAAGGTTTGGCCATTTAAGTTTGATATTTGCAATTGGTCTATTTCTTTTTCTTGGAAAAACACCAAGAAATCTGTTACTGGATTGGTATAAGAAATGTCAGAAATGATTGATTCTGCTGTTACTGCTGTTTGATCTCCAAACTTTAAAACAAGTCCTAAAATTGAATTACAAGTAGTATCATAAAGTGTATAATTAATCAACCCTTTGGTAATATCATCGTAACCATCAATTAATGATGCTTCAATTGCAGCAGAATCTAATCCACAGAAGCAGTTACTTAGCAATGAATAATTCATATTTGTATTATTATTCACATTGTAATTGATATTACTACAGATTTCATTGTCGTAAATCAGTGGGCTTTCTTGCACGGTCATTACATTCGAAATGAGCAAACCGCCCATATTATTATTGATTTGGTTGTTGTGAATTTCTGCATCAACTGACGCTTCCAAAGCTAATTCATTGTAAATAAATTCATTATTCGAAATTTCACATTTGTAGGCTGCTTGAATGGCTGTTGTATTATCACTAAAGTAGCAGTTTTGAACCTTTCCATTGTTAGGATAATTGATCGCCAACCCATTATTCACAAATTGACAATCTGAAATGTAAATCGAATCATAAACATTGGCCGCAAAAGTTAAACCGATCTGATTGTCAATAAAACTACAGTTGGTCATTTGCAGAGCAGAACTATATGCATAAATGGCTGTGGTATTGTCTTTAAATAAACAATTATCAATCGTAAAGTAAGACCAGCCATATATACCAACTTCGTTGTCAATCAATTGACAATTTATCAAGTTAACTGAATTGGCAACCGTAACTGCTTGAAAACAATGACTGAATTTACAATTGGTGTACTGATAATTATCCAAAGCAGTTTCATAACCAAACGGTGTGTGGGCATTTGAAATGTGAAAGCGATCAGCGTTCAAAACACCTCCTTGAGAACTCGTGCAAACAAATCCTCGCCATCCAACATTGTTTAAAGTATCATACAAAGCGTAGATTTTAATTGGAAGTACATCTGTGCCAACACAATTTATCGTTCCGCGGGTTTCAATGTAAATATCGCTATTCGTTTGATTGTCGATTTGAATTTCAACGCCAGGTTCAATATTGAGCGTTTTTCCAGGGAAAACAACAATAGTTCCAGTTACAACATAAGGACTACCAGCAAGCGTCCAATTGGTGTTTTGGTAAATTCCTCCCGAAACGGAAGTTTGAGCATTTGTTGAGAATGAAAACAAACCAATCAATGCAAGAAGTACTAGTTTTTTCATAATTATTAACTTTAGGTTTATAGATGTGACATCGCTTTGCCTCGACAATTTTTTATTCGAAATGTTCATTAATTCCTATAGTTTTGACTGTAGTGTTGTTCTGATTGATTAATCGGAGAAATCCTATAAGGAACTCACATTTTGGGCAAAGAATTTAATAACCAAAAATAATAATCATTGTAGTCTTCTTGCAGGAGCTGAAAGAAACTTGGTCATTCACCCAGCCACAACCTACGATATTCCATCTTCCCATCATAAACCTTCGCTTGCTTTTGGGTATCAAACACACGCTTTCCTCGCGGGTCGTTGCCCACACCAGCTTGATACGCCCAATTCCCCCAATTACTAGAAACATCATAGTCAATAAGTTGTTGCTCAAAGTATCGCGCGCCAATGCGCCAATCTTGTTTGAGTTGGTCAATGAAGTAGCTCGCTACGTTTTGTCTTCCGCGATTACTCATAAATCCAGTTAATTTCAATTCGCGCATGTTGGCATCCACAAAATCATCGCCCGTTTTGCCGTCGATCCAAGCTTGAATCACTGTTTCATCGTGCGCTGTGTAAGCAGTTTCACGTTGATTGAATCCATGCAATTTGAAAAATTTTGCGCCATGTTTTTTGAACATGAATCTGAAAAAATCACGCCATAGCAATTCGAAAATCAGCCAATAGGTGGAATCATTTGCTTGATTTTCAGTTTCAAATCTCTTGATTTCATGGTAAATATACCTTGGAGAAATGCTTCCTGTCGCCAACCATGGAGAAAATTTCGAAGAATAATCGCCGCCTATAAGTCCATTGCGCGTTTCCTTGTATTTCAGTAATAACTTTGATTCAAAAAGATAATAATTCAACCTTTTCAGAGCTTCAGTTTCGCCACCTTTGAACTGCAGCGCTGCTCTTTCGTCTGTTTTTTCAATTGGGAGTTTGGGTAAACCTAAATGTTGTACTTGCAAAAGCGGAATGACGGGAGAAGGAATTTTTTCAGGAGTGGGAACAATTGGTCGAATCGTAGATTCATGTTCGATGCGCTTGCGAAATTGGGTGAACATGTCTGGGATTTGTGAAATTGCGAAAGGCAAGTCAACAGCGTGATACAAAGTACTCGTACTGAATGTTTCCAGTACGCATTTATGTTTCCAAAGCGCTTGTTCCACTTCAATAAGCAGTTGCCTTTCCTCAGAGGCGATTTCTTTTTTAGTGTAGACTTTATTTACCTCATTTAAAGCGGCAAATTTTGGGATTTCGACACTCGGATTTCCCCTCAAAATCCATAATCCACTTCCTTTTTTGCGCAAATTTTCATCCAAATCGATCAATGATTCAATGATAAATTGCTTTCGAAAATTTCCTGTTTTTTGAAATTTGCCAACTTGCTTGTCCCAATTTTCATCCATGCAATAAATCGGGATTACTTCGTCGCTGTGTGCAATGGCTTCTACCAGGGTTTCATTGTCGTGTAGGCGTAAGTCTGTTTTGAACCAAATGATTGAACGTTTCATTTACAAAGAGTTAATGTTGTCTAAATAATATCGTGCTTGTACTAAAATTGCTTCTTTTTTGGAAATTTCCATTTTGTTCCAAATATTGTACATCATGCCAATGCGTGGATTTTTGCCTAATTTATTTTCATGTCGATCGTAGAAATGCCAATACAAACTGTTGAATGGACAGGCTTTTTCACCTACTTTTTCTTTTTTGGAGTAAAAGCAATTTTCGCAATAGTTGCTCATTTTATCAATGTAGGTCGCAGAAGACACATACGGTTTGGTACCAATAATTCCACCGTCTGCAAATTGACTCATGCCGCGGGTATTGGTGATTTCCACCCAATCCAAAGCATCAATGTAAATTCCCAAATACCATTGGTCTAATTCATCTGGATTTACGCCTGCTAAAAGCGCAAAATTTCCTGTCACCATTAGCCTTTGAATGTGATGTGCATAAGCGTAATCCAAGGATTGATTTATCGATGATTGCAAACATTTCATTTTTGTTTCACCAGTCCAAAACCAATTTGGCAATGGATTAGAGTGATTTAAGAAATTCAAAGTCGCAAATTCAGGCATTTTTGCCCAATAGATTCCGCGCATGAATTCTCTCCAGCCAACTATTTGTCGCACAAATCCTTCTACTTGATTGTAGGTGATTTCCTCTTGTCGTGATTCCCATGCGTGGATGACTTTTTCAATCACTTCTTTGGGCGACAAGATTTTCAAATTCATTGAAAATGACAATCGAGAATGGTAAATCGACCAAGATTGCGTGGTCATTGCATCTTCAAAAGTTCCAAAAAATGGCAAGTAGTTATCTATAAAAGCGTCCAATAATTCCAAGGCTTGCGTGCGATTAATCGGCCAAATAAATCGTTTTGAATCAATGTTCCCAATAGTTTTGATTCCTGCAGCTTGAATTTCTTCGTAAATTGTTGTGACATCATTTTCAAATAAAAACGGCGCACTGACAACATGATTTTTGGGTATTTTTTTTCGGTTGTCACCATCATAATTCCACTGCCCGGTAACAGGTTTGTCGCCATCCATTAAAATCATTTCCTTCTTGCGAATTTGTCGGTAAAACGTTTCCATCAAATACGTTTTTTTCCCTTCGAAGATTTTTTCTAAAGTATCCCTCTCGGTATAAAAATGTTCACTGGAAGAAACATCCCAAGGAATAGAAAGCTTTTCAACCAAGGATTTCAGATGCTGATCAACGCGATATTCATCTGGTTCTTGGTATTCAAATCGATCAAAATTTTCAGTTGCAATCAATTCTTTAATTCCTTCTTCGAAAGTTGAAAAGTGGGTCGTTTCGCTGATTTTAAAATAACGAACAATATGTCCTTGGGAAATCAAATGGGCTGAAAATGCGCGCATGGACGCAAAAAAACCGGCTACTTTTTGAATGTGATGTGCGACATAATCTGTTTCAGAACGCAATTCAAATAGCACATAAATGTGGTTTTCATTCACTTCTTGAAACCAAGAATGTTCGTAATTGAGTTGGTCGCCTAAAATAAGACGGAGCGTTTTGGTGTTGTTCATCATATTGATTTCTGCACTAAAAACAAGAACAACAGGGTTTTTGTTCGCATTTTTATTTTTAAAATGAATCAAATCTTTATACTTTCTTTATAACTATTGGCTTACTTTTGTTTCGGATAATTCAAGCATCAAGAATGATTTATAAAACTAGGTCTTACAGTCATTTAATTCAATTTTCATTGAGCATTTCTCTGGTTTTGATAGTTGCTGGGATTTCTTTTTTATTCAAGGATATCATTGGCTACAAAGTTGTCGCGCTGATTTTATTAATGACGGTTTCAGTCATTGCGATGCTTTTTGAGATATTCCCCGTTTTATTGGCCGCCTTGTTAAGTTCTTTGATTTGGAATTTCTTTTTTATCCCGCCGATTTTCACGTTTCACATCACAAGCACTGAAGACGGTTTGATGTTTTTGCTCTATTTTATCATCGCTTTTGTAAATACAGTATTGAGTTTCAAAATCCGAAAAGAAGAAAAAAAAGCGAGATTGAAAGCACAAGAAGCTGAACAAATTCAGTTTTACAATACCTTGCTAAATTCACTTTCACATGAATTGCGAACACCCATTTCTACCATTATTGGCTCAGTAGATACTTTACAGGATAAAAACATTCAATTGACTGCAAGTCAACAAACTGAATTGTTACAACAAATTGACACAGCCGGCACAAGGTTAAATCGACAAGTTGAAAATTTATTGAATATGAGTCGTTTAGAATCGGGATTTTTAAAACCAGTTCTAGATTGGACAGATTCAAATGAATTGATCATCAATGTGATTCATGAATTTGACGAAACGCAACGACAAAAGATTTCTTTTCAACCCAATGAATTGCTTCCATTGATGAAATTAGATGTTGGATTGATTGAACAAATTGTTCATAATTTGATTCACAACGCATTAAAATATGCAGGTGAGCATGTTCAAATTAGCATTGTGTCAGAATTTATAGATGGAAAATGGCATTTTTCTGTTTCTGACAATGGAAAAGGAATCGAAGCAACTCAACAGACCAAAATTTTCGAAAAATTTTACCGCGTTCCAAATTCGGAAACGGGTGGCAGTGGTTTGGGTTTATCCATTGTGAAAGGATTTGTTGAGATTCACCAAGGAATAATTTTTGCCAAACCAAATCATCCAACCGGTGTTAAGTTTTTGATTGATATTCCAGTAGAAGTTTCATTCATGAATAATTTAAAAAATGAATAAAGCGGAGATTCTCATCATTGACGACGAACCACAAATTCGTAAATTGCTTGAAATCACACTCGAAAGCAATGATTTTATTGTTCGGTTAGCGGAAAATGCAAAACAAGGGATTCAACTTGCTGCAAATCATCCGCCTCAATTGATTTTATTAGATCTTGGTTTGCCCGATAAAAGTGGACATGAAGTTTTGAAAGAATTGCGCCAATGGTTCGACAAAGCTATCATTGTTTTATCTGTTTTGAATCACGAAAATGACATCGTTTTGGCGCTCGATAATGGAGCCAATGACTATTTAACTAAACCTTTTCGCACTGCTGAACTGTTGGCGCGAATTCGTTCTGCGATTCGAAGAAATAACAACGCAATCGTAAATTCTAAAGCGCAATGCGGAGATTTAGAAATTGATTTTTCAACCAGGGTCGTTTTGAAAGCTGGATTTCAATTAAAATTGACCAATACAGAGTTTAATTTACTGGCATTATTTTTTAAAAATGAAGGTCGTGTACTCACACATCAATTTATTTTGAAAGAAATTTGGGGAATTGCTTACCAAATGGAAACGCAATATTTGCGTGTTTTTATAGGAACGTTGCGCAAGAAAATTGAAGAAGATTTTCACCTTCCAAAACATGTAATCACTGAGAGTGGTGTTGGATATCGATTTATTTAATCTTTATAAAATCTTTATTTTTTCACGGCGATTCTTTATTTTTCATTCATAGAATAACAGTGAAATTTGCTCATTCAATTTTACATCAATGAGCAAATCTTTTTCTTTGGTAAAAAGCAAAGTTACCGCTGCTTCTTTACTTGTCGCTTTAGGAATAATTTATGGCGATATCGGTACAAGTCCACTCTATGCGCTTAGAGCAGTAATCGGTGATCGAGAAATCACAGAAACCTTAGTTTATGGTGGTGTTTCCTGTATTTTTTGGACCTTGGTTTTTCAAACATCCATCAAATATATTTGGTTAACACTAAAAGCAGATAATGAAGGAGAAGGTGGTGTTTTTTCACTTTATGCACTCGTTAAAAGATACGGAAAAAAATTAGTAATTCCAACAATTTTAGGTGCGACAGCGCTACTTGCAGATGGAATTATTACACCTCCAATTTCTGTAGCTTCTGCAATCGAAGGTTTGGGAATGGTGGACGGACTTCAAAATACTGTGGTCGCAGGGAATAATTTTACGGTCGGAATGGTTGTGATTATTCTTTCGCTTTTATTCTTTTTCCAACGCTACGGAACGCATGTCATTGGTCGTTTTTTTGGTCCAATCATGGCCATTTGGTTTTTGATGATTTTTGTTGTAGGTCTGAGTCAAATTGCTTCTTTTCCAGCAGTTCTGAAAGCGTTAAGTCCACATTATGCAATTGATTTATTAACCAATTACCCGCATGGATTTTGGTTGTTGGGCGCTGTTTTTTTATGCACGACCGGTGCGGAAGCTTTGTACTCAGATTTAGGACATTGCGGCATTAAAAACATTAGAATCACATGGGTTTTTGTGAAAATTAGTTTGGTTACCTGTTATTTAGGACAAGCTGCTTGGCTAATCAATCAAGGTTCGTTAAAATTGGATGGCAGAAATCCTTTTTTCGAAGTCGTTCCTTCGTGGTTTTTGATACCAAGCATTATCATCGCGACCTTGGCAACAATCATTGCTTCCCAAGCATTAATCAGTGGGAGTTTCACCTTGATCAGCGAAGGAATGAACTTGAATTTTTGGCCGCGCGTGGCAGTGAGACAACCGTCAGAATCGAAAGGTCAAATCTATATTCCAAGCATCAATATATTGCTTTGGTTTGGATGTATTTTGATGATTTTATATTTCCGTGAGTCAAGCCACATGGAAGCAGCGTATGGTTTTTCAATCACTATCGCGATGATGATGACCACGATTTTACTGAGTTATTTCCTGATTTTTAAATTGAAATGGAATATTTGGTTGGTCGTAGGATTATTGCTCATTTTCTCAACAGTTGAAATTTCCTTTTTCATTGCCAATGTCGCTAAAATTAAAGAAAGATGGATGTTTCTTTTCTTTGAACTTTTCATCTTTTTAACGATGTACACTTGGTACAATGCCCGAAAAATCAACAATCGTTTTACGCATTTTGAAGATTTAGGCAAGTTTTCCCCACAAATTCAAGAATTGAGTGAGGATCCTGAAATCCCGAAATTTGCTACGCATTTGATTTATTTGACCAAAGCCAATAATCGCCATGAAATAGAAGGGAAAATCATTCAATCCATTTTCGCTAAAAATCCCAAAAAAGCAGACGTTTATTGGTTTGTGCATATCAATCGCACCGAGCAACCTTACACGCTGACCTACGATGTTTCAGAATTGATTGACGATAAAGTGATCAAAGTAAATATCAATATCGGATTTAGAATTCAGCCCAAAACGGAATTGTACTTTAAGAAAATTGTCCAAGATTTGGTCAATGACAAAGAATTGAATTTGCACATTCGTCCAGACGGTTCAACAAAATATAACTCAAGTCCTGATTTCAAATTTGTCGTTTTTCAAAAATTTCTTTCCGTTGAAAATGAATTTGCGATGAAAGAAGGTGTGATTTTGAATTCTTATTTCCTTTTAAAAAGATTAGGTCAAAGCGACGAAGCTGCTTTTGGACTTGATAAAAATGATGTTATCATCGAACAAATTCCTTTGGTTTACCAAAAAACCAATCAGGTAGAACTCACCAGAATTATTTAACAAATTAATGAAAATGAAAACTAAAATTTTATTTACTGCGAGCTTGATCACAATCTCTGCTTCAGCGCAAAAAAGTCAGTTAGATTCTATCCATGCGCCCAAAATTCCTTTCGAAGACATTGACATGACTTGGGCAAATGGAAGCGATCGTAGAACTGAGTCGACCTTCAAAGACTTGAAATTTTTCACGCCAAGTTTAATGCTAGATGTGAATTATACGTATTCGTTCAATAATCCGAATGACAATACAGTAGTAGGCTCCACTGCGCTTACAAGAAATAACGAAATTACACTTTCAGCCCTGCATTTTGGCGGTGATTTCGAGTACAAAGGTGCGCGTGCAAGAGTTATGACACAATTTGGAACCCGTTCACAAGTTGTTCCACGAAATGATTTAAGTCCTTACAAAGGTCAATATCAATTGGCGAATGTGTATCGCTACTTGAGTGAAGCTTATGCGGGATATCACATCAATAAATTGTATGGAATCAACATTGACGCGGGACTTTTTATGTCATACATTGGGTTGAATTCCTTTTACCAAGCTGAAAATTGGGAATATCAGGCTTCGTTTACTTCTGATAATACACCATGGTTTTTCAATGGTGTAAGGGTTCAAATTCATCCAACCAAACACCTGAAGATAGAACCTTGGATTGTAAACGGTTGGCAGAGTTATGGTCGTTTTAATAAAATGCCCGGATTTGGTGGAAATATCACTTGGACGCCTAATTCAAATTTGAAAATGTTGACTAACAATTATTATGGAACAGATGCCGCTGGATTGCCTAGTAGAAAAAGATTTCACAGTGATAATAGTATTCTTGTGCGTTATTTGAATAAACCCAATTCCAAAGGAATTTCCAAAGCAGCGATTTCTTTTACTGCTGATTTCGGTTTCGAGAAAGGTGACGGTGTCAATGGATTTCAAAAAGGCGATTCAGCGCATGGACCTTCGCAATACTTCGTAAGTGGAATGATGTATCACCGACTTTGGTTTGCCAAAAATAAATTTGCTTGGACAATTGGTGGAGGAGTAATGACTAATCCTGGAAGATATTTGGTTTTGTATCCAACTGGTCAAGCGAGTCCGTTACCGAACGCAAACAATCCAACCCAAACAGAAGGCGCATTTCCTTTCAGCGCCAATCCTGGAGATGTTTTCAAAGGTTGGGACTGTTCCACAAATTTAGATTACATGCCCAATCAGAGCATTACTTTTAGAGTAGAATTTGTACATCGAAGTGCAAACGTTCCCTATTTTGCTGGTGCTGGCGGAGTAACTTCTCAAACGGGATATACCACGGTTGCATTGGACCCCTCTTGGAGACCAGACTTGGTGAAGTCAGAGAATAGAATTATTGTAGCGATATTGTTTAGGATGTAGGATAAAATCCAAAAAAAATCCCAACTTTGATGAGTTGGGATTTTCACTATTTATTTCGTCTGATCTATCTTCCTAACCATCGTCAAAATCGTCGCCAACGCAACTGTCTCTCCGGTTTCATCATACACATCCACTAAAAATTTCACAATTCCTTTGGCGATATCGTCTTCCGTTTTTTTCTCTTGATCGATTTTTTCTTTCACGGTAAATCGCACTCCCAATGTTGCACCTGGATAAACAGGTTTCGTGAAACGTGCTTCATCCAACCCGTAGTTCAACAAAACTGGTCCTTTTTTGGGGTCAACAAACAAACCTGCGGCTTTGGATAATACAAAATATCCGTGGGCAACTCTGCGTTCGAAAATCGTTCCTTCCAAAGAAGTTGCGTCCATGTGTGCATAGAAATTGTCTCCTGAAACATTCGCAAAATTCACGATGTCTGCATCGGTAACCGTATGTTTGTGTGTGAAAACAGTTTCACCAATAACCAATTCTTCAAAGTGTTTTCTAAACACATGCGGATTCGCTTCCGGCATTTCTGCACCCACTTGAAATTGTTGCGTTATTTTGGTAATTGTGGTTGGATGTCCTTGAATCGCTGTGCGTTGCATGTAATGTAAAACGCCACGCTTTCCGCCCATTTCTTCACCTCCTCCTGCACGACCTGGTCCACCGTGCGTAAGTAATGGCATTGGAGAACCATGACCTGTACTTTCTTTCGCACAGTCTTTATTCAATACCAAAATTCGTCCGTGCATACTTGCTGCGCCTACCACATATTCAGTTGCTTCTTGGTCATTTGGCGTAACGATTGATGAAACCAAGGAACCTTTCCCCATGCGAGAAAGTTCGATTGCATCGTCCATAGTTTTATAAGGCATGATGGTCGAAACAGGACCAAAAGCCTCAATTTCGTGCACATCTGTATTTTTGAAAGGATCATTATTGACAAAGAGAATAGGAGAGAAGAACGCTCCTTTTTCAGAATCTCCGCCTGTCACATCCACGTGGTTTGCATTTCCAAAAACGATTTCTTGCGTTTGTGCCAAGCGATTTACATTTGCTCTTACGCGATCCACTTGCGTCATCGTTGCCAAAGCGCCCATGCGAACACCTTCCATACTTGGATCTCCCACTTTCGTCGAAGCCAAACGCGCTGAAATTGCTTTTTGAACTTCGTCAAGCAAGTTGTCCGGAACAATAATTCTTCTAACCGCAGTGCATTTTTGTCCTGCTTTTACTGTGATTTCTTTCGTTGTTTCTTTGATAAAAAGATCAAATTCTACCGTCCCAGGAACAGCGTGTTTACCTAAAATTGTTGCATTCAAAGAATCAGCTTCTAAATTAAAAGGAACACTCCGTTCTGAAAATTGAGGCATTGATTTCAGCATTTTACCTGTATGCGCACTTCCAGTGAAAGTAACAACATCTTCACTGTCTACATAATCAAGGATTCCTCGACCTAAACCACAAACCAATTGCAAACTTCCTTCCGGTAGAATTTTACTGTCGATGATGTCTTTTACCATCAATTCTGTTAAAAAGCAAGTAAATTCAGAAGGCTTAACGATTGCCGGAACTCCCGCCATTAAATTGACTGAAATTTTCTCCAACATTCCCCAAATCGGGAAATTAAAAGCATTGATGTGAATCGCAACACCTTGTTTAGGAACCATAATATGATGTCCGATGAAACTTCCATTTTTAGAAAGTGGCGCAGCAACACCGTCCACATAATAAGGTAAATCTGGAAATTGTCTTCTTAAAGAAGCATTTGCAAAAATATTTCCAATTCCTCCCTCAATATCGATCCAAGAATCTACCCTTGTTGCACCTGTCAATGCACTCAACGCGTAGTAAGATTCTTTTTTGTCCATCAAATGCAAAGCCAACGCTTTCAGCATTCTACCACGCTCTTGAAAAGTCATTTTTCGCAAAGCACGTCCGCCTTTCTCGCGTCCGTAGGTCAATATTTCTTGGTAATTCAAACCTGCGCTTGAAGTGTCACCAATTTTTTCGCCGGTTAATGCGTTGTATAAATTTGTTTCAGAACCTTCTCCTGAAACCCACTGTCCAAGGACATAGTTTTGCACTTGTATCATGATTGATGTATTGCTTTTCGATTAATGAATCAAAGATAAGTTCAAATTCTGAGAGAGCGACATTTCTTGTCAAAATTCTAAATCAAAATAACGTTTCTACATTTTATATTGCTAAGTATATTTTTGACATTAAGAGTAATAAATTTAACACAACCTTAATATGCAACTTTAAATAAAATTCAATTTTACAAATTTAAGAAACAATAATTGAATTAAGTAGTTGATTTTTAATTTTTTAAAATAAATATTTAACAACATTTCCCCTTGATTTACTTTAATCAGTGAAAGTCCTATTTAAAATCAAATATTGCATAGGTGAATAAAAAATTACTACTTAATAATTGATATTTTTTATTAATCCAATTCCTTTTACTATGTTTGGGGTCTTAAACAAAATGTAAAGTATAAAAAAAAGTAATTATGAGTAATAAGCAAAAGACAGCTGGAGGTTTTTCGGCATTAATCGCAGCAATCGCTATTGTAATAGCGCTAGTTATTGGTATTGTTATCTATATGTTTATTTTTGGTAATCCAGCTAACTTCGTGGGTAACGATCCTACAAAAGAAGCATTGCAAGGAAATTACATGGGAATTATCTACAAAGGAGGTTTTATTGTACCTATCCTTTTGGCGGTTAACTTTATCATCATTATTTTCTCTATCGAGCGTTTTGTAACGTTGGCTAAAGGAAAAGGAAAAGGAAATGTAGATGTTTTCGTTTCTAAAGTAAAAACACTTTTGGCTAACAAAGAAATCGAGCAAGCAGTTGTTGAGTGCGACAAACAAAGAGGTTCTTTGGCAAATGTTGTTCGTGCAGGTTTGGAAAAATATGACCACTTGAGCAAAGATTCTACAATGGATAAAGAGCAAAAAGTTGAGTCTATGAAAAAAGAATTGGAAGAAGCGACAGCTTTAGAATTGCCAATGCTTTCTAAAAACTTAGTGATTCTTTCTACTTGTGCGTCTATCGCAACGTTGATTGGTTTGATTGGAACAGTACTTGGGATGATTCGTTCTTTTGGTGCAATGAGTTCTGGTTCTCCTGATACTGCTGCATTGGCTGCTGGTATTTCTGAGGCCTTGATTAATACAGCTTTGGGTATTACAGGTTCTGCTATCGCAATCATCATGTACAACTTCTTCTCAACCAAAATTGACCAGATGACTTACAGCATGGATGAAGCTAGCTTCACAATTGTACAAGATTTCGCAACTACTACAAAATAAGGTTTAGCCTTAAGTAATAGTAATTATAGTATTTACAAAATATTTTAGAACGAAATGCCTAAAATTAATATGCCCAAAAGCTCCCCGTCCATAGATATGACTCCTATGGTGGATTTAGCTTTCTTGTTGGTTACATTCTTTATGCTTTCGTCAAGTTTCCGTTCTGATGAAGCGGCTGTAATTGATACTCCTTCTAGTATCAGTGACATGATTATCCCTGAAAATGTGATAATGGTGTCGATTGATAAAGATGGTCGTAAATTTTTCGGAATGTCTGGTAAAGATGAAGTGAAAACAAGACTTCTTGGCAGCATGGCGAAAAAGTACAATTTGAAGTTTACCAACGAGCAAGTGAAAGAATTTGTGAAAATGACCAACTTTGGTTGTGACATGAAAGAAATGCCTGCTTATTTGAATTTGAGTTCTGCGGAACGTAAAAATTTCAAAACAACTGGTATTCCAGCTGACTCAGTGAACAACCAATTGAAGGATTGGATTTGGTACGGAAACCTCGAAGCATTGTCTGCAGGTGAAGAAGCTTTCTTAGAAGCAACTGACAAAGGTTTAGAGCCTGAAGCAAACGATTTTAAACCAAAATTCATCTTGAAAGTTGATGGTAAAGCGGTTTATGTTCGCGCGAAGCAAGTGATCGACGTATTTAGAGATTTGAATTTAAACAACTTGAATTTTGTTACTTCATTGGAACACGATCCAAGAAAAAAAGAATAAGACATGGCAGAAATTGCAGAAAGTGGCGGTGGTGGTCACGACAAAGGCAAGAAAAGGGCCAAAAAGCAATCGACGAAAGTCGACATGACACCGATGGTGGATTTAGCTTTCCTTTTATTGACATTTTTCGTATTGACTGCTACCTTTAGCAAGCCCAAAGTAATGAGTTTGGTTTATCCAGCAAAGCCGAAAATTACTGATCCAAAAATAAATGTGGAAGTTAATAATGCTGTTACTTTCTTGCTGGCTGAAGATCGTATTTTCTATTATGAAGATGCTTTTTATCCTGAAGGCAATGCAAAAGGAAAACCAGCGACTACATTGAAAGAGGCAAATTTTGGTGGTGGAGAAGGAAGCGTTCGTGAACTTTTGTCTAAATTGAATCGATTCGTTTTAGAGAAGAAAGTGACTTTGGATGCTGATTTGACCAACAAGAAAATCGCAGATACTACTTATACAAGAAAAATCCGAGAAGCTAAAAGTGCAAATGAAGCATTGAAAGTTTTAATTAAAACAGACAATGACGCAACTTGTAAAAACTTCATTGATTTAATTGATGAGTTAAAAATTGCTGATATTGGTGTAATCGCACCAGTTGATATCATGCAAAGTGAGCTAGATTTAATTAAAGCTAAAACTGTAAAATAATATGGGAATCATTTTCAGTATTGTATTGCTCGTAGCGATTGTTTCATTGTACGACTTTTTTGCTGCCCGTCGTTGGCAACAAGTAACGTCTGCACAAAGAAATGAACTTGTTTTTGAACACCGCAACAAGGCTTATGGCGCATACGTAATTAGAAGAGATTATGACAAGCGGATGATCATAATCTTATCAAGTGTAATTCTTGGTTTAGGATTGATTTATGGTACTTACATGATCATCAAATCACTTCCTGAAGAAGTAATTGAAGAGCCACCAGTGGATATGTCTCAATTCAGTGTTGCTGCTCCTCCTGTTGAGGAAGTTGAGCCACCACCTGTTGAGGAAGAAATTCCACCAATGGAACAAACAATTGCTTTCTTGCCTCCAATCGTAACGGATGATGTAGTGGACAATCAAATTCCACCGCAAGATGCGATGGTTGATGTGAATGCTTCTACTGTAACTAATGAAGACGATAATAATTCTTTCGCTCCACCACCAACGGACAATACTCCGCCACCAGTAGAGAAGAAAGAAGAAGAAGTTTATTTGGATGTAGAAGAGTCTGCAGAGTATCCAGGAGGTAGAGGTGCCATGATGAAATTTTTGGCAGATAACATGAAATATCCTGAAACTGCTATCGAAGCAGGAATTGAAGGAAAATGTTATTTGAGATTCATCGTTGGTACAGATGGTAAAATCACAGAAGTGAAAGTTACCCGTCCAGTTCCAGATTGTCCAGAATGTGACGCTGAAGCAAAACGAGTAGTGAGATTAATGCCACGTTGGAAACCAGGTAAAATTGGTGGAAAAGGTGTAAGAAGTTACTTCGATTTACCAGTGAACTTCAAATTGAACTAAGAAAGTTTAAACTTTATATTCATCCCCGTTATCCATTGGATTTCGGGGATTTTTTGAAATATTATGAATACAAATTTCATCAGCAACACTTTTTCTGCTTTTATCATTGTGATGTGCTTGGCACTTTCAGGCTTCATGCTATTCACCGAATTATTTAATGATAAAATGACCGAATCTAAAAGAACGATCTTTGTAATTGTGATGATTACCTATGCAACTTTTAGAGGTTTCCGATTGTATCAAAGTATCAAGGCATCCAAAAAATAATTATTCTCGATATGAAAAACTCATTAAAATTAGTTCTTTGCTGTTTAGTACTTGTAGCAAGTTGCAATAATCCTATGAAAGTGACGGAAGCACACGGAATAGGAAAAGCTAAAATTTACATTGAAGAATCATTCAAACCTTTGTTTGATACAAGTATTTATACTTTCGAAAGTCAAAATCCATTGGCAGATATCATTCCTGTTTATAAAACAGAAGAAGAGATATTGCAAGATTTTTTCGCTAAAAAAGTGGAGACAATGTGCATCACGCGCGATTTGACTGAAGCTGAATTGGCGAAATTGAAGAAAGGCAACATTGAAGTTAGAAGTGAGATTTTAGCAAAGGATGCTGTTGCTTTAATTATTAATCCTGAAAATCCTGATTCCACGATTTCAATCGATCAATTGAAAGACATATTAACTGGGAAAACCAAAACTTGGTCTAGTTTGAAAACTGGAATCAACGTGGTTTTTGATCACGAAAATTCTGCAAATTTCAATTATTTGAAAAATTTGTCAGGAGTCACTAAAGTTCCACAAAATGTTTTCGCTGTAAAATCAAATGCCGAGGTTATCAATTATGTGAAAAATAATAAAAGCGCGATTGGTGTCATTGGTGTCAATTGGATCAGCGACGAAGACGATCCACAAACCTTGGATTTTTTAAATGGAATCAAAGTGATGGCCGTTTCTAAAACCGCAACAAGTGAATCTTTCAAGCCTTATCAATCTTACATTTACGATAAACAATATCCAATGACTAGAGATTTATGGGTAGTAAACTATGCCTCTCGCTCTGGAGTTAGTTCTGGCTTTCTCTTATTTATGACAGGTGAGAAAGGACAATTACTAATTCAAAAATCTTCCCTGATTCCTGCCAACATGGTTGCGCGGGTGATACAGTTAAAAACAGAATAATCACATTTAACTATAAATTTTAATCAATTTATTACTTTTGTCCTTTTTTTGGCAAGACTATTGATTAGTTGCATTACAGGAATAAAGCATAAACTAGAAATACACAAAATGAAAAATTACAAGATATTAGCTGTTTCAATGTTCGTAGGAACAATGTTAAATGCACAAACTTTAGAAAGTGCAATTAAGAAAACAGACAACGAAATGTTCGATGCAGCGCGCACTGAATTTAAAGCTTTGGTTGCAAAAGAACCAACGAAGGCTGATAATTATTTTTATTTCGGTGAAAATTATTTTCAAGCGGATGATATCGATTCTGCAAACATCATTTGGAAACAAGGTTTGTCTATTGATGCTGTTAATCCATTGAACTTAGTGGGTACTGGAAAATACCTATGGTTTAAAGGGGATACTACAGAAGGTAAAAAGTTGTTTGTTCAAGCATTGACATTAACAAAAAACAAAAATGCTGAAGTGATGCGTCAAATTGGTTCTGTTTACACAAATGCACCAATTAAGGCTTTGAACCAAGCAGTTGCGATTTTGACAACAGCTATCAAATTAGATGCTAAAAACATCGAAGGACATTTGTTATTGGGTGATGCTTTGTTGGAATTGACACCAACAAACGGTACTGAGGCTATGAAAAGTTACAACAATGCTTTAGATCTTTCTAAGCAAGCTAAAATTGTGGTTCGTAAAGCGAAAGTTTATCAACGTGCTCAAAATTATCAGCTAGCAAATGATTTGTATATTGAGGCTCAAGATTTAGATCCAACTTATGCACCAGCTTACAGAGAAAACGCTGAGTTGAACATGAAATTTAATCAAACTTCAAAAGCCGTTGAAAACTGGTTGTTTTACTTGGAATTGAATAACAATGACTATTCAAGATACCGTTATGCAACTTCTTTGTTTTCAGGAAAAAAATACTGTGAATCTGTAACTCAATTTGAAACAATTCACGCAAATGGATTTGAGAATTTCTACAGTCAACGTTTATTGGGATATTCAATTTACGAGTGTAATGCGAAAGATCCAAAAGCAGATACTGCAAATTATAGAAAAGGAATGAATGCAATCAATAGATTCTTTCAAATTGCACCTGAAGACAAAGTAATTGCGATGGATTACAAATACAAAGGTTTGTTGTTGTCTAAATTAGGTAGTGATTCTTCTGCCATTTTGGAGTTGAATAGAGCGATTGAAAAAGATTCTGTAAATGGTGCTGAGTTGTATGGTGAATTGTCTAAATTGTATATGAAATCAAAAAAGTATGATTTGGTAGTTGCAAGTTTGAACAAAAAAATGGGTTTAGATTCTACCAAATTAACAGTAACTGAATATAACGATTTAGGTAGAGCTTATTACTTTGGTTCAAAAAACTATGTGTTGGCAGATGCAGCATATGCGCAAGTGGCGAAATTGTCTCCAACTTTTGCTATGGCGTCATTGTGGAGAGGTAGGTCAAATGTACAATTGGATTTGAAAAAAGTAACTTGGGGAGCAAGACCATATTATGAAAAATTCATCGAGTTGGTTCCTGAAGCAGAAAGAGCAGGAGCATACAAAAATTTCATGATTGAGGCTGCAAAATATATGGGCGATTACTATGTAAATTCCCCTGCAAAAGATATTGCCAAAGCGAAAGATGCATGGAATATCGTTAAAACTTTGGATCCAGCTGATGCTCAAGCAAAAACTTTCTTTGCGACAGTTGGAAAATAAAAGATTGGATTTAAAAATTTAAAAGGTGTTCGAAAGGACACCTTTTTTGTTTTAGCCGAATTGATAATTTGTGCAATAGTCTAATTTTATCGAACAAACAAACGCATGACAAAAGGCCTTTGTTCGAAAAATTAGATTTTTAGTGCCTTTGCCCTATCGAATTTCCTAAATTATTTTCAAAAATATTTTTTAATTTATGATGACCGTAAATAGCTTACGTGCTGCCGGCCTAGCTTTGTATCATAAAATTAAAAGATATGAGAGCAATTTTTGACAAAATCAACATCGAATCAATTCAGTTTGAATCAGGAAGTCGTGAAGTACATGTAAATTGTAAAATTTCTCAGGGAAACCAAACTTTTAGAAGTGAATTATTAGTTGATCACACAGATTTAAATAAATTGATGGGTAGAATTCAACAATTGTCTGATCAGACAGATGTAATGAATTGTTTTGATAAATTCGATATGCAAAATGGACAGGAATATTATTCTTTCGAATTTCAAAAGACTGAATTCGCTGATTTGTGGATAGACAACGTTGAGTTTGGAAATGCCTTTAGACAAATAAGAGCATAAAAAAGCAAATTTTAACCAACCTTCTATAAAAAAATACGTTCTACATTAAAAATGATGTACAAATGCTAAAAAATTGTACATTTGGAGTAAATTATTTCCTTCGGGAGAATTTGTAAATAATTATAGAAAATATGAAATTGAAATCTATTCTTGCTTCTACGTTAGTTGTTGCTGCGTTTGCTAGCTGTGTAAAACACGAAGTTATTCCGGCTCCAGAGCCAAAAGTTGAATTAGTTTGTAACTTCACAGGTACAATCAATGGTACTGATGTTGAATGGACTCAAAATGTAGAAGGTTTTTACTTGGAGTCAAGTAAATCTAAAATTGTTCCACCATCTGGATTATCGTCAGCTATTTATTATTCTGAAATTAAGTCTACAGATAATTTAAATGCGATGCGTTTGAATATCGGTGAAATGAAATGGGATGCAAATGTTACTAGTGATCCAACATTGTCTATTTTCAATGGTTTCTTAACTGCAAATCCGATTCCAACTTATACCCTTGGTGCAGTTTTGACTGGTGCTAACACTGCAGGTTTTGAAGTTTCTTACAGAGATGGCAATGGAGATATTTGGTTAAGTAATGATGTAGATCCTAACACAATTGAATTCACTAACATTGTTCAGGAATCTGATAAAACTGGAGATTACTCAAAGTTCGTAGCTAATTTTAGCTGTACAACTTACCATACTTTCATGTATATTGACAATCTTATTTCTCCTCCAGATACAACTTATGTGACTGAAACAAGAGCAATCAACAATGGAGTTTTCAAAGGTTGGTACAAAAGATAAATGATTTTTTTTCAAGATATATTAATGCTGTTCATTTCTATGAGCAGCATTTTTTGTATTTTAAGGCCTTAGAAAACAAGAATCGATGAGTCACGTTTTAAAAATAGCCATTATTGGCGATTTCAATTTCACTTACAACGCACATCATGCGACCAATTTAGCTTTGGATCATGCTGGTAGATTTTTGGAAATCGAAGTTAATTACTATTGGATAAAATTGGCTGAAGCGACTCAATTTAAATCAAATCAGCTTCTAGAATACGACGGAATTTGGATTAGTCCCGGGCCATTCAAAAACATTTTCTTTCTTTCTGGAATTATCGATCAAGTTTTACAATCAAAATTACCAACATTTATTACGGGAGAAGGTTTCAAATCCCTAATTGAAGTGCTCATAAATCGCTTTAATCTCAATCCTAATGGTGAAAAATTGATTTCTGACAACTTGGTTGAAGGCGAACAATTTGAGCGTGTAGAAATAGTTCCAAATTCTGAAGCGCTGATAAAAATTTATGAGAATCATTCGCCAGTAGAATTGACTTCCTCAAGATACAGTTTGTATCCTCAATTAATTCACTATTTATTAGATGAATTAATCGATATTGAAGGTTATAATCAATTTGAAGAAGCGGAAATTGTTAGTTTGAAAAAATATCTCTTCTTTGTTGCTTGTGGTTTTTGTCCTCAGATTTCTTCAACCCGTGAAATACCACATCCTTTGGTTTATACTTTCATTAAAGCTTGCGTCGAAAAACAAAAAATGCAATCGCTTAATTAAAACATTTCGCTTTTTTGCTCTGAATCTTCAAAAAAAGTGTCGACTATTAAATTTTTTGATTCAGCAGCATTTACTGCCAAAACATCACACCTCTCGTTTTCTGGATGACCATTATGTCCCTTGATCCAAAAGATTTCTATTTTCTTAAATTTTGCGTGCAATTTCAAGTATCGCTGCCACAAATCAGGATTCTTTTTGTCTTTAAAACCTTTCTTTTGCCAACCAAAAACCCATCCTTGAGAAATTGAATCAACAACATATTTAGAATCTGAATAGATTTTAATTGGATATTGATCTGATTTCAATGCTTCTAGCCCTACAATAAGCGCCAACAATTCCATCCTATTGTTGGTTGTTCGCTTAAATCCTTGTGAAAACTCTTTTTCTTTTCCTTTGAATCTCAGGATTGTACCAAATCCTCCAGGCCCAGGATTTCCTTTCGCTGCGCCATCGGTATATATTTCAATGCAATCTTCTTGAATCATGTTTATAGATAGATTTTTAACTATTTTTTGCCATCATTCAATAGTTGCATAATTTCATCCAACTTTGGTGAAAGGATGATTTCAGTGCGTCGATTTTTTGCTTTACCTTCAGCCGTTTCATTGCTTGCTTTGGGCGAAAATTCTCCTTTTCCTGAAGCAGTGACTCTTTTTGGAAGCACTTTGTATTCTTCTGTTAAAATTCGAACTATTGAAGTGGCTCTTCCAACACTTAAATCCCAATTGTCTTTGTAAATCGCTGTTTTAATTGGGTCATTGTCAGTGTGTCCTTCTATCAGAATGTCAATGTCTGTATTTTTTTGCAACACATCTGCCAATAATTTCAACGCCTGTTTTCCTTTGTCTTCAACGGATGCGCTGCCAGATTTGAAAAGCAATTTATCAGACAAAGAAACATATACTTTTCCATTTTTGATTTCAACTGAAAGTTCGTCAGATTTAAATCCTAAAAGTGCATTTCTTAGTACGTCATTTAGTCTTTTGGTAATTGAATCTTGTCTAGAAATGATCGCTTTCATCTCTTTCAACGATTTTTCTCTTTCGGTAAGTAGTTTTTCTTTGTTGTTTAATTCGTCTGACTTCATTTTCAAAGCAGCACTGTATTTTTCAGATTGAGAGATGTTTTCATTAAACAATTCATTGTATTTCCCTTCAAGGTTTGACTTTTGACTTTCGAGTTCTTTGGTTTTTGAATCTAGACTTGAAATTTGCATCAATAAAGTATCCTTGTGTGCATCTTTCAAAGCATTCATCCTACAAAGTGAATCTCTTTCCAACGTCAACGCTTTCATTCTTTTGCTTCCTTTCAATTTAGTTGGAGGAGTTTCACCACATTTGTAGACGGGAGCACAGGCAAAAAGTACTGCGAATAAACTTAAGAATGTCGCGTAAAAAATAACTTTTTTCATATTTGTTAGTTTAATTTAATGTGTTCTGCAATAATTTTTCGATTTAAAAACAAAGATGCATTTTGACTAAATACGGTTTCATTTTCAGTGGTCAAATACCTAGTGGTTCTAGTTTTTGAGCATTTATGGTCAATTTCTGGGTGCCGAATTAAATAATCGGCTAACTTTTCAGCGATGATTGCACCTTGAGCGACTATTTGCACATTTTTAGGAACAATGGATTCTATATAATCTTTTAAAATAGGGTAGTGGGTACAAGCCAAGATTATTGTGTCTATTTCATGGTCTTTTTGAAGTAACTTTTCTACATCTTCTTTGATGAGCATTTTTCCCGCTTCAGTAAAATGTTTGTTGTTTTCAATTAAAGGCACCCAAATCGGACAAGCGTGTTGACTTACAATTGTATTTGGTGAAAATTTCCCTATTTCAATGACGTAAGATTCCGATTTTACAGTTCCTTCAGTAGCTAAAATTCCTACATGATCAGTAATACTGTATTCTCCAATCGCTTCCGTAGTTGGTCTGATTACACCTAAAACCCTCTTATTTGGAAATAATTGTGGTAAATCTTTTTGTTGAATGGTTCTTAAAGCTTTTGCAGAAGCTGTATTGCAAGCTAAAACAACCAATTCACAACCTTGATTGAATAAAAATGCAACAGCTTCGAGTGTAAATTCATACACAACATCAAAGGAGCGCGGACCATATGGTGCTCGTGCATTGTCACCGAGGTATAAAAAATCGTAATTAGGAAGTTTTTGTTGCAATTCAGATAAGATTGTCAAACCTCCATAACCAGAGTCAAAAACACCTATAGGATTGAGTTTATTCATGCGCCAATTTCTTGGTTAAAGGTAATAAAAAAAGGCGATCAAAAAGACCGCCTTGATTTTGTATTATCAATGTTTTATTTAATTTTTGTTTCTTCAGCATCCAAACGAAGCAATTCAATTAAAACTTCACCTGTTAAATCACTTCCACCTTTGAAATAAATTGCTTGAGATTCATCGATGATGTAATTCATTTTTTTTCTTTCAGCAACAATGTCAACCGCTTTTTGCATTCTTTTCAAGATTGGTGCATTCAAGTCATTGCTCATGATAGACATTCTTTGTTGCAAATCTTGCTCCAAAGTTTGTAATTCTTGTTGTTTCTTTTGCAATCTTTCTTCTTCATATTGACGCATCACTGGGCTCAATTTTTCTCTTTCAGCCAAGTATTTATTGTACGCTTTTTGAAATTCAGCTTCTTTGTCCACCAATTCTTTTTCTCCTGCAGCACCAAACTCTTCCAAAGTTTTAATTGCTTCTTTTCTTGAAGGCAATGTATCCAACAATTTAGATGAATTAATATGACCCATTTTCACTTGTGCATTCAATGCCCCAGCAGACATCATTACCATCAACGCAACCAATAACTTTTTCATTTCTTTTTTTTTATTTTTCTAATTACTATTTATTACTGGGTTTTACACCCATTTCTTTCAGTACATCATCGCTCAAATCAAACTTGTCATCTGCATAAACCAGATTACTTTGGTTTGCTTTGTCGAATATGAAACTGAAATTTTTATTTGATGCAACTTTTTGCATCGCTTCAAACACTTTATCTTGAATTGGTTTTATCAATTCTTGTCTTTTTTGAAAATAGTCTCCAGAAACACCAAATCTCATTTTTTGCATTTCCATGGCTTCTGTTTCTAATTTCTCAATTTCTTCCGAACGCTTCTTTTTTTCTTCAGCAGGAAGTAAGACTTCTTCCCTGGCAAACGCTTCTTTTTTCTTTTTCAAAACATCGTATCGGTCTTCAATTTCTTTGGTCCATCTTTCAGCCAATTTATCCAATTTAGCTTTGGCTTCTGCATATTCTGGTACACTGCTTAAAATGTAATCAGAATCAATGTATCCATACTTCTGCGCTGAACTGACAAACGATGTGCCAAAAATCAAAAGTAAACCGAAAATGTATGTTTTCATAATTTTATTTTGCAACAAAAACGCCAAATATAATGTTTTTATTGTGATTGAAAAAATAGCCTATTTAATTATAATTCACCCAAGTTCATTCCTATGGTGAAATTTAATTTACCATAATATCCTTTTTGAGAGATTCCGATATCTGAAGCCTTTCCGTAACCTGAAGCATTTGGATCCAATTTATCGAAGCCCCAACCATAATCCAAACCAAGCATTCCGAACATCGGCAAGAAAACACGGATACCAACACCTGCAGATCTTTTCACATTGAAAGGATTGAATTTTGATAATGTTGGGAATGTATTTCCAGCTTCTCCAAATCCAAGTACATAAAAAGTAGCTTGCGGATTTAAAGAAATTGGGTAGCGTAATTCGATTGTGTATTTAGCAACAATTGGATCTCCAGTTGTATTTGACAATGAGTTGTCTTCATAGCCTCTCAATGCAATGATTTCACGACCCCCAAATTGGTTCACACCAGTTAGTCCACTACCTCCCATGTTGTATCTTTCGAAGGGAGAAAGTCCTTTAGCTTGCTTGTAAGCACCCATAAATCCAAAACCAATTCTTGGCATTAAAACTAATTTTTTGTCATTCGTTAAAGGGAAAAACCATTCCCCAGTGAATTTCAGCTTGTAGTATTCCAAATATTTGTAGCGCTCCTGTGCTGTTTGTGTTGAGTAATCTACGCCTTTTTCAAAAGATGAGTATGGTAGTGAACCTTTTGCTGTGAAAGTCAAATGTGAACCTTCAGTAGGATAAATTGGGACGTTGACTGAGTTTCTTTGAAGTACATATTTTAAACTGATGTCATTTGCATAACCAGTACTTAAATTCGCAAAAATTGAATAGTTAGCAACATCATAATATTGGTATGCCAATTCGTAATAGGCGCTAAAATAATCATCTGGAATTTTTTTACGTCTACCCAATCCAACTCCAATACCTGAAATTCCAACACCGCTATAGTTTTCGTTTGATCTTGCTAATCCAGTTGATGAAAAAGAAGTATGATTCACCCAAAAAGAGAATGCGTTTGGTTTCTTCCCTCCCAACCATGGTTCGGTGAATGAAAAATTGTAGCCCTGATAATATCTACCATTTGTTTGACCACGTATAGAAAGTCTTTGTCCATCGCCAGCAGGAAGGGGAGACCAAGAACCTTTTTTGGTTACATTTTTCAACGAAAAATTATTGAATGTTAGTCCTAAAGTTCCAATTACTCGACCAGCACCATAACCTCCCGAAAGTTCAATTTGATCAGAAGATTTTTCTTCTACAGTTACTTCTAAATCTACTGTTCCATCTTGTGGATTTGGAATTGGAACAAATTGAAGCGCTTGGTCATTGAAATAGCCTAACTGAGACAATTCACGTTGTGAACGAATGATGTCATTTCTGTTGAATAAATCGCCAGGCTTGAATCTTAATTCTCTTCTAATAACGTGTTCGTTTGTTTTGGTATTTCCCTTGATGATGATATTTTTATTGCGAGCTTCTTTCCCTTCAATGATTCTCATTTGGTAGGAAATGTGGTTGTCTTTCACATTTTTTTCAACCGCATTGATTTGGAAGAAAAGATATCCTCTGTCCATGTACAAGGATGAAATGTCTCTTCCATCTTGGCTCATGTTTAATCTTTGATCTAGCAATGTTTTATTGTAAACATCACCATATTTAATGCCAAGAATTGTGTCTAAATAGCCAGTTCTAAATTTGGTGTTTCCAATCCATTCAATGTCTCCAAAAAGGTATTTGTTTCCTTCTTGAATCACCATTTTAATGGCAAGGTTTTTTGCATCTTTTTGGTAAACTGTATCAAACGAAATGATGGCATCTCTTAACCCGATGGCGTTGAATTTTGCTATCAGGGCCAATTGGTCTCTTTCATAAGCTGATTGAGAAAATTTAGATTTTTTGAAAACATGCCAAGGTGCTTTCTTTTTGGTGTCTTTCATCGCCATTTTCAATTTCCAAGTAGGAATTGATTCATTGCCTTCAATGACTAATTCACCAATTTTGACTTTTTTCCCTTTGTTGATATTGATTAAGAAGATTTCAGAATTGTTCATCAAACTATCTGCTTGTCTTCTAATTTCAACGTTTGCAGCATAAAATCCTTTTTCTCTAAAATATCCTTTGATTCTATTTTGAGTAGTAAAAACCAAGTTTTCGGTAATTGTTTTACCAGAATAAAGTGAGATTTCTTCTCTGATTTTATCTGCTTCTCTTTTATTTACACCTTTGAATTTGAATCGTGAAAGTTTTGGTCTTGGCGTAACCGCAATTACAAGGTAAATAATTCCTGCAACTTCTTTGTCAGCATAAATTTCAACGTCAGAAAAAAGCCCTTCGTTCCATAAATTTTGAATGGCTTTTGAAATTTTCTCTCCAGGAATATTAATGTTTTGTCCTTGGCGTAGTCCCGCGATTAGTTTAATTGCTTGGTGATCATAATTGTCAGCTCCTTCAATTCTGATAGGACCGATTTCATATTCTTTTGGTTCCTGAAAATTGATGGCTGTTCCACCAATTGAAGTAGGACCAGTAACCGTTTTTAGCGTATCTACTTGACCGATTACATTAAATTGTAATAGACAGTAAAAACTGAAGATAAAAAGCTTAAAAAATTTATTCATGCAAGTTAAATTAGTTGTTCGGATACTTGGCCGAATCTTCTTTCTCTGTGTTGGTATTCAAGCACTGCTTTGAAAAGATCTTCTTCTCTGAAATCAGGCCATAGCACATCTGTGAAGTAAAATTCGGTGTAAGCCATTTGCCAGAGTAGGAAATTGCTTAATCTTTGCTCACCGCTTGTTCTGATAAGTAATTCTGGGTCAGGAAAATGTTGCGTATTCATTTCTTCATTGATCAATTTTTCATTGATTTCAGAAGATTTTAACGTTCCATTTTCAACTTTTTCAGCGATGTTTTTGATCGCTTCTGTGATTTCCCATCGTGAACTGTAGTTCAGGGCGAGAATCATATTGATGGTTGAGTTTTGTGCTGTTTTTTCTTTGGCGATTCTCAATTCGTCTTGGCAATCTTGCGGCAATCCTGAAACATCTCCGATGCTCCAAAGTTTTGCGCCATTTTCATTCATTGCGGGCACTTCGTTTGCAATGGTTTTAACCATTAAATCCATCAGTCCTTCAACTTCATCTTGCGGTCTGCCCCAGTTTTCAGTTGAAAAAGCATAAAAGGTGACGTATTTAACACCAACTTTTTTGGCTGCGCTCAGCGTTTCTCTCACAGAATCTACACCAATGGAGTGACCAAACAAGCGTTCTTGACCTTGTTTTTTTGCCCATCTTCCATTGCCATCCATAATAATAGCAATATGTTTTGGCGATTTGGTTAAATCAATTTGAGAAAATATATCCATGCACATAAGAACTCTTGAGAGAACGAATTTAATGAAAGAATAGTATGTCTGACAAAAATTTAGATTTTTTAAGACATACTTTAATAAAAAAGAGGGAAACGGTCACCCAAATCCCTCTTTATGTATGTTATGTAATGCTTATTCAGCAAGAACAATTACTTTATTATTCAGCATTTCAACAACGCCACCTTTAATACCTACACGGATAATTTTAGGATTTTTATCTTCCTCAATCAATGAACTTGACTTTTCTGTTCTTTCGAAAGCTTCGTTTAAATCAATTTTGATAATTCCTTTTCCTAAAGCAGAAATAATAGGAGCATGGTTATTCAAAACCTGAAATAATCCATCAATTCCAGGAAATTGAACTGATTCAACATCTCCTGCAAAAATTTTTGTTTCAGGTGTTATTATTTCTAAATGCATCTTTTATTGTTTTAATTTACGAAAACAGAATCCAAAGATTATGCAATCGTGTCAGCTAACATTTTTTCTCCTGATTCAATTACATCTTCGATGTTTCCTTTCAAGTTGAAAGCCGCTTCAGGATATTTATCCATTTCACCATCTAAAATCATGTTGAATCCTTTGATTGTTTCTTGAATATCAACCAAAACACCTTTCAACCCTGTAAATTGCTCAGCAACGTGGAATGGTTGAGAAAGGAAACGTTGAACTCTTCTTGCTCTGTGTACAACCAATTTGTCTTCTTCAGACAATTCGTCCATACCTAAGATTGCAATGATATCTTGTAATTCTTTGTAACGTTGTAGTGTAATTTTAACTCTTTCAGCGCAGTTATAGTGTGCTTCACCTAAAATCTTAGCACTCAAAATTCGTGAAGTAGAATCCAATGGGTCAACCGCTGGATAAATTCCTAACTCAGAAATCTTACGAGACAATACTGTTGTTGCATCTAAGTGAGCAAATGTATTTGCTGGCGCTGGATCTGTTAAGTCATCTGCAGGTACATAAACCGCTTGAACTGAAGTAATAGAACCGTTTTTTGTAGAAGTAATACGCTCTTGCATCGCACCCATTTCAGTTGCCAATGTTGGTTGGTAACCTACTGCCGAAGGCATACGACCTAAAAGTGCAGATACTTCTGAACCAGCTTGCGTGAATCGGAAGATATTATCGACGAAGAAAAGGATATCTTTTCCTTGACCTTCACCATCTCCATCACGGAAATATTCAGCCATTGTCAAACCAGATAATGCAACACGCGCACGTGCTCCAGGAGGCTCATTCATTTGACCGAAAACGAAAGTAGCTTTTGATTCTTTCATCTCATCTAAATCAACTTTAGAAAGATCCCATCCACCTTCTTCCATAGTGTGCATAAAAGCTTCACCATACTTGATAATTCCTGACTCTAACATCTCACGTAAAAGGTCATTTCCTTCACGTGTACGCTCACCAACTCCTGCAAATACAGAAAGTCCACCGTGACCTTTGGCGATGTTATTAATTAATTCTTGGATCAATACTGTTTTACCAACACCTGCACCACCAAACAAACCGATTTTTCCTCCTTTTGCATAAGGTTCAATCAAGTCAATTACTTTGATACCTGTAAATAAAACTTCAGTTGCAGTAGTCAATTGATCAAATTTTGGAGCCTCACGGTGAATTGGTAAACCATCACTGTTGTCCATTTCGTTGATTCCATCGATTGCTTCACCAACAACGTTGAATAAACGTCCTTTGATTTTGTCACCGATCGGCATTTTGATTGCACTACCTGTTGAAGTTACTGCCATTCCTCTCATGAATCCATCAGTTGAATCCATGGAGATTGTTCTAACAGAACTTTCACCAACATGAGATTGTACTTCAAGTACTACGCGTGTACCGTCTTGTTTTCTTACTTCTAATGCATCAAAAATGCTTGGAAGTTCAACTCCTTTTTCGAAGCTTACATCAACCACAGGACCAATTACCTGGGATACTTTACCATGAATATGCGACATTTGGGTGTCTTTTAAGTGTAATTCTCAATTTGGGCGCAAAGATAAGCGTTTTATTTTTATAGCGCAATCTAAATAGGAATATTTAATTCAATTATTTACTTTTTTTTCATCCAAAAACAAAAATCCCCGAATTTTAAAAAGACGGGGATTTTGAGTTGTAAAAATTAATTTTATTGAATCACGAAGTTGATTGGCATTTGAAAGTAACTATCGACATTCTTGCCGTTTTTCTTAGCTGGTTTCCAAATTGGCATTTTGCTAATTACTCTTTTAGCCTCTGCGTCACACTCCGGACATTCATCAAATTTTCTAATCACTTTGATTCTAGAAATTTCTCCTTTTTTGTCGACTACAAATTGGAAATAGCTTTTTCCTTGAATTCCAAGTTCCAATGGCAAAGAAGGATATTGAAGATTTCGACCTAAAAATTCCATCAGTTTTGATCTTCCTCCAGGAAATTGTGCTTCTTCATCCACATCTTCGAATGGACCTTCATGTGTCTCAATTATTTCAATCGGGCCTTTGTCCTTTTTTTCTTCCTTTATTATAGGATCAAAAGGATCTTTTTCGTCTCCAATAATTTTTTCATTGCCTGATTTGATATCTGGGTCGATTTCAATCTTTGGGTCGATAATTTCGTCATCCGTTACCTTTAATTCATTGAATTCATTTTGTTTTTGCGGAGTTGATTGAACTTCGTCGATTTTCTCAATTTTGATGTCAGGTTTTGTCTCATCAAGATCCAGAATTAAGGTATCCCAAGTTTCTACAAGTGGAACTTCTATATCAACTTTTGGAGTTGATTTCACCAGCATGAAAGTTCCGTAAGCAGCTCCCATGCTTCCTACCATTCCAACGAGAATCAATAACATTCTTTTGTTGTAGTCTCTTCTCATGATGTAAGCACCATAATTTTTGTTTCTGTTTTTGAAAACAACATCATTTCGAACATCGGAGGTTACTTGTTGCCAGTTTTTAGCTGAGAAATAATCATACAATGACACAAGTAGTACAATTGCGATAATACTGAAAATAATTACCATGACTTTAAGTTTTAGCGATTAATAAATAATTATGAATTGAACTTTCTATTTTTATATTTCAATTCAGACATTTTTTAAACTTACTTCTCTTTTGGCGCCTTAAAAGATTAAATGAATTTTTATATTCATTTTTAAGTTTTTGTTTGATGCTTATTCAAACATAAAAAAAGAATGTATTGAAAATTTAAAAAAAACCTATTGTGTTTTGTTGCTTTATTGAATGGTGTTAATTTCCATTTTAAATGAATAGGGAAATGAATAAATGTGCTTGAAAGCACTTTAAAATAAAGATTTTGGTTCTTTAAACTTGATTTTTTAACTGTATTTTTTGTTGATTGTGGCGTGTTATTCGCTGATTTTATAAATTCACATTTGAAACCTTCACTGTTTTTTCAAATTTTCATAAATTGAGGGGGCAGCCCTCTAGTATAGGTTTTAGATAGCAATTACTTTTACAACATCATTCAATACAATGATATTGGATTGTTTAAGTCGATACAAATTCTGTTTTTTTTGTTTTATAGATTTTGATCTGCTGCTGCTAAGAAACAATCAAATTCAAAATGTTTTCAGGAGTTCACACTAGCTCCTGAAAGCTTTTTGAAAACTTCCAGAAATTATCTCGTTAAGTTAACATGTCCCAAAATAATTTTTCGGTCATCACTGCTTATTAAATTGAATGTGATTTTCCAACTATAGGTTCCATCAGGCACTACTAAACCTTGATAATTTGTTCCGTCCCAGCCAATAGATGCGTCTTTACTTTCAAATACGATTTCTCCCCAACGATTAAAAATCAACATTTCAAATCCTGAAGGGTCAAATCCAGTGGTAAAAACGGGCTGAAAAGTTTGATTAAATTCATTTCCATCAGGCGTAAACGCATTTGGAACATAGTAAATAACATTTTCAACTAAAGGTAAAAGTTGAGTCGTAGAATCAACACACCCTTGCGCGGAATAAGCATACAAAGTTACCCAATAACCGTCAGTAGCGCTTAACGCATAAAGATGCTCTGGTGAAACTTGCGTTGAATTTGTCAAATCTCCAAAATTCCATAAATAGGCAGTTGCATTTTCTGAAAGATTGAAAAACTGAGCCATTAAATTAGATTCGCTTAAACTATTTGGATTTATTTCAAAATTCGCAGTTGGTTTTATATTAGAACAAATGTAATTTTCGATCATTAATGATGCAGTGCAACCCATTGTTGAAATAACCGTCAATGAAACATCGTTACATCCATCGTTGAAATATGTGTGAGAAGGATTTGGATCTTGACTTCCATTTCCATCTCCGAAATCCCATGAAAAACTTTGAATTCCACTTAAATTGCTTGAAAATTGCGACTGAATTGGAGAACAGCCATTCAGTGTTGAAGCTTGAAATTGAACCACTGGCTTTGGAACGATTGTAACCAGAACATCATCAGTTCCTATGCAACCTGATAGATTTGATCCTGTTACGGTATATATTTGGGTAATTTGCGGTTGAAACGCAACACCATTTTGTGCGTTTGGTGACCAACTATAATTTCCACCACCCGTTCCGTTGAGTGTTAAAAATTCGCCTTCACAAATACTCACATCATTTCCAGCTGAAATAATTGGCAAAGGATTTACGGTAATTGTGATGCTTCCGGCTGCCTGACAATTACCTGAAGTTCCTGAAACATTGTAGGTAGTTGTAGTATTTGGTGTCGCAACCACGGAGGGATTTGTATTGGAAGACAAGCCATTCGCATTTTGCCACAAATAACTATTCATTCCACTGGCTAAAAGTGTAACTGATTCTCCTAGACATATTGATTGAGAGGAAGCACTAATTGAAATATTTGCAGTACTTGTTACCGTAACCGTAACAGTATTTGTTGCTATGCAATTGCCAATTGATCCTGTGACTTGATAAGTAGTTGTAACTATTGGTGAAACAGTAAATTGATTTCCGTTGCCTAAACCGTTATCCCATAAATATGTATTTGCACCAGAAGCGGATAAAAGGACATTCTCACCTGGGCAAATAGTTGTCCCGCCTAGAATACTTATTGTGGGATTATTTACCAGCGTGATATCAATAGATCTTGGATTTCCATTCGTTGAAACACCACAAATGTTCATGGATGGAATTACTTGAACTGAATAAGTTCCTGCGGGTGTTGAACCCCAATCAATGGAAATTTGATTTGAACTGGCAGTATTGTTTGGGGTTGTAAATTGAGCTGTGGAGGGCAGTCCGCTCCATGCATATAAGGTATTTGGAACAGAAACGACACTTAAATTTTGTAGGCTACCCAAGCAAATTTGAGTGTCTCCAGTTATTGGTGAAGCATTGGCAATTGGTTGGTTCAAATTAGGTGTTTTCAAGCTTACGTCATCGATAAAGAGCAATTCATCGCGTCGATTTGTAGTGATGGATAATGTGAAATAAAAATCTGTCACACAAGTTGGAATATTCCAAGAAAACTGATTGTTCGCGATGTTAAAATTGGCATTACCACTTCCATTTACTAAAGTATTTGCAGGTTGAGCAACACCATTGTGGTAAGCGGTGAAAATTAAATCTTCATTAGTATCCCAGCCCGTACCAATGCAAACTGGAAAACGATTTCCCCATTGGAATGTCAGAGTTCTATTGTAATTACTGCTGCCTGAAATATCTACATTTGAGAAAGTAAAAGTGTTTACAACATTATTTCCATTGCCAGATCCACCGTCAAAACAACTTCCACCTCCAGTATTTCCACCTACTACAATTGACCTTGTGCCAGAAGTGTAATTGGAAGAAAAAGAAGATTCAGATTGAGCAACATTGTCTGCGCCTGTAGATGCGAAGTTCCAGTTATCGCCAACTTCACCACCTTGAAAGGCAATTGTAATTTGTGCAAAAAGGGATTGATTTAGTAGAAAAAGAATCGAAGTAACAAAATAAATTTTTCTCACAATAAATTCCAAACTTTTCTCAATTCAAATGGTTTCAGTAAACATTTACTTCAAGGATTTCACTTAAATTTTGACAAAGGTACGGTCATTGATTGAAACTTTTACGAAATTAATATCACCAAAATGTTAACAAATTTAAATAGTTGTGTTTATAGTTTTTGAGAGAGCGTTAAATGAAAAATAATACTACAAATGCTTTATTTGTTCTCACTTAATGTATTGTAACTTTGTTCAAATTCATTTTTATGAAAAGTATATTTGTTTTGTTTCTATTTATTGCTTTTGGTTTACAAGCACAAAAACTAATTCCAGTAAAAAAAGGCGGAAAGTTTGGTTTTGAAAAAGAAGGAGTAGAAATAATTCCATGTAAATATAATTATGCCTGTCATTTTTCGGAAGAATTGGCGTTGGTTCGAATAAACGATAAATGGGGATACATTGATTCCATTGGGAATGTACAAATACCTTTCAAATTCCAAAAAGCAGAACCATTTTTAAATGGTAGGGCATATGTAAAGGAAAATAACATGGTTGGTATTATTCTCCATGATGGAACTTATTTAATCGAGCCTGAATACACTGAAGTAAAAGATCTTGATAATGGCTTTGAATTGAGAAATGGAGAAAAAATCGGGTTTTATTTCTCAGAAAACAATGAAACTATTCCACCGAAATACATTGATATTTATACTGATGGTTATTATTCAAATTGTCAAGTAAACGATAAAAATTGGGATTTATATTACCGTGGAAAATTGTTGATAGATAGTATGCAAGCTAAAATTCAATTTTTCGGAAGTGAAAATTGTTTCAAAGTTTTTAAAAATGAAAAAGTGGGCGTTTATGATTTGGACCAAGGTTGGGTAGTGGAACCAAAATATGGTAGAATAGAACGACAAAAATTTGCAGATTATAAAATAAAGTCAAATGTATTCGACTTTTTGTATGTGCTCTATACGATTGAAGAATATGACAGTGAGTTTATGAATGAATTTGAGGACTATTACACTTACTTTCAATTGGCCAAAGCAGATGGGACTTTGATTTCTGATGCTCAAATGAATGGACTAAATTCTTATGTCGCCGAATTTGCCGATGTCAAGTGTGAATTGTGTTTACAAACAATCATAGACAGTCAAATAGCAGTAGTGAATTCCAATTTTGAAGTCAAAAGATTAAGTTTTTCTACTTTTAAAAAACACGGACAATGGTTTATCGCAGAAAAGGAATACAAAACATATATTCTAGATCGTTTTCTCCAAACTTTAGATTCATTTTCAAAAGTTGAATCTTATTTTGAGTTTGATTATGAAAATACCGCTTGGGAGGAAAGTGACTTTGTTTACAAAGAGATTGTTGATGAGCCTTTTTTATTGGTTTTCAACGTAAAAGGAGATAAAACGATAAAAGCTGTTTACAGTTTAGAAGAAAAAAAGCTTATTTCACCATGGATGGATCAAACTGAAAATTTGCAGATTTCAAGGGAGTTTTTGGGCGGAAAAGCATTTTATAAATACCATGGAAGTAATTCAGGAATAGGTTACTATCTCCAAGGAATGAGTGAGTTGGTTCCATTAGATTTAGAAAATTGTGATGTTTTTTCCGATTTTCTAATTACCAAGAAGTTTGATTCTGATCAAAAGCAATTGTTGCATTTAGACGGACCAGATTTTGTCAAAATTTGTAGTGAGACTGAAATCAAATTGTCTCAATCAATTTTTAAATATTTCGAAGGAGAGGAAAGTGAGCGAAGTGTTTTTGGTGGTATTTCAGTGGAGTTTATTTATACTTTGAACAAAGAAAACAAATATGGAATTGTTACATTGAATGGCAAATTCATCAATGAAAGTTTTGATTCTATCAATCCAATTCTTAATTTTTCTCAATATATCCGCCTTTATAAAAACGGGAAACAAGGAATTCTGAATCTTATCAATGGAAATATGATTGAGCCAGTTTTTGATTATTCTTTGACTTTGCAATATGCCTCAGATCAAATTGAAGTTTATACAACTGTTGATGGAAATGATTTTCCTTTTTACTTGACTGACAAAGGGCAAAAGTATTTTTCTCAGGAACCTAGATTTCATATTTTCAAAGAAAAAGGACTGTATGGTTTGAAAACCAATAATGATTTTGATGGTGGAGAAAATATCACATCAGTTGTCATTCCCGCCTTGTATAAGTCTATGGTTCAAGATATAACTGGTAAATGCTTTGTCGTTTCAGGTTCAGACAAAAAGGCTGGATTAATTAATCAATATGGTGATACTTTAGTTGACTTGAAATATGATAAATTGGAACCAAGCTTGATTTCAAACTACATTGATGGTACTCTTTATTATTCAAAAATTGGGAAGAAAAAAGGGGTTGTCAGCCAGTTTCAAGGGGAATTGATTCCTGCAAAATATGATATGATTGAACCATTTGGAAATGATCAATTGCAAAACACTTTCATTGTTTCGATTGGTAAGAAAAAAGGATTGTATGGCAGTAAAGGACTAATTCTTCCAGTTGATTTTGAAACTATTTCTAAACAAACCGATTTTGAAGTAACATCAATCACCTACTTTATTGGTGAAAAAACGGGTAAAAAGTATGTGAAAGAAGCATATTATTCAGATGATGGTTATGCACCTAGTGACACTATTTTGTCTCAACCTTATGATGTTGTTTTAGGAAGTTATGGGTTTGTTAAAACTGGAAATTTGTATCATAAATATTATTTGAGAAATAATGAGTTTGTGGAAGAAACTGGAGATTTAGACGTTCAATTTTCAAATGAAGTATTTACCATTGTCTACAAAAATGGAAAATACGGGGCAATTAATTTTTTTGGAGATGAATTGCTTCCATTTATTTATGAATCAGCGTCTTTTATGGAAGGAAGACCAGAGGTAATGATCGGTGTTGAAAATGGTCAGACCTATTACATTTATGTTGAAACAAACGAAAGATTTACTCCCGAACAATGGTAAAAATACTCAATATTGCAATTGTGTTTTTCATGATAGGAAATACATTCGCACAGAAAAAAATCACTTCTTTTTTCAAAGAAAATTGGAAAACACAAATTGGATTAACGACCTATCGAACCAATATGATTTTTCATGAAGGCTTAATTTATATTGGTTCAAATGGAAGCGACAGAAATGGGAGAATGGATGACCAAGATGGTGTTTTTGCAATCGATGCTAAATCAGGAAAAATTGTCCATCAATATGTCTTGCCTTTTGGCGGTGACAATGATGTTACTGGAATTGCTATTGGTGACGGAAAATTGTTTTTTGGGACAGATAATTATTATTTCTTTTGTTTTGATTTGAAAACACATGAAGAATTATGGAAATATAATCTTCCTTTTGATGTTGAAAGTAAGCCCGTTTTATCGGATTTCAATGGAGATAAAAAACTAGATGTTTTTTTCAGTGTTCAAATGTCAGGTTTTTATGCATTGGACGGAACAAATGGTACTTTGATTTGGAAAAATGATGAAATCACAAGTCATGAAGGAAATGTGGCTGCTTTGGCAGAGGATATTAATCAAGATGGGGTAAAAGATCTGATTACTGCCGGTCGTGGTGAGGCAAATTCTTCAGAAATTGAAGGTTTTAAGATGAAGCATTACGGCGATTATCATTTGGCGATTGATGGTAAAAGTGGTAAAACTTTATGGGCTGTAGAAACAGGAGGCGGTGTTCATAGTTCTCCCTTTATGCTCAAAGCGGAAGGAAAAACCTTGTTTTACTTAATGGATTCTTATGGTCAATTGAGTATTGTAGATAGCCAAGGAAAACTTTTAAAACAAGCTGATTTTGGATTTGATTATTTCATGTCGCCAATTGTTTCTAAAGATGGATTTTTAATTCTTGGAAGTGAATCGACACCTATTTGGAATGCTTTATGGATAAGTGAAAATGACACTTTGCCTCAGTATTTATCAGAAAAAGCGAAGACTAAAAAAGTAGAGATTTACGGCGCCAGAATTTCTGCAACAACAATGATTGCGGATGTTCTTGGAAAAGGATTTCCACAATTGGTTGGTGTTACTGAAATGGGAGATTTGTTTTTGGCTAAAACTGATGGGACAGAAATTCAACAAATGAAATTTAACGTGGGCGCTGAAGCAAGTGTTTTTATCAAAGACATTGATCAAGATGGAAAGTTAGAGATTTTGATTGCGAGTTTAGATGGCTTTTTATATTGCTTCAAAACCAATTCCTCTGGAAAGGTTGAAGTTGGAAGTTTTTAGAACAAGGTATTGATTTAAATTTCTTTTGCAAATTATCAGCAGTTTTTTACATTTGTGACATGGAATTTGAATCTACATTTATACTTATTGAAGCAAGTATTGCGGAATTAGGTGTTGATCCAATGTTATGCAGAGGCGACAAGAGAGGTCAATGGAATTTAACTTATAAAGGTGCGACAATTTGGATTGATTTATTCGATTCTCCTGTCAATCCTTCTAAATATTACTTTCAAATAATGAGTCCTTTGTTGAGAGTTCCTGATAGAAATTTGCAAGCATTTGCGCTCAATGTTTTGGAAATTAATCACACCTTATATGGTTCTTGGATCTGTAAAAAGGCTGACTGGTTTTATGTCATGTCGCTTCGTGAAGCAGCTAACTTAGACAAGAGTGAAATTGATGCGACCATGGATAGAGTTGCTTTCTATTCCTCGGACTATAATGGTAAATTGATGTTTAAATATGAAGGAAGTTGGGATCCAAAACCTAATGATAAGCCGTTAAATTTCAACTGAATTTATTCCAATACTTCAATGGCAACTTCATTTTTTCTATCAATTACATCCCAAGGGGCATTGTAACCCATAAACATAAAATCACCTTTTGTTTTTATGTCGTTTTTGGTTAAAATGGCGGACAGTTTAGTGCGGTAATTTTCAATCTTTTCATCTGAAGAGAATCCACCATAAGTTATAACAGCTAAAGTTTTGGCTGATTCTTCCATTATTTTTACTTGTGACGAATTTGGAGTTGGCAAATCGGATTGCTTGTAACTTTTTGGCATCACAAAGTACATTGTTGCACTGTCTCCGATGCTCATCACAACTGGAGAGGTCATGGCTATTTTTTGACTTTTGTCATTTCCTCCAAAGATGTAGCCTGCAATTGTTCTAAAACCATCACTTCCTTGTTTGTCAAAAGAATTGCCTTGCAATGCGGTTTTAGCCACTATCATATTGGGATAAAGCCTAATTTCCACATTTTCAATAGTTTTCAAAACTTTGTATTCTGGTGTTTCTGTTCCTTTACTGGTGAATGACATAGCTAAAACGATTAAAGCAATAAAGACAATAATGGCTGTCGGTATCCATATAATTTTATTCATCGTTGCTTCTTTCTTCTTAAACAATTGAGAATTGATTTAGTTTAAGATATATCAAATACAATGACATTGTCGCTCGCCAAAAAATTTATAAGCTGCCGATATTGTTTGACCAACAAGTCACAAATCAGGCGAATAAAGCCTTTCCATAAAATGAAATTTAGGATTCAATTGAGAATAATTTTAAAAGGAAATAAATTACGTATTTATACTTAGTAGATCATGCTGGTTGCAGGATAAATTTGCATTCAATGTTTATTTATCAATTAAATTATGTCTATGAAATATCTTACTTTAACTTCATTTCTAATTGCCGTAAATGTACTTTGTTCTCAAAATGATTATGGCTTTCATTCAGTTTTTGATGCTTATAAAAGTAAGACACAAATTAAGGATGTTTCTATTGGTTTAGTTCTAGACGAATATGTTGATTTAGGAGCACGTTTCGATTATGTTTTCGTAGGTACTTTTGATTCTAAAATTACTTGCAAAGGCGATATTTCATTTTTTCCATCGTTAATAACATTGGGGTATAATAAAAGGAATAATATACCTTATAATTCATCCTACTTTGATATCAATTTTGGCAGAGTTTTCAATCACAAAAGACCCATTCGAATTGGAGAAGTAGAAACAAGAATTGGAATGGGATTAAATGTAGGTTTGAAATTTTTCGATAACAACTACGCTGACAGCTATGGATCAAATGCATTTTTTGCTTATGGATTTTCATTCAATACAATTATCGACTTTGGAGAAAATGTTCAATTGTTTTATTTGAACACTTTAAATTTTTCATACAATCCAAGATATGAAGAAATGTATCGCACGATGCATGAGTTCTATTTTATGTACAATGCAAATTGGAAAATTAAACCATCTATCGCACCTTATGTCGAAACATTCAGATATGTAGAAGCTGGAGGTGTTGCAAATGATGAGATTACCAAGAGATTCTTAGGGCTGAAATTTGGTGTAACAGCAGTTATAAAGTAGTATCAAGAGTTCAATGATACTTGCAAGCTGTTTGGTTGATATTAAACAACTTGGTTTTTAAGTTTTAATGGCAATTTACCTCTTCTTGCTAAATCGAAATACGTCGATATTCCAATTCTAGAAGTTCATTGATAAATTTTCATCACTTTTCTGAATAAATTTTAAAGTCGGTTCAACTTAGTTATCATCGAACTCAGGTTAATTAGCTGATTTTATTTCTAATAAGCATAGGAGGAATTAATTTTTTCGAATAAAATTTAACTAAATGTAATTTTCGTTAAATTCTTTATCGTAATATTGCAATATTAAAATAAACTAATGGGCGCATCAAAATCAGAACATTTTTCAGAAAAGCAAAATCTAATTGCTTCTTTAGCGAAAGCATTGGGTCATCCTGCGCGTGTTGCAATTATCGAATATTTACTAAAGGTCGATACTTGCATTTGTGGTGACATTGTCAATGAATTGCCCTTGGCGCAACCAACCGTTTCTCAACATTTAAGAGAATTAAAATCAGCTGGTTTGATTAAGGGAAGTATCGAAGGAAATGCCATTTGTTATTGTATTGAAGAATCAACATTAGATGTTTTTAAACAATTTTTCACACATGTTGAGTTTGGATTAGATGAGAAGAAAAAAAGATGTTGTTAATACTAAAAAGTAGATATTATGAAATTATCAGAAGTAAAAGAAGCTTTGAATAAGATGGAATCTGTGGTTTTTCAATTGCCTAACCACAGTTTCGTTCCAGCACATTTTCACATCACAGAAGTTGGTTTGATTACCAAAAATTTCATCGATTGTGGGGGAGTTGTAAGACAAGAGAAGATCATTAATTTCCAATTGTGGGAAGCAAATGATTTTGAACATCGCCTGGTGCCGGGCAAATTATTGGGAATTATCGAAAAGTCAGAAGCGATTTTCAATTTCGACGATTTGGATATTGAAGTAGAATACCAAACGGATACAATTGGTAAGTTTGGATTGGATTTCGATGGAATTTCTTTTCAGTTGACCAACAAAAAAACCGCTTGTTTGGCAGAAGACGCTTGCGGTATTCCAGCGTCAAAGCAAAAAATAAAATTAGTTGAATTAAGTTCAAATACAGCTGCTTCTTGTGCACCAGGAAGTGGATGTTGTTAATTTATTCAGAATGGAAAACACAAGCAAGAATCATTGGGAAACGGTTTACGAAACCAAAAGTCCTAGTGAAGTGAGTTGGACGCAACAAATTCCAAAAACGTCCTTAGATTTTATAGAATCTTTTAATTTACCGAAATCTGCCGCAATCATTGATATTGGAGGGGGAGACAGCAATTTGGTAGATCATCTTTTAGATTTAGGATATGAAAATGTAACTGTACTAGATATTTCAGCAAAAGCGATTGAGCGGGCAAAAGCGAGATTGGGATCTTTGGCTAAAAAAGTAACTTGGATTGTGAGCGATGTGACAAATTTTCAACCCAAAGTGAATTATGCCATTTGGCATGATCGCGCCGCATTTCACTTTTTAACGCAGGATTCTCAAAAGGAGAAGTATCAAGAATTGGTAAATCAAGCAGTTGAAGGTTATTTAATTATCGCAACATTTTCTGAAGAAGGACCTTTAAAATGCAGTGGATTAGAAATTCAGCAATATTCAGCAAAAACTTTGGAGCACCAATTTGATCAAAAATTTGATTTAATTGAAGCCAAAATTGAAGATCATCAAACTCCTTTTGACACAATTCAAAATTTTCTTTTTGGTATTTTTAAAAGAAAATAACATGTTTGTAAAGATTCAAAATAAATGTGATGAATTGGCTCAACAGTTTGATTCCATTTCAGCCGAAAGGAAGACTGTTTTACTTCAGATTTCAGATTACATTCAGGCTAAGATAGATGCAAATTTGCCTGTGCAACTTATGTATGTTTGCACCCATAATTCACGCCGAAGTCATTTTGGACAAATTTGGTCAGCAGTTGCGGCTGATTATTTTTCGATTCGAAATGTGTTAACTTTTTCAGGTGGAACAGAATTCACTGCCGTTCATCCAAATGCAATAAAAGCTTTGCAAACCGCCGGTTTTGAAATTACTTCAACTGACACAAATCTTCCAAATCCAAAATATCTTGTCAAATTTGGGGAAGCACGACAAACGATTTGTTTTTCGAAAGTTTACAATGATTCTGAAAATCCATCCAATGCTTTCGCAGCCATAATGACTTGTTCAGATGCTGAAGAAAATTGCCCATTTATTCCTGGAGTAGAATTTCGTATTGCAACAACTTACGATGATCCAAAAGTGGCTGATGGCACCGTTTTCGAAAGCGAAAAATACTTGGAACGTTCCAATCAAATAGCTTTAGAAACAATATTTGTATTTTCAAACTTAAATAAATAATCATGTCCGAAAATAGTTTAGCACCTCATTTGGGAAGAAAGAAATTAGGTTTCTTGGATCGTTTTTTAACGCTTTGGATTTTTCTAGCGATGGGTTTCGGTGTTGCGATAGGTTATTTTATTCCAACTGCGGACGATTTCATCAATTCATTTTCAAACGGAACAACGAACATTCCGTTGGCTTTTGGTTTGATATTAATGATGTTTCCGCCATTGACAAAAGTGCAATTTTCAAAAATTCCGAAGGTAATGTCAAAACCAAAATTGTTGGGAATTTCATTTTTTATCACTTGGATTGTTGGACCATTTTTGATGTTTTCGTTGGCCGTTTTCTTTTTGAAAGATTATCCTGAATACATGACAGGATTGATTGTTATTGGTTTAGCTCCTTGTATTGCGATGGTCATTGTTTGGAATGAATTGGCGGAAGGAAATCGCGAATTGGTTGCTGGTTTGGTTGGAATCAATAGTTTGTTGCAAGTATTCTTTTTCAGTTTGTATGCCTATTTTTATTTGGAAATCATGTTGCCACTTTTCGGTATCAAGGCATTGAATATCGATATTACAATTTTTGAAATTGCCAAAACTGTGGGGATTTACTTGGGAATTCCTTTTTTTTTAGCGGTTGTGAGTCGTTTTATTTTGATTAAATTCAAAGGAGAAAATTGGTTTGAAAGTAAATATTTGCCAATCATTTCTCCAATCACTTTGATAGCATTATTGTTTACCATTGTAGTAATGTTTAGTTTGAAAGGTTCAATGATTGTATCGATTCCTTTGGATGTTTTGAAAATTGCTTTGCCTTTGGTCATCTTTTTTGCAACTATGTTTTTGTTCATGTTTTTTGTTGCCAAATTTTCTGGTGCTAATTACGCTGAAAATGCTGCGCTTTCATTTACTGCATCTGGTAATAATTTTGAATTGGCGATTGCAGTTTCTATTGGTGTTTTTGGAATTAATTCAGGGCAAGCTTTTGCTGGGGTAATTGGACCGTTGGTAGAAGTTCCTGCGTTGATTTTAATGGTAAAATTGGCTTTTTGGTTGAAGAAGAAAATGTATAAATCTCCAACTAATTAATTTATGAAAGATTACTTTTCTCAGCAGTCAACGCGATTAATTTTTCGAGCTCTAACTGAAAATGACATTGATTCTTGGCTAGAGTTCTTCGCAGGAAACGATAGATTGGCATTTTTAGGAATTGATGTCAACAAAGATTATCGTCAGTTAGCCACCGAATGGATTTTAAAACAATTGGAGCGATATGAAACAGATGGTTTTGGCCATTTGGCTGTGATTGAAAAGTCTTCTGGTGCTTTTATTGGAATGGGTGGAGTTTTAGTGCGTGAATTGGATGGCGAGAAAGTCTTTGAAATTGCATATTCACTCAAGCCTGCTTTTTGGAATCAAGGATTTGGAACTGAGATTGCGCAACAGTTGAAACAATTTGGACTTGAAAATCAAATTTCTACAAATTTTATATCTATCATTCATAAACAAAATGAAGCATCGATGCATGTTGCTAGGAAAAACGGAATGAAGATTTTGCGTGAAACTAACTTTATGGGAATGGAGGTTTTTATTTTTGGTGAATAATTAATAATTTTAGATTCATGATTTTATTCTTGTGGTTTCCTTTTTTGATTTTCTATATTATTTGGTTGGTAAAAAAGAAGCCACATCATCGCTTTCATACAGTTGAATTTTTACTTTGTAAGTTTAGATTAAAAATCAAAAGATGGTAATCGGTTTTACAAATTTCTTTCTGATGTTGTTTTTCAATTGAATTAATGATCTTCTTCATTTTTTAATTTCTCTTTTATTTTCGTAGTCATTTTAGAATTGATTTTTGGGTGAGCTTATAATTTATTTTGTATTTTTACTTTCTAATCAACTATTATTTTACTATGAAAAAGATTCTGTTTATTTGTTCACTTTTTTACACATTTGCGTTTACCCAAAAGCAAGGTAATATTTGGTATTTCGGCAGTCATGCTGGATTAGATTTTAATGGAGGGATTCCAGTTGTTTTAAATAATGGTCAAACGCAGACGTTAGGCTGCCCAGGATGTCACGCAGAAGGAACTTCTGTAATGGCTGACAGCTTAGGTAATTTACTTTTTTATACAGACGGGAAAACTGTTTGGAACAAGTATCACGCTATAATGCAAAATGGTTCAGGTTTATTAAGTAATATTTCTAGCACTCAGTCTTCGTTAATAATTCCTCAACCTGGAAGTAGCAGATTTTATTATTTATTCACGGTAGATGATTTTTACTTTGATAATCTGCAATACGGATTTAGGTATAGTATTGTTGATATGTGTCTCGGAAACGGAGTTGGAGGCGTTATTTCTGATAAAAAAAATATTTTAATTTTAGATAATGTTTGTGAGAAGTTGACAGCTGTTAAGCATGCCAACGGAATAGATTATTGGATAGTTGTACATAAATTTAATTCAAATGCTTTTTATGTTTATCCTTTAACTTCGAACGGAATAGGAAGTCCGATAATAACTAACATTGGTTCTATTAATGGACCAAACGGTACAGGTATTGGTACTTCACAGGGGCAATTGAAAGCATCTCCAAACGGGCAAAAACTTGCTTTGGTTGCAGGAAATGCAAACCCAGGTATTGCAGAATGTTTCGACTTTAACAACAATACTGGCGTGGTAAGTAATGTGATTTCATTGGTTACTAATCCAAACTGGGGTTATTACGGGGCATCTTTTTCACCTGACAATTCAAAACTTTATGTTTCTGTTGCTCTAAATGGAAACGGAATATATCAATTTGATTTAAATGCTGGCGGAGGTAATCCTACAACAATAGTTTCATCCCAAACACTAATAGCAGGAAATTATAATTATTTAGGGCTTCAATTGGCCAATAATGGGAAAATATATGTTGCTAGGTCTCCATTTGTTGGGAATACTTTTTTAGGAGTAATAAATTCACCTAATAACATAGGAGCTAGCTGTAGTTATGTTAATAACGCAATTGATTTAAATGGACACGATGTAAGTTATGGCTTTCCAAACTTTGTTGATTCGTACGATTATGATACAAAACCATCTTTTCCTTGTGGTGTTGGAATTGATGATAATAATTTGGATAACAACGGTTCTATTTATCCCAATCCTTTCAATGAAACTTTAAATATTTCGCTAGTGGAAAATAACATCGCAACAATTACTGTTTTTAATTTTCTTGGACAGGCAATTGTTAAACAATTCGTTAGTGGTGAAACTTTAATAAATACTGAAAATTTTCCTAGTGGAGTTTATTATTACCAATTAAAAAATAATGAAGGTATTTTCAAAAATGGGAGATTAATTAAGAATTAGTATTTTACTTAGCATATCGTAAAAGTTTTACGGATTCATTGCCAAAGTCACTTCATTCGGAGTGACTTTTTTATTTCCAAAAAATTTTGTGTAAAAATTATTACTTTTTTTGAAAGTTGTTTTCAGGATTAAAATATTAGTTTTCAATTGCAAAAACGTTTTTATTCATTTATAAACGAATAACAATCGAATACAAATGGTTATTAACCGAATGTGATTTTGATCTCACCGCAACTTTGCACTGTCGAAACAATCAACGACGTTTAGTTCAATTTTTATTTACAAATTTTTTAAAACACACAATTATGAACTCAATGAGAAACAAAGTAACATTAATCGGTCGCTTAGGTGCAAAACCAGAAATTCAAACAGTAAAAGGTGGATTCATGATCACACGCTTTTCTATCGCAACGAAAGAATCCTTCAAAGAAAAAAATGGCGAGTGGAAGGACAACACACAATGGCACAATGCCCATATGTGGGGTAAAAGTGCTGAGAATTTCGTGAAATTGGCTGATAAAGGTTTTGAAGTTGCCATCGAAGGTCGTTTGGCAAACAGCAGTTATGAAACAAAAACAGGTGAGAAAAGATACCAAACGGAAGTTGAAGTGTATGATTTCGTTTTACTCACACCAAAAACAGCAAAAGTTTAAAAGTCCCATGAGGTGGTTAGTTAGGTAAGGTGTAAAATGTGAACGTTGCGAGCAGTTGTTTTTGCAACGTTCATACCACCTAAAATCACTCACAATTCGCATTCAAAATTATTTCAAATAAACTTAAAAATAGCATACCATGAATCACGTAAATCTTATAGGGAAAATCACCTCAGAGCCAAAAGTAGTAATGCTCAACAACGGAAGAAAAATTGCTCAGTTTTCAATGTCTACTCAAGAATCATACTTGGATGCGGAAGGAAACATGAAAAACAGAAAACAATGGCACCGAATCAGTGCTTGGGGAAATTGGGTGCAAGTTTTGGAAGAACTTGGACAAAAAGGAATCAGTTTGGCCATTGAAGGCAAGTTGGTTTCTCGCTTTTATCAAACTCAAACAGGCGGAAAAAAATTGATCACTGAGGTGGAAGTAAACGATTTAGTAGTTCTATAACAAAAATCTAAAAGTCATGAGAAATCAAATCACATTGATCGGAAATATGGGCGAAAATGCCAAAGTAACAAATTTTGAAAATGGCGGAAAAGTGGCCCGATTCAATTTGGCAACTCCTTCACCTGTGAAAGGTAAAGACACCGCAGATTGGCATAAATTATTTGCTTTTGGAAATATCGCACAATTCATTGAAAACTTTGGTGGGAAAGGCAAACGAATTGCCATCACTGGAAAAATCGTGAATCGTACTTATCTTAGTAAAGATGGAACACCACGAAAAGTAACTGAAGTGGAAGTTCGAAATATTATTGGACTTTAAACGCTCTTTTCTAAATAAAACTCAAAATACTTTTTACAAACCGTTAACGATATGCGGTAAACTTGATCCTGTGGTTAACCTGCCACAGGATTTTTTATTTACTGGAATATTTCAATTGAATCAATTCCTGAAAAGGAACATTTTTCATTTTTGCTTCTGACCAAAGCATAAAGTCAAAATATTCTAGGGCCAATGCTTGCAAATGATCTTCTTTCAAATGTGCGAGTTCTCCATATAATTCCTCAAAAAGCGTTTCTTGTTTAAAAAAATCTTTTGTTTTGTTTACGCGATTTAGGAATTTTAAAAATATAGTTTCAAATTCGTATAAACGATTTCTAGATTTTAAAAATCTTTGTGTGCTTTTCAATGCGTAGGGGATGAGGTTTTCATTTTTCATTTCAAAGTGAATCAACAAACTCATAATTTGGGAAAAAGAAACAATGTCTTCCTGCTTGTCGAGCATTGAATCATTTAAAATTCGATTGATCCATTGCAGGGCAGCGTGCATGTCGTTTGAGATAAAATAGACGGTTGCAATTTTAAAATTTAGAAATGCTTTGCGGTTGGGCGTAATTTTTTCATTATATAATCTTAAACCTTCTTCTATCAAAGGAACCAATTTAAGTGCACTTTTGAAATCTCCTTTCAAGGTTAAAATACTTATTTCAATGCTATTGGTGCTTGAGAATAGTTTGATATTCAAATCTTCGTTGGTGTTGAAAATGTAATTTTGAGGTAATTCTTTTAGCTTTTTCAGTAATTCTTGAGATTTCTGGTTCATTTTTAACCTGGAAGTGACAAAAATCGCATTGGTTAAGATCGAGAAATAGCGATTGGGTTGTTCTTCAATAACCTCTTTTTTGGATTCAAAAAGTTCAATATTCTGAATTAAATATTGGTAACATGCTTCAAAATCGCCAATGGCAAAAAAGTATGCACTGTAAATGTGATTGTATAAATATTGGGTGTCAAAATAAAGTTCTCTTTGTTGGGGCGTTTTTAATAAGTCATCAATGATTGATTTAAATTGAATCAAATCATCGGGCGTGCGCGAGATCCCTTTGGATGCGAGAATGGCAAACAAGCGACTTTTGAGATTCCAAAATTTATCGTAGGTCAAACTTTTTTCATGAAAATCAAGATCACTTTTCAGTATTTCTTCAATTTCTTCTTGATCAACATTTCCTGAACTTTCAATTAATCTCTTTTTGTGCAAGCTTATTTCAGACAATAAATTGAATTTATCGTGTTTCAATGCAAGTTTTTCAGCACTTCGCAATTGACGTTTACATTGTTCATACAAGGATTTGTTGTACAATATTTCAGCACTGTGTATTAATTTAAAAATCTGAGCATCTGCTGATGAAGAAGCATAAAAAGCATCTAGTGCGTTTAAAATGTGATCGTATAATCTTTTTTTAGTAACTGAAAATTTATTCAAGAATGCCTCTCCTTTGAAGTAATCAAAAAGTTTTTCTTCATCATAAATTTCCTGTTGTTCTAGATAATCGAATAATAGAATGTAGTTATTTTCCTCACCAATTGTGTGTCTTGAGGAAAGAACTTTGAAGTATCTTTTTTCAGATTTAGACAAGTATTTTATTAGCTCGTGAAGAGATTCATTTACCTTAGTTGACATTGCTATTTACAAATAGTTATTAAACTGCAAGATATTTAAAACGCTTGAATTGAATAAAATTTAAATCTTAAATGTGTATAAAATTGATTTAAATGTATCGTTTTAGACTTGTATAAAGTTTCGGTAAAATTTAAATTGAAGACATGTGTAATTTCTACCAAAAATTAAATTTTAGGCAAAAAAAATCCTGCAAAAAGCAGGATTTAATATTTGTTAAGAAAAAACTATTGTTTGTTTCCTTTTTTAGAATTCATGTCTGGATCATTGTTTGGATCTGTAATACCAGTTCCTGTAGAAGTTGAACCAGGATTTGTTTCTGGAGCAGGAGCAGAAGCTTTTTTCCAAGTTGGAGCAGTGGCAACTGTACCACATTCCATTCTCGTTTTATTTAAATCTTCTTTCTGGCAAGAAACAGCCAAAAAAGCGATTGAAAACAAAGAGATACCGATTAACTTTTTCATAACTTAACGTATTACAAAACAAAGCTATGAAATTAATTCTGTTAATCCAAATTTTCACACGGTATTTTTAGTAAAACACGCGTTCCATTGATTGAATGGTTTTCATCTTCGATTTGAAAGGGTCCGTCCATCTCAAAATTACGGTGTGAAAGCTTCTTTAAAAGTTCAATTCTTTTACTCGTAATTTCCATTCCTTGTGAGCGATGATCGCCTTCCGATTGTCGTTTTTTATTCAAACTGAAATCAATACCAATTCCATTGTCTTCTAAAATCACCTCTAAATGATCTCCTTTTGCTTCAATTTTAATGGTTATTAAACCTTTTTTATTTTCAACAGGCAAAATACCGTGAATGATGCTGTTTTCAACAAAGGGTTGAAAAAGCATTGCAGGAACCAATATGTTTTCAGTATCAATATCAGAAACTTCGATTTTATATTCAAAACGATCTCTAAATCGCATGGATTCTAAAGAGAGATACAATTCTAATCTTTCAATTTCTTGACTTAAAGAAACCATGTTGTTGTCTTCTGAAGAAGAATCTAAATTTTTACGAATCAATTTTGCAAAATTCGTCAAATAGCGATTGGCTGAAATTTTGTCTTGGGTATTTATGAAGTACTGAATCGAATTCAAGGAATTGAAAATAAAATGTCGATTCATACTTGCATTCAAAGATTGTTGCTCAAGAGAAGATAGTCTGGCTTTGTATTCCAAAGATTCTTGGTAGCTTCTCGCTCTTTCTCTACTTACCCTAAGCTGAATAATTGCAATTATTACGCCGACTAAGAAAATAAAAACAAGAATAAAAAACCACCAAGTTGCATAAAATGCAGGTGTGATTTTAATAAATAGTACAAACTCTTTTGAAAATTCTCCAGTACCATTTTTTACCCTGACGTGTAGATTGTAATTTCCTGAAGGTAAATTAGATAAAGTGACTTGCGGATTCGAAAATTCTGGTGACCAACCATCATCTAAGCCTTCTAACCAATATTGATATCTTAAATCTTTGGAATTTTTGAGCGTAACACCATCCAATTCAATGAGTAAATTGTTTTTAGATCTTGGTAAAATTAAATTCAATGGAATGCCATCTTGCGTAAATCGATTGGAATAATCAGCGTAATTAAAACCTTGAAAGTTTAATTTAATAGACTTAATATTCAAGTATGGTAAAATATTTTGAAAGTCAAAAATTTCTGCATCTGGATCAAAAGCTGTCAGACCTTGAGCAGTTCCAAACCACAATCTTCCTTTACGGTCAACAAAGCTTGAATTGATATTTGATTCTAGATTCACTAAACCTTCCTCCAAACCATAATGTTTTTGGCGGACCTTGAATTTTAACTTCAGATTTGAAAGCACATAAAGCCCATTGTTTGTTCCTACAAAAACCTGATTTTCATTTGTATTTATAAAGTTGATAAAGTTAGATGCGGGCTGATCGGACAATGAAATTTGTTTCAAGTTCATTCCATCGCTCCAGAAAAAACCCTCATCTGTTCCAATCCAAAGATTTTCAAATTGGTCAATTTTAAGTGAAAAAGTCTTTTTCCGAATGTTTTTGAATCTTGTATATTTTCCGTTTTTAAATGTAAATAATCCGCCATCTGCTGCGCAAAAAAGTTGGGTTTTATATTTTACAATATTTCTAATCGTACCAATGTCTTTATTTGTTTCAGAATGAATTATTTTGACTGGTTTTCCATTTACTATTTTTGAAATTCCGTTTGAACCACCAATCCAAATTTCACCCAAGTTATTCTTATAAAATGAAGTGATTTTATTACCAGGAGCTCCTGAATTTTCATCAAATATTTCAATTTTTTGATTCAGTTGTTGCCTAAATAATCCTGCCTCTGAACCGATCCAAACAAAGCCATTTTTATCAGTTTCAATCGCCCAAATCGTGTTATTAGGTAATTCTTCTAGCTTAAAATTTTCACTTTTTTTGTATTCTATTAATCCTTTGTCATAAGTTCCAAAAAGGAAATAACCTGGTAAAATTTCAATTCCAGCAGTTATTAGTTCACTTTGAATTCCGCTGTTTAAGTTGAAATATACAAATTGCTCGCCTGGAAAACGAAATAGTCCTTTTCCTTCTGAACCAATCCAAATTGTACCATTTCTATCCTCAAAAATATTGGTGATTGCATCTAAAGGTAATCCCTTACTTTGGTCAATTATGCGACTTTTATCATTTTTGTCAATGACAATAATTCCTTGTTTACTTGGAATCCAAATGTTTCCTTTGCTGTCAAAAATACAGTTGCGAATTCCGCTTTGCGTAGGGATTTCGCCAATAGATCTGATGGTTTTATTTGTGAGATTAAATTTAAAAATACCGGTATCAAATGTTGTCAGAATAATTTCTTCATTGCTCTGTGTGATACCAGAAATATTTAAGGTATCCGCACCTTTAATAGCTTTGAAGTTATATAAATCTTTGGTTGTTAGCAATCCACCTCTTGTAGCGACAAATAATTCTTTGTCAACTATTAACAGTCCTCTAACGCGATTTTGGTCTTCACTTTTTAATTCAATATTTCGAAGTTGCAGTTTGGAATTTATAAAATAGATTCCACCACCATTTGTTGCAATTACATAACCGTCATGAAATTGTTTGATTGCTAAAACATTGACATTTTTGTTCTTAGTGGGAAATGCCCATTTTCTTATTTTATTGTTTTGCAATAAACTAACTCCACCTTCATGACCAATCCAAAGTTTTTGGTCGAAACAGTTTAGACTGGTAATTCTATTGTTTAATAAACCGTCTTTCGTTGAATAATTGACAAAAGTAGAACCATTAAATTTCCCTAGTCCTCCCAATGTCCCCACCCATAAATAGCCTTTTTCATCTTCAGCAATGGAAGAAACTTGAGATTGTGGTAGTCCTTCAGCGATAGAATACGACAGAAAGGAATAGCTCTGCGCACTTGCTGAAAGCACAGAAAGGCAACAAAACATTAAAAAAATCCAGCGAAATATCATTTTATTCTTTCAGCATTTTAACAAAATCTGTAACACGATTTCTTGCAACAGGAATTCTTAGTCCGCCTTTTAAAACGGCAAAATGTCCATCTTCATTGATATATTCAACCAGTCTTTTCAAGTTGATAATATGTGATTTATGTACTCTGAAAAATTTTGCTGGATCTAAAATGTGTTCGTAGATTTTCAATGTTCGCGTGTCCAAATACCTTGTTCCATCTTCGAAATAAATGGTAGTACAATTTCCGCTTGCTTCCAAATGAGTAATCGTATCATCTTCAATAATTTTCAATCCTCTTGTATGGCTGATGGCAATTCTATTATTTGGACGATTTGACAACAAACTTTGAGACAAGTTTTTTAAAGATTTAAAATAAGTCACAAAATTTTGAGGGTCGTCAGAAAATATTTTTTTCGCTTCAACCAATTTATCAACAGCCGATCTTAAATCGTCAATATCTATTGGTTTTAGCACATAGTAAACAGCACTTGCATTGAAAGCTCTAAGGGCGTAATCTTTGAAAGCGGTTACAAAAACAACTAGAAAGTCTTTGTTCTCAACTTCATCTAATAATTCAAAACCTTCAGCACCACTTGGCATTCTAATGTCTAAAAATATTACATCTGGTTTAGAGGCTTCAATGATTGCTTTTGCTTGTTCCTTGCCTGAGGCTTCGCCAATTACCTCTATTTCTGGACAAAATTCTTCCAGCATAAGTTGCAAATTTTTTCTTGCAAACTCTTCATCGTCAATAATTAAAGCCCTCATTTTCATAGTTTAGATTTTTAATTTTATTTTCATAGTGGTTGAACAAAGAAAAGCATTTTAAATTAATTTCCTGCTTTGCGCTGCGCATTTGACCGAATTTACTGATTAATTTCAATTTGTTTTTAAATGAACAACCAGTTAAATTTTCTCTACTACACTTAACAGAAAATTAACAACCATTAAATCAATGATCAAAACAGTTCAAGTTTTATTTATTTTCTCATCATGGAAAGCAACTATTTTCGTAAGTATAAAACTCAACTTATGGAAATAAATTTACAAAACTCTATTCAATTTATTTGGATTTTTAACGATAACGGAAATTAATAGTTTCCGTTTTTTTTGCAATTATAATTTTTGAAATTTAAAGCAACTTGGCTACTGTTTTTGCGTCTATTAAGTCCTTGAAATAATACTGAAATTGTTGTTTCAAAATTTTATTGTAATTTCGATTCGATGAGAATATTAAATTTGACTTGCTTACTTCTTTTTTCTTTTCTTGGATTTTCCCAGCAAGAGCAAGTTTGGTTGCATCCAAATCGCGGTCAGTGGCATTCAAATATTCGATATAAAGTGGAATTGAATGGGGGCGAAATGTATCTCGAAAATCAAGGATTTACTTATGCTTTTCACAATGCTTCTGAAGTTTATCACGCAAATCATGAAGGTAAAAGTGACAGTCGTTCTGAAGTAAAACTTGAGGGACATGCTGTAAGATCAAGTTTTTTAGGGGCCAATGTTGCAGCGCAAAAAATAGAAAGTGAACCCTCTAAAAATTATAGGAATTATTTTTTAGGAAATAATCAGTCGAAATGGAAATCAATGATTTACAGCTTGAAAAAAGTTGTTTACAAAGATTTTTATCCAGCGATTGACATGCAAGTGGAAGGCAATGGTTCAAATGTAGAATATAGTTTTATTGTAGCTCCTGGGAAAGATGTTTCTCAAATTCAAATGAAAATTGAAGGTGCAAATTCAGTATTTATTGATAGTGAAGGAAATTTACATACAACTCATACCTTTGGTGAAATTATAGAAAGTGCTCCAAAAGCTTGGAACATCGATGAAAATGGAAAGAAAAATCTTGTAAAGATTGCTTTTCAACTGAAAGACAATGTAGTTGGATATATTTTCCCAAAAGATTACAATCGAAATCAGACATTGGTGATTGATCCTGAATTGACTTTTTCGACTTTTACGGGTTCAACATCAGATAATTGGGGATTTAGTGCTGCGCCTGATCAATCTGCACGTGTTTTTGCCGCTGGAATTGTATTTGGAACTGGTTATCCAATTGTTACTGGTGCTTTTGATCCCTCCTTCAATGGGGGAAGTTTTGATATAGGTATTTCAAAATTTAATGCGCTTGGCACCCAATTGCTTTTTTCCTCTTATATTGGAGGTTTGGGCGTTGAAACACCGCACAGTATTGTTTGCAATGCCAACAATGAATTGTATATCATGGGCGCAACTTCCTCAGCAGATTTTCCGATGCCAGGAACGCCTTTTGATGCCAGTTTTAATGGAGGACCTTCTTTTACTGAGAATGGATTAAGTTTCAACGGTTCAGATATTTATGTAACAAGATTGAGTGCAAACGGTGCAAATCTTTTGTCTTCCACTTTTATGGGTGGAAGTGGTACAGATGGAATCAATTCCAGTGTTTTACATTACAATTATGGTGACCAATTTAGAGGCTCAGTAGAAATTGACGGCGTAGGAAATGTATTTGTTGCCTCATCCACAGCTTCAAGTAACTTCCCAACTGCAAATGCATTTCAATCCTTCTTAAACGGTCCTCAAGATGCCGTAGTTTTTAAGCTATCACCGAACTTGAATACGTTAATGTGGTCATCTCTTTTTGGTGGTGGTGGAGTTGAAACTGGTAATTCTTTAGAAGTAGCACCAAATGGAGATGTGTATTTAGTTGGTGGTACCACTTCCTCTAGTTTAGGATTTTCCGTTGGTCACACTCTGAGTGGTTTGGGAGGTCTATCAGATGGTTATTTGATTAAAATTAATGGTACAACACCATTTGTTCAAGCAGGAACTTACATGGGAACCAATGAATATGATCAAACTTATTTTGTGCAATTAGATTTGAATAATCAGGTTTATGTTTACGGACAAACCGAAGGAAATATTCCAATTAGTGCTGGCGTTTACGGGACTCCAAATTCTGGTCAATTCATCCGAAAGTACTCAACTAATTTGGTAAATTTAAGTTGGTCAACTTGCATAGGTGCTGGTACTGGTCATGTCGAAATTTCCCCAACAGCATTTTTAGTTTCAGATTGTTATGATATTTACATTTCTGGCTGGGGCGGTTCAGTGAATAGTGGAAACAGTTCTGCAACTTTCAGTTCAAGTAATGGCTTTCAAGTAACACCAGATGCATATCAATCCTCAACCAATGGCAATAACTTTTATATCGCGGTGTTGCGTCAAGATGCAATCAGTTTGAAATATGCCACTTACATGGGAAGTTTGACCGCAAGTTCAAATCACGTGGATGGTGGAACAAGTCGATTCGATAAATCTGGAAGGATTTACCATGCTGTTTGCGGTGCTTGTGGAGGAAATAATTTTGGATTCACAACAACACCTGGCGTTTGGTCGCCGAGTAATCCAAGCCCAAACTGTAATTTGGCAGTATTTAAATTTGAGTTAAATCATATTGATGCCATTGTGAGTCAGCCAGCTCCATTGATTTGTATGCCAGCGCCTGTTTCATTTACAAATAATAGTTCAAACGGAAATACATTCTTTTGGGATTTCGGAGACAATACAACATCGTCTCAAGTAAATCCCTCTCATTCATATTCTGGGGCAGGAAACTATGATGTTGTTTTAATTGTTTCAGATTCAAGTGGATGCTATTCATCTGATACTACCACTTTTCAAATCAATATTGGTGATTTTAATGGACAAGTAACGGCACCTAATGCAGCCATTTGTCCTGGTTCAACGTATCAATTTGATGCTTCAGGTGGTTCATCTTATCAGTGGTCACCTGCACAATTTTTAAATAATGCAAATATTGCTAATCCGATTGCAACAATCACTGAAACAACTGTTTTTACTGTTATTATTTCTGATAGTTGTGGGACTGATACTTTGAGTGTTACTTTACAAGTTTTGAGTGGTGGATCAAACGCCTCTACCGATACAACAATTTGCCTAGGAAATTTTGTTCCTATTTTTGCGAGTGGAGGCTCATCTTATGTTTGGACTCCAAGTATTGGATTAGATAATCCTAATATTGCCACACCAATTGCCACACCAACACAAACCACTGTTTATAATTGTGCAATCACTTCTGCTGCAGGATGTACATTCAATGAAAGTGTAGAGATTGAAGTTGTCTTAACTCCTCCGAATCCTCAAATTTTAGATTCTGTCAAAATATGTTCAGGAGAAACAGAAGTGCTTAATGTGTCTGGGGCAGATATTTTTGAATGGTCACCAAATATAAATATTTCAACCATCAATGGACCAACAGTTGCAGTAAATCCTTTATTTGATATGTATTATTACTGTGATTTTATCAATGCCTGTGGTTCAATCAAAGACAGTGTGTTAATTGATATTGTAGCACCAAATATTACTGCAGGATTTGATACTATTATTTGTCCTGGAAAAAGTGCCAATCTAGTTGCATTTGGCGGAAATTCCTATGTTTGGAGTCCTGTAAATTCATTAAATGAAAACACAGGAAATCAAGTGATAGCCACTCCATTGTTAAACACAACTTACATTGTTGTTGGAACAGATATTAATGGATGTAGCGACACCGCTTCGGTTCAGGTTAATTTGTTTCCAAAAGCATTTATTCAAACCTCTCCAGATGTGTATGCTTTCTTTAGTGATGTAATTCAATTAAGTGCAACAAGTTCTACAGTAGGAGCTTATGTTTGGTCGCCCTCAGAGTATTTGAGTTGTACTGTTTGTGTAAGTCCTGTGGCAAATCCAGACAAAAACTTCCAATATGTTGTTTCTTACACGGATCAAAATGGTTGTAGAGCTTCAGATAGTGTAAGAATTTTTTATGATGCAATCATTTATGTACCAAACACATTTACACCACAAGGCAACAATTTTAATGAAGTCTTCAAAGCAGTAGGAGGGAATGTAAAAACATTTGAAATGAGTATTTACAACCGTTGGGGAGAATTGATTTTTACCATGAACAGCATGGATGAATCATGGGATGGAAGTTATAAAGGTCTTCCATGCCAAGACGGGACTTATGTTTGGAAAATAGTTTATACCGATTTCACCAGCAATAAAGAAAAAAAGATGGCAGGTCACATTAATTTATTGAGATAAATTATTTTCTGAAAGCAGAGATTCTAATTTCTTGAATTAAATTCTTTTGTGCATCAACTAATTTGAAAATAGGAACATATCTTCCATTGCCGATTTTGGCAGCTTCTTTCATCTTTGCTTCATCTTGTAATAAATTTTTTATTCCAACAACAGACAAATTAATTCCAAGGTTTTTATGTTTTTCGATGGATATTTGATAATCATCGGAATTTTTATTAAAAGCTCCGTCAGTGATTACTACGACCAAATTTGCGCCATCTTTCATGTATCCAATTACAGCTTGTTCAAAACCCAGTTTAATTCCATCTCCTCCGGCAGTTCCTCCACCTGGTCTGATTTTTTCAATCGGTTTTTTGATAAAATCTTTTTCATTTCCTGCGGTTGGTGGTACTAAAACCTTCGCTGTTGACGAGTAGGTTACGATTGACATTTTATCCTCTGGACGCAAATAGTTAGTCAATTGAAACAAAGAGTATTTCATCAATTCCAATTTATCCCCTTGTAACATAGAAGATGATTTATCTAAGACAAAAACCACATTGATTGGTTTGAAGTATTTTGCTTCAAAATTTTCAAAGGGAATTTGATTGAAGTCAACAGAGACAATTTCGTCAGTTTGCGTAGTTGCTTCTTGTACAACTATAGTTTCAATCGTTAAAGGAACTTCTTCCAAAACAACAACTTGTGAATCGGTTTTTTCAATTGGTTTTTCTGAAGTAGCTGCCTCAATTGGGTTTGTTGGATTTTGAATTTCAATAGGAATAGGCAATCCAATTTTGGGATCTTTACTCAATTCTAGCACGATGTAATTGCGTTGAAAATTGACATAATTCCCTTGCTCAGTTGGTAAATATCCAATATGAGTGCTGTAAAAATAAGTATAGCCAAGTGGAATTTTTTCTACAATTTGTCCATTTTTATTTGTTTTCCAGTTACCTATTGGTAAACCATTTTGAATCATAGAGACAGTAGAATTGGCTAATATTTCTTTGGTTTCTTTGTCTATGGTAACGACAGTAATTTTAAAGTTTGTTGCATAGACTGAGGGTTTGGAACCAAAATCAGGACAAGTTTGTAACGCGCTCAGGCTATTTTCCTCAAACTCTTTGATGTTTCCGTTAATTTTGAGAATAGTAGGAGTTAATTTGTCGCTTGTATAGACTTCAATTTCATAATTGAATTTGCCTAACTTTTTAGCGTTTGGTTTCAATCTTATAATGAGAGAACTATCAGGATCCAAATATTGTCCGTTAACTAAGTAGGTAACTTCTTGTGGCTTTCTGACACTAAGAAGATATTCTTTCTTTTTACCAGTATTGGTGATTTTGAAATCGACAAATCTTTCAGAAGAAGCAAAAAGTTCATCAAAATCAAAGTTTGTTTTGTCAAAAATGATTTGGGTTTTTGCTGAATAATTTAATGCAAACAGACAAAATAAAAGCAATACAAATTTAAATTTCATATAACCAAATTAGCAATTATTTTGCCAAAAGGGAATCAGAATTCATACTACTTTTTTCAGACTATCTTATTGCAGTAATTTTATGATGCTCAACAGACTTATTTCCTTCGATTACTTCAATGATAAAAGTATTTCCAATCTCTGATAAATCTATTTCAGAAATAACATTACCATTTGTTGCATTGATAGTGGTAGAGTATTCTAACTGACCCATAAAATTGTAGATGTTTAGTTTTACCTCATTTTCAGTTTTAAAAACATTTACATTAATTTTCGAGTTTGTTGTTGGATTTGGATAAACAATACTGATGTTGTTTTTTTCTTTTATTTCAATAGATTTTGGTTCAAAAATTTCCATTTGACCATTGTAATCAGTTTGTGAAAGTCTGTAATAGGAGATTCCTTGAATCGGATTATAATCATTAAATTGATAATCTTTTTGAGAGGAACTTGTTCCAGCGCCTTTTAATTCGCCTATTTTTTCATAGTTGATTCCATCTGTAGTTCTTTCAATTGTGAAATAATCATTGTCGCGTTCAGAAGCTGTACTCCAATTAATATTGACTTTATCTTTTTCATGGGTGACATCAAAGTTCATTAATTCGATTGGTAAAGCACTGCCAATTGGAATTGAGAAAGTTCTAGAACTTAAGTTTGGTCCTTGAACCTGAATATCGATTCTTGAACAGAGGTTTTGTAAAGTCAAATTATTCGGATTCCCTCCAGAGTAAGTTGCGTTTGCTGAAGTTACTGTGCCTGAGCCTCCATTGTTTGGTAAGTCGAAAAATGTTCCCTGACTACATCTTACTGTACCCTGTAAAGTATACATACTTGAAGGCACATTGGAACCTGAAAAGGTAATATTGTAATTTAGGGTAACATTGTAATTACAACTATTTGATTGATAGTTCCATTTGTTAAGAACCATATTTGAAATAACCACTTTTACTGTGTAACCATTGGTCGAGGAAGTAGACGCTTGACCTTGAGAAAAAGTATCGTTGAACGATATCAACGATACAAGAATTAAAAAAGTGTTTAAAAAATTTTTCATCTGTTTGTTAGTGTTCTATTTGTTTGTTTTACAATGTTTTAATCTTGTTTTTTACCAATTCCTGCCTTTTAGCGGGGTGCAAAGGTACAGCCTTAATTCTGATATTCTGTTACAGAAATGTGAATATCATTTTTTTTCAAGTTAATAAAAGTTAAATGCTTTTTCACGGTCTAGTTACGAACTGATTTGATTTTTGGTTTTATTTTTGAAAAAAAAAGTAATTTATCCTGAAAAAAAACGCCTTGAAATTTGACTTTCAAGGCGTTGAATCAACATTCATCAGTAGTTTTGATTCGTTTTTTAAATATTATTTAGGAATTGATACAGCGTCAGTTACATGAATCACACCATTGCTTTGATAAACATCTGCGATTGTAACAGTTGCCATACCACCTTTTTCGTCTTTCAGCATTAATTTTTTGCCGTTCATAGTTGCTTCCAATGAACCACCAGAAACGGTTTTTAAAGTAGCTTTACCATTTCCTTTCTTGATCAACTCAGCAATCATTTTGGAATCATATTTTCCAGCTAATACATGATAAGTTAAGATTCCTGCCAACATTGCTTTATTTTCTGGTTTTAGCAAAGTTTCTACTGTTCCCATTGGAAGTTTTTCAAATGCTGCATTGGTTGGTGCAAAAACTGTAAAAGGTCCTGCGCTAGCTAATGTCTCAACCAAATCAGCCGCTTTAACTGCTGCGACCAATGTGGTATGGTCTTTTGAGTTAACCGCATTTTCAACAATGTTTTTACTTGGATACATTGGCGCTCCACCCACAGTTACAGTTTTTTCCATTTGTGCTGATGCATTGTAAGACATTAATGTTGCAAAAGCGATTCCTGTTATTTGTTTTAAGATTTTCATAATTGTTTTTTTAAAAGTTTTTCTTTTGTTTTAAATTCTAACTAGTATGAAACAATTACGATGGCGACTATCATTTTGGATTTATTCTTTTTAAAATAAATTTTATATAATTGATTTTCAAATTATTAAGGGTTGCAAATTTGACAATACATTGGGTTTTCAAATTTTATTTTTCGAGGAAAGTATTCTTTTTCTTCATGTTTACATTTTTTACAACTGTATAAATAATACAAAGTTGATTCAGTTGGAAAATGACAGGTTTCACATGGCAAACCCCTTTGTGCAGAGGTGATTGAAAATCCTGGAGTCATGCATTTTGGACATTGTCTTAAGATTTTTGTCAGTAATTTTTGTGCAGTAACTTCGATGTTTTTCATCCGCATTGGATTAAAATGTGCCCTCATGTCGGTTTCTACATAAACATTACCGAATTTTTTCTTAATCGATTTGTATTCAGAAATCAAAGTTTCCCAATTGTCGATTCCTTTGATAATATTTTGATTTGAATTTTGTTCATTTCTTAAAATCAAGGCATGATTTGGAAAATCTACTTCTTTGGCAAAAGCCTTTATGGCTCGAATCGAATGGATATTTTTCCCTTTAAAATTGGTTTCCGTAGATAGTTCGCGAACAATAATTTCTAGATTATTTTTTTTATCTATAAAAATTAATATTTCTTCATTTGCTTTTGAAAAGAAAATTGAAGGATGGTTACCAAATGAACCTTCGCTGGCAATACCTAGATCACAATTATTTTGATTCATGCCCTCTAAACATTTTTTGCGAACAGTTGCAATAGGATCATCCTTTCTTTCAATTTCTCCTGTGAAAGTGCCTAATAAATCTGTGTCGAAGTTTTTATCTATAAAACATTTTACGCCTAATTTTCTTTCAAAAATTGGCGCAATAACTTTTTCTTTCGCATGTTTTGTGGCGATAATTAGCTTTCTATTTTCAAATAAATTCATTTTATGTTTTAATTGTTCTGCTTCGAATCAGTTGATCAAATGAACTATTAGATTGGATAATTGGTAAAGAGTAAACTGGAATCTTTTCGCCATATTTTTGCTTGATTAACTTTTCAATCGTTGGAAAAAGCATTGCTTTAGTTTGACAAGTAATAACTGTATTCAAACTTTGAATAACACCTTCATTTTCTTTTTTGAATGAAATATTATCTTTGTCAATGGAAGCATTTGCTATTAAACCTTCCAAAAGAAGTTCATTAATTAATTCTTGCGCAACATGATTTTGATGAAGATAAATAATGATATTGACCATACTATTTATTTTTTATCAGTTATTTCGATGTCAATTGAACTGAAAACTTTTAGTTTCTTGTCATTATTTTCGGCAAATTGAATTATTTCGATCAGCTTTCGGTTGCTTTCTTTTAATTCTTGTAATCTTTTTTTTGAACGTTCAATATTTTCTCCATTTCGTTCCTCAAGACTAAAGATTTCCAGATTGTGAAAGTTGATTTTGTTTCTAATAATGTTTATCAATACATCATTTGCTTCTGAAGGCGTGAAAATAGTATCAATTAAATTTATTTTGTGATTTGTGTCCATGTTAATCTAAGTTTATTTCGCAATTGAGGTTGATATTTTCTTTTCTTTTTTCGATAAACAAACGTGCTTCAAATAATTCTTTTTGAAGTTTTTTGATTCTATTTTCTCGCATTTTGATTTCTTCTTCTCCACTGACTTCATTGATTTTATGTTCATGAAACTGGATTTTAACTTGAATCAATTTGGTAAGAATTTCTATGGCTTCATGACCACTAAAATTTCCATTTAAAAGTTGAATTTTCATAATTTTAGTTTTTAGTTTTATTTATCAGTCAATTTATAATCAAGAGTTTTGGACAATTAAGAAATACAAGGGCATTCCTATGGTGATATTGATTGGAAATGTAACAGCCAAGGCCATTGGTAGATAAAGTCCAGGGTTTGCCTTTGGAACTGTGATTTTCATCGCCGCTGGGACTGCAATGTATGAAGCGCTGGCTGCAAGAATTGCAAAGATGAATCGATTGGCATCATCATGAGTTACAAATGAACTTAAGATGGCGAAAATGGAACCATTTATAAGCGGGATTAACAAAGCGAATAAAAAGGGAAACCATCCAAAAGAGAAAAAAGATTTTAATTTTCGACCGCTGGTGATTCCCATATCAAGTAGGAAAATCGCCAAAAAACCTTTGAATAAGTCATTTGTAAAAGGTTTAATTCCTTCCGCTTGCTTGGCGCTTGCTAAGAAGCCAATTACCAAACTACCAAGAATTAATAAAACGCTACCATTTGTAAATGAATGTTTTAAGACTTCTCGCTTTTTTATTTGATTTGTTTCTTCTTTGTTATAAAGTGAAATTAAAATCAAACCGACAATGATTGCCGGCGATTCCATCAATGCCATGATGGCAACCATATGTCCATGAAGTGCCATTTGCTGTGACTCAAGATATGAAATAGCTGTAACAAAAGTTACTGCGCTCACAGAGCCATAAGCTGCAGCGATTGCTCCTGAATCAAAAACACTTAATTTTCTACGCAGAATAAAAAAGGTGTATAGCGGAATTAAAATTGAAATACTAATTCCAAATAACATAGACCAACCAATTTCTGCCGTAAATTTTTCGTGTGATAGTTCTTGACCACCTTTGAATCCGATGGCGAAAAGCAGATAAAGTGATATAAATTTGGAAGAATTTGCTGGTATCTCAAGATCACTTTTGAGCACAACAGCGATGACTCCCAAAACAAAAAATAGCAATGCTGGATTGGTAATATTTTCGATTAATAAATTGAAATTCATAAATTTTAATTGTTAATATAAGTTTTATCTAAATTTTGAAAATTTGAGCCTCATGCCATTTGCGATTTCGTTGAAATTTCCATTGTCGAAAATCAAATTTCCATTCACGAAAGTTTGGTGGATTTTACTTTTGAATTCATATTCTTCAAAGGGAGACCAATGGCATTTATATAGGATATTGTTATTGTTTACCTTCCAATTTTGATTTAAGTGTACCAAAACTAAATCTGCGAAATAACCTTCCCGAATATATCCTCTGCTCTTTATTCGGTAAATTTCTGCAACGTGGTGACTGGTTTTTTCAACAATCTTCTCAAGGCTAATTTTTCCCTGATGAAATAATTCAAGCATGGCTGGCAAAGCATGTTGAACAAGTGGACCGCCAGATAAACTTTCGAAATAATTACCAGCTTTGTTAGCTAAAGTATGCGGTGCATGATCTGTTGCTATAATATCTATTTTGTTGTTAATTAATGATTTAATTAGTCCTTCCTTGTCTTTTTCAGTTTTCACAGCAGAATTCCATTTAATTAGACTTCCTAAATTTTCGTAGTCTTTTTCCGTAAACCATAAATGATGAACGCAAGCTTCAGTCGTAATTCTTTTTTGCTCAATCGGTAAAGTGTTTTCAAATAATGCCGCTTCGGCTGCGGTAGAAATGTGCAAAAAATGCATGCGCGTATTGTGTTTTTTTGCAATTTCTAAAACTCTTTTGGTTGCGATAACACAAGCTTCTTCACTTCGAATCAAAGGATGATATTTTGCGGGAATTTCATTTCCAAAAATTTCCTTGTATTTGTTGAGATTTCTCTTGATGGTTTCATCATCTTCACAATGTAGTGCAATCAATGTTTCTGATTTAGCGAAAAGTTGTTCCAAAAAATCTGGATAATTTGCCAAAATACCTTCATCGCTATTGAAATAAAGTCCATCATCACTTATTCCGCATACATTTTCAGTGTCAGTCTTTAGCACTTCTTCCAAGTTGTTTTTAGTCACTCCCATGAAAAATGAATAGTTTGCCAATGAACTATTTTTCGCAATCGTGAATTTTTCTTCTAGCAATTCCTGCGTCAGTGTGTTGGGAAAAGTGTTGGGCATGTCCATAAATGAAGTAATTCCGCCGGCTACAGCAGCCTTGGATTCAGAATAGATAGTGCCTTTTCTTGCAAATCCTGGTTCTCTGAAATGTACTTGATCATCTATCATTCCAGGAATTAAATGCAAACCTTCCGCATTAATTTCTCTGCACTTCAGCTGACTAGGGAGAGATATTTGCTTTTCGATTTTCTCGATTTTCTCGCCGTTCAATAATACATCTGAAATGTAAATTTTTCCTTCGTTTACAATTGTTGCATTTCTTATTATTGTCTTCATCATTTATTTAGAAATTGCTCTATTTAATCTGTCATTGATTGTTTGCCCAAGTCCTTCGTTTGGCATTTTTTGCGCAATAATCAAGTCTAAATCATGTAAGTCTAGCGTGTGTAGTGCATTGTAAAAATTACTTGCAGCTTCCTTTAAATCTCCATTTTCACTGAGAGTTTCAATTTTAAATACTTGCTCTTTTTTTATTTCATTTTTAAATTGTATCACTCCTATTTTTTTATCTTGAAATTTTAAGATTTCTGATTGCAAGTCTGTTGTTAGAATTATTTTAGTTGCAGGAGAATAATGTTTTGCAAGCATTCCTGGGGCATCTGGTTTGATATTTTCATTGTTTTGAATATGCACTTTCCCCACTACTTTTTCAATTTCTTCGATGGATATCGCACCTAATCGGTAAAGGATTACCTTTTCATTTTCAAATCCTAGAATAGTTGATTCCAAACCTAATCGACATGGACCGCCATCTAAAATTGCGACATCTTGGCCAAAGTTTTTTTCAACATGTTCTGGAAGGGTAGGGCTTATAGATTGAAAAGTATTTGCGCTTGGAGCCGCAAGTGGAAAGTCTAAAGAGTTCAACAATTTCAATGTGAGTTCTTGATTTGGAACTCTTATCCCAACCGTTTTTTTTCCGCCTGTGATTAAGTCTGAAACGTTTGATTTTTTTCTTAAAACTAAAGTTAAAGGTCCAGGCCAAAATACTTCGGCTAATTTTATTGCAACCTTTGGAACATCATCAGCAATTTGATGTAAATGATCTAAAGACTTTATATGGACAATCAGCGGATTGAAAAACGGTCTTTTTTTGAGTTCAAATATTTTTTTAATTGCTTTTTCGCTGAAAATATTCGCTGCTAGTCCATAAACTGTTTCCGTTGGAATAGCAGCAACTTCCTGATTCAAAAGAAGATTTTTTATTGGTTCAATCTCAGTGAATCTCATTCTTTTTAAAATTAAATTAAAAACTAGACCTTTAACTTTGAGATTAGCTTATTGACCTTGACCGAGTGAAAATGCTGGTTTACCATCAAATGCATATAAGTTTTCTGTTTTAATAACATCAATTTTATATGTATTTGCATTCTGAAGTAATGCGATTATATCTTGATTCGAAAGGTTGATTCCATTGCTTGATTTGAATCTGCAACGCCAATGATCTGTGCAAAATGTTTCTTCAAATCCTGCAGGCCAAACTTTGATTCCACGGTTGGTAATCATCGTTAATTCCAATTTGTTGCTGTTTGCTAAATTGATGATTTCTGCCAATTCATCAGGGTTATTTCCTGTCCAATGCACAAACAAATCAACTCCAAGAAGTGATTTTTCAGCAGCGGCTTTTCTAACATATTTAGGAAGATTTAATGCGGCACCATTTGAATAATTTACAGCGTTTAATTTAGCAGGTTTATTACCCAAATTGGCAATAACTGCGTTCGCAAATTCTTTGGTTCCTACTTTTTGAGTGCTAATTCCATCTTTGAAAACATCATAAGTATGTGTTCCATCTTCAATAGTTTTGAGCCATGCATTTTGAATTTTTTCAGCAACTGTATTTTGTCCAATGTGATTCAACATTAAAATTGCACCTTGAATTAATCCTGATGGGTTTGCCATGTTTTGTCCTGCTCTTCGAGGTGCTGAACCGTGAATTGCTTCAAACATGGCGCAAGTTTCACCGATATTTGCGGAACCAGCCAAACCAACTGAACCTGCAATTTGAGCAGCGATATCAGAAAGTACATCTCCGTATAGGTTTAATGTAACAATTACATCAAAAACTTCTGGCGTATCCGCCATTTTTGCTGCACCTATGTCAATGATCCAATGCTCATTTTCGATTTCAGGATATTCTTTAGCAATTTCATCAAAAACTTGGTGGAAAAGTCCATCAGATTGTTTCATGATATTGTCCTTGGTGAAGCAAGTCACTTTTTTTCTGCCATATTGTTTGGCATATTCAAAAGCGTATCTCACAATTTTTTCACAACCAGGACGACTGATTATTTTCAGGCACTGAACCACTTCATCCGTCTGTTGGTGTTCAATTCCAGCATATAAATCTTCTTCATTTTCGCGAATAATGACAATGTCCATTTTTGGATGTTTGGTAGAAACAAATGGGTCGTAACTTACACAAGGTCTTACATTGGAATATAGGCCCAAAAATTTTCTCGTAGTGACATTTAAACTTTTGTAACCTCCACCTTGTGGTGTAGTGATCGGTGCTTTTAAGAAAACCTTATTTTTTCTAATTGTTTCCCAAGATTCATCAGCAATTCCTGAAGTATTTCCTGATAAATACACTTTTTCGCCAACTTCAATTTCATCAATTTCGATTTCTGCACCTGCGGCTTTTAATATTTCTAAAGTGGCATCCATAATTTCTGGACCAATTCCATCTCCTTTGGCTACTGTAACTCTTGTCATAATTTATGCTTTTGAATTTAATTTGGGACAAAATTAATGACCTAGTATCATATATTTTTATTTATATTTGTTATGAAATACATTAAAATAATTTATGAATTATACTTTGCACCAATTGCATGTTTTTTTGAAAGTGTCCCAAACAAAGAGTATTACAAAAGCAGCTGATGAATTGCATTTGACTCAGCCAGCAGTTTCGATTCAAATCAAAAATTTTCAAGATCAGTTTCCAATTCCGTTGACAGAAGTAATAGGAAGGAAAATTTACATCACTGATTTTGGTCGAGAAATCGCACTGGCGGCTGAAAATATTTTGAATGAAGTCTATGCAATCAACTACAAAGCGCTCACTCATCAAGGAGAACTTTCAGGAAAATTGAGAATTTCATCCGTTTCAACAGGGAAATATGTAATGCCTTATTTTTTGACTGATTTCTTGCAAATTAATGCTGGTGTAGAATTGAATTTGGATGTGACCAATAAGTCCAAAGTAATGGAAAGCTTAATTAATAATGAGGTAGATTTTGCTTTGGTATCGGTGATTCCCGAAAATTTGTTGATTGAAAAAATTGAACTATTGTCAAATAAACTTTTTTTGGTTGCAGATTCTAAAAGAAAATTTTCTAAAAAGCAATACGAATATTCAATTTTCGAAGATACGCCATTGATTTACCGCGAACCAGGATCAGGTACGAGAATGACGATGGAAAATTACTTGAAAGAACATTCTATTTTTGCTCAAAAAAAAATGGAATTGACGTCCAACGAAGCGGTCAAACAGGCCATTTTAGCTGGATTAGGAATGTCTATCATGCCCTTAATTGGAATCAAAAATGAATTGAAAAATGGCGACTTACAGATTGTTCCCGTGAAAGGATTTCCGATTACAAGTAATTGGAATTTGATTTGGTTAAAAAACAAGAACTTTTCACCAACAGCAAACGCATTTGTGAAATTTATCCAAGAATCAAAATATCAAATTGTTAGAGAAAAATTTGACTGGTATGAAAAGTATTAGCGACTAATTTTAATCACCTAAAATACCCAAAGCAAATTGTTCTGCGAGTGCTGATTTTCTTGTTTTTGCTGCGTATTCTAAATATTTTGATTGTGCTGATAAATAGCTTATTTCTCTGGCATTGATCAAAAAGAGTGAACTTTCACCTAAATCGAATAAACTTCTTTCTGCTGCTGAAAGTTGTTTGTAATTTTTTGCAACCATTAAACTCGTCTCTGCTTGATTTACATGGGTTGTCCATTCATTTCGATTTTGAATTTGTTTGGTTCTTAAATCTCGTTGTTTTTGCTGAATTTCAATTTGTGTATTTTGAATTTTGAAGTTCGAAATTTGTAATGATGAACGTTCTTTTCTCAACAAAATTGGCATGTAGAGTGTTGCTCCCCATTTGTAGTTGGAAAATGATAGTTGCGTTGAAATCAAATTTTCAGCAGGTTGTAACAAATTGTAATTCACAGTCAGCAGCGGTTTCAACATTTCGACTTTTAGTTTTCTTTCAATCACTAAATCTTTTAACTTTAAATCATACCAAGTCAACATTGGGTGCTGATTTTCTGAATTATTCAACAAAGAAATTGGTGCTTCGATTTCTAATTTTTCTGGTTTTATACTTTCTTCTAAACTCAAAGGAAGCATGCCTTTTTCCCACAGATAATTTTCAACCGATAATTTTGCATTTTGCGCATTTAATTTGCGTTGTTCCACGTCTAAAATTCTATTGAAATATTGCGCTGATGCTTCGATTGTGTCCACCGCCGCTCTTTCACCCAATTCGAAGTTAGTACGCATTTGTTGCAGCCTGATTTCCGATAAATTGGCTCCTTCAATTGCTAACATTAATTGTGCTTCTTGTTCTTGCCAATAAATAAATATTTGCCCAGCTTCATACAATAAACTGTTCAAAGTAAGTCTTTTTTCAATTTGTGACTGACTGTAAGTTACTTGTGCTCTTTTGAGTTGGGTTCTTCTTTCATCTGTGAATAATCCTCGACCAATAGGAACTTCAAATCCTGCGTAAGTCAAACCGCCAGCAGGAACTCTGTTTTCAGGATTCAAATAGTCTCCTTTGTTGAAATCTCCAGCAAGTTTCAAATCTACGCCAATGCGTGTTGGAATTTTCACACCAGAACTGATGGTGCTGTAATACGTTGTTCCATCGTAGTATTTTTGGTCAATTCCGCCAAAAAGAACGGGATCAAACGCACCTTTCGACATGCGGATTGTTTGTTCAGCTAATTCAATATTATTAGTTGCCACCAATGCAATCGGATGATTTTCTTTCACGTGTTGCAAGAAATCTTTTTGAGTCAACAAACTAAGTGTATCTTGTGCGTACCCCGTTCCAAAGCCGACAAACAAGATTGAAAATATTAGTGTTTTCATTTTTTGACAGGTTTTATTTTGGGAGTGTAGTAGTTTGGTGGAAAACCATTGATTTTACGCCACAATTCATACCAAATGGGCACATCTTTTAATAAAGTCATACTTTGCACCGCAACACCAAGTCGTAATCCTTTTGGCCATTTGTGAACAGTAGTGTCTGGTTCGACCAATACACGGTATTTTCCATTGGATCCAATGTAATTGTCAATCGCAAAAACCTTCCCGCCGTAGGTTCCATAGCTCACATTTGGCCAGCCAGAGAATACAATTGCAGGCCATCCGTCAAACTGAATCCGAACCTTGTTTCCGACATGTAAGAGCGGCAAGTCAATTGGTTCTACAAAAATTTCAACTGCTAAATCTGTCAATGTTGGCACAATACTTACCAGTGGACTTCCTTCTTTAACTGTTTCGCCAACACCATTTTTTAGTGCTTGAGAAACAAATCCGTCTTGCGGTGCAGTTACGTAATAAAATCCTGATCTTATTGAATAATTGGAAACTTGATTTTGCATTTTCGTCACGGTTGCTTCCGTATCAAAAAGACTTGATAATGCGCTCGATTTTTCAGATTCACTTTTTGCAATTTTGTCTCTATAATCAGCATCGATTGAATTTAATTCAGTTTTTGCGTTGATTAATTCATTGCGAGATGTCAAGAGTTTATTTTCTAAACTAACAACTTTTGCTTCCATTTCTTGGACTTTCAATCGTTTGTTTTCCAAATCAGTCAATGATTTCAGACCTTGTTTTGATAATTCCTCTGTTCGGTTATATTGTTTAATGGCAATTTCCAGTTGTTTTGAATTGGCTTGGTAATCCATGCTGTCTGAAATCACTTTCAGTTTGCCTTGTTTGATTTTATTTGTTGCCTGAGCCAATTTCGCGATTCGGCTATCAATTAATGCATCAATTTGACTGTCAAGCGCTTTTACTTTTCCCATATAAGAATCAGCACTACTTTCTTTGGCTTTCATTTGCGATTCAGTGCGTTGAATCAAATTGGGATCCATGTATTCTGATTTTACTTCTGACAAATGCACAATTGTATCGCCTTTTTTCACAAATTGACCTTCTTGCACATACCATTTTACAATTCTTCCTCCAATGACAGACTGAATTGTTTGTGGACGGTTATTTTGGTTCAATGATGTTACGTTTCCTTTGGAAGTAATTGTCTGTGTCCACGGGAGAAGCAAAACAATGGTGAGGATTGCGAATGACCAAAGTAAAATTTTGATTGTTCTTTTAGGTGTTTTTTTTCTGTTAAGCATTTGAACAGAAGTATATTGTTGGAACTTTTTCATGACTTAAAAGTTTATTTGTTCAAATTGAATTGTTTTCCAGTTGGCGAGTATCTTTTCATCGCTTGCACACAAAATTGTTGTTTCAGGATAGTTTTCTTGAATATTTTGAATGATTTCAGTTTGTTGTTCAGCATTGAATGTTGAACCATGAAAAGAGATCAAAAGTAATTTTGGGGAATTTGCAACTGCTTTGGCAATCAAAATTCTTTCTCTTTCCGCTTCTGAAATGGTTTTGTTGGCTTTCGAAAGATAGAAGTTGTAACCTTCCGCTTTTTGAGCAACAAAATAGTCGAATTTCAATGTTTTGATCGCTTTTTCTAAATCAGCCAATGATAAGTTTTCTCTCGACATTAAAATATTGTCAATTAAAGTGCCGTCAAAAAGTTGGGTGTTGTGAGAAAACCAACTGAATTGTTCGAGGTTGGAAGCCAAACGCTCAGCATCAGGAATTGTTTTGTTCCAACGCGGCTTAGTTGTCAATGAAATAGAGGGATCGATCAACTCCTGAAACAATTTAACGATTCCTTGTTGGTGTCCGCCTTTTACAAAAACGGATTCATTTTCTTCAATGTTAAAAACCAAATTTAGATTTTCTTCTGTAATATTGATTAGCTCAATTGGAAACAACGATTCAGTATCAGGATTTTTTTCTTTTTCTTCGAAAGTTATTGGCATGTCAGTTACTTGTCCCAATTTTTCAAGCGAAGTAAATACATCGTACAAGGTCTCTAAAGATTGGATAATTTTTTCAATGGCGCTTAAAATCAGGATAATCAAAACTTCTGCTGCTACAAATTGTCCCAAATTCATTTGTTGGTCGATAACTAAATATCCACCCAAACCAAGCAATGACGCTACAATTATTGCTTTGATTGCAATCATCCACATGTATTGTTTCCAGAGAATTTTGAAATGACTTTCACGACTTTTTAAATAATCTTGAACATGATCATCAACACGTTTAAGCGCATGAGGACTGTTTGGTGCAAGCCTGAAACTCCAGTTGGTTTTGGCAATTTCTTGCAACCAATACGCAGTTTTGTATTTGTTTTTTGATTCGTCTAAACTTGTTTCAATACCTTTTTTAATGATTGGAAGGAAAACTATGTAAATTAAGATAATTAAGGAAATACCGAAAGCAATGTAGAAAGGATGATAGAATGCCAAGACCAATAGACTGAAGAATATTTGTAAAAATGCTGCCGAAAATTCAAGCAATACTTTTGATATTCCTTTTTGAAGTGATACAACGTCAAAGAATCTGTTCATCAACTCTGCTGGGATTTTACCTTTTAAAAACTCTCTGTCAAATCTTGGAAAACGGTATGCGAAATTAAAAGAGTATCTCGTAAAAATGCGTTGTTGAATATTTTCCGTGATGCGTAACTGCATGATTTGTAGCACTCCTGTTAAAATGACACCACATATCACCAATATGACCAATATCAACCACGATGTTGTTATTTCACCACCTTGAATAAAGTGTATGACTGATTGAATACCAAGAGGTAAACTCAAACTAACAATTCCACTAAAAATCGCATAAATGTAAAGTTGAGAAACTTCTCTTTTGTCTAATCTGAGAAGATCTCCCAATCTTTTCCAAGGTGAATTAGTTACTTTGCCCATTTTTTTTGTTTTGAGAGATTAATAATTTAAGAAATTCAATAAAAAAATTTTCAACATTGTCTTTGTCCTGTTGTTTGTCAGTTAGTCTTGGCAGGTGATCCGCAAAAAAATGTTGGATATGTGCACCTTCAATGATGGTCGTAACCAACATTTTGGAATAAGGATAATTTGGAATGATTTCTTGAATCCAACTGCTTATTTTGGCGACCAAATTTTTGTAATTATCAAAAGCGCCATTTTTATTAACATGGTCTACTTTTTTGTTAAGAATCGATTTGATACCTTCATTTTCAATGATTCTTTTCAGTTTTAGTTCGTCTACAAAAGCATAAATATCGTTGGAATTTTTTTTCTCTATCAATATTTTAATCGCTTTGAAAAGTTTTTCCTCCATATCTTCAATATGCAACGTTTCAACATGTATTTGGTATTCAATTTTTCCCCAATACCATGCGTAGAGAAACATCAATAACTGGTGTTTGTTTTCAAAATAGCGATAAACAGAAGCTTCTGTAGAATTGATTTTTAGCGCTAATTTTTTAAAAGTAAATGCTTCAAAACCGATTTCATCAATCAATTCTATGCTATTTTGCATGATTAAAACGCCCAGCTTTGTTTCCTGAGGATCTTTCAAGCAAGTACAATTCGGTATTGTTAACTTAATTTGTAAAAACATAAAATGATAGTTTTACTATTATATACAAATGTAAAGCATTTATGTTTGATTATTTTGCTATTTTTTATTAAAGTTGATTAAAGAATGTTAAAAGTAAGGTAGCTGAGATAATTTAAGTTAGTAACCTCTATAAAAATCAAATTATTTCATTAAAAAATGATAATTTTAAATTATTCGAATGATTATTTGAAGTTTGATTAATCATTTCATTAATGTGTTTACAAAATATGGTGTTTATAAAATCAATTTTCTCTGTAATTTCCTTACTATTTTTTATTAGTTGTAAAAGCAATTCAATAGAGAATAAAAACCTTGAAAAAATTAATTCAAACCAATCTAATTTGAATGATTGGAAAAAAGATTCGTTAGGTTGTCAACATCTAAGAAATTCTGATTTAATTGATCGACTAATTTCAGAGAATAGCCTAATGGGCAAGTCTCAGAAAGATTTTACAAATGTTTTTGGAAAACCCAATGAAATAAAAATATCTGGTAATCAACTTTTTCTAGTTTATTTCTTAAATTCAATATGTGAGGAAGAAAAATTAACTGCTGATAGTGATAAAACGAAAGTGAGATTTAAATTTATCCAAAATAAATTAATAGAATCACCATCGGTGTTTGAGGTTCAATAGAACTATCGGAATAGAACATTCCTTAAATTCTAATTTTTTTTTTCAATTGACTGGCGATAAAAAACACCAACTACTCACCATTCAAATACTTCTTATAAGTTTCCACCGCCAATACTCGTGCAATTTTGTGGTCTACAATCGGTTTTGGATAGGCATCGGTACCCAATTCAGGAACCCATTTTTTTGTGTATATCAACTGTTTATCAAATTTTTCAAGTTGCAAATCCGGACTAAAAACTCGGAAATAAGGCGCTGCGTCACAACCGCAACCTGCAGCCCATTGCCAACCTCCAGCATTGCTCGCCAGCTCAAAGTCTAATAATTTTTCGGCAAAATAACTTGCCCCCCAACGCCAATCGATAAGTAAATGTTTGGTCAAAAAACTTGCAACAAGCATACGCACTCGGTTGTGCATAAATCCAGTTGCGTTTAATTCTCGCATTCCAGCATCTACGAGTGGATAACCAGTTTTCCCTTCGCACCAACTTTTGAATTGTATTTCGTCGTTGCGCCAAACTATTTGGTCGTAATTTTTTTTGAAGGCATCATTTCCAGAATAAGGAAAATGAAAAATGATCATTTGGTAAAAATCTCTCCAAATTAGTTCATTGAAAAACTTTTCATTGGTTTCAGCGGCGACACTTGCCAATTTGCGGATACTGATTGTTCCGAAACGCAGATGCAAACTCAAACGTGTTGTACCTAAAACTGAAGGAATATCTCTCGTTTCATGGTAATTTTGAATGATGTTTTTAGCAATTTTTGTAGCTGGAAATTCTTGCGTTTGAATTCCGTCAAAACCCATAGACTCTAGACTTGGAATTTCACTTCCAGCTTTATTATCTGCTAAGTTTTGTATGTATTTATCTACTGGATAGGGATTTAGGTAAAATGGATTTAATTTTTCCTTCCACTTCCGCATGTATGGTGTGAATATCGTGTAAGGTTTTTCATCTGGTTTAAGTACTTCATTTTTCTCAAAAATCACGTGGTCTTTCGAACCTTTGAAATCAATATCTAACTTAGTCAATTGCTCAAAAATGGCTTTGTCACGCGCCAATGCTAGTGGTTCGTAATCGCGGTTTGTGAAAACGGTTTTTGCATTGAAATTTGAAGCGATTTGCGGAAGTAAAGTAATTGGATTTCCATAATAAACATGCAAATCTGAACCCAACTTTTGGTATTCAATTTTTAAATCTTCAATCGTTTGGTGAATAAAAATTACGCGCTGATCAGTTTTCGGTAATTTACTTAATATGCTTTCATCAAATATAAAAGTTGGAATGACCTTTCCACCGCTTTTTAACGCGCGAAATAATCCTGCATTGTCTTCAATTCTTAGATCTCTCCGGTGCCAGAAAAGTACGTTTTCCATGGTTCAATTTCTTTCTTGAAATTATTTTCCGTCGTAAAAAACACTGTTTCTTTCAGTTTCCCAAAGTCTGACTTCCAATTTATATTTTGAATCTAATTTAGCGCGCATTTTATTCCAAATTACCACGGCAATGTTTTCTGCTGTTGGAATTAAATTTTGAAATTCAGGTCTGTCCAAATTTAGATTTTGATGATCAAACGCATCTAAAACTTCTTCCTTGATGAGGTCGCTTAAGATTTTTAGGTCAATTAAATATCCAGTTTCAGCATCAACTTCGCCTTCTACCCAAGTTTCTAACACATAATTGTGACCATGGTAATTAGGATTATTGCACTTACCGAAAATCAATTCGTTTTTGGCATCATCAAACGCTGGATTATGAAGTCGGTGAGCGGCATTAAATGTTTCTCTTCTGCAAACTTTCATGTGGAGTTTTTTAGGAAATATAAATTTGTTTTTTTAAAAATTATAGTCTGATTTTATCTTCGAAATTAAGGATGATTTCCTTAAACCAAAAAGTAAATTGCTCAGGTTTTTCAGCGATTTCATTTTTCAGTTCAGGCAGTGATATCCACTTGAAATCTTTTACTTCTTCCGGATTTGGTGTTGGATTTTGGTTGAATTTGCCAATCAATACATGATCCAACTCATTTTCAATTAATTGATTTTCTAGTTCAACTTGGTAGATAAAATGAAATTTTTTTTCAAGTTCACAGTCAAATCCCATTTCTTCCTGCAGCCTGCGATGTGCAGCTTCTATAATTGTTTCTCCTACTTTAGGATGAGAGCAACAAGTATTAGTCCAAAGTCCTTCGGAATGGTATTTGCCAAAAGCCCGTTGATGAATCAATATTTCGTCTTTGTCATTCCAAACGAGGATTGAAAACGCTCGATGCAATAGACCTTTCTGATGTGCTTCTAGTTTACCTATACTTCCGATATGCTCATCTTTTTCGTTGACAAGAACGATCAAATCTTCTATCATTTTTTAGATCATATTGAAGTTATGTCTCAAATAGGAGAAAACAAACAAACTGTATTTTTTATTATTTGGAATACGAATTCTTTCATTTAAAATTGTTTCAGCAGAAGTTGATTTGATTTTTGTAAACAATTTGTAATAATAAATATAGGCCATGTACACACCAAATCGTGCGTCTTTAGGTAGTTGCACTATTCCTAAGTATCCTTCGTGAAAATCTTTGGCAATGTCTTCTTCAATTTCTTTTTTCACTGAAGCAGAAAATTCATCCATATTTATTCCAGGAAAATAGGTCCTACCTAAATCTTGGTAGTCGGCTTTCAAATCGCGTAAAAAATTGATTTTTTGAAATGCAGAACCTAATTTCATGGCTGATTCTTTCAGTTTTTGGTATGCAATTTCATCCCCTCGGACAAAAATTTTCAAGCACATCAAGCCTACAACTTCTGCGGATCCTAAAATATATTGTTCGTATTTATTTTGATCAAAAATGGATTTATCTGATTCTAAATCCATTTCCATACTTGCCAAAAATGTTTCAATTAAATCTACAGGAATTTTGTACTTGTTAACGGCCCACTGAAAGCTATTTAAAATCGGATTAAGGGAAATCCCTTTATCAATAGCATTGTAAGTCTGTTTTTTGAAATCTTCCAATAATTCAGCTTTGTCAAAATTGTGAAAAGAATCTACGATTTCATCTGCGAAACGAACGAATCCATAAACCGCGTAAATTGGTTTTTGCAAATCCTTTTTCAGAAAACTGATTCCCAATGAAAATGATGTGCTATACTTTTTGGTAGTAAGCGTGCTCATTTCATGGGAAAGATTGTCAAATATGTTTTTCATTCGTGTGCAGTTTGTTCAGCTAATTTAATTCTAACAATTGAAATAAATAATTGTTTAATGATTTATTAACTTCTTAATTATTTTTTTCTATTTCACGTAAAACTTCTTTGGCAACCACTTCTCCTGAGATAATCGAAGGAGGAACACCTGGTCCAGGAACCGTTAATTGCCCTGTGTAAAATAGGTTTTTCAAGTTTTTATTTTTCAAACTTGGTTTCAAAATAGCAGTTTGCATCAAAGTGTTTGCCAAACCGTAAGCGTTTCCTTTAAAAGCGTGATAATCCTTCTTAAAATCATCTATGCAATAGCTTCTTTGGTAAACAATATTTCCCTTGATTGATGTTTTGGTATGTTTCTCTAGTCTATCCAAAAGTATGTCTAAGTATTCTTTGCGTTTTTCTTCTGAATCTTTCAAATTTGGTGCAAGAGGAACAAGTAGAAATAAATTTTCATGACCTTCTGGTGCTACTGATGGATCTGTTTTAGACGGACAGCAGGCGTAAAATAATGGTGCTTTTGGCCAATCTGGTTTTTCATAAATCTCTACCGCGTGCGCTTCAAATGGCTCGTCGAAAAACAAATTGTGGTGCAGTAAATTTTCAATTTTTTTATTCACTCCCAAATAAAATAGGAGCGAGGAAGGGGCCATGGATCTTGATTCCCAATATTTTTCTGAATAATTCGCAAATCCATTGATCAACTTTTTATCCGTATGGTGATAATCGGCGCCAGAAACTACATAATCGCTTTCAAGAGTTTGTGTTGCTGTTTTGGTATGTGTAATTTTTTTATTGGTGTATTCAAACCCTGTAACTTCTTGCGAACGTTCGATTTTCACACCTTGTTCCAATGCTATTTTTTCAAATGCTTGGATGATATTATGCATGCCGCCTTGCGGATACCAAGTCCCCAATTCAATGTCGGCGTAATTCATCAAAGAATACAAAGCAGGTGTTTTTTGAGGCATTGCTCCTAAAAACAGAATCGGAAATTCGAGCAATGAATGAATTTTCGGGTTCTTGAAGTACTTTCTGATGTAACCAGAAAATGAAGAAGTTAGATGCATTTTGAACAAACCTTTCAGTATGCGCATGTCTGCAAATTCTGTCCATTTTAAACTTGGTTTGTAAACCAAATCATTAATTCCAACATCATATTTATAGGCGGCTTCTGCTAAGAATTTTTTCAATTTTACAGCACTGCCTTTTTCTAGACTCTCAAAAAGCGCATAAAATTCATTCAAGTTTGCTGGAATATCTGTTGTAGAATCATCTTGCCAAAAAACGCGGTAAGAAGGATCTAATCTAATTAGGTCATAAAAATCAGTGCTAGTGTGACCAAATTTTTGGTAAAACTTCTCGAACACTTCAGGCATCCAATACCAACTTGGACCCATATCGAAAACGAAACCATCGACTTCAAATTTTCTCGCACGACCACCGATGCTGTCATTTTTCTCTAGAATAGTAACATCGTGACCCGCTTTAGCGAGGAAGCTAGCAGTTGATAGACTTGAAATTCCGGCACCTAGTATTGTAATTTTTTTGCTCATTAATTAGCCATATATTGATATTCTGGAAGTGACTCCATTAATTTTTGTCGTGCGATGAAAATTCTACTTTTCACCGTTCCGATTGGAATCTCCAATTTATCAGCAATCTCTTTGTATTTGAAACCCTCGAAATGCATATTAAAAGGAACTTTATATTCCTCCCCTAAATTACTAATTTTAGAGTTGATTTCTTTGTTTGTAATCAAATTAACTGCATCTTCTTGGTGAACAGCGGTATTTGCAAGCATATCAAACTCTTTATTGGCATCAAAAATAGTACCTGACTTTTTCTTTCTGCGGTATTGATTGATAAAAATGTTACGCATGATCGTGAAAACCCATGCTTTGAAGTTTGTTTGTGCTGCGTAGTAATCTCTATAAACAATAGCCTTTAACATTGTTTCTTGAGTTAAATCTTTTGCGTCTTCTTCATTTCGTGTAAATCCCATTGCAAAAGATGTTAAATGAGATTGCATGTGGATCAATGATTCGTTAAATTCGATTGTTGACATAACTTTAAATTTTGTTTAACAATTTTATCAAAACATTAAACAGTTTTGTTCAACAAAATAAAGCAAACATTAAACAAAACGCAAACTTTTTATGATTTATTTTCAATTTATTTTCTTTCAACTGTATAGTTAATTGAGTGAAATTCGTTGTAAATATTTGTTTTTTAGATACTTTTAATTTTTAATAAATTTTAAATTCAATGATTTATTTTTTTTGATTAATTTCGAAAAAACCATTCTTGCGCTATTTTGTTTAATTTTTATGATAAAAGATCAATTTTTGAGAATTGCTAATCACTACAAAGACGGAATTTTAATTTCGATTCTTGTCATATTTTACAGTGTTGGCATTTTTGGATTAACAAATGACGATACCAGAGATTCATTTTTGCCTTTGAGTTTTATGAATCTATTATTGTCTTCTGCCATTTTAATTATCAGTCGAAAAACCATCAAAAATTATTTCATATTATTTTTAATTTTAGCTTTTCTAGTAGGGATGACTGCGGAGTGGATCGGCATTCATACCGGTTATCTTTTTGGAGATTATTATTATGGCGAAAATTTGGGTGTTAAATTCGACGGTGTTCCTTTAATCATTGGAATCAATTGGGGAATTTTGACCGTTTGCTCTTGTAATTTCACTTCGTTGTTCATCAAAAAATCACTATGGCTTTCAAGTTTTGTTTCAGCATTGTTGATGATGTTGCTTGATGTTTTAATTGAACCAGTTGCAGTAACAAGTGATTATTGGCACTGGGATTCTTTAAATATTCCTCTGTATAATTATTTTTGCTGGTTTGCGGTGGCTTTGCCTTTGCATTTTTTGTATTTTAAGTGGCAATTGCATGAACAAAATAAAGTTACGATTGCTTTATTTGGTATATTGGTAATGTTTTTTTCAATTTTAAATTTTTAGTGATATGTATTGGTGGGGACCTTTTGTTATGTTAGGCGCTTTTTTCGGAATGGAATTTATGGCGTGGGCAACACACAAATACTTAATGCACGGTGGAATGTGGCATTTTCATGAAGATCACCATGTGGCAGAACCTGGTTTTTTTGAAAGGAATGATGTTTTTTTCTTGATTTATGCAGTCCCATCTTGGTTGTGTATCATGTTGGGAATGATGTATGATTTTTATGTGCCAGTTTGGATTGGATATGGCATTGCAATGTATGGATTTACCTATTTTATGATTCATGATGTTTATATTCACAGAAGATTTAAATGGTTGAGAGACATTGATCATCCTTATTTTATGGCGATTAGAAAAGCACACAAAGTTCACCATAAACACCAAGGAAAATTACATGGTGAATGTTTTGGTATGTTGCTTGTCCCGAAGAAATACTATACAGAAGCGAAGCAAACTTTTAAAAGAAAATACCAAGCATGAGTTTGTATTTCTGGATATTGATTGGAACAATTGCAGGACCTTTTTTCTTGAGTTTCGACCAAAAAGTCCATTTTTACAAGTATTGGAAATATTTATTGCCTGCCACTTTTATTGTTGCGATATTCTTTTTGATGTGGGATGAGTATTTCACGCAACTTGAAATCTGGGGTTTCACGCCGCGCTATTTACAAGGAATTTACTTAGGTCATCTGCCTCTAGAAGAATGTTTGTTCTTTGCTTTGGTTCCTTATGCTTGTTTGTTCATTCACGAAGTTTTAAAAGCATATTTTCCGAAAATTTCATTGAAAAAATTTGGACATTTCTTCGCTTTCGGATTCACTTTATTGGGATTGATTTTAGGTTTAATGTATTTCAACCAAGCATATACCGCTTCCGCCTGCATCATTTCTGCTTTGTTGACCATTGGGGTGTATTACATCAAAAAAGTGGAATGGTATGGTAATTTTGTTTTTACTTTCTTGGTTGCAATGATTCCTTTTTTGGTGGTAAACGGAATCCTAACAGGAAGTTTTACGGATGAGCCAGTAGTTTGGTACAATGAAAACCACATCATTGGCATTCGAATTTTCACGATTCCAATGGAAGATATTTTTTACAATTATTGCATGTTATTCCCAATCACAGCCATTTACGAATGGTTGAAGAACAGGAAAGCTAAAACCTAAATTAAAACCAGACGGTTAGATTTCCAATCAATAAATTATCGAAATTTTTATATCCGTAATTTGCACTAAAAACCTTATTATCAGAATAAAAGAACCGATTTTCAATTCTGAAAAGCGCGTGGCTTGAAATATTTAGATTGTAAGCAATACTTAAACTTGAAGCACTGAATTTATTCTGGAAATTCATCGATTGAAGAATAGTCGCTTGTTGATCAGTGAAATATTCTATTCTCGCCGAGAAAAATGCACTTTTCTTGGTGTAAAATGCTGCCGTGAAGTTTCCTTGAGCCCAAATTTGATTTTTGTTTTTAGTGTTGTATTGCGCGACTTCTTGATTACCAATGTAGGCACAAGTTGTAAATCCCCATCTAGCATTGGGTTTATAAACCATGTAAATATCTGTAAAATAACGAACTCGATAGTTGTAATTGTAATTCGATGATTCATTGCCAACGTATGTGTCCCAATTAAGAAGTATTTTTTTGTTGGGACGATATTCCAACTGACTTCCAAATGATAAAAATCGATTATTGTCATGTATTTGTTGCCAGCCATTGATCAAATATCCGAAGACATTTAGTTTTGAATTAATTGGAAGAGAAAGTTTGATACCAGAGAGATAGTAAGGCACATTTTCTGCAGCGAATGATCTTGTGTACATCAGGTGATCTTTTGAAATCGCGGATTCATTGGTGTAAGGTGAACCGAGAACTCCAGCGTCAATCCAAATTTCCCGCTTTCTAGAAATTTTGATACCAACATTGGCTTCAACTAAATTTCTGACAGTTCCTTTTTCATTGACATAGTTCTCATTCATATAGGTTCCAAAACCAGGCACTAAGTGCGCTCGGACTCTATTGTTTTTATACTTGATGTCAAGATAAGCCAAGTTGATATTGAATTCGTTGTGTCTAGCGGAGCTTACTGAGTAATCTCGATCTTTTGAATTTGGTTTGTTGAAATCGTAACCATAGTAAGTATCGACCAATCCACCGATTGAAATCTGCCCATTTTCAAGTGAATCATAAGAATCGGAAATTCCTGGATTAACGATTTGAGCTATTGAAGCGCTTGAAATTAGATAAAACAAAAGAAGGGTGAAGAATATTTTTTTATTCATCTATTTCTGGATTCGTCAACAATGTGATTACATTTCTCTGTGCAGCAACATGTCTGCTAAGTCTTTTAAAGGCTTTTTGTTTGATTCTGAAACATTGATTTGTTCCAGGGCATTTAGAGCGATTACATAGTGTTCATCCATCATTGCTCTAGCAGCTTCTCTGATTCCCAGCTTGTCAAATAAATTTCTAGTTGAATCGATTTTCAAAGCTTGATTTGATTCACTCTTTAATTGATTCAGTTCTTCAATTTCTACACGATTTGCCAACTCATAAGCTTTCAACAAAAGGAGTGTTTTCTTGTTTGCTAAAACATCACCACCAACTTGTTTTCCAAATTTTTCGGGATCTGCATATAAATCTAAAATATCATCTTGAATTTGGAAAGCAACGCCAATGTGTTCTCCAAACGTATATATCAATTCTTGATCTTCTTTTTTTGCTTCTGCAACTACTGCGCCCATTTCCAACGCGCAACCTAGTAAAACCGAAGTTTTCAAACGAATCATTTCGATGTATTCAGCTATGGAAACATTGTTTCTAGTTTCAAAATCCATGTCCAATTGCTGTCCTTCGCAAACTTCGATGGCAGTTCGATTGAAAATTTCTAAAAGTCTTGGCAAAACCTTCGCGTCTTGCTTGCAAATTTCTTGGTAAGCTTTTACGAGAAGTACGTCACCAGAGAGAATAGCAATATTTGTATTCCATTTGGTGTGCACAGTTGGCTGTTTTCTGCGAAGGGGAGCTTCATCCATGATATCGTCATGTATCAAAGAAAAATTATGAAAAATCTCAATGGCAATTGCCGCATTTACAGCTTTTTTTCCTGAAACTTCAAAAAGTTCTGCGCCGAGCATCGTCAATATTGGACGCATTCTTTTTCCACCTAAAGTTAAAAAGTAGCGCAACGGATCGTATAAATTCGCCGGTTGAGCAGGAAAATCAAACGTTGAAATTTCGTTTTCTAAAAAAGCTGAAAGTTGAGTGATGTCTTGCATTAAAATGATTGAAATTCGATTAATAATTCTTTGACAAGCGTAACAAGTGATTCAATCTTTTGTTTTCAATTTTAGAGTTAGCTTGTTTTAAATCCTAAACTTCAGGATGTTCGTCCTCCTTTTGAACCTGCAAAGAATCTAATTCGATATCTTCCTCTTCGTCGTAAATTTCAAAATAAGGTTCTTCGAAAGATTTTGTAGTTACGAACCTTTCAAGCGTTAAAAGTAAAGCTGGTAAAATCAGCAAGTTGGTAACCATTCCAATCAAGATAGTCAAAGAAACCAACAGTCCTAGTGCTTTTGTTCCACCAAACTGAGAAAAAACGAACATGATAAATCCGAAGAAAAGGATTACGGAAGTATAGAAAATCCCCAAACCTGTTTCACGCAAAGATTTAATTATAGTGAATTTTAAATCCCATTTTTTGGTTTTGAGCTCCTGCCTATACTTGGCGAGAAATAGGATAGCATTATCGACAGTAATTCCTAAAGCGATTCCGAATACTAATAATGTTGATGGTTTTAAAGGAATATCGAACCAACCCATAATTCCGCCTGTAAACAATAAAGGAATAACGTTTGGAATCATTGAGATGATAACCATTCTCCAAGATCTGAAAAGCACCGCCATTAAAGCAGAAATTGACAAAATGGCGAAAATCAAACTTTCAACCAAACTCACAAATAAATATTGGGTTCCTTCAGAAGCAACGACAGAAGTTCCTGTTAAAGTTAAATCATAATATTCATCGTCAATTGCTTTGCGCAATTTTTGATTGAAATCTTTTTTACCAAAATAAGATTTTATTTTATCAGGATCTGAATCAAATGCCAATTGTCTGTCTTGATTTCCATTGCTTAATAAAGCTGTCAAACCATTGTAGATAGCTGGATAACCATAAATGATAGAATCAACATACGCTTTTTTACCTTTGATTACTTTGGCATACAATCTTTCGATGTGTTTTTTGTCTGGATTCAAAATTTCATCAATTCTAACGCGCATTGTATCTACCTTGTCAGCAACTTCATAGGAACCAATGTCTTTCATTTGAGTTCTAATTCTCAAAGTGGTTGAAGCAGTATCAACTAATTCTTTCAGAGATAAATTTCCTCCATTGGCATTGGACATATCGAATTTATCAATGTATTTTTTTAAACGCAATTTGTCTCTGGTGGAAATGATTTTGTATTCTGCAGGATCATTTCCGTAGTATGCCATGTTGACTACTTTGATGAAATCGACAATCGACAAACTTTTCGAAAACAAAGAATCACCAGTATATTTGTTTTGTATTTCTTCTATTTTTTCAAGTGTTTCTTGTTTGAAAAGTCTTCCTTTTTGTTTGTAATTGATGGTCATTTCAAAAGGAATCGCTCCTCCAAAATTGGCTTCAATAAACTGCATGTCCTGTAAAATCGGGTCGCCTTTTGGTAAATCTCCAGTCAAGTTACCAGTAGCTCTAATTTTGGTCATTCCGTAGACACTCACAACAATCAAAGCCACAGAACCAATGTAGATCCATTTTCTATGTTGAGTAACCAAAGTAACTACGATTTCAATAAATCCTTGAGAATAAACACGGTCCAGGTGTTTCAAGTGTCTTGGTTTCGGTGCTTTTGACATGGATGTAATAATCGGGATGATACACAATGAAAGTGCAAAAACAACCATTATATTCAATGCAGCTATGATACCGAATTCTGCCAATTTTTCTGAGCTGGTGAAAGTACAAAACCCGATTGCGGTGGTAAGATTTGTTAAAAATGTTGCACCACCAACTTTATGGATCATTGTACTTAAAGCGCGGATTTTATTTCCATGGTAACGCACTTCTTGGTGATATCTGGTCACCAAAAATACGCAGTTTGGTATTCCAATTACAATAATCAGTGGAGGAATTAAAGCCATCATGATGGAAATTCTAAATCCAAGCAGCCCAATGCTTCCCATTGACCAGATTACAGAAATGAAAACCACAATGTTGCAAATCATCACAACCCGCAGTGATCGGAAGAATATGTAAAGTAAAAGTGACGAAGCGAAAATAGAAAGTGCAATGAAAATGTACATTTCATTGATGATTCTTTTTCCAATAATAATTCTAATGTGTGGTAAACCAGCGAAGTGTACTTTTCCGAAGTGCTTTTCGTAAGTTGTAGCTAGGTTTTCAATATCTAAAACGAATCCCGACTTCTTTTGGTCAGCTAAAAAACGCTCATCCAAACCTATCAACATCAAGGAAACTTTGGCAGAATCGTTGTATAATAATTTATCGTAGATAGGATTGTTTTTGATTTCTCTTTCAATCGAATCAATGCTTTTTTCTTTGAAAGTTTTGTCAGAAAAAATTCGTTTTGCTTCAAACCTACTTTCGGCAACAACATTTCTAATTGTAAACAAGGTAGCTTCTGAAATGACACTTTCAACACCTTCGAATTGTAGAATTGAGTCTCCCAATTCTTTCCATTTTCTGAAATTTCTTTCAGTGTACAAAGAATCGCTATTGATAGCCAAAACCAACGTGGATCCATCTTCACCAAATTCTTGCTTGAATTTCAAGTAATCTAGTTGAGGCTGAGATTCTTTTGGTAAAGTATTCCCATATTTGTTGTCAATTTTAAGTCCTGTAGCAGCAAAGTAACCAAAGAAAACAGTTAAAATGAGTATAATCGCCATGATGAATAAGCGATTTCTTAAAATTACATTACCAATTTTTTGCCACATAATGTTCAAAAGTAAAAAAACAACAAAATTAATTAAATATGCTTAAAAACACCTAAAAAATTAGTGTTTTAAGTCAGTATCTAACCATTCAAAGAATTCTCGATACCATAAAATTCCATTTTGTGGAGATGAAATCCAATGTCCTTCTTTAGGGAAAAGTAAATATTTACTTCTCAGACCTTGAATTTGAGCTGCTTGAAAAGCTTGCATTCCTTCACTTTCTGGAACCCTAAAATCCATTCCACCATGAATGACCAAGATAGGAGTATCCCAATTTTGGACGAAATTATGCGGACTATTTTTGGCGTAGTATTCTTTGTTTTGTGAGTACCAATATGGACCTTTATTGTCCCAATTTGCGAAAAATAATTCTTCTGTTGTTCCATACCAACTTTCTAGATTGAAAAGTCCGCAATGCGAAACGAAAGTTTTGAAACGTCCTTCATGTTTTCCTGCCAAATAATAAACAGAATAACCACCATAGGACGCACCAACTGCGCCTAATCTTTTGGCATCTACGTATGGTTCTTTTGCAGCAAAGTCAATCGCTGAAAGATAATCGTTGATTGATTGTCCGCCCCAATCTTTAGAAATTGCATCGTTCCATTTTTGTCCAAAACCAGGTAGTCCACGTCTATTTGGTGCTACAATGACGTAACCATTTGAAGCCATTAAAGCCAAATTCCATCGATAGGAAAAAAATTGGCTCACCATACTTTGTGGTCCGCCTTGACAATAAAGTAATGCGGGATATTTTTTTGTAGCATCAAAATTTGGAGGAAGAACCATCCAAACGAGCATTTTTTGACCATCTGTTGTTTCTACCCATTTTTCTTCGACTTTAGGAAGAACAATATCTTTCAAAATTTCTTTGTTCACAAAAGTCAATTGTCTAATTTGCTTTTTCTTTATTGAAATCGCGAAAAGATCTGTTGGTTCAATCATGGATTGACGACATGCAATGAGTTCAGTGGCATTTAAATCCAAACTAATGAAATCAAATTGGCCGAAAGTTAATTGTGTGACGATTTCCGTCTTTAAATCAATCGAGAAAATTTGTTTGGTTCCTTTGATTGGAGCCAAAAAATAAATTGTTTTGTCGTCCAAACTGAAACAAAATTCATCTACTGTTATGTCTGTTTTGGCAGTTAAATTGAGGTCTTTTCCTGTTTCAAGATTTTTGAGAATTAGGTAATTTTTATCAGATTCAAATCCGTCCCTTGCCATACTCGTCCAGCACAAAAATTTCCCATTGTTTGAATACCTTGCGTTTGCATCATATCCAAGATAATTTTGGGTCAAATTTTCTGTTTTTTTACTAGCAATGTCAAATTGATACAATTCACTGTTTGTGCTGGTAGCAAAAGCTTTACCGATTTTTTTCTTGCAACTGTAGATGATTTTTTTGGAATCTAGTGAAAAAACAATTTGGTCGCTTCCACCAAATGGTGGCAAAATTCCATCATAAGGTTCGTTATCAAGTAGATCTACGCTACTCATTACCACTTTATCATTGGTAATTTCGTGCAAGAAAAGATGTTTTTTATTTTCGTCTGCCCATTGATTCCAATGTCTATACATTAAATCATCTTCTAATCTCGCGTTTACCATTGGTAAGTCTGGATGTTTTTCTTTGAGTGTTTCTTTAGTTTTGACTGCCCCGATAAGTACAATTTTTGTTTCATCTGGGGATAATTTAAATCCTTCAATTTCAGGTAATCCAATATTCGAAATTTGTTTTTTATCTCCTCCTGACTGATTCATTCTCCAGATTTGAACGCCATCTTTTTCGTTTGACAAAAACCAAATCATGTTATTTTTACTCCAAACAGCTTCCATTTCAGAAGATTTGGTTTCTGTGATTTGTGCATATTGATTGGAAGCAATATCAAAAACGAATAAATCTGTGTTTCCGCTGTTAGTTGTAACGTTGAATTCGCGCAATTCAAAAAGTATTTTTTTACCATCAGGAGATACTTTCCCACCAGACAATCTTTTTAATTTCCAAAGTAATTCAGGAGTTAAAGTTTTTTGCGCAGTTGACTGATTATAAATTAATAGGGACGCAAAAAAGAATAAAATGAAATTTTTTAATCGTAACATATTTCTAGTTTTGAGCAATGAAGTTACGAAAGTAAATCAAACGAAGGACTTATTTTGATTTTTTGGTTAATGAAATTTTAGCAAGAATTCTTTTTCTACTTTGTGTGTAGATTAAAATACAACAACTGGAAATGACCATTGAAGTGAGTGTGTAGCTTATAGTTTGACTTCCTGAAAGTTCTTTCTTAATACAATAAAAGAGTACGTTTACACTCACTAAAAGTACAATCATTATTCTTTGAAACCATTTGATTTTATCCATTTCAAAACCTTAAAGTTGTCTTGAAAGTAGAAATATATTTTTAATGAAGCAAATTTTTAACAAAAAAAAACTGCCCTTTTGAGGCAGTTTCTTTAAAATTTGTATTTAAAATTACTCTACAGTAACTGATTTTGCTAGATTTCTTGGTTGATCAACATTGCAACCTCTCATCACTGAAATGTGGTAAGAAAGCAATTGCAGAGGAATTGTTGCCAAAAGCGGAACCAAATGTTCATCAGTATCAGGGATTTCAATTACGTGATCTGCAAGGTCTCTTACTTGCACATCGCCCTCTGTAACAATTGCAATGATTTTTCCTTTTCTTGCTTTCACTTCTTGGATATTACTTACCACTTTTTCGTAAGATGTTCCTTTTGTTGCAATTACAAAAACAGGCATTTCCTCATCAATTAATGCGATTGGGCCATGTTTCATTTCAGCAGCTGGATAACCTTCTGCGTGGATGTAAGAAATTTCTTTCAATTTCAAAGCGCCTTCTAAAGCGACAGGGAAAGAACTACCTCTACCAAGATATAGGGCATTCGTTGCATCTTTGTAAACACTTGCAATTTCCTCGATTAAATCATTTTTATCTAAAATTCTTTGCACTTTATCAGGAATAGCTTCTAATTCTGACAACATGGTATGGAATTTAGAACTACTCAAAGTACCTTTTTTATTTGCCAACGAAAGTGCCATTAAAGTCAAAACAGTTACTTGAGCAGTAAATGCTTTAGTAGAAGCAACACCAATTTCAGGACCAGCATGTGTATAAGAACCTGCATCCGTAATTCTTGAAATTGAAGATCCAACTACATTACAAATTCCTAAAATAGTAGCACCTTTTGATTTTGCTAATTCGAGCGCAGCCATTGTATCAGCAGTTTCTCCTGATTGAGAAACGGCAATAACGATGTCATCTTCATTGATAATTGGATTACGGTATCTGAATTCTGATGCGTATTCAACCTCAACATTGATTCTTGCTAAATCTTCAATTAAATATTCACCAACCTGACAAGCGTGCCAAGATGTACCACAAGCAACCATAACCAATCTTTTGGAATTCATGATTTTTTGTTGGTAATCTTTCAATCCACCCAGAGAGACCCAGCCTTTTTCAGCATTTAAACGACCTCGGAAACAATCTCTAATTGAACGAGGTTGTTCATGAATTTCTTTTAACATGAAATGCTCATAGCCACCTTTTTCGAGTGCTTCAAGGTGCATTTCAAGTTCTTGTATATAAGGTGCTTTAACCTGATTTTTGATATTGATGATTTTCAAACCTTCTTTCAAATCAACTACAGCAATTTCTTCATCATCAAGATAAACAACTTGTTTCGTGTATTCGATGATTGGAGTTGCATCAGATGCCAAATAGAAATCTCCTTCAGCACCAATTCCCACAACTAAAGGACTACTTTTTCTAGCAGCAACAAGTTGAGTTGGAAAATCTTTTGAAAGAACAACAATAGCATAAGCGCCAACAACACTCTGCAAAGCCAAGCGAACGGCTTCAACTAAATCAACTTTTTCGTGTTTTTGGATGTCATCTATTAAGTGAACCAAAACTTCTGTATCAGTTTCACTTTTGAAAATGTATCCTCTTGAAATTAGTTCTTCTTTAATTGAATCATAATTTTCGATAATACCATTATGAATCAATGCAATTTTCCCATCCATTGATGTATGAGGATGAGAGTTAATATCATTGGGTAATCCGTGAGTTGCCCATCTTGTATGACCTATTCCCGAATGACCGCTAATATCTTTACCAATTGCAAACTCTTCCAAATTTGCAACTTTACCTTGTTTTTTATACAAATTTACATTTCCATCACTCAACAACGCAATACCTGCGCTGTCATATCCTCTATATTCTAATCTTTTTAATCCTTTAATCAATATAGGATAAGCTTCTTTTTTTCCAATGTAAGCTACAATTCCACACATATAATATCTTTTAATAATTGGTGTAAGTGACGACTAATTTAGGTTTTTTCTTATTAACTGATTCCGTACCATTGAAAATAATTCTTTCCACTGTTGAATTAAAGTACGTTGGCCTTAAAAATACACCTCTATTTACAATCATTTGACTAACTACTTGTTGAACATGTTGTCTTAAGTCTATGATATAAGCTTTCTGATTGTCATCATAAATTACATTCCCTCTTGAATAAATAGTATCATTCTCGGCGGTTATTCTAGTTCCAACATTTAATTGAACGCTAGGGTACAATAAGTTGTTGGTATAGTGTGTAATAGGTACTATCAATTGTGCTTTTTGGATAATTGAATTTTTTGGAATATCACTGATTCCATTCATTTCTATAACCGCTCTTGATGTAAAAGCTTGCGCATAAAATTCTGATTTCCCTAATTCAGGATTATTAATCAAATTATCGATAGGTTTACCGGTTCTATTGAAGTTAACATGATTGAAATCGACACTTGTACCATTCATTAAAAATGAAAAAGTTTTGGCAATAGCATCGTTTTTGTAATAGATTGTAAGTTTAGAATTAATAGCACTCAAACTGAAATAATAAACTGCTCCTTGTCCACTTGGTGGATTTGGGTCACTTACTTTTACATAAATTCCTTTGAAATAGTCGTGAAAAAGATCTTGAGTGGCATATTTTCCAAGTGCAACTCCATCCATTAAATAGGTTGCTAAACTGTTTTTCAATGGAATTCTTAATTGTGCAGCTAAAGTATCTGTACCAACAACCGATTTCACAGAAGGTTGCGGTGTAATTGTTTCTTTTCCAGGAAAAACTAAATTAGTTGGATTTACATTTTTGGTAGTAAATGAGTAATAAATACTGTCAGTAATTGCGCTTAAATCATCTGTCAACTCATATACTTCAAATGTTTGTGCTTTATTTTCACCGTAGTAGCCAGTGTACTGTAACGATAAAACAATAGAATCCACAATTGGATTCACTCCAAATGAGGTAGAACCAGGGTTGTCTAAGCTAATTTGCGTGTAAAATGATGCGTCAACGGTTCCAAATTTTGGATCATTGTATGCACCTAACAACGCGTGAAGTTGATTTTTTGTAACAACTGAGTCTTCCTCTATGGTATATGTTCTAAGTGGTATATCTACTTCTGTTGAATTCAATAATCCATTGGCATCGAAAGCATCTTTGCCGACCATTGTTTCTTTTTTCTTACAAGCTGTCAAGGCAAGTGTGACGCAAAAAAAAGTAGCGGAAAGTATTTGAACTTTCCGCCACTGAAATGATTTGAATGTTGGAACCATATTTTTATATAAGTACTTCTTCTTCAATAACTTTGTCAAAAAAATCTGACATTACTTTGGTTTGTGTTTCTTCTGGTAAAAATGTTTGCTTCAAGCAAGTTGCTTCTTCAAAAAGCGATAAAGAAACTTCATCTAAAACTTCTGATCCGATAGTCACTCCATCTGCATATTTTAAAGCAGCTCTCGTGATATTTTCATATGAAGGATCAGTTAAACTAGTTGTGATTTCTTTGTCAAAACCATCAAATTTTAGCTTGTCAGCAAATCGATTGTCCCAATTAGAAGTAAATCCGTTGTCATATAAACTGATAACTACTTTTGTGTCTGCAAAATGTGGATCTTTATGATACATTTTTTTGATGTAAAGCGGCATCAAATTGGCCATCCATCCGTGACAATGAATCACATCTGGTTTCCAACCCAATTTTTTAACAGTTTCTAAAACCCCACGACAAAAGAACATTGATCTTTCATCGTTGTCATTGTAATAACTCCCATCGTCTTCAGTTATTGCATTTTTTCTTTTAAAATATTCATCATTATCGATAAAATATACCTGCATTCTTGCAGTTGGAATTGATGCTACCTTGATAATCAATGGGTGATCTTTGTCGTCAATAATCAAATTCATTCCAGATAAACGAATCACTTCGTGTAACTGATGTCTTCTTTCATTGATACTTCCAAATTTGGGAGTAAAAACGCGGATTTCCTTTCCATTGTCCTGAATTCCTTGTGGAAGTTTACGGGCAGTGTTAGAAATATCTGATTTCGGAAGGAATGGTGCAATCTCTTGTGAAACAAAAAGAATTCTTTTTTTCTCCATGGAAGTTTTTATTAATAAAAAAACAGTACAAAAGTACGAAAAAAAATGGCACAAATCAAAAAAAGGAATAGATTTGTCGCTTTGGCAATTATTAGAATTATTTCAAGTGCAGGTTTTTACTAAAGTTGACGAACTTAAATCGTTTATAAAATCAAAAAAGGATTTAGGAAAAACCATTGGTTTTGTGCCTACTATGGGCGCTTTACATGCTGGTCATGGTTCTCTGATTACTGAAGCAAAAAAGTCGAATGACTTTGTAATTGCAAGTATTTTTGTAAATCCTACGCAGTTTAACAATGCATCTGACTTAGATAAATATCCTCGCTCAATCGATGCCGATTGTGAGATTCTTTCTTCTTTAGGTTGTGATGCAGTTTTCATTCCTTCAGTAGATGAAATTTACACAGATGAATTTGTTCTTCCACAAATTGATTTAGGGTTTCTAGACCAAGTGATGGAAGGAGAGCATCGGCCAGGGCATTTTCAAGGCGTTGTGCAAGTGGTTTACAGACTTTTTGAAATTGTAACACCAACCAATGCTTACTTTGGCCTCAAAGACTTCCAGCAAGTAGCAGTAATTAGATTCATGACCACATTTTTCAAATTACCGATTCATATCGTTGCTGTTCCAACGCTAAGAGAAACTTCTGGATTGGCTATGAGTAGCAGAAATTTGCGTTTGTCTTTATCAGAAAGAGAGGAAGCGGTGAAAATTAGTGAAACACTTTATTTTGCTAAGCAATTTGCTGTAAATCATACTCCTGAGGAAACTAAAAAGGCAACAATTGAATTTTTCAATCAGACAAATATGATTCTTGAATATTTTGAAATTGTTAACCCAATAGATTTAGTGAATCTAACTGAGAGCTGGGTGCCAAATTCAGTTGCTTGTATTGTTGCTTATTGTGGAGAAGTGAGGCTGATCGATAATTTGCAATTGAATTAACAGAAATTCATTAAGTGTAAAAAGAAAATGTTAACTTTAGAAAAGTTAATTCAAAGCAATGTCCAAAAAAGCTTTAGTCATTCAAGGAGGTGGTTTTAAAACTGCATTTTCCTCAGGTGTTTTAGATGCATTTATTGCAAAAAACTACAATCCATTTGATATTTATGTGGGTGTTTCTGGAGGTGCAAATGCGTTAACATACTTTTTAAATGGGGAATATAAAAAATGTATTCAATCCATTCACGTGCTTTTAGAAGATCCGAAATTTATCAATTACAAGCAATTGTTTACTTCTGGAGTATTCATGAATGTTGACTTTTTTGAAGAAATAGCGCAAGAAATTGTACCATTGAATATGCGGGCGATTTTTGAAAATCATGGTAATAAATCTATAGGAATTGTAGCGACTAATCGAAATACAGGAAAACCAGAATATTTAACACCGACGGCTGAAAATTGGGTTTCTTGTTTGATTGCTTCATGTGCGATTCCGTTTGTGACTAAAGCCAAACATGAAATCGATGGAAATGAATACATGGATGGAAGTTGGAGTGATCCATTGCCGGTTCAATGGGCAGGTGACCAAGGTGCGACAGATATTTTAGTCATTAGAACATCTTTCGCAGATTTGAAAGAAAAACAATCCTTGCCCAATTTTTTGGGTGAAAAGTATTTCAAGAATCATCCAGGTTTGACAAAAATTTTTTCAAACCAACATGTTAAATTCAATGAATCAATCGATTTCATTTTAAATCCGCCCTCAGGAATTAAAATTCAGCAAATTGCACCTGAGCAAAAACTCAAAACGGGAGGTTACACCAATTCTAAAGTTGCATTGGAATTGGACTACCGATATGGATTGGAAATGGGATTAGATTTTTTGAGTAAACTGTAAAAGTTTAAACTGCAACTGCGCCTTTAATATGTGGATGTGGATCGTAATTCAATAATTCGAAATCCTCTAGTTTAAATCCGAAAATGTCTTTCACATCAGGATTTATTTTCATTGTTGGCAATGGACGACAATCTCTTGTTAATTGTAATTTGGTTTGCTCCAAGTGATTGTTATATAAATGTGCATCTCCCAAAGTGTGGATAAATTCTCCATATTGCAAGTCGCAAACTTGTGCTATCATCATGGTCAAGAGGGCATAGGAAGCAATATTGAAAGGCACACCCAAGAAAGTATCTGCGCTTCTTTGATACAATTGACAGCTTAACTTTCCATCAGCCACATAAAATTGAAACATGGTGTGACAAGGCGGCAAGGCCATGTTGTCGACATCAGCGACATTCCACGCAGAAACCAATAATCTTCTAGAATTAGGATTGGTTTTAATCTGCTGAATTAAATTAGAAATTTGATCGATGGTGCTACCATCTTTTGCAGGCCAAGAGCGCCATTGATGACCATAAACAGGACCTAAATCACCGTTCTCATCCGCCCATTCATCCCAAATTGAAACATTGTTTTCTTTCAAAAATTTAATATTGGTATCGCCTTGTAAAAACCACAAAAGTTCAACAATAATCGAGCGTAAATGCAATTTTTTTGTCGTCAATACCGGAAAACCTTCATTTAAATCAAAACGCATTTGATACCCAAAAGTAGAAATTGTACCTGTACCAGTGCGATCTCCTTTTTGAGTTCCGTTTTCAAGAATGTGGTTTAATAAATCGTGGTATTGCTTCATGTGAAATCCATTTTATTTGAGTTTTCAAAATTACGAAAATTGAAAGTAATAATTGCAAAGTGATTTTAAAAACCTGTCTGCAAATCTTAAATCAAGGATAAAATTTAATGTCAATCACAAAATCGGAATATGGCGATTTGACGAAATTTTTAAAAGCGGGTGCAACGCGATTTTTTCTTTTTGAAAAACAGTATCTTTGCTCCAAATTCAAAGAAATGATTGTTGTAACAGGTGCCGCTGGTTTTATTGGAAGTTGTTTGGTTTCAAGATTGAATCAAGCAGGAAAAGAAAATATTGTTGTTGTTGACGATTTCACCAAACATGAAAAAGACCAAAATTTGGTTGCAAAGAAGTTTTTAGAAAAAGTAGAACGAAGTGTTTTTGAATCTTGGTTGGAAACAAACGGAAAGGCTGTTGAAATTATCTTCCACATAGGCGCTAGAACAGATACAACTGAATTTGACAAAGCGATTTTTGATGAATTGAATGTGGAATACACTCAAATGATTTGGAATTTTTGTTCAGATCAAAATGTTCCTTTGGTTTATGCGAGTTCAGCGGCGACTTATGGTTTGGGAGAATTTGGTTACGAAGACAATCACGAAATTATTCCAAATTTGAAACCATTGAATCCTTATGGGGATTCTAAAAATGACTTTGATATTTGGGCATTGAAGCAATCAAAACAACCACCTTTTTGGGCAGGTTTGAAATTCTTCAATGTTTATGGTCCGAATGAATTCCATAAGGGAAGAATGGCTTCTGTTATTTTTCATGCTTTCAATCAAATTTCTGAAAAAGGCTCCATGAATCTTTTTCGTTCTCACAATCCTGATTACACTGATGGTGGGCAATTGCGCGATTTTGTCTACGTAAAAGATGTGGTTGAAGTTTGTTTATTTTTGATGGAAGAAAAACCAACTTCAGGTATTTACAATTTAGGATCTGGTGAGGCGCGTACTTTTTTAGATTTGGCTACAAACACTTTTTTGGCCATGGGGAAAGAACCTAATATTGGTTTCATCGACACGCCAATTGACATCCGAGATAAATACCAATATTTTACTGAAGCAAAAATGCAAAAAATGTTGGATGCTGGATATGCTGAAGGTTTTCATAGTTTAGAAGCTGGAGTTGAAGATTACGTTAAAAATTATTTAATCCCGAATAAATACTATTAGAACTTAAACATAAGTTTGATTTTTCTGTTTAGGTGATAAGATTAATTTATTAGAAAATGTATCAATTAAAAAGAACACAATTTGTTCCTACAGATCTTCAAACTTGTTGGGATTTTTTTTCATCTCCAAAAAATTTACAAAGCATCACTCCAGATTACATGGGATTTGATGTTTTGACTTATGTGCCTGACATGATGTATGAAGGATTAATGATTGCATACAAAATCCGACCTTTGTTAGGGATTCCAATTAACTGGGTGACAGAAATCAAATATGTGCACGAAAAATCTTTTTTTGTGGATGAACAAAGATTTGGTCCTTATAAAATGTGGCACCACGAACATCATTTTAAAGCTGTTGAAGGCGGTGTTGAAATGACAGATATCGTGTCCTATGAATTGCCCCTAGGAATTTTAGGGAAGATAGCGCATCCTTTTTTAGTGAAGAGAAAATTAGATGCTATTTTTGCTTATCGGTTTAAAAAAGTAGATGAATTATTTCCAAAAATCACCAAGTAAAGAGTTCCACAATAAAGTTTTTAAATTCAGGTTTTGAACCGAATTGTTTTTCTAGTTTGACCCTCAGTTCCGCTGAGGTAACTGTTTTATTTTTTCCGATTTTTGGAGCCAATGTTTCCATATTTGGATTTTGAATTTCAATAGTTTTTGCAAAATAAATAACGCCACCATCTTCAGTAGCTAGGCCTAAAATTGCACCTGGCAAACCTGTAAAAGATTCTGGACCAACAGATGGAATGATTTCATCACTAAACCAAGCGTAAATTCTGGTTGTATCGTTCACCTCCCAAATGGCTTTTCTACATTCATATTTGCCGATTTTTCTTTTATTTTCAGTTATTTTCCACTCTCTGTGGTAGGTTGAATCTTGAACATACAAATTTTCGCCCCAAACATTGAAGATAGATAATCTCGATTTTTTCTTGATGTTTTGGTAAACGGTATTTCTATTTGTTGCCCAGCTCATTTCATCTGTTCCAACAACATCTTGTGGTATGAAAATCGAAATACTGTCATTGAAATAAAGGTCAAAAAGATCTATTTTGGTTTTGTTTTTTTCGCCCAACCAACGAATCATATTTGGGTCATTGAATCTTTTTAGAAGATTTGTTTTTCGTTCAAAAGTAATTTTTCCTGCAGTGATTTGTGCATTTGAAATGAAACCAAAAGCCAGGAAAAAGATTGAGAAAAGGATTGATTTAGAAATGGTCTTCTTCATTTTCTTTGATTTTAGCACTGTTGAATTTATAGGTTAATTTCACTAACAAATAGCGGGCAATGATATTCGTTTGACTATCAGTAATTACATTGGCATTTACATCTCGACCAGCACTGATATTTTGATTTAAAATGTCATATACTGTAACTCCAAGAATCAAATTGTCGAGTTTCCCAAAAGTTTTGGTTATTGTGGCGTTCCAAATTAGATAATTGATGTCGTAACCTGCTGCTCTTCCAGAATTGATTGTATATCGCGCGTCAGATTCAATTCCAAATTTCCAAGGAAGCTTGACTATCAAGTTTGCGTTATAATTTTGGGTATAATAAGGTTGACTGCTTGCAGCACTGATTGAACTTTTTGGATCAGTATAGGAAACATTTCCTGAAAGTGAAAATTCCAATGAGTCGGTTTGATAATTTACATTTAATCCACCACCAACAGATTTATTGATCGTTAAGTTCTTTTCACCATTTACAAAGTTGTTGAATTTAGAGTAACCTCCATTGACATTAGGATTTAATGTCACAATTTGTTTGTAAACGGGGAAGCCACCTCCAAAATATAAGTTTGTATATAAATTTCCATTGGTATTTACCGTTTTGGTATAAGTTCTCCCAAAAGCATCAAAATCCACTGAACTTGTAAAAGCATTTTGGGTAATTGTTTGACTTAAACGCGACCAAATGTATCTTCCAGAAACTGGTTTGTAACTGTTGTAAGAAATGAAACCGCTGTGGACATAATTTGGAACCAAATTAGGATTTCCCAATGAAATTCTATTGGGATTTGTGTTGTCTCGAACTGGTTGAAGTTGGTTAACGCTTGGTTGAGTCGACGAAGTGCTGTAATTTACAACCATGCGATTATTTTGAGAGAATTTATGTGTGTATTTAAATCTAGGTAAAACGTTGTTTACAGATTGAAAGATTGTTGTATCCGAAATCAAGTTTTTATTTGAAATTTCTACATTTCTGAATCTAACTCCACCCACAAATCTATTCTTCTTGTGGTCATAAATGATTGAGCTTCCGATTCTGTTTTGTAATTTATTGGTTTCAAATTCATTCGAAAAATTCAAATCTGCTGTTTCATAATTTCCGTTTAAAAAATTGAAAGTTTTTTTCGATTGATTATTGTGGTTTGAAAACATTTCGTAGTCAAATTCTAATTTGAATTTAGCGTTCAATGGTTCCGTGTAAATAGCACTTGCGGTGTGACTTAGAGACAGTGAATTGTTGTCTTTCGTTTGGTCTATGGTGTCGTTGAAAATCGTCGCAAAAATATTGTTATTTAACGAATATAGGTTTCCTTTTGATTTGTTTTCGTCATAGGTGAATCTATAAGTTGCTACAAAATGGCGGTCTTTTTTCTTGAAATCTCGAATTAATGTAAGCCTAGTTTTTAAATTAGTCCCAGATGATTCAGAATTGTTTTTCACATTGGTTGATCTGTTTAAAATATTGTCAGAGCCTGTAAAGTAAGTTTCGTCATTGCTTTTGTTACTGGCTAGATTGACTCTTAACTTTGGTTCAAATTCGATGGTTGTTAATGAATCAATTTTGTGTTCCACAAACATATTTAAAGCATGTGATTGGTTCAAACTTGTTGATTGATTTTGTTGATCAGTCACATAAGTTGTATCTTCCAAAAAGTATTGAGATCTGTTTTTCTCTGCAGTTTTCAGACCATTATTAGAATACGTATAATTGACTGCAAATTTAGTTTTTGCTGTGATTTGGTCGTCATAATAAACCCCAGTTTTCAATGTCGTTGGAAATCCTGTGCCTTGTTGTATATTATCTGATTGCCATTCATCTTCTTCGTCATTGTAGGTATATCCTGTTTCAATCCCATATTTATACGCATCTTGCCATCTCAAACTTGAATTTGTTGTATTGGAAATCAATGAAAATACTGATATTTTTTGTTTTTTATTGAATTTATTTGCCAATAATTCTCCTTCATAAAACCTTTTAAAATCTCCTGCTGCGGAAACTTTCCCGAAATAGCCTTTTTTGGCATCATCTTTTAATTTGAGGTCAAGCACTTGAATTGTTTCATCTCCTTCAGAAGCATTTTCATTTTTCTTTTCATACACTTGAACAGATTCAACTCCTTTTGCTGCTAGGTTTTTAGTTGCCATGGTTGGATCTGAGCCAAAGAATTCATCGCCATCAACCAAAACTTGGGAAATTTCTTTTCCTTGGGAAGTGATAGAACCATCAGCTTCAACTTTAATTCCAGGTAATTTTTTGAGTAAATCTTCTACAACTGCATTTGGTTTGGTAGCGAAAGAATCAGCAACGTAAACGAGCGTATCACCTTTATAGTAGATGGGGTCTTTGTAGGCATAAATGGTGACTTCGTCAATGCGCGTACTTCTAACTGGTAGAATTATTTTTTTGAGTTCAAAACTAGCATTGTCAGGTCTTCCAAAGAAATAATATTCTCGTTCTCCAAATTTGGGATGAGAAACAATCAATTGCAAAGTATCTAATGGTAAAGTATTGAATTCAAAATTTCCTGCTTTGTCGGTTCTTTTGAAATCAATCAATAATGAATCTTTGATTCTGACTACCATTGCCATTCCATTTTCTAATGGTGCGTTGCTAATTGTATCAAAAACATTTCCTGAAATGTGCATGTTTTGACCGAATGAAAACATGGGTATAAGTGCCAGAAAGGAGATTAGAAATAGTATTTTCCTCATATTTTTGTAATAATTAGTACAAGGATAAGCAACATTTGTTAGAAAAGTTACACAACTTTTTAAATACGGCTTGAATTAAGTTGTGAACGGTTTAATTTTGCGACTGCAATGATTTTCGCCTAAAGCGGCAATCTTTTTTTTGAAATCAGTGTTTTGAATTTTTAGTCAATTTGAATTCTTTTGATTCTAATTTCTTGATCGTTGATTAACATTACGTTGTAGTTGCCTTTCTCTAGTTTCGACAAATCAAAATCAAATTCATTCATTTTTTCTTGAATAAATGCACATTGAATCGTTGCTCCACGCTGATTAGTTACAGAAATACTTGCATAGGGATCAATGATTCCAGTAACTTTTACAGTTAATTTTTGGGAATCAGCTGAAAATTGAGTCGTGAAAGTGCTTTCTTCCGTTTTTACTTCATTGACTTTGGAGCTGTCTTTTTTCTCGTCGTCAATCGGATTTGTGTTTGCAAATGAGATTCCTGTCGTGACGAATAACATTGCGAAAGTGTAAATTACTTTTTTCATTTTTCTTTTTTTTAATTTGCTTTTTTATTTGACTTTTCAAACCTAAAAATGTTACAATTTCATACTTTTAAAGGAGCATAAATTTGAATTGCACTGCAAAAGTATTGGTTCTTTACCAACTGAAAATCAGTATTTAATTGATTTAATGGAATGTTAAAGTTGATTACAAAAAGGTGTTACAAAATTTCTAAAATTGATAATGGATTAATATTCTAGTAATAAAGTATTTTGAAACTTTGTGTTACCACTTTAGGTATAAGAAACAAAAAACACTGATTTTATGGTTTCTAGATTTTAATTATCTTTATTGTATGTTAAAAAAAGCATTCTTCTTTTTCATTGTTTCTTTGCTAGTTTATGGTTGTTTTAAGGATCAGAATTACAGTGAAGTTCCTGAAATTGAATTTATTGACTTTGTTCAAGTGGGTGATTCTGCCAAGTTGAGTTTTTCTTTTCAAGATGGAGAAGGAGATATTGGTTTATCTGATGATCAAATAATAGCTCCTTTCAATCCGGATTCTAAATATTATTACAACGTTTACATGGTTTATTACGAGAAAGATGATGTAAATGGTTGGGTGGTTGGAAAAGATATCAATGGTGATTCAATCATATTTAAAAATAGAATTAAACCAATTTATATAGGAAAACCAAAAGGTTTGAAAGGTAAAATTATTGCTACAATTGAACCTATATTTTACAATCCTTTTTCAACTCAAAGTGATACAATCAAATACAAAATTCAATTAATCGATAGGGCATTGCACTCCAGTAATTGGGTTGAATCAAACGAAATTATCCGTTGATTTTTTGAATTGATTGTTATGCAATTTAGAATTACTTCAATTAACGAAAGAAATTTTGAGAATATCAAAAAAAACTCTATATTTAGACATGAAGTTTTATTAGATAAAATTGTTTTAAAAAATTAATGGGAAGATTTTTAGGTACATATATAGGTTTCTTTTTGATGTTTTTGCTTTCTGTATCGGAAGTGCAAGGGCAATTAAACGCAACTTTTAACAGTACAGATCAAAATCAATGCCCTGGAAATCTTTTCACTTTAAATGCGAATAACCCAACATACTCCAATTATTCGTGGATAATAACTGGTCCCGCAGGTTTTAACAGTTCACTTTCTGGAAGTTCAATTGTTGTTTTTTTGAGTAATGCTGGATTTTATAATGTTTCATTAACAGTTACAGATGCTGGAGTTTCATCAACAATTACCCAAAATAATTTTTTAGAGGTTTATTTACCACCAACAATCAATTACAATGTTTCTTCTAACTCAGGATGTTCACCTTTAAATGTCAATTTTAATGGCAGCTCATCGCCAGGAAGTGGAATTTTACAGTCTTTTGCCATAAACTCCGCAAATGGAACTATTTCTAATGCAGAGGATTTTTCAGTGATTTACAATATTTCAGGAGTTTATAATCCAACCGCAACTGTTACCAATTCATTTGGCTGTTTTACGACAATGAACTTGCCAGCAATAACTGTTTTGCAAACACCAAGTTTAACGAGTCCGTTGAATTCAAATACTGTTTGCAGTGGTTCTGCTTTCAATTATTCCTTTTCAAGTTCTATTGCTGGAACCACTTTCTCTTGGACAAGAGCAAACCTTGCAGGACTAACGCCGAGTTCAGGGAATGGCCTTGGTGATATAAACGAAGTTTTGACAAATAATACCACAAACAACATTATTGTACCTTACGTTGTAACATCCACAGCTCCCAATGGCTGTGTTGGTGTGCAAACCATTAACGTAACAGTTCGCGCACTTCCAACAGTTACTGCAAATAGTACAAATATCAATATTTGTGAGGGACAAACAACCAATTTAACAGCAACAGGAAGTGTTCAAAATGGACAATATTTGTGGTCAACAGGCGAAGAGACAAGCTCAATACTAGTGTCTACTTCTGGTGTTTATTCAGTAACTTTTAATAATGGAATTTGTACAAGTTTGCCCTTAAGTTTCAATGTAAACACGATAACAGCTCCTATTGTAAATTTAACTAATACTGAAAATTCAGGTATTGCAAATAATGATGCAACAATTTGTGCAGGTGCTACTGTTCAACTCACAGCCAATCCTGCTTTGACTGGCGGAACTTACCTATGGATGCCAGGAAATCTTACAACTCAGTCGGTTTCAGTATCTCCAACAACAACTACGGTTTATACTTTGGTTTACACTTTAGGTTGTCCAAGTATTCCAGATTCAATTACGCTTTTAGTAAATAATTTACCTGTAAATAGTTTTACTGCCTCTACTTCAAATGCATGTTCAGCACCTGTAACTACAGCTTTTACCTCTACAACACCAAATGCTAACGGAGCCTTGACAACTTGGAATTTTCCAGGTGCTGCTTCTCCAATCACGGGAAATGGTTTAGGGCCTATCGCTGTTACTTATAATGCATCAGGAAACTATTCAATTTCTATGACTACAACTACCTTGGATGGTTGTACATCTTCTACTATTTTTCCAAATGCAATCACAGTGGGAAATGGACTTCCACCAACATCATCTTTTGTAAATTTGACTGCTGTTACACAGTGTGTTAATGCAGATAACTACTGTTTTCAGTATACAGGAGTTGGTGCTGACACTATTTTACTTGATTTAGGGAATGGTTTCACCGCTTTTTTTGATCCTACTGTTTCTTACTGTTATTCCTATCCCATATTGGGAAATTATACAGTTTCGATGACACCTTTTACGACTGTAGGGAATGCTTTGGGTTGTTCAGGTTCGACTTCTCAAGTAAATGTTATTGTTACTGGTCCTCAAGCAAATTTTAGTACTAGTCCAGTAAATTGTAGTAACCAATTAATTAGGAGTTTTTCATCGACTTCAACTGGGACTAGTCCACTTACTATTTACACATGGAATTTTGGAGATGGTTCACCGAGTTCAAATTTACAGGCAGTTACACATACTTTTCCTTCTTTTGGTGCTTATATAGTTAACCTAACTGTTTCTGATATCACAACAGGATGTTTACCTACCCAGCATAACTTTACTGTAAATGCCAATCCTAATAATTTAGCAGATTTCCAATCAAATTTGAATGGTCTGCTTACTCAGGATGTATGTCTTGGAGCACTTTTACAATTTGTAAATACAACTCCAGCACCGCAATATAACTCTGGTGTTTTGCCTGCTTCAAACACCTCAAATAATACCCAATGGGATTGGAATGCAAACAACGGCATTGTTTTTAGCACCACCGTAAATTCCTTGAAAGGAACACCTAGAACAAGAACTTTTAGCTCTCCAAATTATTCACCAGGTAATTATGGGGTTGCAATGTTAAATATTGACAACAATGGATGTCGAGATACGATTGTGAAAACAATATCTGTGCATGGTGTGACTGGTACTTTTTCTATGCCGGATACAATCTGTAATGGTTTATCTTTTTCAGCAACTGATAATTCTCTCGCGCCCAATGGTTTTATTGTTGCAAGAGTTTGGGATTGGGGTGATGGAACGCCTAATACATTAGGAAATATTGCAAACCCAACTCATACCTACACCGTTTCAGGCAGTTATACGATTACTTTAACAATTACTGATGATTATGGATGTACAAAAACTTCATCAAAAGTTGTCATAGTGCGAAAACCCTTTGCTTCATTTAATGTTGACCAAGATTTTATTTGTAACAATCAATCGGTAAATGTTTCACCTAATTCATTTGGAGTTGGTACTTTGAGTTATAATTGGAGTGCAACAAGCGCCAATCCAACTTCAGCAAATGTAATAAATCCTGGGCCATTTACATTTGTCCAACAAGGCAATCAAACCATTAGTTTAATCGTAAGCGATAATTTGGGTTGCACCGACGATACAATTATTCAGATAACTGTTTTGGATGTTTCCGCGTCAGCACTTGCTTCAGCTAATTCTTTTTCTTGTTTCAATCCACCAAATGTGGTGAGTTTTACTAATACCAGTTCGAACAATCCTGATATTAATTCTGCACAGTGGGATTTTGGAAATGGACAAACGTCTACAAATTGGAATCCATCAACTGTTTATTCTTTGCCTGGATCCTACAATGTAACTTTGATTGTCAGTTCAATGCCAACAAGTTCAGGTGCTGTTTGCAGAGATACTCAACAAGTTGTGATTGTCAATATCGGTGGACCAAATGGAACTTTAGATGTTACAAATTCAAGTTTAACGGGTTGCTCATGTTATTTAGCTTCCATTGATGTAAATACAACAGGTGCGACAGAAGCTAAATTACTTTTTGGAAACGGAGCTTTTGTTGATTTAATTCCTAATACTTCGCAAACTGTATCCTATTCATATTGTAACTCGGGAACTACCCAAATTCAATTTGTACCTTCCTTGTTTTTGTCTAATGGTGCATGTTTTGGATATATTCCGTCACTTGACACAATAAGAATTCAACCAACGCCAACGGCTAATGCATCAGCTAACCAAGTAATTTGTGCCAATGCAACAACAAACTCGGTCAATTTTTCAAGTCCAGTTGTTAATACAACTTTCAATTGGACAAATTCAAATTCGACCATTGGTCTAGCTAGCGCTGGATCAGGTAATATTTCACCATTTGTTGGTGTAAATAATACTTCAAATCAGCTAAGTGCAATTGTCAGTGTCACTCCAATTGCAAATGGTTGCCCTGGAAACCCTGTTAATTTTACTTATTTTGTCAATGCTTTAGCATCTATCAACGCAGGAATCGACCAAACGATTTGTGGAGGTTCATCTGTTACGCTTTCAGGAACCCAAGGCGGATCAACTACTTCGGCAACTTGGAGTGGAGGAACAGGAACATTTAATCCAAACGCAACGACATTAAACGCAGTTTATACACCAAGCGCAGCGGAAGTAACAGCAGGTTCTGTGACTTTGACCATTACATCGAACGATCCAACAGGACCATGTGGCGCAGTTTCCGACCAAGTTTTGATAACTATTAATCAACCTGCAACAGTGAATGCAGGAATTGACCAAACGATTTGTGGGTCTACGCCAGTTTCACTTTCAGGAGTGCAAGGCGGTTCAACAACTTCTGTTACATGGAGCGGTGGAACGGGCACTTTTAGTCCAAATCCATCTTCTTTGAATGCGACTTACACGCCCAGCGCTGCTGATGTTGCAGCAGGTTCTGTATTATTGACTTTAACATCAAATAATCCTGCAGGTCCTTGTCCAGCTGTAACAGATCAAGTTTTAATTACGATTTCTCAACTGGCATCTATCAACGCAGGAATCGACCAAACGATTTGTGGAGGTTCATCTGTTACGCTTTCAGGAACCCAAGGCGGATCAACTACTTCGGCAACTTGGAGTGGAGGAACAGGAACATTTAATCCAAACGCAACGACATTAAACGCAGTTTATACACCAAGCGCAGCGGAAGTAACAGCAGGTTCTGTGACTTTGACCATTACATCGAACGATCCAACAGGACCATGTGGCGCAGTTTCCGACCAACTTTTAATTACGATTAATCAACCTGCAACAGTGAATGCAGGAATCGACCAAACGAT
>JBBALI010000009.1:0-104263 GCA_040403095.1 Crocinitomicaceae bacterium
AAACTTGATTGCATCTGTAGCTGCTTTCGTTCTCAAATAATACATTCCGGTTTTCAATCCTTTTTTCCAACCATAGAAATGCATCGATGTCAATTTACCAAAGTTTGCATTTTCCATGAAAATATTCAAAGATTGTGATTGACAGATATATGCACCACGATCAGCTGCTAACTCAATGATAGATTTTTGTGAAATCTCCCAAGCGGTTTTATACAATTCTTTGATATTTGCAGGGATTTCATTGATGTTCTGAACTGAACCGTTTGATGCCATCAATTTTTGACGCATTTCTTTGGTCCACAATCCTTCTTTCACCAAATCTTTCAATAAATGTTTATTCACAATAATGAATTCTCCAGACAATACACGACGTGTGTAAATGTTAGACGTATATGGTTCAAAACATTCGTTATTTCCTAAAATTTGTGCTGTTGAAGCAGTTGGCATTGGAGCAAGCAACAAAGAGTTTCTAACACCGTGCGTTTTAACTTCCTCTTTCAAAACATCCCATTCCCAGCGATTTGTTGGCGTAACACCCCACATATCGAATTGGAAAATTCCTTGAGAGGTTGGCGAACCAGCGAATGTTTCGTATGCGCCTTCAACTTTCGCCAAATCTTTAGAAGCAGTCATTGAAGCGTAGTAAATCGTTTCAAAAATCTCGCGATTCAAAGCTCTAGCTTCCTCTGATTCAAAAGGATAACGCAACAAAATAAATGCATCAGCTAAACCTTGAACACCAAGTCCAATTGGTCTATGGCGTAAGTTTGAATTTTTTGCTTCTTCAACTGGATAGTAATTTCCGTCAATGATTCTGTTTAAGTTGATTGTAGCTTGATAAGTTACTTCAAACAATTTATCGTGGTCAAATTTTCCGTCTTCTGTTACAAATTTAGGCAAAGCCAAAGAAGCCAAATTACAAACTGCAACTTCATCAGGAGCAGTATATTCAATGATTTCAGTACACAAGTTTGAAGACTTGATTGTACCTAAATTTTGCTGATTAGATTTTGCATTTGCAGCATCTTTATACAACATGTATGGCGTACCGGTTTCAATTTGAGATTCTAAAATCTTGAACCACAAATCTTGTGCTTTGATCGTTTTTCTTCCTTTTCCTTCAGATTCATACTTGGTGTATAAAGCTTCAAATTCAGCACTGTGCGTGTCAGATAAACCTGGACACTCGTGTGGACACATTAACGTCCAGTCTCCATTTGATTCAACTCGTTTCATGAACAAATCTGGAATCCAAAGTGCGTAGAATAAATCTCTTGCACGTTGTTCTTCTTTTCCGTGATTTTTCTTCAAATCCAAGAAGTCAAAAATATCTGCATGCCAAGGTTCAACATACATGGCGAAAGAACCTTTTCTTTTTCCTCCACCTTGATCAACGTAACGAGCAGTATCATTGTAAACTCTCAACATCGGTACAATACCGTTTGAAGTTCCGTTTGTTCCTTTAATATAAGACCCTGTAGCACGGATATTATGTATTGCTAATCCAATTCCACCAGCCGATTGAGAAATCTGAGCGCAAGATTTCAATGTATCGTAAATCCCTTCAATGCTATCGTCTTTCATCGTTAAAAGAAAGCATGAAGACATTTGTGGTTTTGGGGTACCTGCATTAAACAAAGTTGGCGTTGCGTGTGTGAACCAACCTTCAGACATCAAGTTGTAAGTCTTGATAGCTGCTTGAATGTCGTTTTTGTGAATCCCAACAGAAACACGCATCAACATTTGTTGTGGACGTTCAACAATTTGTCCGTTCAATTTCAAAAGGTAAGAACGCGTTAACGTTTTGAAACCGAAATAATCGTATCTAAAGTCTCTGTCATAAATGATGCTTGAATCCAACGTATCACGATTTGACATGATAGCTTGGTAAACATCTTCTGCCAACAAACTTGCTGGTTGATTGGTTTTAGGATCAATGTAATTGTATAAATCTTCCATTACCTCAGAGAAAGACTTTTTAGTGTCTTTGTGTAGGTTTGAAACTGCAATTCTTGATGCCAACAATGCATAATCAGGATGATCGATGGTTTTAGCAGCAGCAACTTCAGCGGCCAAATTGTCCAAGTCTGTTGTTGAAACTCCATCATAAATTCCTTCAATGACTTTCATCGCAACAGCTTCAGGCGAAACCAACGGATCCAATCCGTAGCACATTTTCACAATGCGTGCTGTGATTTTGTCAAATTTTACGGCCTCTTTTCTACCGTCTCTTTTAATTACATACATAGTGCGCTCGGGGTTTTAAATGTTTTGTATTACTATTATTGTGGAATTTAGAAATCTTCATCGATGGTAAAATCTTGGGTGTTTTTACCATCAAGCACGCCTGCTTTTTGGTACTCACCTACTCTTTTTTCAAAGAAGTTTGTTTTACCTTGAATCGAAATCATATCCATGAAATCAAATGGGTTGGTTGCGTTGTAAATTTTGTCATTTCCTAATTCTTGCAACAATCTATCAGCAACAAATTCAATGTATTGAGACATCAAATCGCTGTTCATTCCGATTAGTTTTACTGGAAGCGCATCTAAAATAAACTCCTTCTCAATTTCAACTGCATCCAAAATGATTTGTTTAACTTGATCTTTCGTAAGTTTATTTACAACATGATTATTGTACAGCAAACAAGCGAAATCACAATGTAAGCCTTCGTCTCTTGAAATCAATTCATTTGAGAATGAAAGTCCTGGCATCAATCCACGTTTTTTCAACCAAAAAATGGAGCAAAATGAACCTGAGAAGAAAATTCCTTCAACTGCTGCAAAGGCTACCAATCTTTCAGCGAAACTTCCTTGATCAATCCATCTTAAAGCCCAATCCGCTTTTTTACGAACACAATCCATGGTGTCGATGGCATTGAAAAGGTAATTCTTGTCTGCAGTGTCTTTGATGTAGGTATCAATCAACAAAGAATAAGTTTCAGAGTGCACATTTTCCATCGCAATTTGAAAACCATAAAAGAACTTTGCTTCGGTATACTGCACTTCAGACAAAAAATGCTCAGCCAAATTCTCGTTTACAATCCCGTCGGAGGCAGCAAAGAATGCTAAGACATGTTTCACAAAATGGCGTTCATTGTCATTCAATTTATTCTCCCAATCAATCAAATCTGGTGACAAATCGATTTCTTCAGCTGTCCAAAAACTTGCTTCTGCTCGTTTGTAGAAAGACCAAATGTCATCGTGTTGAATTGGAAACAAAACAAATCTGTTTTCATTTGATTCCAATATCGGTTCATTCTGTGTCATTTTAATGTTTTTTTAGTTCAATATATTTAGCACTTAAAACAAGATTTTGTTTTATTTTTTGTGACTTTTATTTTATTTTTTTTTCAAAATTCTTTTGGAGTCAAGAATTTTTGATCGGTTGTATAATTACCTTTCGAGGAGTACAAAAATTGTCATTTTTTATCCCTTACGCAAGTAAAGAAATTCACAAAAATGTCATGTTTTCAACATTCACTTTTGAAACCCCTTTGCTATCAACCGATATATGGCTTATTAACATTTTAAATAAAGATATTCACAGCCTAAAACTCCAGAATCATCGATAATATAACATTATTCATCAATCTATTGAAACTAGTTGAATTATGCTTTTTTTTCATAAATTTAAGCCCAAATTTGAAAGATGTCAAGTTAAATTTTACCTTGTTTTAAACATTCAAATGTTCATAGATGAAAGAAACTTTTCAAACTCAATCAAAGCCTAGATTTTGGTCTAAAAAAATACTTATTTGGAAGGAAGATTTGCTTCATTTAATTTATCCATCAAGTTGTCTTTCTTGTGAAAAAGAACTCTCTGTCGGACTCAGAAATTTGTGTGACATTTGTGATGCAAATTTAAGGTTTACTTACTTCGAAAATTTCACTGAACCAAGTTCGCTCGACAAACTTTTTTGGGGGAGGAGTAAATTAACATCCACTTGCGCATTTTTGCAATTTGAACAAGATTCGAGCACCCAACAAATTTTGCATGCAATAAAATACAAAGGAAAAAAAGACCTAGCCATAGAAATGGGAAGTCGATTTGGAGAACGATTAAATCAAAATCAGGCAAAATATGGTTCAATTGAAGTTTTGATTCCGGTGCCGTTGCACCCCAAAAAGAAATTTATTCGCGGCTACAATCAAAGTGAATGTATTGCAAATGGCATTGCAGAAAGTACTAAAACGCTTGTAAACACCCATTTTCTAACCAAAGGAATTCATACAGAAAGTCAAACTAAAAAAGCGAATCGTTTCCTCCGTTGGGACAACGTGTCTGATGTTTTTCATTTGGATCCAATTAAATTAAAAGATGTCAAACACATCGCTTTGGTTGATGACGTGGTAACTACGGGCTCCACTTTAGAAGCTTGTATTCAAAAAATTCACCAAGTTTTGCCTGATATTAAAATAACTGTGCTTAGTTTAGCAATCGCAAAATGATTGAAAAAACAAAACCCCAAAAAATTCTTATTGTAGGCGCAGGGTTGGCCGGAATTTGCGTGGCAAGAAGATTGCACGAAAATCAACTCAATTTCAAAATCATTGACAAAGGATTTAATGAAAGTTCTCAAGTTGCAGCGGGTGTAATCAATCCGCTGGTTTTCAGACGTACTACAAAAAGCTGGAGGGTTGACGAATTTTTGCCCATTGCTTTTGATTTTTATACACAACTTGGCAAAAGTTGGGGCAACAAATATTACGAACCAATTCCAATCAGGCGCGCTTTTTCACACCTACAAGAAAAGGAAACTTGGCTTGAAAGGCAAAATTGGGAAGATTATTCTCCGTACATGAAAACCATAAATGAAGACGACGACAACTTTGCTGGTGTGAAAAATACCTTTGGAACAGGTTTGGTTTTACAATCTGCCTGCATTCATACCACTGAATTTTTGAACGATGCTAAAAATTGGTTCATAGAAAATAATTTTTTGAGTGAAAATACATTCAGATATGAAGATTTGAATCCTGAAGAAGCTGTTTATGAAGGAGAAAAATATGATGCCATCATTTTTTGTGAAGGATATCGAGGTATTGAGAATCCCTTTTTTAATTACCTCCCACTTGAAGCTACCAAAGGTGAAATTTTAACTGTCGAATCGGAAGATATTGCCGAAACTGAACTTTTGAATCGAAAATGTTTCATTTTACCCATTGGAAAAAATCAATTTAAAGTGGGAGCAACTTATACCTGGAGAAGTCCAAACACAGATTTGACAAGTGCTGCAAAAGAATTACTGTTTGATCAAGCCAATACTTTAGTAGAAGCGAAAATGAAAATAATTGACCATCAAGCAGGTGTTAGACCAACTGTTTTGGATAGAAGGCCGTTAATTGGTACACATCCTATTTATTCTAAATTAAAGATTTTTAACGGTTTGGGAGCAAAAGGATATATGATGGCACCACTGTTATCTCAAGAATTTGTTTCATCTTTGTCTGATATTTCAATTTTGGATAAAGAAGTTGATATTGAACGCTACAAAAAACGATTTATTCAGGAATGAATTTTATTGAAAACATATTTAATTCTTACAAGCTACTGATAAATAAAGGTGTTTCATCTGAGTCACTTTCACATGATAAATTTAAAATTCGTGGCTTAAATTTCATGGCGTTGATTTGGATTCCTGCCTTATCATTGGCACCTCTTTTTTGTTATAATTTTTCTGAATGGATCTATGGATGCATCATGTTTTTGAGTATTTCATTTCTTTTCATGATCTTTTATCTAAATCGTATCGGTTACTTCAGACTATCAACTATCATTTACCTCCTTGTTCTCAATTTCAATGTCATTTTAGTGAATGTGATTTTTGAGTTTAACTTTGGAACTTTTTTGTTCTTGTTTCCATTATTTGCTTGTTTTTCATTCTTATTTCCTCTCCCAAAAAATAAAAATATACTTGCGCTAATCTTCATTCTGATGATTTTAATACACGGAATGAGTTACCTATTAGTTTCACTGTATCCATCTGAAAATCTAATAATTAATCCAAATGCATTATTTACACAACTAAATTATGGATTTTCTTTTGGTTTAACCTTGATGATTGTTTTGATGTATAGCATACTCCAATCGCAGCAAAAACTGGAACTCGATTCAAGGATATTAATCAATGAACAACAAAAATTGTTACTTGAAGAAACTTTGAAAGACAAAAACATTTTATTGTCTGAAATTCATCATCGAACTAAGAATAACTTGGCAATTGTTTCAAGCATGTTGAATCTGCAAAGAAATCAGATTGAAAGTATTGAACTACAAAACATTTTATTAGATTGTTCAAATAGAGTCCATTCGATGGCTACAGTTCATCAAAAACTTTATGAAAAAGAAAATTTCACGAAGATTGATTTGAAAGAGTATTTGGAAGAATTAATTCGTGATTTACAAAAAACCATTTTTCCAACAAATAAAGACATTCAATTGATTCTTGAAATTGACAGCTTCAATATCACTTCTGAAAAAGCCATTCCTTGTGCCTTAATAATCAATGAGCTGATTACCAACTCCATCAAGCATGCGTTCAAAAAAAACGGAGGCAAATTAGAGATTAAAATCAAAAAAATTGGCAATCAAATTTTACTCATGATTCACGATAATGGTCCAGGCTTTGACTATGAAACGAATAAAAATAACCAATCTCTTGGAATGACATTGATTGAAGCATTGACTGAGCAACTAAATGGTCAATGCGAATATAACACCAAGCATGGGACAACGTTTAATTTAAGTTTTAAATTGAATTAAAATTTAATAATCAATTTTGATGAATTTGACTTTTCCTAAAGAAGCAGACCAATCATAAATTTCAATGTAGTAAACGCCCTGATTCAATTGGTTTGTTGTAATCTCATTTTTTCCAAAATTCAAATTCCCTTTTTGTACAATTTCGCCCAAGGCATTGAAAATACAAAATCTTGAAGCTTTGCTTTCACCGTTTTCAATTTGAAGTAATTCTTTTACTGGATTGGGATAAACCTTCCAAGCATCAATCTGATTTTCTAAAACATTCACTGCGTTCACGCTAATTGTTTTTGCGACAGAATCTGTTTTACCACAATACGTGATGGTCAAAATAACATTATAAACTCCCGGTTGACTATATTGGTGATTGGGATTGATATCAATTGAAGCACTTCCATCACCAAAATCCCAAAGTAAAGCAAATTGAGCGTTGGAATTATTAGTAAAAGAAAATTCATTGCCTGAAACTTGAGAGAAACTGAAATCAGCATTCAAATCATAAAGACCTATATTCCAATTCATCAAGCTATCATAAACATTGAGCTTCACTGCATTTTGAATTTGAATAGCATCAACAGTTGATAAACTTGAGAAGAAAGTAATTAATGTTGGATCTTTTCTGAAAATAGTTGTATAAAAAGTACAAGCTGCCAAATAGGTACCAGCGATAGAAGGATGACTTTCGTCTGACTGGTATAATTCAATTTCAGGATGATTTGTTCTCACATAATTCCACACTTTACCTACCGGAGAAACAATGGCATTATTTTGTTGAGCCATCGTTTGGTATCTTAAATTCAGTAGGCTGTCCATTCCATTGTAAGTGCAAACTGGCGGCCAAGAAGTACAATTAGATGCATCTCCATTTTTTCTGCCCCAAGTCATATAAAAAACTGTCTCAGCGCAAGAATTGTATTGATGAATAATGCTATCTAATTTTCTGGCAAAAGGAAAAACTTCCGTTGCAACTTGCTGATCTGGAAAAGATGGCATTTGACTTTGTTCTTGTAAAACAACAAAATCCCAAATTCCTGTCATTATTTTGTTTAATGAAACGGCATTTGTTGAATGTCCTTGAAAAGTATATCCTCCTGGAGCATTGACATCAAATAAAACAGTGTCGTTAACAGACATAGCAACGTCTTTTGTCATTTGAGGAAGGTTATTGACTGCGGTATAGCTATTTCCAATAAAAAGCACTTTTTTGGTGGAAGATTGAGCAAAAGTTATAACACTAATGATTGCAAAGAAAGAGGACAATTTAAGCTTCATAAAAATGTTTTGTACGATTGACGTGCTTTACAAAATTGAGTTGCTGAATTATTTTAATTCAGAAGACCATAAACAGCTTTTTTAATATTTTCGGCCAACAGATCTGTGGGTAAATCATTGTCGTCGTAACCAAAAGGATTTTCGATTTCTTCAGCTAACACTTCCATACTTACTAAAACGTAAAATACAAAGGTGGCAATGAAAGCTGAAAAATATCCAAAAATGGTAACGAAAGCAAGTGGCATTGTCACAACATAAATGAATATGAATTTTTTCAAAAAAAGACTATAGGAAAAAGGAATCGGCGTGTTTTTAATTCTTTCACAAGCGCCACAAGAATCCATGAAACCATTTAGGTTTTTATCAAGTACGATATAATCTCCATCAGTAATGATGCCTGTACTTTTTAATTCCGAAAGTCTCCTAAACATGAGCGAAACGATAGCCAATGGCACGTGATTTTCATTTTCCAATTGTTCCTTTTCAGTAGGGAAAAGATCCAATTGATCAAAATCTATACCGCTTCTTAAATGTTCTTTCATAGAAAACGCAAAATTAGAAGTCATTCTTGCGAAAAAATCTCTTTCAGTTTCATTTTGAAGAATCGCATTAATTTTTACGGCGAAATTTCGCGAATCATTAACTAATTCTCCCCATTTTTTTCTTCCTTCCCACCAACGATCATACGCTGTGTTAGTTCTAAAAACAAGCAACAAAGAAATTACAAAACCAATTAGTTGATAGACCGAAACCAATTTTTCTAAAAATACTGCCTCTGGGAAAAAATGAATCTCGATGAAAGCTATAAAAAGTGTCAATAAAATCATGTAAAGAATCTCTTTCCACAGAATTCTAAGTGTATCACTTTTATGGATTGAAAAAATGAGCGTGAGCCAACTTTTAGGATTGTAATTGATCATAAATTAAATTTTCAAACACAAAAATACACTGAATTTTATCATTTTCAATCTAAAAAAAGGGTTGAAATGTCATTAAAAAGCTGATTATTGCACTAGGTAAACGAAGAAAACAAGAACAAAAAAAAGCCTATAACTCTGATTATTAGAAGTAATGATAAACAAATAATGAATTAAGTCATTAATAATTTTGTTTTTTAAAGCATATATTCTTTCTTTGCAAGCTGAATTAATCATTAAAAAAATTAGAAATGTCTGATATCAAGTCAAAAGTAATCGCAATTATCGTAGATAAATTGGGTGTTGAAGAAAGCGAAGTTACTCACGAAGCAAGCTTCACAAATGATCTAGGAGCTGACTCTTTAGATACAGTAGAATTGATTATGGAATTCGAAAAAGAGTTTAACATTGCTATTCCAGACGATCAAGCTGAAACTATCCAAACGGTTGGTGACGCTGTTTCTTACATCGAGAAGAACGTATAATCTAGAAAGAAATTAATTGTTGAATTAAGACCTATTCTGTATGGAATTAAAGAGAGTTGTTGTAACTGGTTTAGGAGCGCTTACGCCTATTGGAAATACTGTTTCTGAGTACTGGGAAAATTTAATTGCCGGTAAAAGTGGAGCGGCTGAAATCAAACAATTCGATGCGTCTAAATTCAAAACTCAATTTGCATGTGAGGTCAAAAACTTCAATGTTGAAGACTTCATGGATCGCAAAGATGCCCGCAAATTGGATCAATTTTCTCAATACGCCATGGTTTCTGCTTCAGAAGCCATGGCTGATTCTGGTTTAATGGAATCAAATCCAAACCAAGATCGCATTGGGGTGATTTGGGGTTCAGGAATTGGAGGGTTGAAAACTTTCCAAGATGAAGCTCAAAATTTCTTTTCAGGTGACGGAACACCAAAATTCAATCCTTTCTTTATTCCAAAAATGATTTCTGATATTGCATCAGGACATATTTCAATTAAATACGGTTTACGTGGCCCTAACTATGTAACTGTGTCTGCATGTGCTTCAGCTACAAATGCAATTATTGACGCCTTTAACTTAATTCGTTTAGGGAAGGCAGATGCAATTGTTACTGGTGGTTCTGAAGCAGCAGTAAATGAAATGGGAATGGGAGGTTTCAACGCTTTGAAAGCTTTATCAACCAGAAACGAATCACCAGAAACAGCTTCAAGACCATTCGATGCTGAAAGAGACGGATTTGTTTTAGGTGAAGGTGCAGGAGCTCTAATTCTAGAAGAGTACAATCATGCCATCAAACGAGGAGCGAAAATCTACGCCGAAGTTTGTGGTGGTGGAATGTCTGGTGATGCATATCACATGACAGCACCTCATCCAGAAGGAATTGGAGCAAGAAACGTAATGATTGCCGCACTGGAAGATGCAGAAATGAATGCCAATGAAGTTGATTATGTCAATGTTCACGGTACTTCTACTCCACTTGGAGATATTGCAGAAACAAAAGCCATTGTGCAAGTTTTTGGAGAACATGCCTATGATTTAAATATCAGTTCTACAAAATCAATGACTGGACATTTGCTAGGTGCAGCAGGAGCTATTGAGGCGATTGCTTGTATTTTGGCGGTGAAAAATGACATTGTTCCTCCAACCATAAATCATTTTACCGACGATCCTGAATTGGATAATAAACTCAACTTTACTTTCAACAAAGCACAAAAAAGAACCGTGAATGTTGCGATATCAAATACCTTTGGATTTGGTGGTCACAATACTTCTGTTATTGTAAAGAAATTCAAAAGCTAAACTTTGCTTAAGCGGCTATTTACGCGATCCATAAAACGTTCAAACGAAGACCTTCGTATCATTAGATTTGTGCTCAAACGTTTCGGCTACAAACCGAAAAATCTAAATTATTTTTACGAAGCAATAACTCATAAATCTTTCAGTAACCTTACCGAAAATCAAATTTCAAATGAGCGTTTGGAATATTTAGGCGATGCCATTCTGGATGCAGTGATCGCTGAATTACTATTCTTAAGATTTCCTGACCAAGACGAAGGTTTTTTGACCAAAATTAAGTCGAAAGTTGTGAGTAGAAAAACGCTATCTGAAATCGGTGAAGAAATGCGTCTTAGAGAAATCTTGCGGTATCACAAAGGTAGAGCAATCAACCTTGCAAGTTTAGAAGGAAATGCATTTGAAGCATTGATGGGCGCAATCTATCTTGACGGCGGTTATGAAGCGGTAAAAAAATGCGTCAGCCACAATATTTTGCGTAATTATGCCGATTTGAATAAAATTTTGGAGGAAGAAATCGATTTCAAATCTAAACTTTTTATCTGGAGCCAAAAGAAGCACTTAAAGTTAGAATTCAATGTTTTGACAGAAGAAAGTGTGAACGGAAATTGGAATTATGAAATCATGGTTTCAATCAACGATACACCTTATGGAAAAGGCAAAGGAAATTCCAAAAAAATGGCTGAGCAAGCCGCTTCAAAGGAAACATTAACGTTGATGGGAGAAATCTAATTCTAGAAATTGGAAATTTCCGCTCAAAATTCAACAAATTTTACAGAAGCTTAACAACAATCACGGGTCATCTTTTAAATAATGACTAACTTAGTGCTGTTATTTTTTTTCATGGCCAAACAACACAAATACAATCTTACACTTGAGGCAGATTATAACTACAGTATGATAGGAATTTGCTCTCATCACAGTGATTATAGATTGGTTTGGGGCTTGAATGAATTGTTGAAATTAAAACTTATAAAGGCTGAAAATCTTTTTGATGTTCACCATAAAAAAAACGGTTTTTCAAAACACAACTATTTTATTCAGAAAGATGAAGAAGAAATGCTTGATTATTATTTAATCAAAAATAAAGCAGAAGGAAAATTTTTGATTCCAGAAAAACAACAAATTGATTATTTTCTTTTTTTGGTAAATAATCAAATAATTGATGCGGATGATTGGTTATCAAAAATTAAAAGTCATTCAAGTGTTTTAACTGCTTTTAACTTTGATCCAACAGAATTCGCTTCAACTGAAAACCTAATTTTTGATGAAAATTACTAACTTTTGATAAGTTAAAAAATAAATTTGAATATGAAAAAAACAAAAATAGTTGCCACTTTAGGACCAGCGTCCTCAGACAAAGAAATTTTAAGACAAATGTTTTTAGAAGGTTTGAACGTTTGTCGTTTGAACTTTTCTCATGGTGCTTATGAGGATCATGCTGCTGTCATTAAAGTTATCCGTGAATTGAATGACGAAACAGGACTAAATGTCGCTATTTTAGCAGATTTACAAGGCCCAAAAATTCGAGTTTACGAAGTTGAAAATAATGGCGTTTTACTTGAAAACGGAAAAGAAATTATCATCACAACCGAAAAAATGGTTGGAACAGCTGAAAAAATTGCCATCAATTATCCTCAACTTCCGGCAGACGTTAATCCAGGAGAAAAAATTTTACTAGATGATGGAAAATTGGCGCTTGAAATTATCAGCTCTGACGGTTTTAACATCATCAAAGCAAAAGTAATTCACGGTGGAATTTTATCCTCTAGAAAAGGAGTAAATTTACCAAATACCAAAATTTCACTTCCTTCGTTGACTCCAAAAGACAGAGAGGATTTAGAATTTGCATTGCAACAAAATGTGGATTGGATTGGTTTATCTTTCGTTCGTTCTGCAAGAGATATTATCGAATTGAAACATTTAATTAGTACAGCTCATGGAAAAGCCAAGGTAATTGCTAAAATTGAAAAACCGGAAGCTGTTGCTGACATCGATGAAATTATCCAAGAAAGTGATGCACTGATGGTCGCTCGAGGAGATTTGGGCGTTGAAGTTCCATACCAAAACGTTCCTTTGATTCAAAAAATGTTGATTAATAAATGTTTTGAATATGCGAAACCAATCATTGTTGCAACTCAAATGATGGAAAGTATGATTACCAATATTTCTCCAACACGAGCAGAAGTAAATGATGTTGCAAATGCCGTGTTAGATGGTGCTGATGCCGTGATGCTTTCAGGCGAAACTTCAGTTGGGAAATTTCCTGTTGAAGTAATTCGCACAATGGCAAATATTGTGAAAGAAATGGAAACTTTTGAAGGGATTTACAACAAAGAAGTCATGCCAGAAAAAAATCAAGAAAGATTTATTTCCGATTCAATTTGTTTCAATGCCTGTCGATTGGCTCAAAGAGTGCATGCTGACGCAATCATTGCGATGTCTTTTTCAGGATATACAGCATACAAGTTGGCTTCACAAAGACCAAAATCTCCCATTTATATTTTCACGAGCAACAAACAAATTCTAACTCAATTGAATCTTGTCTGGGGTGTAAAAGGCTTTTTCTACGATTTGAGAGTTAGCACAGATCACACCATCGCAGACATCAAATATTTACTGAAAAAAGAAGGCTTGGTAAACTCAGGTGATATGGTCATTAATATTGCTTCCATCCCTTTGGATGATAACGGAAGATCAAATATGTTGAAATTAAGTCAGGTCGAATAAAAAATCAAGCATAAAAAAATGCGGATTATCTCTTAGTGAAATAATCCGCATTTTTGTTTTATCAATTTTATTTTATTGCAAATCGAAGCGCAATATTTCCATAAATCCCAAATCCTACATAAGGAAATAATCTTACAGTTGGCGTAGCATCAACAGCAATATTAAATGGAATTTCATTGAAAGTATATTCAATTCCAATCACGCCATCAACTCCACCATAAGCACCATTGTAATAATTATCACGGTACTTATAATTGTAATTATTGTTCCACGTCCCAATGTCTCCACCAATACCATAGTACCAATTGAAACCTGAACCCATGTCTTTGTTAATTTCAAACAATCCTTGAAACCATAAGAAATTTCTTCCACCACCAATAGAAGCTTCGATAGCTGTTGATGAACCTAATGAATGTTTGATATTCAAAGCACCAAATCCTGGGAATCCTCCTTTAAAGCCAATCGCCGTTTTGTAATTTTGACTGTATGCAAATCCAGAAATCAGCATCGCTAATGTGAAAAGCAAAATACTTTTCATTTTGTTTATTTTAATCATGTACTAATTTACAACTTTAAAGAAGTTAACTGACAAAATTAACGAATGTTGTGAAAATGAAACTTACAAATAAATTATTGTAATTCAATAAATTAAATCAAAAAAGTGAAATGCTTAATCCAACTTGTAGTCCGTTTAATTGAGTACTTGACTTTGATTTAAAATAAGGCAAAAGATTGTATGAAGCAGTAATTGCCCAATTTCGAATTCCTAATCTTGCATGTGCACTTAGCAAAAAAGGATTAAAATCTTTGAAGTCAGAAGTTATATTTTCCACTAATTTTCCTTCATCATTTCGACTAAATAAATGTTTTTTGGGTAGAAATGAACATCCAATCTTTCCACCTAAATGAAATTTAAAATGTTTCCAACCTTCTGTTCTTAACCGTAATTCAATTGGAACAAAAATTTGATTTGTACTAAAAGAAGACTTTTCAATTCCTGAATTATTAGGATTTAAAGTCAAAAAAGTAGCAGTTGGATTAATCGTTTGATTGATAATATTATTCGATTCTATGCGCGAATGTCCATAGCCAATTCCCAAACCTATTCCGAATGTGTTCTTTTTATTTAAAGGAATATCATAAAAAGATTGAATATTAAAGCCTATTGACTTCCAATTACTCTGAAAGAAGGAAAAATCTTTGCTTCCCCAATCGTTATAGACAACATCTACAATCATTCTGTCATACTTGGCCACATTCAACCATTTTTGAGAATGAATTCCACTATAAAACCACATAAAACCTGGTCTGTATCTTGAAATTAAAGTAGAATCACCTTTTTGAGCAAAAGAGTAAAATCCAAAAATAAAAAGACAAACAAAAACTGATATTATCTTAAACATCTTTTGGTCGTTTATTTTCCCAATTCCAAGCATCTTTAATGGCATCTTCGACAGAAAATACAGATTCCCATCCCAACTCACGAACAATCTTGGTTGGATTAGCAAAAATTATTTCGACATCGCCTTCTCTTCTTGGACCAAACTCCCAATTCAATTTATGATTGGTCGTTTTTTCAAAAACATCGATGACTTCCAACACGCTCGAACCTTTACCTGTTCCAACATTGAAAATTTCAACAAGTCCAGAATTTTGTTTTCCAAGCCAATCAATCGCTTTAACGTGTGCAACAGCCAAATCTGTAACATGAATATAATCTCGTATACATGTTCCATCAGGAGTTGCATAATCATTTCCAAAAACAGTCAATGATTTTCTTATTCCAACCGCAGTTTGGGTGATATATGGCAATAAATTATTAGGAATTCCTTGCGGTAATTCTCCTATTAATCCTGAATGATGCGCTCCAATTGGATTAAAGTAACGCAATAAAGTAGCATTACAAACTGGATTTGAGACGATCCAATCTTGAATGATTTGCTCACAAATTAATTTCGTATTAGCATAAGGAGATTCTGGATCTAATTCTTTGATTGTTTCGTCCACGCCTTGAGCACCATCCGGCAAAAAAGGATTTCCATAAACCGAACATGAAGAAGAAAAAACCAAACTTGGTGTTTTAAATTCTTCCATCATTTTTAATATAGAAATTAAACCCGATAAATTGTTGTCATAATATTTCAACGGATATTTAACAGACTCTCCTACCGCTTTATCAGCTGCAAAATGAATAACACCTTGAAAGTTATACTTTTGAAAGATACTTCTTAATTTTACTTCATCCTGACAAGCTGCATTTACTAACGCTATTTCTCGTCCTAAAATCGTTTGTATATTACCGATAATAAACGATTTAGCATTTCTAAAATCATCTAAAATTACTGGTTCATATCCTGCATTTACCAATTCAACAACCGCGTGCGAACCAATATAACCAGCTCCTCCAGTAACTAAAATGTGTTTTGAATTTTCCATATCTGTATCAAAGGTAAATATTTGACTTAACTTTGAAACATGGAAAGCAAACCAAATTTCAATTTTTCACAATATTCGCTGTCCAAACCGAGCAAAGGTCATTGGATTAGAAACATCATGTACTTTGCTGTGATTATCATTTTAATCAGCTTAATTTACTGGCTTTTGACCAAGCAAGTGAGAAAAATCACCCCAAAAACAAAACAAATCGAATTGATTGAACACGTCAAAATTGAGGTTGATACAATCAGTTGATAAACAATTTAATGCCATTTTTGTTAATTCAAAAAAATGATTGAAAAATGCACAAATTAATTTTACTCATCTTAACTTTCGGATTCTTGTCAGTTCAAACCGCACCAAAAAAATCGACTTTAACTGTTGAAGTCAGAGGAATCAAAAAATCAGTAGGTAAAATATTCGTCGCTGTTTTCCGCAAAAAAGATGATTTTCCATCCGCTTCAGGTAGATTTAAATACAGCATTGTTGATGCCAAAGTTGGCAATACCACAGCCAATCTTGAACTTCCAAACGATACTTATGCAGTTGCCGTATTTCACGATGCGAATGACAATACAGTTATAGACAAAAACATGTTTGGAGTGCCTACCGAAATTTATGGTTTTGGAAACAATGCCCGCGGAACTTTCAGTGCGCCTTCTTTTGAAGAAGCTTCTATTGAGTTGAAGCAAGACAAGAAGATTGTCATTTACATCAAATAATTACTTCACCAAATCTGTTGCGATTTTTGCTGAAAGTAAGCACAATGGAATTCCGCCTCCTGGATGGACGCTACCACCTGCGAAATATAAGCCCTTGATTTTAGAGAAATTCGGATGTCTGAAAAAAGCTGCCATACGATCGTTAGAACTTGCGCCATACAAAGCTCCAGCGAAACTTGATGTGCGCTGTTCGATGCGAATTGGATCTAAATAATCTTCTTCTTCAATCAAGGATTCAACATCAATATTCAATAATCGATTCAACTTTTGAATCACATTTCGTCTTATTTGTTTTCGCATTTCCTCCCAATCTTGCCCTGAATTGCTTGGTACATTTACCATAACAAACCAATTTTCACCCGTTTCTGGCGCGTCAATTGGATTCATTTTAGAACTGATGTGAATGTAAACGGTCGGATCATCACAAACACTTTTATTTTCAAAAATGATATTGAATTCTTTTTGATAATCGGCCGAAAAGAAAATGTTATGCAAATCTAATTGAGGAAATTTTTGCTTGATTCCCCAATAAAAAATCATCGCTGAACTTGAAGGTTCTTGCGCCAAGGTTTTGGGATTTAAGGTCTCCTTGGGAAGTAAGTTTTTGTATGCTGGTTTGATGTCCGAATTGCAAAGTACGATCTCCGAAAAAATCTGCTCTGCGCCAATTCGAATACCTTTCGCAGATTTATTTTCGACCAAAATTTCATCTACTTTTTGATTGATGTGAAATTTGACTCCCAGTTCTTCTGCCAAAGTAACCAACGAAGTTGTAATTGAATGCATTCCTTTAGTAGGGAAAAAAGTGCCGATTTCTTGCTCCAAATGCGGAATAATATTCAAAATCCCAGGCGCCAAATAGGGATTTGAACCATTATAAGTTGCGTAACGATCAAATATTTGCACCAATTTGGGATGATTCAACGCTTTTTCATTCGCTTTGTGCATCGTGGTGAAAATATTGAGCCAAGGAATGTAAGCGATGCAACGCAAAATGGCTTTGCTGAAATAGTTCCCGACTTTGTGCAAGGAATTTTCCAAAAAAGCTTGGTAGGTCGCCTTGTAAATCAGTGCACTGCGGTCGTAATGCAATTTTGTTGGTTTTGAATCGACTTTTAAGGTGCGTTCTATTACTGCAAAAATCTCCTCTTTGGAAGCGCTGAAAGGCAGAAAAGTTCCGTCTTCAAAAAAATAGTGACAGACCGTTTTACAACGTTCATATTCAAAATAATCTTCGGGATTTTTTCCTGAAAGAGTAAATAACTCCTCCACCAAATGCGGCATGGTAAACAACGAAGGACCAGCATCAAATCGGTAATCTCCTAATTGGGTAACGGTCAATTTTCCACCCAAATAGGCATTTGCTTCATACACATCCACGGCGAAACCTTTGTTTGCCAAACGAATCGCAGAAGCAATTCCCGCAATTCCAGACCCAATAACAATCGCTTTTCTTGCCACTTTTGTATTTTTTGTAAAGCTATCTTTTTATAGTTAGTTATGGAACAAAATTGGGGAGGAAAAGTTTGAGGAATTTAAGCATAGTACTTTCAAATACTTGCCATTAAAGAATTGATAGATATATTTGAAGAAAATAAACAAAAAGCTCAGGCTATAAAATCAGAAATTGACAAAACGGACAAAGAGATTAATCAAATGGTTTATGTATTATATGAGTTGACGGAGGAGGAAATCAATATAGTAGAAAATGTCTGAACCGTTATTTTAATTGATATGTTCTATCAATTTGTTTTGTATAAGACTTGATTTTTTCTGAAAAACTGCCTAGTACGCTGATTAAATATAGAAAAGAGATTTAATACATTAAAATAACTTGTTCCGAAATAATTGTTTCATTACAGTAATAAAAAAACCGAAATGACTGAAATAAATGAGAAAAACATAAGGCAATTTATCGATCTAATCGAACCTAAACTTGAACAGTTATGGGACACTTTATGCATATTTAAATCAGGGCAAATCGAAAAGATTTCAGAAAAATTTATAAATTTTCAATCTGAATTAGCGGATTGTCAAATTTTGATAAACGGTGAGTTTCAAAAAGTTCGCACAAATATTAAATCATTTAAAACATCGAGGAACAATCTTTCAAAAGAAAATTTTAAAATTGGAGAAAAGCAACTAAAGGATTGTGAACAAGCTATTTTGCATTTAATCTATTTAAGCAAAAGCATTGGAGACGCATACGCGTGGTTCTTTTTGCAAAACGATAAAGAAATTTTAAATGAACATCTAAAAAGTCCCGAAAATTTGCTTTTACCATCAGGATATCTCGGTAGATTAGGTGAAATTGAATTTATTAGAAGTAATAAAATGATTGGTGATAATCTAATTATTTATCACGGCACTACAAGTATCCTACGAATCGGAGATATTAGCTTAGTAAACCTTAAAACATTTAAACTTACAGGAATTGCTGAACTTAAAACGGATTCTATCGATGGCAATAAATTACAATTACGAATAATTGCTTATGGAAAAGAAGACAGAATGAAGCAAACGTTTTCGCACTTTCAAGAGAAAAAGGAATCAAAAAGAGAAGATAAAATAAAAAACGAAGAAAGAGAAGCTCGTTTAGAAAAACAGATACAAACAATGTTGTCAGCCTTGAAAGTTTATTCTAACGCCCAACCCTCTGTTACAAAAAACATATATAATAATTCGTACTTAGGCCAATTAAAACATTTGTTTGAATATGTTGGGAAAGAAAAAATGATTTTTAGTAAAGTAGATGATGGTTTGCTTTTTATTGGAGCAAGGTTGACACAAGAAAAATTATCACAACGTCTTTTTGATAACCCTAAAAATACTGAAAAATCCGACAATGAAAAACTAACAAAACATGTATGTTCAATACTAGATCCTGAATCAGATAAAAATGAAACAATGAGCGGATCAATTCACTATAATAAAGAAGGTAAGATCAATACTCTCATGGGGGTTAAGCCTATTTTTTGGAGTGATTTACCAGTTGATTGTTTAAAGCAAATCTACTTTTATAAACTAGCATTGATAACAATTTACAATCCCATATTTTTTGGTCGTGAAATGAATAAAAGAGGATTTCATATAGAATTTGTAGAATCATTTAATAAAAAATGTCTGGTCAAAAGAATTGGTGAACGTCAAATGATAATGGAAAATATGGGGTATTATTTTTCTTTGATAATTAATCACCTTGTTGATGAAGCGACTGTTTTGAAAATAATGGATACTATATCGTTAGAGTCAGAAAATTTTACAGATTCTACAAAAATTGAAACGCATTTCTATCAGGTTTAGAAAGATCAAAACAACTAATATCGATACAAAAAAATCAATCTAAAAAGTCTAAAATATTAAGTGTTAAAAAACTTGATGTAAAACCTTTAAGTCATATTAAAAGTGAAAGTGAAAATATAAAAGAAGGATTTCTTTCACTAGCGACTAGATTTTTTACCCACACAAAAAAAGGTTGCTAAAAATAGCAACCTTTTACCTTTTGTAGCGAGGACTCGACTCGAACGAGCGACCTTCGGGTTATGAGCCCGACGAGCTACCAACTGCTCCACCTCGCACTCTAAACGCTAAAAACAAACAAGTTTATTTTTTATCGTGGCACAAAGATACACTCTTTTTTTAGATTTACAAACTTAAATTTCAATTTTTAGTGAATTAACGAATTTTAACCATTGAAAAAGATAGCCTATTGGGTGCAATTTTCATTTTTTTACGCTTTTTTAAATTTGAAATTGGATATTGTTTTCATTCTATTTTTATTCGTCTTACTTTTGTAGTAGAATTCATTTTCAAAGCAAGAAAAATCATTCTAAAACAGCAAATAATAAATCATTTTAAAAGTAGCGGCGCCTTGCGTTCAACAATCGATTCATGAATACAGATGCTAGAAGATACGTAATTCTCATTTTTTTCTTGGTGATTGGTGTGATTTATTCTATTCGCTTGTTTTACATGCAAGTTGTAGATGATAGTTGGACACTTCGTGCGCAAGAAATTGCTGAAAAACGACATGTTGTGGTTCCTCCTCGAGGCATTGTGAAAGACCGAAATGGTAAAAAAATTGTCATCAACAAAACCTACTACAACCTCATGATGTGCGAGAAAGACATCAAACATTTTGATACTATCGCATTTGCAAAATTAATTGGTTGGACACCCGAAAAAGTCAAATATCGTTTCAAAGAAATTTACTACGAAGAAGGCTTCGACAAAAATCCTAAAACGAAAGTGAGAAATGTTCCTCGTTACCAAAAAATGAGAAAATATGCTTTCGTGAAGGAAATGACCACCGAAGAAATGGCAGAAATTGCGCCTTACCTAGGTAATTTTCCAGGTTTCAATGAGGAAATCACCAGCATGAGAAGTTATCCTTATGCAAATGCTGCAAATATTTTGGGCTACGTCAGTGAGGTAAACGGCCAGGAAGTTGAAGAGGATCGCTTTTACCGCTCGGGTGACAACATCGGTCGTGCTGGATTGGAAAGATTTTACGAAACCGATTTACGCGGAAGAAAAGGTGTTCATTACATCGTTACTTCTGCCATGAACAACGCCATTGAGCCTTATGCAAATGGAAAATATGATACAACTGCCAAACAAGGTCCAGTTCTAAATTTGAGTGTTGATATTGATTTACAAGCTTATGGCGAATCATTGATGGTCAATAAAAGAGGCTGTATTGTTGCAATTGAACCTTCATCGGGCGAAATTTTAGCCATGGTTTCTGCCCCTACTTTTGATCCCAATTTATTTGTCGGAAAGCGTGCAACTTCTCAAAATTATCCGCGATTGTTGCTTGATAAAGACAAGCCACTTTACCCGCGACCATTGCAAGCAGAATATCCTCCAGGGTCGATTTTTAAATTATTGCAATCTGTTATTGCTTTACAAGAAGGGGCAATTACTGTGAATACAGGTTTTCCTTGCAACAAAAGTTTGGTTGGCTGTCATAACCATCCTAATGCTGGAAACATCATGGAAGCGGTGCAAATGTCTTGTAATCCATATTATTATCAAGCGGTAAGAAGAATCATTCAAGGAGGGCGAAAAAAAGGTTTGTATGCTGATGCTGAAGAAGGTTTACGCATTTGGTCGAAATACATGCAAAGTTTTGGTTTGGGACATAAATTAGAATCTGATATTCCTGGAATTCGTGGTGGATTGATTCCTGATCCAAATTATTACGACAATGAATTTCCTTCGAAAAAACGTCCTTATGGGCATCATCAATGGGCTTTCTCAACGATTCGATCTATTTCCATCGGACAAGGAGAAGTAAAAGTGACACCACTTCAAATGGCAAATATTGCTGCATTGATTGCCAATCGAGGTTGGTTTTATACCCCCCATTTTGTAAAATCAATCGGTAAACAAGGTCCAAAACCAGTTTACAGAAAGAAAAACTATACTATGGTAAAATCGCAGCACTTTGATCCAGTGATTGAAGGAATGCGACGCGTTGTGAATGAAGGTGGAGGAACAGCCAGAAGAGCAAGGTTAGAAGACATCATTATTTGTGGAAAAACGGGTACAGCGCAAAATCCACAAGGAGAAGACCATTCTGTCTTCATTGCATTTGCACCTATGAATAATCCTAAAATAGCGATTTCTGTTTACGTTGAAAATGCTGGTGCAGGAGGTCAATGGGCAGCGCCAATCGCCAGTTTAATGATCGAAAAATATTTGAAAAACAAGATTACAGACCCAGAAAAAGAAAAACGCATTTTGGAAGCGAATTTGATGAACGTTGTTAAAAAAGGAAAATGAGTAGAAATCAATCGCTGACATCAAACGTTGATTGGGGTTTACTGATCGTTTTTTTCTTAATGCTTGGCATGGGTGTTGCCAACGTTTATTCCGTTGCGTACAACGAAGATCATCCCAATTTCTTTGATTTTTCTCAGAAGTATGGAAAGCAAATTTTGTGGATTGGATTTTCATTATTTCTTGGAATTGTGGTCTTTTTGATTGATTCTGACATTTATAGAAAATTTGCCATTCCTATTTATTTGTTTTGCATTGGCATGTTGGTTCTCGTCCTTTTCATGCCCGCTGTAAACGGTGCTCACGCATGGCTTGGCTTTGGTTCGCTAGGAATTCAACCGGCAGAGTTTGCCAAAATCGGAACTGCCATTGCACTTGGCCGATATATCAATGGACTAAATGTCAATCAACAAAATGTAAAAACAGTGATTCTTGCAAATATTATTTTGCTTGGGCCTATGGTTTTAATTCTGATGCAACCTGATGCAGGATCTTTTGTGGTTTTTACGTCTTTTTTGTTCGTAATGTACCGCGAAGGTTTGACTTATGATCCCATTGTTTTGAAATTAGTCAATCTAATTCCGGGTATCAAGTTCAAAAGCACTTGGGTTGGAAGTCACTTTATTCCGATTTTATTTGCGGTAGTGTTCTTATCACTTGTGACGTTGTTAATGAGCAATAATGTGCTCACCTTTGAATTCTGGCCAGGATTAGAAATTCCAGGATTTTATGGTGTTTTGATTTCACTTCTCCTTTTGGCATTGTTTTCTTACTTTATTTTGCGCTGGATTTCATCAAAAAGAGACCGAAGTAAAGTAACAGTCATTGTATTGATTGGATTCATCATGGCCGCAGGAATTTCAACTACAGTAAATGTTGGTTTTCAAGGATTGGCGATTCACCAAAAAGAACGTATCGAATTGTTTTTGGGAATGAGAGAAGATCCCAATGGTGATGATTATAACCGAAATCGCGCCATGGCAGCTGTTGGTTCTGGTGGTTTGACTGGAAAAGGGTACAAAAATGCAAGTTTAGCAAGTGTTGAATCGAATCACGTTCCTGAAAGTGAAACGGATTTTATTTTTTGTCCTTTGGCAGAAGAATGGGGATTTGTTGGAAGTGTGGTCATCATGTTTTTATTCATGTTTATGCTGATTCGCATTATAACCATAGCAGAACGACAAAAATCACGTTTCAATCGCGTGTATGCCTATTCCGTGGCGATGATTATTTTCTATCATTTTGCCATCAACATTGGAATGAATATTGGATTCGCGCCAGTTATTGGGATTCCCTTACCATTTTTCAGCTATGGTGGTTCATCCATGATGTCGTTTTCCGTGATGATGTTTATTTTGATAAAACTTGACAGTCAAAGAAACGAGGTACTGAGTTAATTTACTCTTCAATCTCCAATTCAGGATGCCTTTTCAACTTTCTTCTGGCTTTTTCTTTGGCTCGTTTTGCTTTTTCCTCAGGAGTCAATTTTTCCCAATCATAGCTGTAAGTCAAGGAAAGAATATGTTCAATTTCATTTTTGGGTATATTGATGCTTTTACCAAAAATGTATTTCACCTCCAAAGTTCGAGGTCCTTTTAAATTGTATGAAGTACCAGCTGCCAAACGATATTTATTGAATCTTTTCCCTAAATCTTTGTTTGCTAGACTGTAAAACCATTCGCCCGAAATGGCAGGCGTAAATTTGCTCTTTTTATTGATGTGAAAAGTCAAAGCAGGTTTCAAACGAATGGCTTGGTCAAATTCAGAAGAATAATTTCCTACTCCATTCAATGTTCCAAAAGTTGATTGATATCTAAATCTGAAACCTGGATCAACATGTTTGAATTTTGCCTTCAACTCTAAATTGAAATTCAATCTATTATCAAAAACATAATTTCTGTATTTATTTTCTTTAAAAATCATCCTATAATCAACCGAAACTTTGATTCCGTCTATTACTTTGTATGACAAGGATAGTTGCGGAAAAATAGTACTTGGTACGCTAAAATTGTAGAAACGCAAATCTAGCGATGCAGCAGCTGTCAACTTTGAGGTTAATTTTCTATTTACTTCCCCACTTAACCAGGTTTGAGGAACAACTTGCGCAAAATTAAGTCCGACAAAAAACAAAAAGCCAAATAACAATCTATTTTTCATGCTTAATCTTTGATTGTGATTGTTCCCACATCAACAGTTGATTTATTTTCAGTGATTTCGGTTGAAACCAAAACTGTTTCTTGTCCGCTTGGACAAGGATTTTCAATTGAATTAAAGCACTTACTGTAAACAAAAATTTGGTATTTACCCTTCGCCAAGTATGGGAACTCAAAACTTCCGTCATAACTTGTTGCAATCTTGTCATTGAAATATGTTCCATCAGCGCCATAAATAATGTAAACATCAAAATCTTGCCCAAAATATTTAGAGGTAATTGCTGTCCCAGAACTGTTGTAATTTTCAACGTATACTTTTCCTTTGATAATTGATGTACCACCCTCTCCTGCAGACTTGTTACAAGAAGAAATTACAAAGAAAAAAGCAAAGATGCTCAAGAAGAAAACTATTTTTTTCATAATGTTATTTGAAATTTAGAGTGAATAAAAGTAATTTAAAATTGTGATAAGAATCACATTTACTGTCAACCATTTTAAAAAAATATACGTCTAACTTTAATATTATGTTTATTTTTTGTTAATATTGAGTGAGAAAAGCTCCTTATTTTTTAAAATCTCCACTTTATGATACGTTATTTTTTTTCGTTAGTGTTTATAATTTGCCTGTCAAATTCATTCAGCCAAGTTGTAATTAACGAGTATTCTTGTTCAAATATTGCTGGTCCAATGGATGCCTATGGCGAAAGAGAAGATTGGGTTGAATTATTCAATACATCAGCAACACCTGTTGATTTAACGGGATATTTTTTGTCAGATAAATCAACAAATCTCAATAAATGGGAAGTTCCATCAGGAACGATTCCTGCAAATGGCTTTTTAATGGTTTTTTGTTCCGGTAGAAATACTGTTTCTGGAAATCAATTACATCCAAATTTTAAATTAACACAAACTAAAAATGAATGGATTATTCTTTCTGATGCAAATTTAGACGTTCAAGATTCAATAAAAATTGTTCACTTAACTAAAAGTAATCATTCAGTCGGAAGACAAACCAATGGTGCTACTGTTTGGAAATTATTTTTAACACCTACTCCGAATGCTGCCAATTCAGGCGCCATTAATTTTTACACATCAACGCCAGCATTTAGTGTAAATCCGGGTTTTTATCCTGGTGCTCAAAGTGTAACTATCACTTGTCCCGATGCAGGTTCAACAATTCGATACACTCTTGATGGATCTGTACCAACAACTACATCTACACTTTATTCAGGTCCAATAAACATAGGAACCACCAAAGTTTTGCGAGCCAAAGCTTTTTCAACCAACGAGCCGAGTTTTACCAAATCAGGAACTTATTTTATCAATGTTGATCACACGATTCCTGTTTTATCAGTGGCAGGTTTTGGAAATAATAGCGTTCAAACTTTATTGGATGGTAATTCCGGAATCACTCCTCAAGGATTTTTCGAAATGTATGAAGCTGACAACAGTTTTGTTGATGCAGGAGAAGGAGAATTCAATAAACATGGAAATGACTCTTGGTCCTACGACCAAAGAGGATTTGACTTCATTATGAAAGATCAATTTGGATACAATGATGCGATAGAACATCAAATTTTCCCTGAAAAATCAAGAACTTCATTCCAAAGATTGATTATTAAAGCGGGAGCGAGTGACAATTATCCTTTTGAAAATGGTGCCACTCACATTAGAGATGCTTACGTCCACACACTTTCTCAAAAAGCAGACTTAAAATTGGATGAAAGAACATGGAAACCTTGCGTTGTTTATGTCAATGGTGTTTATTGGGGAGTTTATGAAATCCGCGAAAAAGCTGACGATTCAGATTTTACTGAATATTATGACAACCAAGATAAATACAACTTGCAATATTTAAAAACTTGGGGAGCAACGTGGGAAGAATTTGGCGCACCAAATGCTTTGAATGATTGGAATGCTTTGAAAGCATATATTCAAACCAATAACATGGGCAACGCGACGAATTTTGCTTATGTTGATAGTCAATTAAATTGGGAATCTTTGGTAGATTATTTCTGCATCAATTCGTATACGGTCTGTCAAGATTGGCTAAATTGGAATACTGCTTGGTGGAGAGGAATGGATCCTGCTGGTGAACACAAAAAATGGCGCTACACATTGTGGGACATGGATGCAACATTTGGACATTATATTAATTATACTGGCATTCCTGATGATTCGCCAAGTGCTGATCCTTGTAATGTTGAAGCATTGCCTGACCCGGGTGGTCAAGGTCATACTGAGATTTTACAAAAACTCATCAATGAAAACCCAATTGTTGAACAGTATTATATCACCAGATATGCAGATTTACTGAATACACATTTCTCCTGTGAGTACATGATATATATTTTAGACAGTATGATTACTCAGATTGCACCAGAAATGCCGGGACAGATCGCTCGTTGGGGTGGAAGCATGGCTGAGTGGCAAGCAAATGTGCAAGGACTATACGATTTTATAAATGCTAGATGTGTGGCTTTGAATCAAGGAATGGTAGGTTGTTATAATTTGACCGGACCATATGATATCACGGTTGACGTTAGCCCTGCACTTTCAGGAGAAGTTAAAGTAAATTCAATTTGGGCGCCAAGTTATCCTTGGACAGCTTCTTATTTTGGTGGAATAGCTACCAATTTAGTTGCAAGACCGATGCTTGGATATGCTTTTGATCATTGGGAATATACAGTTGGACCAACAGCTTCAGCGATTACGGAAGATACAAACAGCATGAATATTTTACAACCTGAAAACATTGTTGCTTTTTTCATTGCTGACAATGCAGATTTAGATGGAGATGGAATTACTAATACAGATGAAGGAACCATCGGCACAGACCCAACAAATCCAGATACAGATGGAGATGGAGTAAATGATGGTACTGAGGTGAACAACGGTTCAGACCCTTTGGATCCATGCAGTCCAAATTTAAATTCTGTAAATTGCGATTCTGATGGCGATGGCATTACAAATCCAAACGAGGGCATAATTGGAACTAATCCAAATAATCCAGATACTGATGGAGATGGAATCGATGACGGAATTGAAGTGAACAATTCAAGTGATCCGCTTGACCCTTGCGATCCAGTTAGCACATTACCAGAATGTACAATTGATAGTGATGGAGACGGCGTTTCAAATGCACAAGAAGGCGTAATTGGAACTGATCCAAATAATCCAGACTCAGACGGCGATGGAATTAATGATGGAACAGAGGTTAATAATAATACCAATCCGCTAGATTCTTGTGATCCAAATAATGTAGGTTATGCTTGTAATCCTGGAATTTTAGTTCCAACAGGATTTTCACCAAATGGGGATAACAACAATGATGCATTCAGGGTATATGCAGGAAATGATATCAAAACATTTAAAATCTCTGTTTATGACAGATGGGGAAATAAAATGTTTGAAACAAGCGAAAGTGGATTTGGCTGGGATGGTAATTATAGAGGAAAACCATTAAATCCAGGGATTTATGCCTACATGCTTGAAATCATTTACAAAGATGGAAAAGCGGAATTAAAATCTGGAAATATCACTTTAATCCGCTAAAAATGAAAAAAGTATTCGCAATTTTCGCCTTCATTAGTGGATTTCAGGCAACAGCTCAAGACATTCATTTTTCTCAAACAGCAGAAACACCTTTATTGATAAATCCAGGTGCGACAGGGGTATACAACGGTTGGGAGCGTGTTCAAATCAACCAAAGAAATCAATGGCTTGGTGCGAACACACAATTCAGCACTTCTTCTTTGGCTTGTGATGTCAATTTTTTTAAATCACAACGAAACGACAAAGCACATCTTGGCTTAGGAATGTTTTTTTACAATGATATTGGCGGTGATTCGAAATTTGGAACTCAATCGGGTGCACTTTCCTTAAGTGGAATTTTACCTGTTGGAGGTGGTCACACATTGTCTGCAGGTTTGCAAGCAGGATTTGCAAATCGTTCTGCAGATTTAAGTCGCGTTTTATTCGAAAGTCAAATCAATGGAAATGTATTTGATCCTTCAATTGCAAACGGAGAAAATGGAAATGTGAGCAGTTTCAAATATGCGGACATTTCTTCAGGCTTTTACTATCAATATGACTCAGAAGAATCAACATTCCGAAGAAATAATAAAATGAAATTTGAAATGGGTGGCGCAGTTTATCATGTCAATCAACCAACTTTCAAATATAGCGGAGTTGCTTTTGATCGGTTGTATTCTAAAATTGTATTTCATACCTCTTATTCTCAAGACATTCAAGGAACTGATTGGTCATTTGATGCAAGTGCAGTTCAATTCATTCAAGGACCACATTTTGAAACGATTTTAGGTGGAATGGGAAGATACAGGTTCAGTACGGGGTCAAAAATCACTGGGTTTACTAGAGATGCTTATTTTGGATTTGGAATGTATATGCGAATCAAAGACGCAATTATCCCAAGAGTATCTGTTGATTGGAAAGGAATCAAATTTGGAATTTCATACGATTTCACAGTTTCTCAACTTAGAAGGGCATATAAAGGAGGCTCATTGGAATTTTCTCTTTCATATACCAACCTGCAATACGCACTTTTAAAAAGACGAAGAAGATAATCTACTTTCGTTACCCAGCTTAGTTTTTGTAACAAAAACGCAAATTTCCATTATAGGTAGAAATTAAAACTATTTATGATGCGAAAATTATTGCTACTTATTCTTTTATCCCCTTTCGTTATTGAAGCGCAAAAATCCATGCAACAGTTTTATGACTTAAATTCTTTGATTCACAATTATAACTTTTTCGACGAGTCCGTTACCACAACAACGTTGAGAAAACAACTTCAAATAAAATCTATCAAAACAACCGCAATACTTAAAAATAGTAAGAAAAATTATTCTACAGATTTGACTTACAATAAAATGGGTAAAAACACTTCTTATGTTACCAAAAAGTGGTCGCAAGAAAAGCAATACCTAAATGACACACTAGAAACCTACGTAGTAACCACAGGCAAAAAACAAAAAACAGAAGTCAAATCAACCTATGCTGATGGCTACTTAAGTTCTAGATCGATTTTCGACGAAGGTAAATTACGCTCAACATACACTTTAGCTTACAACCAAAACAAAAAAGTGACTAGTTCTAAACTAACAAGAAATAAGAAAATATATGAAATTCAAAATAGCTACAACGACGAAAACAAACTCATTAAAACAGTTTATCTCATTAACTATAAAATCAAAAAAGAATGGATTTATGAGTGTAAACCAGAAGGTCAATTGGTGGCTTCAAAAACAGAAGAAATTTCCAGTTTTTGCACTTACAAAGAAGAATCTGCAGATGGCTCTTATGCCACATTTACGAGAACTTTGAAGGAAGGAAAACCTTATCTAAATAAGCAAGTTTTCAATAAAGATTCTGTTTTGGTATCGTCCAAGACCTTTTTGAATGATACGATTTTAGTTTGGGAGAAAACAAAGATAAACAATGTCGAAACTTTTATTAACTACAAGAAATCAGGTAAATTCACCTACAAACAGATAATAACTTACAATGACCTAGGCAATGTACTTTGTCGCGAATTTATCAATCGTAAAAAAGGTCCGTCATTTTCAAAAAGAGACTTCGAACTTAACCCGAATGGAACGACACAAAAGGAAATGGTCTATTATAAAGGAAAATTACAGAAAACCATCAAATACGAATATAGTTTTTACTAAAGTTATATCTTGAATTAAATAAAAAGAGCAGATTATTCATCTGCTCTTTTACAATTATTTAGCTTCTTCAACTTTCAGTCCTATATCTAAAACCTCATCAAGTTTATTCATTGTCACACCTTGTTCGATCGTGAAATAGTAATTCCCTTTTTTAGGTAATTTTCGTCTATTGAAATTCAAATTCGTTTCAACAACTGTTCCTGTTTTCACTCCCGCCCAAGTTCCATCTGGATTGGTTATTTTGATTTCAAATGGTTCTCTTGCGGTTTTTCCATCTGGTGTTTTAGTATTCAAATAAAACCAAACGTTATTGTACGCATAATCTGTTGTTACCCTGAAAGTAATTGTAAAATCATACGCTTTAGTGGTGTCTTCGATGGCTATTTTAAAAGCGGGTTTCACTTTTTGTGACCATGAATTACCTTTAAAAGAATACGATTTTTCAAACATGGGCTGCTCTCCGCAACTTGCTAAAAGTAACGTCAAAAACAACCCTATTCCTGCATATTTACTCCACATTTCCAGTTGGTTTATTACTGTTACCGTCAGGATTTGGTTTTCTTGGCGGTCTGCGTTTTTTATTTTTCTTTGGTGCAGGACTTGTCCCATCAGCATTCAATTGAACTGGTTTTACCTGGTCATTTTGAACTTGATTCACTTTCTGATTCGGATTCCCTCCTCCTTGATTTGGATTGGGTTTCTGATTTGGATTCCTGTTTGGATTCTGATTTGGATTTGGACGAGGAGGATTTACCTTCACTGCTTGAATTCCATTTTCAGCATTCACTTGATTTGGATTAGGAACCTGTCCACCAGGACGATTTGGTTTCTTCTTTTTCTTCTTTTTGAAGTTACTATCAAAACGATTCAATGAATCTTGCTCGTCTACATTTTCATAATCCGGCTCAGCAATTACTTCTTCTTTGTGAGAAAAATCTTTTAAATCCTGTGGCTTCACTTTATTGATGTTCAATTCTCTAACTTCAGCAACTCGCTCAGGAGAAAGTGCAATTAGACCAGAACCGCCTTCATACATGTACCACATCAAACGTTTAAAAACATCCGTTTTAACGTGAAAAGCAGCACCTTTTTCTGTGTATAATTTATTCTCAACTGCTGGAAATGATTTGATCGCATCCAGATACATGTCTAATTCGTAGTTCAAGCAACATTTCAACTTACCACATTGACCAGCCAATTTTTGAGGATTAAGTGACAGTTGTTGGTAACGCGCGGCAGAAGTAGATACTGAACGAAAATCTGTCAACCAAGTTGAACAGCACAATTCACGTCCACAAGAACCAATTCCTCCCAAACGAGAAGCTTCTTGTCGAGAACCAATTTGCCTCATTTCAACCCTGATTTTGAAATTATCAGCCATGTCTTTGATTAACTGACGAAAATCTACACGATCATCGGAAGTATAATAAAAAGTCGCTTTTGTCAAATCACCTTGGTATTCTACATCTGAAATTTTCATATTCAGATTTAGATTTACAGCCAAAGTACGTGACTGATACATTACCTCTTTTTCGAGTTCTCTAGAACGCGTCCATTTTTCGATATCATCTTGATTGGCAATTCGAAATATCTTCTTCGCCTCCATCGGCTTGAAGTTTGGCGTCTTCTTTTTAACTTGTATTCTGGCGAGTTCTCCAACTACAGAAACCACTCCTATATCGTGGCCTGGACTTGCTTCAACGACAATAACATCTCCAACTTGTAACGTAAGATCTTTATTGTTTCGGTAAAAAGCTTTTCTACTGTTTTTGAAGCGAACTTCAACTATGTCGTACGGTGCTTGACCATTTGGTAACTGCATGTTTCCCAACCAATCAAATACACCTAATTTATTACATCCACCAGAACTACAGGTTCCATTATTTTGACAGCCTTTAGGAGTTCCACCTCCCGAGCTACAACTGGTACATCCCATCTTTCCTTATTTTGGTATAAAAATACTATTTTTTTAGGAATGCTAGTAGAATAGATTTAAAACAAAAGCATGTGCAAAAAAAAACGGCAGGTATAAATGCCTGCCGTCGTAATTTGGAAAGCTATAATAATTCACTCAATAAGCCTTTGCTATTGAAGTGTGAAACAACTGCTTTTCTGTCGCTATCAAAATAATTTTTCAATAAATTTTCACACAAAAAATCTCGGTATTGTTCCCTCGTTACTTTAGGTAAATAAATAAATCCTCTACCAACCGTTTTATGTTTTATAAACTTTTTTCTTTCTAAAATTCTTACAATCGTTGAAGTAGTATTGTATGCTGGTTTTGGATCATCATACAGGGCAACGATTTCTTTAACAGTAGTTTTCTCTAATTTCCATAGACGAAGCATCACTTGCTCCTCAGCGGGTGTTAATCTGTCCATCAGTATAATATTTGCTGACAAATTTAACTAAAATAGAATAATCTGCTGATTTTCAGAAATAAGTTTTAAACAATTATTCTTGAAAACTTGATTACAACTGAACCTTAGCACGAATATCTTTTGGAATTCCATCTTTGTGCAAATAAATATTAATCGTTTTTAAATTAAAATAATTTTCTGAAACATACAAATAACCCGCTGGATAATTGCTTGTTCCCCAAGAGTTTTTAACTAAGAAATAACGCGTTCCAGTTTGGTCTTTATACAACCCTGTAATGTGCATCCCGTGATCGTCAGTGGTTGTTTTGTTATCATACCCTTCTTGACGAAGTGCTGGCGTAACTTTCACTTCTTTCACTGGTGTTAAAAATGCATTTGAAGATTTTGCAGCTCCAGGATCTGAGAAATTTTTGTTGTCTCTTCCTCTCACCTCAATCGTTGAAGGATCTTCTGGCACTATCGCAATTCCTTCTCTGAAGCTGAATCCCTTTTCAGAAACATCTGCACCCCAAGCAATGGTGTATCCATTTTTTAAAGCATATTCGGCGATGGTCATCAAATCTGCTAATCCAACGTTGTAGCTTTTTCCATTTCCCCAATTGTCAGGAATTGCCAATTGACATTCGCTGTATGCATCGTGGTTGGTAAATGAAGTGATTGAAACATAGTCATTCATATTTAGATTCAAAGAAGCTGCGTAAGATTTTGGCGTATATTTTTTACCATTGAAATCAAACTCTTGAATGTCTTTACCTAAATATGCATCTAAAATTCCACCCAAAGCAGCTCTCCATGATGGTGAAAGTGCTTTTCCATCTAATTGTTGAACATGCTTCAAAACACCTTCCATTGCACCGTTCAAAACGGTGTACATTTCACTGTGATCGTATGTTTCAGTTCCAGGATTGTAACCTTTGTAAACATCTGCAGGAACAATTCCATAATTTTTAATCACAAAAGGAATGTCATGAAAAGCACCTCCTTCAGAAAAATTCGATTTTCCATCCATGCGAATGAATTTGTCTGCTTTGGCTTCATAAGCTTTTCTAGCAACAAACATTTCTGATAAAGGAGCAGGATTTTTTGTTCCTTTTCTAATCATTTCTGATTCAAAAAATGACAATGCTGAAAAGCTCCAACAAGTTCCAGTATAACCTTGACTTTGAACAGGAGTGGCATCAAGATGAACTTGTTTCGTAAATTCGTAAGTACTATTTTCAGAATTTTTGGTTTTATCTTGTGCAATTGTTGCAAAAGAAACTAAGACAAATCCAATAGGTAAAATCCATTTTCTCATAAGCTGTTTTTTTGATAATAGTTCTGATTTTTTCAGAAAAATTAATTGTTTTGTTTTTGTAAAGATATACAAAACACGACAAAATGGAAAACAAGAAAATGATTAAAAGTAAATTAGAATGTTTAAAGGTTTGAAAAGGATTTCAATGAGATTATTTTTTCAAAATCCAGCTTCCTTGTATGTCTAAGGCTTCCACTTTGCTTTGAATTGATTTTAAATCGGCTGCGTCGGTCGATTTTCCAGCACTTACGCGTTGCAAACCGTTTTTTGAATCAACAATTTGAGCATCAAAACCTTTTGATTTTAGATAAGAAACAAAATTTTGGGCATTTGAAACACTTCCAAAACAATTAGTTATCAAGTAATAAGCTGACTCAGTACTGACCACTTTTGTGCTTTCAATCGGAGTTTCAACACTTGCAGCTTCAACTTGCTGAGGAGCTGCTTCTGGAATTACCTCTTTTGGCGAACTTTCAATTTTAATTGGAATAAATAATTTCTCACTGAAAGGATAAGACCAAACTTGCACATTCGCATCCAATTTTTGAATTTCATCTTCCACTGAAATGAAAGTTGGATTCTTTTGGTTCAATTTGATTGGTAAATCTTTCTGTTCATACTTTCCTTTGGAGGCATGATGAAAAGGATTAAAATCTTGCACAGCAAAAATTCCAGATTCCAAGACATTGGTTTTCATCGGAATCCAATAAGAATAAAATGCAACTGGCATCAAAATGGCTACCGCTGCATATCTCCATAATTTGGTTGTGCTGGATTTAGATGATGCAATTGAGATAATCGGAGTTTCAACTTCTGCTACTTTCACATTTTCAATACCTTCAGGTATCAATGTGATAATAGGCGTTTCTTTTATTTTTTGTTCTGCAATTGGCTCAATAACAATTTGCGGGTTGATTGAAACTGGTTGATTAACCAATTGAATATCCTCTTCACTTACAAAGTGTACTTTCCCTAGACCAAACGAATGCAGTAACAAATTAAAATATCGATCTTGTTCAAAGCCGATATTCTTTTCTTGATCGAGAAATAGGAAACCAACTTTATCGATTACCACTCTTTCTCCTTCATTCAAAGCTTGACTCCACTTTTCAACCAAGGTTTGTACTTCTTTTGCCGCTTGATCGAAAGCAATATCCATTTCTTTGGCAAAAGATGCTACTAGTAAACCATCGTTGTTTATCAATTGTCTGTTAAACAGCAATGATTTTTTGGGAGGCAACATGATCCCGTTGACCTTATCAATTGTAGCAGCAGTTTGCTTTGCAACGAAACCTCCAAACGAAGGAACGACCACGCAATTATGGCGCAACAACAAATCTCCTATTAATTTTTCAATTGACATAATTACAAAAATACGAATTTTATTTAGAACTCAAGGAGTACGAATTAAGCGATGGAAAGTTTCAAGATTGAAATTATAGACCATAAAAAAAGGCCTTCCAAGAAGACCTTTTACTATTTTAATAAACTTAAATCAGTGTCTAACAACAATTCTTCTTGTTTGTAGTAACGCTCCGTTAGAATAAACAGTTAATATGTAAACACCATTTCTGAAATCGCGAACATCAATTTTCTTTGTTGTTGTAATTTTGTCTTCCATTACAACATTACCAAGTACATCAACTAATTTTACTGTATTTTCTGAAGAACCTTGCACAGATAAAGTTAAAATATCATCTGCAGGATTTGGATAAGCCGTAAACGTTACTGATGGTTTAACATCTTTAATTGAAGCAAGGTTTGCAAGTTTCAAATCTACTGAGTCTAATTTATTCCCATTTAAATCTTCAATGTAATAGCGATTATAAACCATGCCTGTAGAACCATGTGGGTCAATGTGAACTTCGATGTTTGCTTTGTTAGCATCATCAATGATATAACTGTTTGGCGACAACCAATTTGCATTTCCAGCAGCGATGTCAAAACAATTACCGACTGCGTTTGGGTCTGGAACCGGACCAGTACAAACTTGTTCAGTAACAGCTGCTGGTGGTGTAGTTAAAGAAACGCGTCTGATTTTAACCTCTATCGGGTTTCCAGTTAAGTTTTTACCAAAAAAGAAACCTTCATAAGTAGCATTTCCAATTTGAACTTGAACTGAAGTTCCAGAAATATCAGTTGTGGAGGAAGCACCTTCATAAATTGCATAATTTTGAGCACTGGCAGTAAATCCCAATGTCAAACATGTAGCTATAGAGAGTATTAATTTATTCATATCTTAAGTATTGCAGTTTGTGATTTAAACTCTTTCGAACAAATATAAAGAAAAAATAATGCCATTTTACATTTTTTTCAAAACAAAATATTTCAAGAATACAATTTAAACGCTTGAAAAACGTGTTAAAAATCAAACAATAAGTTGCTGATTGTCGTTTAAAATGTACTTCAAAGCTACTAAACAGTCAAAAATCAATTTAAAAAAACGAAACTTTTTCATCTTATTTTTAAATAGGAATACAACAATGTGTTTAAAAACTATTGGTTCAAGGCTTGAAAAATATACTACCTTTGAATTATGGCAATGTTTTTGAAAACAAGCTATAAAATTTTAAACTATTAAACATGAAACGCATTTTATTTATCTTCTCTGTTGTTGCTATTTGCACTGCTTCTTTTGCTCAAGACCATGAAACTGGTAAAAAATTACCTGCTGTTCAATTAAAAGACATGGAGGGAAAGGCTGTTAATACAGGTGATCTAGGTTTGAAAGGTCCTGTAGTAATTAGTTTTTGGGCAACTTGGTGTGCTCCTTGCAAAAGAGAGTTAAACACAATTCATGAATTATACACAGATTGGCAGGCAGAAACTGGAGTTACCTTAATTGCTGTATCTATTGATGATGAAAAAACAAAAAATCAAGTCCCTGTTTATGTAAATGGTAAAAGTTGGGAATACGTTGTTTTAATGGATCCCAATGGAGATTTTAAAAGAGCAATGGGTGTAAACAATGTTCCTCACACATTTTTGATTGATACCGAGGGTAATATTGTCTATTCGCACAATAATTATGCGCCTGGTGATGAAGATAAATTGTACCAAGAGATTCTTTCTTTGAAGGAAAAAAGTAAATAATTCCATTACGTCAATTGTTTTTTGACGCTTTTTATGAAACTATGAAAATGAAATCGCTTATCAGTTTCGCTTTTTCGACCGTTGCGCTGGCAAGTTTCGGTCAATTGAACAACGGAACATTCACTGGAAATATTGAAAGTACTTTTCAATTCTTAAACGCTGACTCGTTGATCGATGCCAAGCAACCTGCTTCCAAAAGTTTGCTAAACACTTATGCCAACGTTTTTTATACAAACGGAAACTTCAAAGCGGGAATGAGATTAGAATCTTATTTGCCAAGAATTCAAGGTTATCCAGATCGTTTTGATGGAACTGGGCTTGGAATGAGGTACGTTGGATATACAAATAGCTACATCGATGTGACGCTTGGAAACTTTTATGAGCAATTTGGTTCTGGATTGATTTTCAGATCTTATGAAGATAGAGCTTTGGGTTACGACAACAATATGGACGGAATGCGATTGATTTTCAGACCAGCGAAAGGGGTAGTTTTGAAAGGCGTTTATGGACGACAAAGACTTTCATTCACAGATGGAAAAGTAGTCAAAGCGAGTGGAATTGTACGTGGAATCGATGCTGAAATTCATGTGAATGACTTGCTAGAAAAATACATGAAAGAATCAAAATTGGACATCGTTTTGGGTGGTTCATTTGTTTCAAAATTCCAAATTGATGACAATCCAGATTTGATTTTGCCCCAAAATGTAGGCGCATACAGCGGAAGACTTGGCTTGAAATACAGTAGATTCTCTTTCAATGCTGAATATGCGGTTAAAGAAAATGACCCTTCTGAAGACAACAATAACATTTACAACAAAGGTCATGCAGCTTTGGCTAATTTAGGATATTCTCAAAAAGGTTTTGGTATTGTTTTTTCAGCAAAATCAGTTGACAACATGAGCTTTCGTTCCGACCGCACCAAATCTTTACAAGATGTTTTGATTAATTATTTACCATCCATGAATAAGACACACACTTACAACTTGGTTGCAACGCTTTATCCTTATGCAACGCAACCTTTAGGAGAAGTGGCTTATCAAGCAGAAGTTTTGTACACTTTCAAAAAAGGTTCTAAAATTGGTGGAAAATATGGCTTGCCAATCAATGCGAATTTTTCGACTACCTACGGGCCAATTCACCATACTTCAGGATTTAGTCCATTGGACTCAACGGGAATTGCTTATCAAGGAAGATTATTTGACCAAAGTGGTTTGCAATACTGGCAAGACATTAATATCAATATCACCAAAAAATTCAATGCCAATTACAGCATGATTTTCTCTTATTTCAACATTCGTTTAAATAATGACATTTCTAAAGTTGCTGATGATGCACATGGAATTATCGAATCACACATTGGCGTAGTTGAAGTGAATTGGAAAATCAATAAAACAAATTCAGTTAGGGCTGAATTTCAAGGGCTTTTCACCAAAAAAGACAAAGGAAATTGGGCGACTGCTGTAATTGAATACAATGTTTCACCCAACTGGTTTTTCAGTGTGATGGATCAATACAATTATGGAAATCCAGTGAAAGATTTGCAATTACATTATTTGATCGGTTCGTTTGGATACATTCGTGACGCATCTCGTTTCATGGTTTCATACGGACGTCAAAGAGCAGGTTTGTTTTGCGTAGGAGGAGTTTGTAGATTCGTTCCAGCATCAAACGGTTTAACATTGACATTTACTCAAAGTTTTTAATATTCAGCATTATGAAAAAAAGTATTTTCTTCGCAAGTCTTTTAGCAGTAGTTTTCGCTTCTTGCGACAGGGTTGAACGTCCTTACATTCCTGCTTCTCCAACTGAATTGGATCAAACGTTATTTCCTGGTGATTGGAGCACTTATCCTTGGCCGACTTTCTCAGCCAATACAAATTCAAATAGAAATATTCTGTTAGAAGATTACACAGGTCACAAATGTGTGTACTGTCCTGCGGCGGGAACTATTGCCGAACAAATTGAAATAGATAATCCAGGACGTGTTTTCGTGGCGTCTATTCACGCTTCCCCAGGTGGTGCTGGACCTTTCCAACTCACGGACACTGAATTTCCTTACGATTTTACAAACGCACAAGGAATTGCCTATGGAACAACTTTCGCGAGTGGATTTGGTTTTGATGCCAACCCGAAAGGAACGATCAGTAGAAAATATTTCAGTGGAACGCTTTTTCAAGGTGCAAATAATTGGACAAGTGCTACCACGCAAACGTTGACAGACAATGTTGTAAATACAAATCTTCAAGCAGTTGCCAATTATTTCCCAGCCACGCGTGGTTTATTTTTGCACACAGAAATTGACACAATGATTCAAAGTGCTTCCAATTTATCAGTAGTTGTTTACTTGATTGAAGAATTGTATATTTCCAAGCAAAAATTCCCTGGTGGCGTAGTTGAGGAAGCATACGAACACCACAATGTCCATAGAGGAAGTATCGATGGTAAAGCATTTGGTAGAACTTTGAAAGCAGCGGACTTGAATGCAAACGGTAAATTTTATCAGAATTACAGCTACAAACTTCCCGCGCAATACGATCCTGCAAATTGCCATTTGTTGGTATACGTGATGGATAAAAATACCTACGAAGTGTACCAAGTAGTGAAAGTTGATATTCCTTGATTTCCTTAAAGGTTAAAAAATCACTAAAATTTCTCGACGCTCAAACATATTGACTAATTTGCTGTTTTTGAAATATGGAAAAGCAAATTATATTGTTGGCTGGTGGCACTGGCATGATTGGAAAACAAATGCAAGCATTCTTGCTAAAACAAGGTCATGAAGTTCGGGTTTTATCCAGAAAACCTAGTGATTTAAGCAAACATATTTTTCATTGGCAACCAACGAAAGACGAAATTGATGTTGCCGCTTTAAAGGGCGTTACAACGATTATCAATCTTTCTGGTGCTGGTATTGCCGACAAACGATGGACCACAGAACGCAAACGAGAAATGATAGATTCTCGCGTTCAACCAACACAATTTTTAGCTTCCTTGGCTCCACAAATGCCTGAATTGAAGCAATACATTTCAGCCTCAGGAATCAATTGTTACGGTTACAGCAATCACGCGAAAGTTTACCAAGAAAACGATCCTTTTGGGAAAGATTTTTTGTCGCAAGTAGTTGAAAGATGGGAACAAGCAGCCGATTCATTGTCTCCCTATTGCGTCGTTTCGAAAATTAGAATCAGTGTCGTGCTTACTTCCGAAGGCGGCGCATTGGAAACCATCGCTAAACCAATCAAAATGGGCTTGACGTCCGCTTTGGGCTCAGGAAAACAGTGGATGCCTTGGATTCACATCGACGATTTAATCAGCATGTTCAACTTTGTGATGGAAAATCGCTTGGAAGGGAGCTTTAATGCGAATGCAAAAGTCGTCAACAACACAGAATTTACCGAAACTTTGGCCAAACAATTGCACAAAAAACGTTGGTTGCCAAATGTTCCTGCATTTGTACTGAAAACCATTTTAGGGGAAATGTCAACTGTGGTTCTTGAAGGCGTGAACGCTTCGAATGAAAAAATCAAAAAAGCTGGATTTGCGTTTCAGTATGAAAAATTAGCGGATGCTTTGAGGGAGGTTTATGGGTGATTGAAATAATTATCAATCTTTTAAAAATGATAAAATATAATTTCTGATTTCGGCTCTTTGAATTTCATTGGCATCATCATCCATGCTATTGTGAATTGTATTTGGCAGTTTTATAATGGTCATTCTACATTTTTTCTGCTCCTCAGCGCTTGGTAAAACACCATCATCTGCTGGCTGATCACTTGATCTAAGTGAATACACCTTTACGTTTTTTGATAGTGGTAAAGCCATTCTTCTATTGTCTAAGGTTATTATTTTACCTACAATATTAGGGTATTTCTGAGGAAATAAGGCAGTCATGTCTCCACCATTAGAATGGCCGATTAACGTAATGTTTTCAAAGTCTAAGTCAGGGTGCGACTTTTTTAACTCGTTGATAACAAATAGAATATTGTCAGCGCCTCTATCCCAAAATGTTCGACGAACAATTTGAGGAATACCTGTTAATGGCAATAAACTATCAGAAGCCAATTCATGTTGAATACTGACAACAAAATATCCTTGAGAAGCCAAAAAATTTGTCAGATATGAATAACCGAGATAAGCACCGCCTTTATTTTCACCATATCCATGACTAAAAACAATGAGCTTTTGGTCTTTTAACCACTTTGAAGAAATTGGTTTAAAAATCGCGATTGGAATTTCCCTATTTCTTGCTATATCAATTAACTTTAGTGTGTCTAAATTGACAGAAAAAGTTGAGTTTTGCTTTCTTGAAAATTTTGAAAGCGCTGAACAACTCAATAGCACTGCACAAAATAGCAAGTAAAAGAACCGTTTCATCTTAGTTTTAAACTATTCAAAAATTATTTTTCAAATCACATCCTATCCACCGCCTCAATCGCCATTGTCAAATTGATAAAATCATCGACAGACAATTGTTCCGGTCTTTGGGTCAAAAATTCGTGCTCAAAAGGTTTGTCGCCAATCAATGCTTTGACTGAATTGCGAATCATTTTGCGTCTTTGATTGAAACAAGCTTTCACCACCTGGATGAATCTTTTTTCGTCGCAAGGCAATTGGTCGCGGTCGTTTCTTGTGAGGCGAATCACGCCAGATTTCACTTTTGGTGGCGGATCGAAAACATGCTCGTCGACCGTGAAACAGTATTCAATGTCATAAAATGCTTGCAACAAAACGCTGATAATTCCATAAGCTTTTGTACCCGGTTTTTCGGCAATTCTCCAAGCCACTTCGCGCTGAAACATCCCCATGATTTCTGGGATTTGGTTGCGGTATTCCAAGCAACGGAAAAGAATTTGCGAAGAAATATTGTAAGGGAAATTTCCTACGACCGCAAAAGGTTCTGTGCCAAAGTGCAAGGCCAAATTGTCTTTCAAAAAATCCGCTTCTATAATGCGACCTTTGAGCGCTGGAAAATTTTCGTTTAAGTAAACAATTGATTCAGAATCAACGTCCATCGCCCACACTTGGTGGTCTTTGTTTTCCAACAAAAAAGTGGTCAAAGCGCCCATTCCGGGTCCAATTTCCAACACTTTGGTGCAACCGCGGTGGGCTTGAAATTGATCTGCGATTCTTTTGCTGACATTTTTGTCAATCAAGAAATGCTGACCGAGGTGTTTTTTGGCTTTTACTGTCATACTTTAAATTCTTCAACCACTTGTAAAACAGTTCTAAAAGCAGCAAATTTTCCAATGTAACGCGATGTATGATCTGCTTGTAATTTCGGCGCGTAAACTTGTTGATATTCGTCGTATTTCTCTTGACTAGGCGCCAAATACATCACTGAAAAAGTGACTCCTCCCTCCTCTTCGCCTTGAATTCGAGACAACCTACTTTCTAAAAAACAGCCTGTTGCCAACACTTCAGGAATATGTGTTTCCCGCATCCATTGCAACCAATCTTGGTGCACAGATTGATCGATACTTACCGTTACATTATACAAAATCATGGTGTAAAGTTACGGAATATTACGCATTGAAAGAAAAGGAAAAATATCCCGTATTTTGGGAATAGAAAGTTATTTCTTCAATTCCTCAACCAAAGTTTTAAAACAAGATTTGAGAAGCTTGATTTCAGATTTTTGATTTTCTTTAGTCAAATTCAAAGGTTCATTGTTTTCGACTTTGCTGAAAGAAATCATTTTTTTGTAGTCGTAAAACACCGAACGATAGGTTTTTGCTTTTAAAGCACTGAAATCGCATTCATGGTTGGCCGTTTGATGTCTTTTGCAATATTCATCAAGATTTTCAGGTTCTTCGTATTCAAACCCAAATTGTACTGATTTGAATAATTTTCCATTTTCGATGTACCATTTGGTGTCGGTAAAACCCATCGGACCGCTGTAAACCGTGTGAATGAGAATCAATTCATTTTTCAAATAATACCCTTTCAGACTTCCGCCACAACGTGACATTTCGGTATAAACTTTTTCATCTAAACCTTTGGCTTTGAAAAGAGAATCGATTTTTTTAGATTTAGTATCAATGGCTTCAGTTTGACAGAAAACAAGCTGTGAAAGCAAGCAAAAAATTGAAAAACAAAACAGTTTTGAGAAATTCATTTTCAACTACAAATTTTCCAAAATCTTGAAGAAAATATCTCTTTTCGCTGGACTCAAAGGCACTTCAGAACCGTCTTTCATCACCACTGAACCACCATTTCCTTTGTCGTATCTTTCTACAAAATCCAAATTAATTAAGTGTGATTGTTGTACGCGCAAAAAGTTGTAACCTGTAAGTAGCGTTTCATAATCTTTCAATGTTTTGGAAACCAAGATTTTTTTGCCTTCAGTTAAGAAAAATGAAGTGTAATTTCTGTCTGCTTCGCAACGCACAATTTTATCTAAATCAACGACATGAACACTTTCTTGCGTTTTCAAAACCAACCTTCTTTTTTGCGTTGGTTGCATGTTTAACTGCAAAGCTTCAAATTGACTTTCCTCGCGTTTGTGATCGATTGTATTTACAGCACGAAGTACCGCTTGCTTCAAATCTTCAGAATCGATTGGTTTCAGGATGTAATCCAATGCACTAAATTTGATTGCTTTGATGGCAAATTCTTCATGTGCGGTGATAAAGATAACCTCAAAATTTTTCTGCGGAATCATTTTAAGCAAGTCAAAACCAGTTCCATCCGGCATTTGAATGTCTAAAAAAACCAAGTCAGGATGAATCGTTTCAATCGCTTGCAAACCAGTTTCAACGCTTTCTCCGATTGGGAAAGTTTCAATTCCGAGACCAAAAGATTCAATCATTTTAGCGATTAATTCTCTAGTTCTTTTTTCATCATCAATTATTACTGCTTTCATGTTTATGAAATTTTAATTTTGCGCATTAACACGATAAGGTATCGAAATTAACACTTTTGTTCCAGTTTCTTCAATTTTATTGTAATCTTCTATCAACATAAATCCTTCTGCACGGTATTTCTTGTTCAAATTATCTATACGATCACTCGTGATTTTCATCGCCATACTCTTGTGATCTGAACTTTTTTTGTTTTGTTCTGCGCCCTTTCTACCAACTCCATTGTCTTCAATGGTAATGAAAAGCATTTTATTTTTTTCAAAAAAGTGAACATGAATAAATCCATCTTCTTTCAAGTGCAAACGCCCATGTTCAATGGCATTTTCGATGAAAGGTTGTGTTATCATCGGTGGAATAATTGCGCCTTCATCTAATAATTTTTGATCCACTTTAATGTCAAAATCGAAGCGTTCTTCGAATCTTAATTTTTGAATACTCAAGTATTTATCCAAAATATCTACCTCAGTTTCCATCGGGATAAACTCTTTGGAAGAATTTTCCAAAATTAAACGCATCAACTTGGAAAAGTTAACCAAAAAACGCGATGAATTTTGGATATCGTTGTCATAAATATAACTCTGAATCACCGACATGGCGTTGAAAACAAAATGCGGATTCATTTGCGTTCTCAACAACGTTTGATTCATTTCTGCTTCTTGCTGTTGTTGTTTAATCTTCGTTTGATTCCAACGATAAAATCCAATAATCCCACCTAAAACTACCAAAATCCCAAAACCTGTGATGATGTAGGCCTGCAAATTATTCTTCAATTGAACGTTTTCCAATTTGGTTGAAGTTAACGTTTTTTCTTGTTTCTGACGTTCAATAGAATCTGCTTGTACGGAAATCAATCTTTCTCGCTGCTCAGAACGATATAATTCATTCAATTCTGCAATTTTAGCACTTGATTCGATCGTTTTTGCGCTATCAGCATAATCGGCATATAATTTCAAATAATTTTGCGCTAATTTGTAATTGTTCGTCTTTTCATACACTTCAGAAATTGCCCTGTAAGTGCTGTAAATCGCACCTTTAAATCCAAACTGCGACCTGATTTCAACTGAACGATTCAAATAATTCAACGCATTTGCATGTTTTCCCTGTTTTTCGAAGACAATTCCTACATTGTGGTAAACAGTTGCGATGCTTTCTTTGTTTCCGCTAGATTCAAAAAACACCAACGCTTTATTGTAATTACTCAGTGCTTTTGAATAATTTTTCTGTTCTCGGTAAATATCACCCAAGTTATTGTGGGCGATTCCCAATCCATCAAAATCGTTCAGAACGGTTAATATTTTCACTGCTTTGGTTTGAAAATCAATCGCTTTCTCGTAATTCTTATCAATTCTATAAATGATTCCTAAATTCACCAAAGCCAATGCAATTAGCCTTTTATCTTTCAATCTAGAAGCGACATCTTGCACTTGAACGAAATATAATTCTGCTTCCCGGTAATTTAATATCGACAATTGAGATTCTCCTAAATCGAGCGAATATTTCGCCATTTTGGGTAAATCTTCCACTTCAGAAGCCAATTGCAAAGCGATTAAGTTTTTAGAAACGCTCAATTCAACCTGACCAAAATAGGCATAAACCAACGCTTGTGTATTGAATGCCGCAGCCATTGCTCCTTTGTTTGCAGAACGACGGCCATATTGGATTGCTTCTTTCACAAAATACATCGCGCTGTCTTTTTGATTGCGCTGAATTTCTTTCATGGCAAACATCGAAAAAGTTTCAGAAATTTCCTTGTTGTCACGGCTTTTCTTACTCAGTTTAAGTGCTTGTTTTAAATAAAAATCAGATTGATCAAAATCCCTAGAATTCAGGTAATACTCCCCCAACTTTTGATTGATTTCTAAGTTTACTTTTGGTGAATTTAATTTGTCTTGATAAGGTTGTAATTGCAATATTTTTCGATAATAAACATCTTTGTCTCCATGAATTTTATCGATATCTGCATCAAAAACAAGTGCGTAAAATTTTTCGTAATTTCCATGTTTGTTGCAAAGATTCAACAACACAAAGCGCATTGAATCAGCTTTTTGCAAGTTAGAAGATTGATATTTCTTCCCTAAATCATACATTTTCCAAAAATAATCTTTCGAATTTTTATCACTTGGATATAATTTCACTTGCCCGTAAGAAATTGTACTCCACATCAATGTGAAGAGTATAAACAACCTTTGGAAATAAAATTTTTTCGATTTCATATAGGGCACTAATTTAATGTTAATTCGTAACTAAGCAAATGTAAATTTTCACCAATTATTGATCTCGGCTACAAAATACTCCTGATAATTTGTGCTTTATTCTATTTTATGATTGAATCCAATATCGTTGATATTCCTATCTTTGCACCTTCAAATTGAATCACATCGACTATGGAGTACAATTTTCGTGAAATCGAAGCAAAATGGCGCCAATTCTGGGCTGAGAATCAAACATTCAAAGCGGAAGATAATTCTGAAAAACCAAAATATTATGTGTTAGACATGTTCCCTTATCCTTCGGGAGCTGGTTTGCACGTGGGACATCCACTTGGATACATTGCTTCTGATATTTTTGCGCGTTACAAACGTTTGCAAGGTTACAACGTGTTGCACCCAATGGGTTATGATTCTTTCGGTTTACCTGCTGAGCAATATGCGATTCAAACTGGTCAACATCCAGATAAAACGACGAAAGAAAACATTGCGCGCTACCGTGAACAATTGGACAAAATCGGATTTTCATTTGATTGGTCAAGAGAAGTAAGAACTTCTAGTCCAGAATATTACAAATGGACACAATGGATTTTTACACAACTTTTTGATTGCTGGTACAACAACAAAACCCAAAAAGCAGAACGCATTTCAGAATTGGAATTGATTTTTGCAAGTGTTGGAAATACGGTCGTTGACGCGACAACAGATTGTGAAGAAACATTCAATGCGGAAACTTGGAATGGATTTGATCACGAGAAAAAAGAAGCTATTTTACAACAATATCGCTTGGCCTATTTGGCTGATTCTTGGGTGAATTGGTGTCCTGCGTTGGGAACTGTTTTAGCTAACGATGAAGTCATCAACGGCGTTTCTGAGCGTGGCGGTCATCCAGTGGAACAAAAGAAAATGCGCCAATGGTCGATGCGAATCAAAGCTTACGCAGAGCGTTTAATCACAGGTTTGGACGGTTTGGATTGGACAGATTCAATCAAGGACCAACAACGCAATTGGATCGGAAAATCGCAAGGTTGTTCAGTAAACTTCCCTGTTTCGGAAGGAATCAATGAATCAATCGAAGTCTTCACCACGCGCCCTGACACCATTTTCGGCGTTTCGTTTCTTGTTTTGGCACCAGAACATCCATTGGTTTCAAAATTGACAACTGAAGACAAACGCGAAGCCGTTGAGAATTACGTGAAAGCATCATCCTTGAAAACCGAGCGCGACCGCCAAGCGAATGTCAAAAACATTACTGGAGAATTTATTGGTTCGTATGCGGTTCATCCGTTTACGGGCGAAAAAGTGCAATTGTGGATTGGTGATTATGTGTTGGCATCATACGGAACTGGCGCTGTGATGGCTGTACCTTGTGGCGACCAACGTGATTGGGATTTTGCGAATCATTTTGGATTGAAAATCAAGAATATATTTGAAAACATCGATATTTCTGAAGCGGCATATACCGAAAAAGAAGGAAAAATCGCTGATTCTGGATTTTTGTCAGGATTGACCGTGAAAGACGCGATGAAAGCTGCGATAGAGGCAATTGAAACAAAAGAAATTGGAAAAGGAAAAACGAATTACCGCTTGCGTGATGCTGTTTTTTCCAGACAAAGATATTGGGGTGAACCGTTTCCAGTGTATTACAAAAACGGAAAACCGCACATGATTGACGCGCGCTACATGCCTATTATTTTGCCGGAAGTAGAAAAATATTTACCAACAGAAGACGGACAACCACCACTTGGAAATGCGCCAGTTTGGGCTTGGGACACTGTGGACAATCAAATTGTTGACAATGTGAACATCGACCGTGAAACCGTTTTCCCGATGGAATTGAACACGATGCCAGGTTGGGCAGGAAGTTCTTGGTATTTCTTACGTTACATGGATCCGCACAACGAACAAGAATTTGTGAGCAAGGAAAAAGTGGATTACTGGAAAAATGTGGATTTATACATCGGCGGTTCAGAACACGCGACAGGACACTTGTTGTACGCCCGTTTTTGGACGAAATTCTTATATGATTTAGGTTTCATTGGATTTGATGAGCCATTTCAGAAGATGATCAATCAAGGGATGATTCTGGGGAGAAGTAGTTTGGTTTATAGAGTTACAGGATATAGTGTCTATGGAACAACCAATATCAATCCAAAACATTTCAAAGGTGAAATTTTAATTTCAAAGACATCAAAACTGCTTGTAGATAAGCAGTTCGCAACCCCTGAATTATTAACTAGTGAAGAAAAAGAGTTTGTCAACAAGATTTTCGAACAAAAAGATAGTTTGGTTGAAAAACTCGAATTAATGGATATTGATTTAAGTTTGGAAGCAATTCCACTCCACGTTGACATTTCCATTGTTGACAACGATAAATTAGACATTGAAGCATTCACAAATTCGCGTGAAGAATACAAAAACGCAGAATTCATTTTCGAAGATGATGGTGAAACATACATCTGCGGTTCTGAAGTAGAAAAAATGTCCAAATCGAAATTCAACGTTCAAACTCCAGACGAATTGGTTGAAAAATTTGGAGCAGATACTTTGCGAATGTATGAGATGTTTTTGGGTCCATTGGAGCAAAGCAAACCTTGGGATACAAAGGGAATCAACGGCGTACACAATTTCTTGCGCAAATTTTGGCGTTTGTTTCACGATCATACTGGCAATTTGTTGATTTCCGACGATTTGCCAAGCAAAGATTCTTTGAAAACCTTACACAAAACGATTCAAAAAATCAGTCTTGATTTGGAGCGTTTTTCATTCAATACTGGCGTTTCAAACTTCATGATTGCCGTGAATGAGTTGGGCGAACAAAAATGCAACAACCGCGCAATTTTGAAAGATTTGTTGATCATGTTGTCTCCATACGCGCCGCACATTTCAGAAGAATTGTGGGTAAAACTTGGTTACGAAGCAGGTTCAATTAACATAGCTCCTTTCCCAACGTTCAATCCAGAATATTTGGTTGAATCGGCATTCTCTTACCCAATTTCATTCAACGGAAAAGTTCGTTTCTCAGTTGAATTGCCAGCTGATATGTCGAAAGAAGACGTCGAAGCGCATGTACTAGCTTTAGAGAAAACACAACATTATTTGGATGGCAACGCGCCTAAAAAGATGATTGTGGTGCCTGGGAGGATTGTGAATATAGTTGTTTAGATGTTAAGATTTTAGGATATTAGGATTTTAAGACGTCGCTAGATTAATTTCAGTTGGGGCGAAATGTATTGCGGCCCAACCGAAAAATTAACGTTTTAAAGTTGCGCAGCAACAGTGATAATCAAGTCTTAAAGTTTCGTAGCAACGACTCTTAAAATCTTAATATCTTTTAGCGAAGCGTGTCTTTTTTTAGACAGTAGACGGAAGACATTAGACAAAAGACTTTTTTAATTTCCTTCAGCCTTACATTCAACTAAAGTTGCGAAGCAACAACAATAATCCTGTCTAATAGTTACGTAGCAACGGACCTATTGACTTCAGTCTAATAGCGAAGCGGGTCTTTTTTTGGATTTTAAGACGTCGCGAGGTTAATTTCAGTTGGGGCGCAATGCATTGCGCCCCAACTGAAAAATTAACGTTTTAAAGTTGCGAAGCAATGGCTCATAAAATCTTAATATCTTTTAGCGAAGCTGGTCTTTTTTTAGACAGTAGACGGAAGACATTAGACAAAAGACTTTTTTAATTTCCTTCAGCCTTACATTCAACCTAAAGTTGCGAAGCAACAACAATAATCCTGTCTAATAGTTGCGAAGCAAAGGATCTATTGTCTTCAGTCTAATAGCGAAGCGAGTCCAAAAAAAAAGGCGATCAAACTTAATTGACCGCCTTTTTTTTGAAAGTTTATCTAAGATTATTTCACGACAACTCGGAAAGTTTTCTCAGCTGAACCGTTGTAAACACGAATCATGTAGATTCCATTTTCAACGTTATTCAAATTAATTTCAGTTACAGATGAACCGTTGATTGCATTTTCTTTGTTAGCCACTTTGCGACCGTTCAAATCCAATACTTCATAATTGTAAACATCATTTGAACCTGAGTAAGAAATGTAAACCATTCCTTCAGTTGGGTTTGGATATAAGCTGAATCCTTCTAATGAAGTTTCATTCAATCCAAGATAGTTACAAGTTTGAACTGCAACGATAACGATTGCTGTATCATCAGGACAAACACCGTTTCCTACAATGTATTTGTAGTTGTATTGACCTGGGAAATTATCCGCAATTACATTACCATTAGGAACAGTTCCAGCAGTTGGATTATACCAAGTTCCATCTAAGTTAGCAGTTCCACCTAAACCTTCAAGTAAGTTGAAAGGCTCATTACGACAAACTACCAAAGAACCATCAGTTCCAGCAGTTGAAGGAGCGAAAACTTGTACACTTGAAACGATAGAATCGTATGCACAACCGTTAACCATTCTGTACTCGAATTGGAAAGTTTGGTAAGCCAAACCTGCAGAAGCAAACAATGAATCTTGTGACAAAGCGATGGAAGGAATTAATGGAATCCAAAGACCACCGTTGTCATTTCCTGTAATTGTAGTGAACAAGTTTGTTGTATCACCAGTGCAGATTTGAGTCAAAGTACCGGTAGTTGAACCAGCTTGCAATACAATTGGAGTGATTCTAATGGAGTAATTTCCATTATTCCAAGAATAATAAGAATCATGCATCAAGTAATAAGTTGATCCAGGAGTTAAACCGCAAACTGTAAAGTTTGGCGCAAAGCTAGTTCCACCAATTTCATCATCATTTGCAGCCAATAAAGTGAAAGTAGAGAATTGTGCACAGTTACCTGCTGAATAAACAGCCATTTGACCATTGAATCCAACATCAGTACCAGAAATTCTTACTTGACCACTTGCTGGCGCTTGGAATGTAAACCAAGTTGAAGCAGAAATTTGATTATCACCCCAACCAGTTGCAGTTTGAGCACCGTCAGCAGGAGGAGCAATTGATTGTTCTTGATTAGTTACAACAGAATTTGAAACTGTTGCATTGAAATTGTTGAAATAATAAACTGTTCCATTTACATTCAAGTTCTCTGCTCCACAAACTAAATCATTTGTTAAAGGCATTGTGAAAGTATATGGTCCAACATAATTTGAAGTGTCAGTTCCGCACACTGATTGCACATAATAATCATAACTAACACCAGAAACAAATACTGGAGCATTTACAATTGTATCTGCAAAGTTAGCGCCATTGGCTGCCACTTCGATACCTGAATACAAATCAAACCCAACATTTCCATACTGTAAGTTAAATCCAGAAACCGGAGAAACATTTACAGACCAGTTCCATGAAGCGAATAATGAATCCGCAGCGGTAACAGCAGACAAGTTTGTTGGATCAGCACACAAAGGTTTTGTTTGAACTGAAGCAATTAAAGGCGCACTTGTTTGACCATTTGCACAAGAAGCATAGATGTAAACATCATAAGTTGTCAAAGGTGTCAAGTTTGGTATTTGTTGTTCTGAAAGGTTGATATTTGTTAACAAACTTCCTGTTCCAGGAGTAAAGCCAGTTACACCATATTCAACACTCCATTGAATTTCAGAAGAAGGACCAGGAACCCAATCCATACTGAATTCATCAGTAACGATGTTACTGAAAGCAACAGATGCAGGTTTTGGACAATCTGTGTAATAGAAATGAGCACAAGAATTGTTAGATAGATAATCGGCGTTATTATTAGAAACATAAATGTTTTGAGTTCCCTTTATTCCGATTTCAGCATCAGCACCATTGTCCCAAGCTGGGTTGCCCATCATTACGTCATTGTACAAGTAGTAAAATTCCATTGTAGCTTCTTCAATCACTAATTCAAAGTTTGCACCATCTGTTGGAGTTGGGAAACCATAGTGAGGAATATTTGACCATTGAATGATATATTTACGGTTTGGAGCTGTTCCAATAGTTTGTTGAAAAACACCATTTGGAGAGAAAGATGTAGCTAAATCTTGAACCATCGGATACAAACCATTATTGCTATTACTCATATCATAACCAAAAGTTCCAGTTAATGTATTCAATAAAACATATCCGTTGTTAGAAACACTGATATTGTTTACAATTGAATTTTGGTAGAAGAAAGAGAATGGCAAAACAAGTCCTGTGTTTGAATCATCTGTCAAGTTCAAGTTTGTTCCAGTTGTAGAGATGTCTACAAAGTTTGAACAAGCATTGTCAGACTCGATGTATTGCCCAAGACCAAAAGTGTTAAAGTTAGCACTTATTGAGTTGTTTGAAGTTGAAGTTGGAGAACAAATTGCTCTAACATAAGCCGTGTAGAAAGTATTTGCTGTCAACAAAGAAAGTGTTGTAGAAGGACCAGAAGTAACAGTTACAACTGTTCCAGAACCTGGGGTAAATCCAACTACACCATATTCAACTTCCCATTCGGTTTCAGTACCACCAGCTGTCCAAGAAAGAACTGCGGTTGTAGTTGTTCCTGATTGCCACTGAAGTGCAGTTGGTTGAACACAAGAAGGTGCCGCTCCGATTTCTACAAAATAATCTTCAGTTTCACCATAGGAGTATGAGGAACAAGGTGTAATATCACCTGCAAAGGTAGTTTCAACGTTAACCACTCTCATTTTTGTAACTCCTAATGTTGCAGTTAATGGAATTGTTACAGAACCAGTTTCAAGATGTGGACCATTTACAGCTGCAAGTGCTGCATAAACTTCTTCTGAAGCATCAAATGTTCCGTCTTGGTTGAAGTCAATAAATACTTTCGACATGTTACTGTAGTTACCACCACAAGTTCCAATACTAATTGATAAAGGATAAGAAACTGTTCTTGATAAAACAGGCGCAGCAACATTTGTAAAGTCAGAATATTGATTCAAAACAGAAGAACCAATTCCAGTTGTAGCACAATCAGAAGAATTGTTTAAAGTACCTAAGGTAACATTAAGAATCTCTTCATCATAGTTTGTAGATGCTGCACTTTCGCAATAGCAATCTAAGAATGCATTCATAGGTACAGAAATAGCTACGGAATTTGCAGGCGTACCAGCTGCACAAGTTACCACACATTGGTAGTAAGTTAAAGCAGATTGAGTAGCTGACAAACTTGAATTAGTAGCTGAAGTAATATCAGTATAAGTAACACCATCTGTTGAAGATTGCCATTGGTAAGTCAAACCAGAACCAGTTGAAGCACCTGTCAATGACAAAGTGATTGGTTGATTTAAACATGCACCTACTGAAGAAGAATTTGTAACACCAGCCAAAGCAGGATTTGTACATGCACTTGAAGCACCAATCAATGTGACACTTGTTTCAATGTCAGTTGGTGAAGCTCCGCAAGCAACAGCTTCATTCCATTGCAAATGGTATGTTCCATCTGCAGGAGGGGTAAAACTCAATGGTGATGGTCCAAAAGCAACAGCAGTATTGGTAATATCAAATACAGTTACATATCCACCTAAGTCAATGTTTAATTCATAAACACTGGCAGTTGAAAACAGATTAACAATTCCGTATTCACCATAATAGTTAAATGAAGACACTACTACGGTTTGTCCAATTGTCGTTGGAGCATCAGATTCTACAAAGGGATACTGATTATCCCCAAATGCGCACTGGGCCGATACATTGTAAGAGCTCAGCAAAGTAAGAAAGAGCAAAATTGCACCTCCGTACCTTTTAAGGCAAAGTAAATTTTTCATCATAAATTGTTTTTTTGTTTAGGCAAAAATAGGACATTTATAGAGATTATTTGGGGTTTCAGTTAACAAAACATTAACAAAATTGAATTCCTAAGTGTGTTTATTCCCTCTAGAAATAGACTAATGATAATCTAAACCAACTGAATAATTGGTCGAAAGTGGAGTTTGATAATTCAAAAGGAAGATATTTAGATTTTAAATAATGTGTTTATTTTTGAATTTTTAACATCCTTTTTCAAAAAATGAAAGTGTTTCCATATCTTCGCAACATGAAAAACATCATGGATTTAAGAGGTAAAACTGCTATTGTTTGTGGTAGCACGCAAGGAATTGGAAAGGCAAGTGCAATTCAAATGGCTGAACTAGGAGCAAACATTATTCTTGTTGCTAGAAATGAAGATAAATTGATTGCAGTGAAAAATGAGCTTTCAACTGCTGAAAATCAAGTTCATTCATATATTTGCGCTGATTTCTCAAAACCTGATGCTTTAAAAGCTAGCATTGAACAATGGATCTCAAATGGTGGAAACTGTCATATTTTAGTGAACAATACTGGTGGTCCAAAAGGTGGTCCAATTAGAGATGCTGAAATATCCGAATTTTATGATGCTTTTACGCAACATTTGATTTGTAATCACATTCTCGTGCAGGCGCTTTATCCGATTATGAAAACCAATGGATACGGTAGAATTATCAATGTTATTTCTACCAGCGTAAAACAACCGTTGCCCAATTTAGGGGTTTCAAATACGATCCGTGCCGCGGTTGCGAATTGGAGTAAAACATTAGCTACCGAATTGGCTCCATTCAATATTACTGTCAATAATGTTTTACCAGGCGCAACAAATACCATTCGTTTGCAATCGATTGCAGAAACAAAATCTGCCAAAACAAATGAATCTGTTGAAAGTATTTTCGACGAAATGGCTGCTGAATCTCCGATGGGAAGAATTGCAGAACCAGAAGAAACTGCCAATGTGATTGCTTTTTTAGCTTCGCCTGCAGCAAGTTATGTCAATGGAATTAATGTTCCTGTTGACGGCGGACGAACGAAATCATTATAATCTTAATATTTCTCTGTTACTTTTTTTGTTTTCAAGTATTCCCTTGAAAATAGAAAAAGTAACAGTATGAAAACGCTCATTTTAACACTCGTATTTTTTGCACAATTTGGAGCTTTTGCTCAATCTTGTTTTGCTCCAGTAGAAGTTTTGGTAACCGACCTGAACAAAAAACCTTATAGCGGTGACAAAATCCTATTTTACGGAAAGAAAAATCATAAAGTTATTTCAGGAATCAGCAATGCGAAAGGTGTTTTTGTAGTTCAATTGCCTTGCGGGGATATTTATGATATCAAGGTTTCAAGCGTTGGTGAAGAACAAGATTATAATACTTTAGAAATTCCAACTTTAGGACCTGGCGAAGCTTTTCAAGACATGAAATTGCATGTTTATTATGAATTGCCAGAAGAGTTTACTTTGCAGGATTTGAAATTTGAAACCTCTAAAGCAATAATCCAAACATCTAGTTTTCCTTCTTTAAATTTGGTGGCTGATTTTCTGAAAAGAAAACCGAGCATGCTAATCGAAATTGGTGGTCATACAGACAGCGATGGAGATGATAAAATGAACTTGCAACTTTCAAAAGAACGTGCAAATGCTGTTAAAACATACTTGATTTCAAAAGGTGTTTCTGAAAAACAAATGACCGCCATCGGATATGGTGAAACGAGACCCATCGCAGAAAACACAAGCACTTCAGGCAAACAACAAAACAGACGTACCGAGATTCAAATCTTGAAAAAATAGAATCTAAAGGCTGCTGTAAAAACCAAAAAGGCGACTAGAGAAATCCAGTCGCCTTTGAAATTTTATTGGGTTTCGCTTATTGCTTAATCACTCTTTGAATAGATTGTGCAGAAGCAGATTTCAAAACTACTTGATACATTCCTCTTGACAAAGAAGCTGTATTGATTTCCAATTTGTTTCCAATTTGATTTTCAACACTTTTCAATAATTTGCCTGTCATATCATAAATCATCACATTCACAGACTCTTTCACGCTTGACAAATCAATTGTCAACTGATCATTCACCGGATTTGGGAAAACATTGACATTTACCAACAAATTATTTTCGTCAATACTGTTTGTTCCAGCGGCTTGAACAATTACTGAATAATCCTCTACTTCTCCATCAACTGTTGTTCCACAAGGATCAATAGGGCCTTCATCTGTTGAATATGAAATTCTACATCTCATATGAAGTGTTCCAACCGTTGCATTTGCAGGAACAGTAAATGTAAATTGATTACTCCAACCAGTTGCTACTAAAACGTATCCAACTCTTTCGCCTACATCAGTAAAATTATTGTTATTATTCCAGTCAATATACATCGCAATTTCATCATTGGTATATGCAGAACCGACAGTTCCTTGCGCTTGAGGAACGATGGTAGCAGTGTAAGATTGACCCTTAACCAATGTAGTAGATTGGTTTGAATAATCACCATAATTTGTACAAGCTGTGGTATTATTGATTGTACCCAATGTCACATTGTTGATAGATTCGTAAGTACATGCTGTAGAAGTTGCAGCGCATGGACCTGACGAAGCAGCAGTTACAGTGATGTAATTTGTTTTTGTTTCACCATCTGAACCAAAACTATTGGTTGCTGTTAAAGTCACTGTATATTGACCAACTGTTGTGAAAATTACCTGCGGATTTTGAGAAGTTGCAGAGGTTCCGCTTGTATAACTCCAATTTGTTCCAGCTGTTCCTGAAATTGTCCATGACCAAGAAGTTGGCGCATTGGTTGACAAATCATTGAAAGCAACAGTACCTCCAGATGCTACCGTTGTTGGCGTTCCAGTGAAATTTGCAACTGGTGGCGCAGAAACTACTACACATGGATCTGAAGAACCATTTAAAACTAACAATCCCGTATTTCCCGGATCTAAAAAGTTTTTCAATGGAATATTTCCTGCTATTGTGTTTGATTGCCAGTGAAAAGACATTTTTCCGTACAAATCGGGAGAAGATGTTGCAGTACAAAATGAACTTCCTCCAGTTAATGTTCCAACAACTCGCGAATTTCCTCCGTTGTAAGTAAATAAAGGTGAACCTGAAGAACCTCCTTCTGTTACACCATGTCCATTCGTTGTGCCAGCCCAAACCAATTGCCAGTGTGTATTGGCGACTGTTCCACCCCAAGAACTTGTAGTTGTTGAAGTTGTATAAGCTGAAATTTTCTTGATGTCACCTGCAGGATGATGAATTCCAACACCTCCTGTGGAAGCAGTATTATTTGCATCCCACCCATTCCAATACGCATTGAAACTTGCTGATTTTAAGGTTGTAATTGTTGCTGCTTCATTTGCTGCAGAACCCAATTGCACCAACAAGAAATCTGAACCATTGTCACCTCCATTACAATTTGAAGTTGCTTTTTTCACACATCCAGTAATCACATGACTTGCTAAAGTTCCCGCTGAAGTAGGATTTACACAAGTTGGCGCTTCATAATTAAAATAAAATTTCCATTGATTGAAATTTGCAGTTGTTGATGTAACACCACAATGTAAGGCAGTCAAGAAATAAGGTTTACAATCTAACGCAGTATTGTTTATCAAAGTCCCAGAACAATATCCTTGGCTATTTCCATCCACAACTAAAATTCTTGCAATTCCTCTTTTTTCATCTTGCCAATTACTTCCTTCAGGACTACAATTAACATTCACCTCACAAGATGCAGATTCGTTGATTTTATTCACATTTGGATTTCCCGTTGAGCGGTATCCATACATGATTTGATCTAAGTAGAATTCTGATGCTTTTGTTCCAGCTGGTTCTAATAAATTCAAAACCATTTGGTCGCCAAAACACAATTCAACATGTTGTTGAAAATGATCTAGTACGTCATTCTTTGTCAAAGTTTTATACAATGCCTTTCCTTGCATGTCTTGCACCCAAAAAGAAGCATTGTCATACAATTTAAAAGTAGAGAACAAGAAACTCAATGCTTCTGCGCCAGTGGCTTTTACTTTTAATTGCCATAATTTATCGCCATTTGGCAAGACGGTCCATAATCCAGCGTTTGATGGTAAAATGTTGGCATCAGACGCCACTCCAATTCTGTAAAACAATCCTTTTCTGTCTCTTTCCAAATCTTCGGCATGAATTTCAGCCATATTTGGAGGAGTAATGGTGTGCGTTGGCGTATATTTGTTGACGGCATGTTTTTCCAAAACCTTCAAATCATGCTGCGCCTGCAAAGAAAAGCCACCAAACAAAATAGCCAATCCGAGAGAGAGTAATTTTTTCTTCATAGTTTGTTTTTTATCTATATTTTTATACCTAGTTTGTAACAAATCTAAAAAAATTATCACTAAATTAAATTTTTAGACTTGTTATTTTTTTTAGAATTTTAACATATTTAAGCTAAAATCTAGTAATTAAGCACATTTATTCTAGCATTATGAAGAAAATTTGTCTGGTTGAAGACGAATCTAGTTTGTCAGATTTAATTAAAATGAATCTAGAAATTGACGGTTACCATGTTGAAACAATCATCCATGGAACTGAAGCTTTCTTGCGTGCTGGTGAAATGGAAAGCTTTGATTTGGTGATTTTAGACGTGATGCTTCCCGAAGTGAGCGGACTGACAATTTGCAAAGAAATACGCAAAAGTTCAAAAGTGCCGATTTTGTTTTTATCAGCCAAGGGAACAACCCAAGATCGAATTGCTGGATTAAAACTCGGCGCCAACGATTATCTGCCTAAACCATTTGATTTAGAGGAACTTTTACTTCGCGTTCAAGTATTAATTGAAGGCGTAGAAGATATTCAAGCAGCGCCCGTAAAATTGACCATCGGGAAATTAGTCATTGATTTTGCAACTTTCCAAGTTAAAAATATTGAATCTAGCGAAATTCACGATTTGAGCAAAAGAGAAATCGATTTGTTGAAACTTTTCAACGAAAAACGCGGTTTGGTCGTATCTAGAGAAGAAATATTGGACAATCTTTGGGGAAGTGACCAATTTCCAACGGCGCGAACAATAGATAACTACATTCTAGCGTTCCGTAAATTGTTTGAAAGTGATCCTAAAAATCCCCAATATTTTCACAGTATTCGCGGTGTAGGCTATAAATTCACCTTAGATGATTAATTTTGCATCAATGACTGACATAAATAAACAATTACGATACGACAAAGCATACTTAAGATTGGCACAAACTTGGGCTGATTTATCTCATTGCAACAGAAAAAAAGTGGGTGCCATCATCGTGAAAGATGGAATGATTATTTCCGATGGATACAACGGCACACCTGCGGGTTTCGACAATTCATGCGAAACTGAAACAGGTGAAACACAATGGTTCGTTTTACACGCAGAAGCGAATGCGATTTTGAAAGTGGCCAAATCAACTAATAATTGCGTTGGTGCAACTTTGTACTTGACTCTTTCGCCTTGTAAAGATTGCAGTAAATTGGTGTTGCAAGCCGGCATCAAAAGAGTCGTTTTTATCAATGATTACAAAGACACAACGGGCGTTGATTTCCTGAAATCCGCTGGTTTAGAAGTCATACAAATTGAAAATCCAACAGATGGAGAATAATAATTCAAAATACTTTTTGATTCCTTTGGGATTCGCTGTTTTTCTTTCCGCTGGTTTGTGGATTGGATTTCACCTTTCTCCTGGAAGAGAAAATCTTTCTACAGGTCAACAGAAATATGGTAAAATGCGAGACATCATCGAGATTCTCGACAAAAAATACGTGGATCCGCTCAATGCTGACAAGCTTTTTGAAAAGACCATCAGCAACATGTTGCACAAATTGGATCCGCACAGTAGTTACATTTCTGCCGCTGAATTACAATCTGCGAACGAACAAATTGAAGGTCACTTCGGTGGCGTTGGCGTGCGATTTAGCATCATCAGAGATACGATTTGTATCACGCACGTAATCAACGGTTCACCATCACAACGCGCTGGATTGTTGGCTGGAGACAGAATTATTCAAGTAGGCGGAAAATCGATTGCATCTAAAAAAATCAAGAATGAAGATGTGATGAAAATGTTGAAAGGCCCAGAAGAAACGCCTGTCAATGTGGTCGTGTACAGAAACAAGAAAAAACTGCCTAAAACAATCATCAGAGGTTCTATTCCAATTGAATCGATTGTTTGCGCGACGATGTTGAATAAAAATACGGGCTACATTAAATTGGATCAATTTTCAGTGGAATCTGCGCGCGAATTTAACCGTGCGGCGCTCAAATTGAAAGCTGCTGGCATGACCAAATTGATTTTCGATTTGCGCAACAATGGCGGTGGCGTGTTGCAAGTGGCAACCCAAATTGTAGATGAATTTTTGAAAGATGGCGCTGTAATTGTGACCACCAAAGGTTTACACACGAAAAAAGAAATTTACACCGCTTCGCTTCGTGGAAACCTGGAAAGAACAGAAGTGGTTGTTTTGATCAACGAAAATTCAGCTTCTGCGAGTGAAATTGTGGCTGGTGCTTTGCAAGACAATGACCGTGCGACGATTATGGGAAGACGTTCATTTGGAAAAGGCTTGGTGCAAGAAGACATCGGACTGAAAGATGGAAGCAACCTGCGTTTGGTCGTTGCGCGCTATTACACGCCAACAGGAAGATGCATTCAGAAACCATACACGGATGATTACGAAGAATATTACAAAGACCAAATGAACCGATACGAAAACGGTGAATTGTATGCCATTGACAGCACACTTTTGGTAGATTCTTTGAGATTCGAAACGCCCAAAGGCAAAGTAGTTTATGGTGGCGGCGGAATTTTGCCAGATGTTTTCATTCCTTTGGATACAACTGGTTCGAGTTGGTATTTCACCGCGTTGCGATACAGCCCCGCTTTTCAGAATTTTGCTTTCGATTTTGTTTCCAACAAGAGAAATCAATGGAAAAACCCAATTGAATTCAAGAATAAATTCAACGTTTCAGAACAATTGCTCGATCAATTTTTGACTTACGCAGAAAAAGTCGAAAAAATCAAAAAAAGCAAAAGTGAATTGGCATTGAGCAAAAACCTTATCAAGCAAACCTTAAAAGCCGAAATCGCCCGACAAATTTGGACCGAGCAAGGATATTTTACGGTTACTTGTGATTATGATAAGGAAGTTCAGAAGGCTTTGAAGTATTTGGGGAAGTAAAATGTTGGTCTCGCAAAATGCGATACCTTCTAAACACTATTGGCACTTGTATGACTTACAATTATTTTGTAATTTTACTAGGTGAAAAAAACTAAAGCAATAGGACTCGATTTTGAAATCGACAAATTGACTAACTCCATTGAAAATATTTCAACTGGAGAAGTTTTTGATACCGAAATTGTAAGACTTACCGAAATTGACAGAAAAAAAATCATAAAATCAGATTGGCAATTTGACTGGATAAAAGAACTGAAAGACAAAACAAAAGCCGTTTATAAACTTACAACAGTTAATAATCCAACAATTATTCAAGGACTTTTAAGCATAGAAGATAAACAGGACCACATTTTTATGCATTTAATTGAAAGTTCGAAATTCAATAAAGGAAAAGGTAAAATTTATTTAGGTGTACCAGGAAATTTAGTTGCTTATGGTTGTAAAGTTTCTGTTGACAAAGGTTATGAAGGTTTCCTTGCATTCGATGCAAAAACTTCATTAATAAAACATTATCAGGAATCATTAGGAGCAACTTATTTTAGAGGACATAGAATGTTTATTGAAACATCAGCTGCAATGAAACTTATATCACAATATTTTAAAGCATAAAGTTATGGGACTAATTAAAGAACCGAAAAATGTTGACTTATCGACCAAGTCTGAACCTTGGACAGAAAATGAACTTGCCGACTTTAGAAAGTTAATGGAAGAATTAAAAAGGAAAAATAAAAAACGCCAAATTAGAAGTTCAATAAGTAAGAAGAAAACTGAAAAAGCAAACTAATAGGAACTTCTTTCAATATTGGTACTTCTAAATATTTAACTTTTGTGGTAATCAGAAGGTTATTTTTTGAATTTCGTTATCTTTAAATTGAAATCGACATTTTGAATCAAACTAAATTTGACAAACTTAAAAACTATTATAATGAAGCAATATAAAAGAACTCCAAACCAAACTAAGATCCTAGAAGGAATGGATAAAGTTTACGATAAACTGATTGAGTTTAAGAAGAAGATGAACAGCGAACTTGTTATACTTAAGGATAATAAAATCACGAGAGTAAAACCATAACACTTCTTGGTAATTTCCAACTTTATTTGTTGCAGCCGATAATTCACAAAATAAAAACCCCAAAACCGAATTCAGGTTCAAATCTTCCAAATAGAAATAATCCCTTTTTTTGGTCCATTCATGGTGAAAAAAACCAATTCATTAAATCTCTCAACTCTTTCAGCAAATGCAAATACTTTTTGATACTTTTTGTTTATATTTGAGTAAAAGAATTAAACGCAAGTTGCGCATATGATTAGGTTGTGCGTCATTTTGCTCGATCAAAAACTGCAAAAAATACTATGAACTTATTTAAGAAAATATTTGGGAAAAAGGAAACTGAAAATAGAAATCCTCTAAATAATGATGAAGAATCATACGGAATTGAAAAAGAAAATTCTCACCAAAGAGCAATAGAATTAATTCCAGAAGATTTTTTTTGGTCTTGTATTGACGAATTAGCACCTTTTGGTTCTGATGAAGGAGATATGGCTTTATCTGAGTTTAGAGATTGGAGAAAAAAGAATCCGAATGAAGAAACATATGAATGCCTAAAATGGACTATTGAAAGTGTTTCGGAACAAAATATATCAAAATACAATGAAAAAATTCTTGATAGAAAAGACATTAAAGAAAAAATAGAAGATGAAGATTTTAATGATCAACAATATATTTGTACTGTTGATATTTCAGTAATTGCAACAGGATTTGGTCAACTTGTTGACGAAGGTAAAATAGACATTAAAAACAAACCCATAATTCAATTAGCAATTGACAGACAAAAGATTTGGGCAGAACTTTCAACCGATTGGGAATATACAAATGAATATATAGAAAACCTAAATGTATTAGAAAGAGTTTTAAAAGAAGCATAAAAACGAACGCTCAATAGTCGTTTGTTAAGATTGTGTATTTTTAAACGAGCAAAGATTTATGAATAACGAACAGCTAAAAAGTATCCATTATGACAAATGACATTTATTTCGAATTAATGATAGCTGAATTTCCATCCATTAGACAAAACATTCTTGAAGAGCAAGCTGAACATATTCATTTTCGTATGGAAAGATTTGCTGATTATACATTTGAACAAATAGAATCCAAAAATGAAACTGAAATTATTAGATGTTTTAATTTTCAAGAATCTAAAATTGACTTGATGACAGCTGAATTAATAAATGCATTGACAGTATCTTATTGTGAATCAATGTTATTAGGAAAGTGTGCTGACCAAATGAAACAAACAAAAAACCTAATGCCAATAAAATTGAAAAAAATATATTTAGACTATGAAAAATGGTATGAGGAACTTGTAGAAAAAAATAGACATAACTAAAAAACTAATGCCAACATGAGTTTGGCAAACAGAACAAAAATGGACAATTCGATTTTGATAAGATTTGGAACACCAAAACACGGTTGGCTACCTGTAGTATTTCATCATAAAAACTTTCAACTACATTTTGAAGCCTCAGATGGCTTGAATGATCCAATTGGAGAATTATTTAGCGCAGTTACGCAGAATGGCTTGTTACGTGTAACTTGGTGGTTAGAGCCTGCGGCATATTTTTTTGACATTGACAAAGATGGCGATAATGTAACCGTGAATATTATGGAAACAGAGGACATTCACGATGAAACTGTAACCGAAAAATTACTTGCGGAAATCGTTGGAAGTAAAATGGAAATAATTGACCCTATTTTGAATTCATTGCGACAATATTCTTCTAAAGATTATGATGAAAATCACTGGCCATATAAACTAGAAAAAGAGAAACTGAAAAATTTATAAAACGCAACTGCTAGTAACAGCCGTTTATCGCAATGGCAAATTTTGTGGTAAGTTCACGTTTACGTTTTGCAAGATTTTTTATCTTTAACAGAAAATAAACAGTCTCGACAATAACTGCAGAAGGACACAATGACCAAAGAAGAACAGATATACAATTGGTTATCAATAGGTTTTCAACAGCCAGCCGACCAGCTTTCGGAAATCTTCTATTACGACAAGAGAGATAACGAATTTTTTTCAGTTTTTGTAACCGACTATTTTATGTTTGATGAAAACCTCAATGTTGCTGAAAACACGACAACGACTTACACCAAAGAAAATCTTGAAACCCTCATTAACTGAATAAAACGAATAGAAGACAAGGATGTAACAATAATTTCTTTGCCAAGGCTGGGTAACTCAATTAATACTGCAGACACAGAATTCATTTCTCAGCAAACAGACAGTTTTTTAAACTTGAATTCCATTAACATTGAAACAGCAACAATTTGGGAAGTTGAAGAGAGCGGAACAATAACCATTGACCTAAAAAATGAAAAAGAACCATTGACTAAAAAACCTTGGTGGAAAGTATGGAAATAGAAACTGGCTATATTAGGCGTTTCAATTCATTGACTCAATCAACAAATCTAAAATTATTATTTATCAGTATGTTATCTGTAAAAAAAACAATTCATTAAATCTCTAAGCCCTTTCAGCAAATGCAAATACTTTTTGATGCGTTTTTACGCTTTTTATTTATATTTGAGTGAGTGAATTGAAACGCAAGTTTCGCTATAAAATGACGACAACCACTAACAGCAATATGACAATTAACATTCAAATTATCGCGCCATTATTGGCAGACCATTTTGTGGACTTTGAAAGTGATAAGAAAACTTTAGAGGATAATAATAAATTGGTTGCAGACAATGCACAGCGACTTGGACTTTATCACAAGTATTTAGGACTGCTTCACGACAGTTGGTTAATTAATATAAATATCACAGACGACAAATTCTCAATTACGCTCAACGACTTTACGACCCATGTTTTTTCAGATGTGATCGTTGATAGGAAAAAATTAGCGATAGACCATGACAAACTCGTTTTTCCAATTCAGCTTGACTTTGAGACATCGAACTTGACATATAACACGGTGGACGAGGACGGAATTATCCTAAGTATTGAACCGACAGCTATCAATGAATATCTTTATGAGCAAATTATCTCAGTTGACAACGACAAAATAGAAATCGGTTTGGTTGTTTGGAAGGACGGAATTGGCAATCAACCGGGACAACATATTTTGATTTTAATGAGTGTAAAAAATATTACTCTGACTGAATTACAATACAGCGCTTGGAAAAAAATATTTGGTAACTCTTATGACAGTTACTACAAGTATTTTAAAACTCAACTTGCAACCGGTCGGTATTTATCTGACCAAAAGAATTGCAATGAATTATATGACGAATATGAAGGACAACTTAACGGCTGAAAGGACAAGCCCTCATGTTAGCATCGGTTTAGAAAAACTTTAACACCAATTTAGAACGACAAAATGACCAAAGAAGAATTCAATACATATTGGACTAAAACGTTTCCTAAAACGAACCCAATTTCGCACCTTTTCAAACACGACTATTCAGAAAGATGGTTTAGAATTCACAGTTTGCCGGAATCAAAACGTTATGCTGCCAATGATGCTGACTGGGAAATACTTCTTTCAAGACAAAATGAAATAATTACTGATTTGTTTGGAGTTGACAACACTCTATTACTTGTAACAGGAGATTATGACTTGGAAGACCAAAAAACAATTCACGTAACAGACGATGAAGAAATATTGAAGCCTTTCTCATTTGTACGACTTGACAACATTGAATTGAATAAAATTGACGCTGAACGATATGACGAGCCCAACATTTATAGACCAGCATTTGCACAGACTATTTGGAAACCAAACTATCACGACAAGCTTTTAAGAGAAATTGCAAATGACAATGTAAGAGCATTTTTCGTTTCTTTTGAAAAAAATGTGATTGTTGCACCGTATGATGGTGGCATTGATTTTGTGCTCAAAGACAGTTTAACAAGGGAAAAATATCAAAACAAATATAAACAATGGCTATCGGAACGAGAAGATGGACTTTAAAACCGAAATATTTCCATTTTTTAGTCCGATTTTGGTGCAAAAAAACAATTCATTGAATCTCTCAGCCCTTTCAGCAAATGCAAATACTTTTTGATGTGTTTTTACGCTTTTTATTTATATTTGAGTGAGTGAATTGGAATGCAAGTTGCGCGAAGCGAGATGAATTGGGTTTTGTAAACGCAATCAAATATAATCTCTTAGCAAAACTAATAAATTAAAATAAAGTTGTACTTTAGTGAAACTTATCGTAAATTTGCCAAGTGGAAAATCGAAATAGATTAAGAACAGTAACAACTTACAAAAATTACTTCGAAGATTTTTTCATAAAACAAAAAAGTAAAGTTCAAGAGAAAATAATCTGGACTCTTGATTTAATTGAAGAATTACCTAGAGTTCCTGAAACGTATTTAAAACATCTGGAAAATACGGATGGTCTTTACGAAATAAGAGTTAAACAAGGAAGTGATATTTACAGGATATTTTGCTTTTTTGATGACAGAAAATTGGTTGTTTTAACCACCGGTTTTCAAAAGAAAACACAAAAGACACCAAAACAAGAAATTGTAAAAGCATTAAAGATTAAGGAAGAATATGAACTCGAGAATTTGATTCGCGAAAACAAATAAAACGAAATTATCATGAGTAAAGCGAAAAATAACACAGCAACACTTGACCAATTCAAGGACAAGCACTACGGAAAAGTTGGAACAATAAAACGTGACACTTTGGAAGAAGGCTATGAAAATTTTAAAATTGGTGCATTGATTCATGAGGCACGACTTGAAAAAGGAATGACACAAGAACAACTTGCAGAAAAGGTTGGAACGACAAAATCATACATTTCCAAAATTGAAAATAACATCAAAGAGGTGCGACTTTCGACTTTAAAAAAAATTATCGAATTGGGACTTGGAGGGAATCTTGAACTTTCGATTAAGCTATAAACCTGATTTCGATTATTTAAACTTACTGAAGAGGAAACTTAGATAGTAGTCTCGCAAAATGCGATACCTGCTAAACAACATTTAGGCAGTTATTTACCTTATGTTTTTGCCGAACATGGGGTTTTGCAACTTCCAAACTGAAATAATCCCAATTTTTAAGTTGTAAACGCAAATACTTTTTCATGCCTTTTTGCGCTTTTTATTTATATTTGAATGAGTGAATTGGAATGTAAGTTGCGCGTAGCGAGCCGAACTGGGTTTTGTATGCTCAAAGAAATGATATTTTGTTGCGAAAATAACTTTAGTGAAAATACATGAGAAACATACTCTACATTTTAATAACATTAATAACACTCCTGGGATGTTCAGAAGAACCTTTCAACTGCACATGCAACACTACTTTTGTCAAGGAAAATGATAGTATTATGCAATCTGCTCGTCTTGACTCATCAGTAATCAAACTTGATAAGCGTTACAATCAAGAATTATTGGAAAAACGAGGCACAGAATCTTATCGTGTCTATATTCGACATTCATTAAATTATTACTTTCAGGTTTATACAGTAGTTAAAAATAATGACGGCGCAACACTCGAAGTACAGGAATATAAAGGTTCAAGTGGTTATAGTTTAGAAAATAAATTGGATACCTCATATTTGATTGATTTAAATAAAAACCAGTGGTCAAACATCAAAAAATCAATAGATTCAAATTGCTTTTGGACACTTCAATTTGATGACGGAGTTCGTGAACATAAACTTGATGGCGGAGAAATGATACTTGAAGGTTATCAACCAGACAAAAGGAATTGTTCAAATTCAGATTATTATGTAGTTATTGATTGGGTATCAAAAGACAAGAGGATTTATCAAATTTTACATGATATCCGCAAATATGCAAAAGAAGAAAAATTACACGTGCGATAACAATAAAAAAGCAAAATTTAGTAATTTGTTGTGCAACCTAACCTATTAGAAAAACTTCCACCAAAAATGAAATACTTAATACTCATATCATTTGCATTTAACTACAGTTTCTACTTCTGTCAAAGCGGCGATTCAATTCAATTTGATCATTCAAATGAACGGAGTTTCGTAAACGGTTGGACTTCTTCAAACACGCTTTTTTCACTAGAGTATGGAGTGAGTAAATTTCAATTAAATGCATTGAATGACGCAATGAAAACATCATCCAGTTCAACTTTTTCTGATTACTTGGGCTGTATCGTCGCATCATATTCGAGCACTTTTTTGGTTAGCCGAAAGTTTGCCATGGATTCACATTTGGATTACATGTATTTTCATTCGATACCCAGCGTGCTAGAAATAAATGACAGTTCGCGCTACTTTACACGAGGCTTTCATATTGGTTTCGATGGTTGCAAAGATTTATTTCCAAGACATCAAAATGTCGATCTTTTATTGGGATTGGGTTTTAACGCTGGAAGATTCATGTTTGCTCACTGGAACCCGACAATCGACGATAAGTTGAATAGAAAAAACAAATATACCAATCCATTTTTTGCACCAAAACTCGTTATTGAACCAAGATTTATTTTGAGCAAGCATTTCGCTATTTCAATCCGAGCAGAATTACAGCTAGATGTTACCAATCAAGGTTGGACAAGGAGGAATAACAACCTAAGCCCCATTGGAAGGTCAGCTGCAACTGGTTACAATCTGCGTTTAACGCTTGGTTGGAGAGATTAATGCAATTAACCAGGATAAGCGAAAGTATAAGTTTAGATTAAGATTGATAAATCAAATGAGCGAAACTTTTGTTATCTTCGAAGAACAATTTGTAGTGGAAATATACGCTAACCCGTTATTTGCTGAATTCTAAAGTAATTGATCAAAATGCAACTATTGAATAAAATCATCTCTATTTTATTGCTGCTACTGATGCAAAATCACGTATCTGCTCAATCTATTGTCCTTGTTGATATCAACAATAAGATTTTACCGACTGAGTATGATTATTTCGTAACCATCACTGTTGACAAAAAGAACACAATTTCACTTAAAGCCAATAATTCTGTCATTAACCTTCCTGAGTTAACTTGTGATAGTTTAATTGAAATAGAAATTAAAGGTGGACTAACTAAACGCTACTACAACCAATTTTACTGCCAACAATTTAAATCTATTGATACGATTCAACTATCTGATCGAAAAACAATTAAAAACCATACACCGCGATTGTTTTTAGGGAACGGATTTGAAAATGATTCAATTTTTATGGATCAATTATGGCTAAAAGATTGGTTAAGCGAAAACGATGATGTTGTAAATGGTATCAGCTTTGTAGTTAATAGTTCGGAAAAATTAACAACAAAAGAACAAAAACTTATTCGAAAGATGATTGCACGTTATTGTCATCTAATTGATAAAGAAAAGTTTAAAGACCTAGTTGTTTTTAAAAAGGAATGTTACATTACAGGACAAGAAGATCTATTCAATGAAGGAACTGAAGTAACTCGCAGTTTTATCGATAATCAAAATACAATGGAAATGAAGGAAAAAGCAGAAAAATACTCAATAGTAGTAACGGTACTTATTGATTGGAAAAGAAAATGAATTTTGCGAACCCCTGTTTTGGGGAAAAAAGCCAAAATCTGAGTGCCAAAAAACACATAATTAAAACAAAACGCTATACAATATGAAACTTTTCCTTTGGTTACTATTATTGGGCACTTTGATTAATTGTACCCAAAAAAAACGTGAAAAAGTGATTGTAATTCAACCATTCGGAAATTTTTCGAACCTTGAAGCTAAAATGGTCTTCAATGAAATTCAAAAAGTGAATCCAAATGTGATTTTAAAAAAGAACATCCCCTTCCCTCTTCAATCCTACTACAGTCCAAGAAACCGTTATCGCGCTGATTCTATCATAAAATTTTTGAGCGCAAGAATTGGTAAAGATTCTGTTATCATCGGATTGTCCGAAAAAGATATAAGCACCACAAAAAACAAGGTAAAAGATTGGGGAGTAATGGGTCTTGGTTATCGACCAGGAAACGCATGCGTTATTTCAAGCCATAGATTGTCTAAAAACAACAAAACAGAACAATTTTACAAAGTCGCTTTGCATGAACTTGGTCACACACAAGGTTTGCCACATTGCGAAAACAAAACCTGTCTTATGCGAGATGCTGAAGGTGGAAATCCTTTAGATGAAGAGAAAGAATTTTGTTTATCGTGCAAAAACTACTTAAAAGCCAAAAACTGGAAAGTTTTATAAAACAAAGCGGAACTTTATACCTAGATTTAATAGACAACAAATGCAAATAGTTTTTGATGCGTTTTTGCGCTTTTTATTTATATTTGAGTGAGTGAATTGAAACGCAAGTTACTCAATACGAGAAAAATTGGGTTTTATGCGTGGAGAAAAGTGCGGTTGTTGCGAGTTTAAGTAAAAGTTATTGGCAAGCGACGAACAAAATATGCATATGGGAATATTTGATAAATTTTTCGGAAAAACCGACTCAATAAATTGGGTAGAAATTAGAAAGTCTGAAATTGCATACCCTGAAAGTTCATTGTCATTATTGGCTCTATCTGACCAAAATGGAATGGCAACAACTGGATGGATAGATTTGGCTTATGAAGATTACGAATTCAAGAAATATTGCCCTGTAAATTTTCTACTCAAAATTGATTTATCAGATGAAATTGCAGAACAGAATCCTGATTTAGATATGGCTACAATAGAAGATTTTTTAATTGACGAATCGCGCAAATTTGGTGTTGCTCACATGGTTGCTAGATTGTCAACAGCCAAAGGAATGAATATTGAAATGTACTCAGACAATGCTGAAAAAGTTTTAGCGCATTTGTGGACAATTTCTCAAAAACCAGAAAGGAAATTTACATTTGAAATAGATGCCAATAAAGACCCAAAATGGTCAGCTTTTAGGCAACTTGTAGGGTTGGTAAAATAATAATGCTGCAAATAATAGTGACTCTAAAATAGCTTCTTCACCCATTCCAAGAACAAGTTGTGCTATTGAAGTAAAATATACAGTGATAACAATAATGAATGAAATTGAAAGCAGTCGTAAAAATATATTTCTTGGTAATTATCTTGAGCGCATGTCAAAGTAAAAACAAAATAAGTAGTTGTGATTACTTTGCATTGGGAGGATTTTATGCCAACAATCATCGAGATGCAAAAGACAGCGCAAACCATTTTCAACATAACTGTCATTTTTTATTGTTATTGCAAGCTGACACAATCGAAGTTTATAATAGAAATTCAGATTTTCCTAATAAAAACGAAAGCTTTGCTAGACTTAAACTGAATGAAAATGAGATCAAACGATTTAAAGAAATCGTAAGTAAAATGACCAACATGAAAAAAACAACCACAGAAGACGATGTTATTTATGATGGTTTAACTTTTGTCGCTAGTAAAAACACCTGTCAAAATACCGACTTTCAGATCGTAAATTTTGGAATTGACGAAAATGATGAAAACTTCATTGAGAAAATATTCGACAAAACGAAACTTAAGAAAAACCGTAAGCCTTCAAAACGAATCAACAAGGAAAAATACTTTATGACGGCTTTACTTCATCAAGAAAATCATAGAAAAGAAATATATGTTAAGCTAAATGATTAATGCTATGAAAAATAAAGTCATCCTATTATTGATAGCAAATTTGATATCGCTTTATTCAGTTTGTCAAATGAAAGAAGCTAGCCAATGGGATAAATATGTGCAGCCAATACTGAATAATATTTCTCATGAATCTGGTAAAAAAATATTTCTAGATCAAAAATATTTAAGAATGTCAAGAAGTCTTAATCCATGTATGGATTCACTATTATTTCATGAATACGGAATAGATAAAAATGAATGGTATTGTATCTATGACAGTTGGAGTAATAATAATGAAATAGCTGAAGAATGGAAAAAATCTATTTCGCAGAGAAAGAAGGACAAATTATTTAAACGATGGTTTAAAGAGCGATTTCTTAAAAATAGCATCTTAATATATAATATTCCACAAATAATCTTCATTCGTCCGAATGTTTATCTAATGGAAAGGTTCGTAATCTGTCCAGGTAATTGCGGATCTTTAGATATTAGTATCATCGAATACGATGAAATACAAAAAAAGCCCATTGTGAAACAAGGCTGTCAAATTTGGTACAGCTGAGAAAAGTGTTTTTTGAATTGTGAAACCATTAGAGAAAACCAAATAAAATACAATAAATCAATCAGTTAATAATTCATGCTATGAAAAATAAAATATCTATTATCGTACTCTTGTTGATTAAATCAGTAATTATTCTTGCTCAAGAAGAAGGAGTTGAATATTATCATAGTGGTAAGATAGAAATGCGAAGAGAAATAGTAAATGGTCTTCAAAAAAACACCTACTACTATGAAAGTGGCGGTATTCAAAATGTTTCATACTGGAAAGGTAAAAAAAGAGAAGGGGTTGAGATTCATTATTATGAAAACGGAAATATCCATGTATATTCAAATTATAAAAATGGTTTAGAGAATGGATCCACAATTATGAACTATGAAAATGGTGTGACAAGTGAAATTCAACAAGTAATCAATGGGAAACTAGAGGGACCAATTACTGATTTTTATGAAGATGGAACACTTAGGGCTTATGAAATTACCCATGATGTGAAAACGTTCGGTGAAGATGCATTTTATTATCCAAGTGGAAAGATTAAGAGAAAAGGATGTCAGGATGAACACGGTACTGGAGAAGATTATAATTATGATATTGATGGCAAAATAATTTCTGTAAGTTTTTATGAGAAAGGGGAATTTGTGAGGGAGGAAATTCGGTAGTTTTTTTTGAATTTCAAATTGACTTTGTTATTGCATGCGTTATCGAAATAATCCCATTTTTTAATCCGTTCATGGTAAAAAAACCAATTCATCGAATCTCTCAGCCCTTTCAGCAAATGCAAATACTTTTTCATGCGTTTTTACGCTTTTTATTTAAATTTGAGTGAATAAATTGGAATGCAAGTTGCGCGTAACGAACCGAATTGGTTTGTACATGCGCAATGAAAATGCGCTTTGTTGCGCAAAAAAAATAAGTTAGAGGCCACTGAACTACTAAGAAAAAAAGTTTATCTTTATGTCATGATAACTCCGCAACAGGAAAATATAATTAAAACTGTTACCCAAAGGGTTAAGCCTACACTTCTAGGTGTATTTGGCTCATTTGCTCGTGGAGAAGAAAATGAAATGAGTGATCTTGATATCCTTATCGACTTTGAAATGAAGGTTGATCTTCTTGAGTTAATTGGCTTAGAGCAAGAACTTTCTGAATTACTTGGAATTAAGGTAGACCTAATCACCTTGCGCTCGGTAAATGCATCCCTAAAACCATATATTGAATCGGATTTGATCAGGTTGGTATGAAAAAAGATCCTATCATTTATATTGAGCACATTAGTGCATGCATTTCAAGAATCAAAGCATATACTGATGGAATTGATGAGGATGGTTTTTAAAGAATAACCTGATTCAAGATGCTGTTATCAGGAACTTTGAAATCATTGGTGAAGCCACTAAAAAGTTAAACGACGATTTCCGCGCAAAGTATTCAGAAATTGAATGGAAGAAAATCGCAGGAATGAGGGATAAATTAATCCACGATTACATTGGAGTTGACCTTTGGGCTGTATGGGGAGTTGTGGAGAATATTATTCCTACATTTGAAACTCAAATTGAAGCAATTCTTAAGAAAGAAAAAGGTATCTAACAGCAAGCTAGCGCTAGTCCAAATCTTACTTCGAAAAAACAAATAGTTTTTAAAGATTAAGTTTTATCTGCGAAGAAACGACCTTGTGAAAAGTGGGACATTAGCCTACTGCGAGAGCGTTAAAAAACCAATTCATTGAATCTCCCAACCCTTTCAGCAAATGCAAATACTTTTTGATGCGTTTTTATGCTTTTTATTTATATTTGAGTGAATGAATTGGAATGCAAGTTGCGCGAAGCAATTCGTTAGCTATAATTTTAAAACTACAAGCATCATGACTGAACAAGAAATAATAAAAGCTATTGGTAAAGTTGATGGACTTGGAGGAATGACCGTTAACGAAAAACTTTATGTTTGTGGACTTATGGACGAATTTGACAAAGCCCTAATTGTTGACAAAGACAAAGCGAAAAGAATATTAGAACTTTTGGGTGTCGACGCACCTTCAATTCAAATGATTGTAGTAAAATGATAAGCCATAAACCTTTAAAAAGTGTTTCTCACAATTTTGGACATTCTTTCATAAGTTTTATAAATTATGTGAACGACGATTATGTTTTAGGACACATATTACATCAAGCAAGAAAAACAAACATCAACAAACTCACAGTTGACATCCTAAAAAATGTTGCTGAACCAAAAGAGTTATTGACAAATGAAATCAAGTCTTCTATTCAAAAATGGAATAACTGGTTTCCAACTTTAGTAAAAACGAGCGGTTCGACAATGGATTTTGTAATTTCTGCAACAATGACAATTGAATTTGATTTACAACAGGAAAGACCATACAAGAACGATACCGACTATCTAGAAAGTCCTTTCATTTGTGAAATCATAATAATTGATGATAGAGGAAAAGAATATAAACATAAACAAGAAGGATGGTGGTTTCCAGAAAAATCAACGAAGAAGAAACACTGGTGGAAATTTTGGGAATAAAAAACGTGTAATCTAAAATTTTTCCCAGTTTTTAGTCAGTTCATTTTGAAAAAAACAATCCATTAAATCTCTCAACCCTTTCAGCAAATGCAAATACTTTTTGATGCGTTTTTACACTTTTTATTTATATTTGAGTGAGTGAATTGAAATGCAAGTTGCGCCTAACTAGCCGAATTAGGTTGGAAATGCTCGATAAAATTGCGCTTTGCTCCGCATATAAGTCAGTAACCTGCAAGTATAGCGAATCGGTATAATGGCAACAAATAGACATCAAGATAATGATTTCAACAAAAAATATTATTTCATTGCCAGACAGAAATTCTTTGGCGACAATTTGTAAAGCAATATCGGTTTTAGATGCAATTATTTCTCAGGAATGGGAATACCGTTATTATTCATACAATTCAAAGTGGGACAAGGATGAGGAATGTCTGCAAATGCGTAACGGTTCTGGTGACGAAATGCACATTCTGTTTCGAGAAGATGGCTGCGTAATAAATGGCTTTGCTCATGAATATGACCAACAAGACAAAGAAAAGTTAACTCAAAATTTACCGCCTATCTTTACAGAATTTATTTTTGGTGAACCTGTAAAATCTATTGGAACAACTTTTTGTGTATGGACAACTGAACTTAAAAATTGGCAAGTCGGACAAATTGAAAGTTATGAAGACAATTCAGAGGAAATGCTAAATATTTTTGACGGACAACCTCAAACATATGTTGACTGGGCTACTGAATATTTTGAAGAAAGTTACAAGGAAAGCGGTATTCCATTTGACACGGTTTCAAATATTTATAACGGACAAACCTTGACAAAAGAAATGGTTTTATCAATAGTTGACGAACTTGAAGACTGGGAAAAACTTGAAAAAGATTTAGTTGAAATAAATTATCCTTTCGACTTCAAAGACGACTCAAACAAAGGAAAAAGTAAATGGAAACTTTGGTAGAAACGTCAGCAGGTAAAAGCACATTTGCAATAGGCGAGGCTTTCGTGCTTCGATGATAGTTTAGGGTTTGCAAAAAGTTTGTATCTTCGAATGAGCATTTGTGCTAGGGAAAACGCCCATAGCAAATCTATAGTACGTTATATGCAACCTTAAGACACGACAACAATGAAATTGACAAAAGAACATTTAGACTTTGAAAAATTCAGCCGACAATTAATCGGACTGACGATTTTGAAGGTTGAGTATTCTGAAATCATTTATGAGCCGACAAATCCACAGCCATTTTACGCGACACTATTCCCAAATCTTGATTCGATTGACTTCTCAATATTTTTGCATACCGACAAAGACAAATTAGTCGAGATTTATTGGGACGATAAATTTTATCAATTTGGTATCGGCATTAAAATAAACAAGCCGACTGACTTTTCAGGAAATATAAAATGGGACGTTTCAGGCAACGACCTTTGGCAAAAGTTCATTGGGACAACAATTTCTGACATAAACATTAATTGGGAAACAGTTACAACAAGGGAAGAAAAGACGGGTAAGACAGAAAGTTTTGTATTTCCACAATACATAAAAATCACTTTGTCGAACGACAAGAACATATTTATAAGTGCGGCTGGTTTTTTAGACCAAGGCGACAAAGAAGTTTATGGAATGCTTGACAATTTAACTGTGACAGACGACGAAGAATTAGCAAGACAAGTTAAAATGATAAATTAAGGAATGACAAGAACACATGTTTATATTAGCACATATTAGAAATTGTTAGTCAAATTGACTCGTAAAATTAAGTTCTTCGAAATTCACAACATGAAAACCTTAGAACCGAAATCAGGTTCAAATCTTCCAAATAGAAATAATCCCTTTTTTAGTCTGTTCATGGTGAAAAATAACAATTCACCGAATCTCTCAGCCCTTTCAACAAATGCAAATACTTTTTGATGCGTTTTTACGCTTTTTATTTATATTTGAGTGAGTGAAGTGAAATGCAAGTTGCGCTATTAGAGCCGAATTGGGTTGCATATTCGCATTAAAAGTACGCTTAGTTGGGTGAAGAAATAAGTTATAGAGCATAAACCACAGTGGAAAGAAACACAAAGAAAATATTATACGGTTCAATATTGATAGTTGCTCTAGGATGGTCAATCAATTACTATTTTAATTATTCAATCGAAAGATCAGACTTGATAGAGATTTCAGGAAATCTTCAACATAAGCCAACATTTAGTAGTGTTAAGGGCGGTTGGCATTTAGAGTTCGAACTAAATACAGATAAATACAGATACCAAACTGATGGCTTAGGTTACGATGCTTTAGATAAGGATGGTGTTAAAACTGTTTTAGCTGTTGGAAGTCCAGTACAAATTCTGATAGCTAAAAATGTAGGATTTGAGGAAATTATGAATTTGCTCGTAGGAATTAAACGGATTTATGGATTAAAATCTGATAAAAAAACTTTTCTAAAATTGAATGATTACAACAAAGGAAAAGAAGGTACAAGGTATACTGCTTTATTTATTTGGCTCATTTTTGCAGGGTTTTTCATTTATAATTTTTGGATAAAAAAAGAAGCTCTATAACACCAAATAAGCAAAAGCATAAAAAGATTTATATTTGATAAGGCGCCTTTGCCTATTTGGAAATCGTTAGCACAAACACAATGAAAAAGTTTATTTATATAATTACAACAATCACATTCCTTACTTCATGTAATCATACAAATACATCAAAACTTGACAGTGATGACTTTAATAATAAAGTGGAACGAATTGAAAAGCTAAAATTGGAGATCAAACCTTTTTCTGATTTTCTCGATGCAGAATTTGAATTATTCAATGTGAACGGGTTTCACAACCAACGAACTTCAGTTCCTGGAGCTTCATCTTTGGATTATAAATTTGTTGTAAAAATAGACACTGTGAATATTTCTAAATGGACAACTGGCATGACAGAAATCGAACTAACAAGCTATGATGACAGTTGGACAAAAGAGATTATTAAAGGCAGAAAACAAAACTGGAGCACATTATCAAAACCACTGTATTTTAGAAGAAATGGAGAGAATGTGACGATGTTGGTTTTTAAAAATGAAGGCATAATCTATAAACGAGTAATCAATTTATAAAAGCCTAAGAACCGAATTCAGCTTCACATCTTCCAAACCGAAATGATTCCATTTTCTAGTCCGTTCAAGGTGTAAAAAAAACAATTCATTGAATCTCTCAGCCCTTTCAGCAAATGCAAATACTTTTTGATGCGTTTTTGCGCTTTTTATTTATATTTGAGTGAGTGAATTGGAACGTAAGTTGCGCGAGGCGAGCCGAATTGGGTTTTAATTGCGTAATGAAAGATTGTTTTGTTCGCTTATAAGTAATTTATAGCCAATTGTTAACCAGAATAAAGAATGTTCAGAAAAGCATATATGATTTCATTTCCGATTCTCTCTGGTCTAATTGGAGGCATGATTTTATGCTATGAATTCAACACATTTGTGCCAGCAACATCAAGATTAAGGATGCTTGGATTTGTTTTTATAGCATATTTCCTAAGCATTATTATTCCTTCTATTCTCTCTGGAATTGTGTTAACTAAAAACAATTATAAAAATAGAGTGATGTTAAGTTTGTTAAGCCTATTTGCTCTCACTTTGGTGAATGATATAAATTATTGGAATAATGATTTCTATCCTGAGAAAAGTTGGGCGTCGCATCCAAAAACCATGCTGCTAAATACTCTGATACAGTTGGCTTTTGGAATAGTTTTAATCATGCTAATTAATATAAGACCTAAAAATAAAAACACATAACATCAACTAAAATCCAAGGGCAGAACAACCATAACAGAGAAGCCCGTGTCTCCCAGCTGAGAAACGTTAAAAAACAATTCACTGAATCTCTCAGCCTTTTCAGCAAATGCAAATACTTTTTGATGCGTTTTTACGCTTTTTATTTATATTTGAGTGAATGAATTGGGTTGAAGATGCGCAATGAAAGAACTTTTTTGAGAATCTAAGTAGGTTAGATGCCACTTTAAAACGACAGCTACAAAATGATAATGCCATCTGATAAAGATTATATACAGACAAAGAGAATAATCCTTAGAACAGACAAGATGAAGCCAGAGTTTGTGCCTCTTGCAGAGTGGATTGACAAAACGTATGACGTAAAAACTATTAATATTATTTACGACACATTAGATAATAAAACACCAAGAATTCAAATTTGCTTTGAATATGAGAAAGAGAAAAATAAATTCTTGACCGACGATATCTCATATTTTGACAAACCGAAACAAAAAGCGATAGGAGAAAAATTTACTGAGTTAATCAAGCAACAAGGACTTTCAAAAAGTAATAGTTCTATTTCTAATATATTCGGACTTAACAAAAACGGAATTTATTTAACGGAAAAAGTTTTTGTATTTTACAGTGCATTTGAGCCTGTTGCGAAACTTGAAGCTAGTTATAAAATAACTCAAAAGCAGATCGAAGAATTTATTAAGTCGTTTGATAATAAGGATATTTGGACAATATCCATTGGTTTTACTATTCCAACTTTTTTTATGTTTACAAACCAAAAAGTTAAAGAATATGAAAAGCCAGAAATAAAATCAATGTGGGCCGCCAGATATTATGACTTTGTAAAACCATTTGATGAGTTTAATTACTTCAAGAAAGAAGACATACAAGTTTTTATAGACAGCAAAGAAAATTTTGATAATAATTATGAAAGTAGTTGGTATTATTATTACAAATAAGAAGAAAAGCGGTACATAGGAGCATCTGACCATAAGCGGAGCACACAGTCACAAAAAACAATTACCTTAGCATCTAATTCGCAACTTTGCACTGAACAAGAAGCGTAGAACTATTAGAACAAATAACAATCTCATAAATGCAATACATTCCTCTAAACAATTTCTTTGGGTTTCTTGAAAAACCTGTAAATGTTTATACTTCAGAGGAATTGAATCTTTTTTCCATTGAAATCATTGAAAAATACCAAAATGGTGCTTTCATTTCAGTTGAAAATAAAGCGGTTTCCAAAGACGAAGCGATTGCGTTTTGCCTGCGACTCAATCATCCAGGAATGGTTGTTTTTGACCAATGGATTTGTCAGAATAAAAACTTGTTGCAACTCTTGGTCAACAAAAAACTGTCTGTCAATAATTTTGACCCGAAAATCATCAACGGTCATTCGCTTTTTAGAGAATTCTCCACTTTTTTGAGTCCATTTTTGCTGCCTAGAATCTTGGAGGCGATGGATTCAAACAAAGACATTCAATTCATTCACGCAGGCGGTTACATTTCTTTGTTAAATGCAGACAGCAAGTTGGTTTTGCAAGACAAATTGGCTTCTTGGTTGAAAACTAAATTGAGTGATTTACATGAAAATTTGCCCAATATTCGCTCTGAACAACAATTGATTGAAAACCTCAATCCGCTGATCAGCGACCAAATGGTGGAGTTTGTAAATCAATTCACCAAAGCATTTTACGCGTCCAAAATTGGCTACATCGATCAATTGTTGAACGTTTTCAATCATCCTTCTTGCTCCGCGAGGGTTGGTTCTTGGATTACCGGTCAATTGAAAAAATTAGCGCTCAATCCTGAGCACCACGAGAAAATTGATGAAATCAAATCAACCATCAAAACGGGAAAATTCAATTTTTCAAATCCACAAGGAAAAGTGCGCAACGAAGCAAAATCACTGCGAAATTTCACTTGGATTTTCACTGCTTTGCTCTTCGTAGGACTGATTTATCTTTTCTGGTTCAATCCTTTGAATTTTTGGAATGATGTTCCCGAATTGACAGATTCCAAATCGTCGTTGGAAGAATTTTCAAAAGAAGAAAGAATGAAAATTGACTCTTTGATCAAATCTGTGCAACCAGCCGAAGAAGTGATTGAGCAGTCAGAAAATGACCAATTCATGCACTTGCCGCCAGTGGAAATGAATTCCATTTACCGCAAACCCTTTCAAAACAAAACCGCCGAACAATTTTACGAAGATTGTTTGAAAGATGAGGTGATGATGGAAAAAGGATTGATTGATTCTTGTGTGCCTTATTCCACCAAAAATCTTGGAATGAAGCTGAATCCAAACTTCAAAAGTTTGTCTCTACACACAGGAAATCAAGCTGTTTTTCTACAAAACGAAAGTGAATATCAAATTTTAGTGCTTGTTTTCAGTGATAAAAATGATGCGTTGTATGCCTCAATCATTCAAAAAGACCAAAAACTCAATTTCAAGATGAATGAGGGCGAAATCGTGCTTTTTCTTCCGGGAAATGACTGGGCAAAATTTGCAGCACAGCCGACCAAAATCACAGAAATGCCCTCGGAAAATTACCAAAATCACTTCTGTTTTCAAGACGAAAACTTCAAAGCGATGTTGTATTCGCCTTACCGCTTGAAAAAAACGAATAAGAAAATTGTGAAATTGATGTTCAACGAATCAACGCAAAGCGGAGAGGCTTTTGTTTTGCTGGATTTGTATGAGGTGTTAGAAGATTACTAGTTCCAAAAAAATTAAGTCAAGGATTAAACTTCGTCTAATTTAGAAGTAAAGCAATCTGCAATTTTTCTCATATACCCATCGGGAATTATGCCACAAGGATTTTTATTTAAATCAAAATCAACAAATTAAGACACCATAATTGTCCTCCCCCTTAATCCTAGCGCTAGCGCTTAGTCTTCAAAAGCTATCGCTTTTTCTCCTCCAAAGGGGGAAATTCAAAATCAACTCGTTAGGTGCGAAACTAAGTTATGTGGCAAAGTTCTAAATAGGCAATTTTTCTTATATTTGAATACATTTTACTGCAAGCATGAGCACAAAACAAAAAGACATACAAATTCCTGATTTCAGATTCACGCCAACCATAGATAAAGTAGGTGTTGAAGAGCGAGTTGCAAGAATTCAAACCAGAAGTATCAAAGGAGAATCGAAAATTCAAGGCATGAAAATGGTTTTGAATATGATTGATTTAACCACCTTGGAAGGAAAAGATACGCCGGGAAAAGTGAAACAAATGTGCTACAAAGCGCAACATTTACATGAAGCTTATCCTGATTGTCCGACAGTTGCCGCGGTTTGCGTGTATCCTTCGATGGTCAAAATTGCCAAAGAAGCGTTGGGAAATTCGAACGTGAAAGTTGCTTCTGTTTCAACCGCTTTCCCAAGTGGACAAGCGCCGCGTGAAGTGAAAATCATGGATACGAAATTCGCCGTTGAACAAGGCGCTGACGAGATTGACATGGTGATTTCTCGAGGCAAATTTCTGTCTGGCGAATACAATTTTGTGTTCGACGAAATTGCCGCAATCAAAGAAGCGTGCGGAAAAGCGCGTTTAAAGGTGATTTTAGAAACGGGAGAATTGGTCACGCTCGACAATGTCCGCAAAGCAAGTGAAATTGCGATGTATGCAGGTGCCGATTTTATCAAAACTTCCACAGGGAAAATTCAGCCAGCCGCCACCATGCAAGTGACTTACGTGATGTTGATGGCCATCAAAGATTATTTCAACAAAACAGGAATCATGATCGGAATGAAACCCGCGGGAGGAATTTCCACGTCAAAATTGGCACTTCATAATTTGCTGATGGTAAAAGAAACCGTGGGTGAAAATTGGTTAGACAATCACTGGTTTCGCTTTGGCGCGAGCAGTTTAGCAAACGACGTCCTGATGCAATTGATGAAATCAAAAACAGGAGTATATCAGAGTGGGGATTATTTTTCGTTAGACTGATCTTCTGGATTGTTAGATTTTTGGATTATTGGATTGTTGGATTGAAACACATTCAATTTTCTTAAAAACGTCTAATTATCAATAATCTAAAAATTTTAAAAGTGTTTTATAAATTTGAATCAAATCGTCCAACAATCTAAAAATCGAATGATCCAATAATCCAAAAAAAATGCATAGATTTAAAGAACTAGAATTCTGGGAAATAAGCAGGGAATTAAATAAAGAAATTTATTTGATCACGCGTGATTTTCCGGAGCAAGAAAAATTTGGACTTATCAGCCAGATTCGAAGAGCTTCGATTTCTATTTCTTCGAATATTGCCGAAGGCTGTTCACGCAGGTCCAACAATGATTTTTATCGTTTTCTGGAAATCGCAATGGGCTCAGCATACGAGCTTGAATCACAAATAATTTTAGCAACAGATTTGAATTTTATGACAGAAAAAGACCAAGAAATCGTTCTAAACAAACTAGAATCAATCGTCAAAATGATGTCAAAATTCATGTCCACATTAAAATAGTCCAAAAATCTAAAAATCCAACAATCCAATAATCCAAAATATGAGTGACAAACAATCAACAAAATGGAACCTCGACCCAGCACCAGAGAGTGCGGGGCATGTTCAGTTGAAAACACAATATGAATTGTTTATCAACGGGAAATGGGAAAAACCCAACTCCGGGAAATATTTCGATTCTATCAATCCTGCGAATGAAGAAAAATTGGCTTCCGTGGCGCATGCGGATGAGACAGATGTGGACAAGGCCGTCAAAGCTGCGCGCCATGCATACGAAAATGTGTGGTCAAAATTATCGGGTAAAGAACGTGGGAAATATTTGTTTCGAATTGCACGTTTGATTCAAGAAAAAGCAAGAGAATTTGCAGTAATCGAAACCTTGGACGGCGGAAAATCCATTCGTGAATCGAGAGACATCGACGTTCCGTTGGCGGCAAATCATTTCTTTTATTACGCTGGTTGGGCGGATAAATTGGAATATGCTTTCCCAAATCGACCAGTAAAATCTTTGGGCGTTGCAGGTCAAATTATTCCTTGGAATTTTCCATTATTGATGGCTGCATGGAAAATCGCTCCTGCCCTAGCCGCTGGAAATACGGTGGTTTTGAAACCGTCTGAAACAACTTCTTTGACTGCGCTAAAATTGGCGGAATTGATCGAAGAAAGTGGACTTCCTGCGGGTGTTGTGAACATTGTTACTGGATACGGCGATACAGGTTCTGCCATTGTAAATCATCCCGATATCAACAAAATTGCTTTCACAGGTTCGACAAATGTTGGCAAAGTGATTCAAAAAGCAATTGCTGGAACTGACAAAAAATTGACTTTAGAATTGGGCGGAAAATCTGCCAATATTATTTTTGAAGATGCGCCGATCGACCAAGCAGTTGAGGGAATTATCAACGGAATTTTCTTCAATCAAGGACATGTTTGTTGCGCTGGTTCGCGTTTGTTCGTGCAAGAAGGCGTTGCAGAAACCGTGATACAAAAACTGAAAGACCGCATGGATACTTTGTATGTTGGCGATCCAATGGACAAAAACACAGACATCGGTGCCATCAATTCCAAAAAACAACTGGAAACGATTTCGAAATACATTCAAATCGGAATTCAAGATGGAAACGAAATTTACCAAAGCAATTGCGCGCTTCCATCAAAAGGATATTTCTGTAAACCAACGCTTTTCATCGACGTGGCACAATCAAGCCAATTGGTTCAAGAGGAAATTTTTGGTCCAGTGTTGACGATACAAACTTTCAGAACCGTGGACGAAGTGATTCAAAAAGCAAACAATACACCGTTCGGCTTGGCTGCTGGCGTTTGGACGGACAAAGGTTCGAAAATCTTCAATTTAACATCGAAACTGCGCGCTGGTGTTGTTTGGGCAAATACGTACAATAAATTTGATCCGACATCGCCTTTTGGTGGCTACAAGGAAAGTGGATTTGGAAGAGAAGGTGGTTTGCATGGTTTAGAGGCTTATTTGGGCTAAAGGAAATTCGGCAAAAAACGAATATTTTAAATCATCATTCAAACTCTCATTCTCACACTCTCTCTCATTCTGCAATAAACTATTGAAGACAAGAAATTAAAAATATAGAAAATGACAAGATTATCAGTTCTTAAGACATATAAAATTTACATCGGGGGACAATTTCCGCGAACGGAATCTGGGCGATATTATTCACCTTTGGATGCTGCTGGAAAACCGTTGGCGAACGTGTGTTTATCGTCGCGCAAAGATTTGAGAAATGCAGTGGTTGCTGCGCGCAAAGCGTTTGGTGGTTGGTCCGAAAGAGCAGCTTTCAACCGCGGACAAATTTTGTATCGCATCGCTGAAATGTTGGAAGGAAGACGTTCGCAATTCGTTGAAGAGTTGATGCTACAAGGTTCAAGCGAAAAAGCGGCGAATCAAGAAGTTGATTTGAGCATCGACCGTTTGGTGTATTACAGCGGTTGGACCGACAAATACCAACAAATTTTCAGCGCAGTAAATCCTGTAGCTTCGTCGCATTTCAATTTTTCGGTGTTGGAACCAATGGGCGTTGTTGGCGTTGTTGCTCCGCAAAATTCATCGTTGATAGGACTCGTTTCAACCATCATTCCAATCGTTGCAGGTGGAAATACGGTCGTTGTTTTGGCTTCAGAAAAATTGCCTTTGTGCGCGGTTACTTTTGCGGAAGTGTTGCAAACTTCTGATGTTCCTGGAGGAATTATCAATATCCTAACGGGCACTGAAAAAGAGTTGATTGAACAATTTGGTTCTCACATGGATATCAACGCGGTTTTGTACGCAGGAGATACTGCTGAAAACTACAAAACGCTCCAAGTTTTAGCTGCTGATTCAGTGAAAAGAATCGTGAAATTTAAATTAAATCCAAGCGATGAAACGGCTGAAAATCCTTATTTGATTCAAGATTTTCAAGAAGTGAAAACGACTTGGCATCCGATTGAAAATATTGGAGGTTCAAGCTCTAATTATTGATCGAATTCTGAATATTCGGACAAATTCAATAATTATCCGCAAACAACGTTTTACTTTCGTAAGTATGATTGCAAAAGTTTGTTTACTTGTGTTGCTTTGCGTTGTTGGCGGAAATTCTTTTGCCCAACAATCGACCCTGCGCAAGTTCAAACGCGCGGTCACAAGCAAGGAAATAAAATTGGATTCGCTGAGTATTTATCCCAATTCTTTCCAAGTTTTTTGCGGCAAAGAAGCATTGCGAAAGGAAGCTTTTCTCATCGATTTCGCTTCAGCCAAATTTCAATTGCTAGAAACATGCGCAGATACACTCTATTTTGAATATCGCGTTTTTCCCATTAACCTCACCAAAGTCTACCAGCGCAGAGATACAAGTTTGATTTACGACGAAAAAAAAGGAAGCTACGAGCAATTTTTGATCACTTCGAAAGATGTTTACGGCGATATTTTCGGCAACGCAGGATTACAAAAAAACGGAAGTATTTCTCGTGGTGTTTCGTTTGGTAACAACCAAGATTTATCGGTCAATTCAACTTTAAACCTCGAATTATCAGGAGATATCGCGCCCAATTTGAAATTATTGGCTTCTGTTTCTGACGACAATTTACCGATTCAACCCGACGGAAACACGAATAAACTGCAGGAATTTGATCAAGTTTTTATCCAAGTTTACAACGATAAATTCAAACTGATTGCAGGAGATTTTTGGATTCAAAAACCGCAAGGTTATTTCATGAATTACAAGAAGCGAGCGCAGGGAATTTACGGCGAATTCGGCTACAAACCATCTGAAAAACAAGAATGGAAATTCCAAGGAAGTGCAGCGCTCTCGAAAGGAAAATTTGCCCGACAAATCATTCAAGGAATTGAAGGAAATCAAGGCCCATACCGTTTGAGAGGAAATGAAAATGAGCCATTTATCATCATCCTTTCAGGAACCGAGCGCGTTTACATCGACGGACGTTTGTTGCAACGCGGACAAGAATTTGATTATGTCGTAAATTACAATACTTCCGAAGTGACTTTCACCACGCGCAATTTGATTACGAAAGACGTCAGAATTGTGGTTGAATTTCAATATTCAGATCAAAATTACGCGAGATCTTTGGTGCAAGGAAGTACCGCTTACAGTTCTGAAAAATTCAATTTTTGGTTGAATGCCTATTCTGAACAAGACGCGAAAAACCAAACGATTCAGCAAAGTTTGACACTTTCTCAACGTCAATTGTTGTCCGAAATCGGCGACAGTTTAGAATTGGCGCGCACCAATAGCATCGATTCAGTTGGTTTTCAGGAAAATCAAAACTTGTACAAAATGGTCGATAGTTTGTTCATTGACAGTGTTTTGGTTTATTCTATCAATGCAGATTCAGCTTATTACAGTGCGACGTTTGCTTTTGTGGGCGCCAACAAAGGAAATTACGTTTTCAGCAAATACAACGCTTTAGGCAAAGTCTACAAATGGGTGGCGCCAGTGGCAGGAATTCCGCAAGGCGATTACGAACCCGCGCGAATCATCATCACGCCGAAGCAAAAACAAATGGTTTCCGCAGGATTTTCCTATAAAATTCGACCCAAATTGACCATTGAATCAGAATGGGCTTACACCAAAAATGATTTGAATACTTTCTCTAAAAAAGATTCCGGAAACGACCAAGGCGTGAGCAACAAAACGCGATTGATTGGCTTGGTGCCACTGAGCCGAGATTCCGCTAAAACTTGGTTGTTGAACACCAAAGCAGAAATTGAAATGTTGCAACGCAATTTCGCGCCCATCGAACAATACCGCGCCGTGGAGTTTGACCGCGATTGGAACACCAGAAACAAAGGTTACACAGGAAACCAATTCAATTCCAATTTAACTGCGGATTTCAAAAATAAAAAATATGGAAATTTGGCTGTCGAAGCTTCGCATTTCAGCATTGGAAACGAATATGTTGGACTCAAATCCAGGCTCTTTGGACAATGGAATCAAAAAGGATTTCGCGCCAACTGGGACGGCAGTTATCTGATGAGCGATGCGGTGGATAAAAATCAATTTTTGCGTCACAAAGTGGATATTTCTCAATCGTACAAAAATATCCGAATCGGTTTCAAAGACGACCAAGAACGCAATTCCTACAACAATGGAAAATTGTTGAGTTTGCAAAGTTATCAGTTCATGGATTACGAATTTTATGTCGCCAGCGCTGATTCTTCCAAATTCAATTACCGCATTTTTTATCGCGAGAGATACGATGGAAAATCAGACAGTTCGAGATTGGTGAATGTGGCGAAAGCGAGAAATTTGGGAGGTGAAATCAAATTGATCGGCGGACAAACGCAAAAATTGAACATTTTGGTCAATTACAGAGAGTTGAAAATCAACCAGCCAACCTTGATTAGCCAAAGTCCAGAAAACACTTTGTTGGGACGAATCGACTACGAATTGAAATTATTCAAAAGCGCGATCACGTGGAATACATATTACGAAATCGGCAGTGGATTGGAATTGAGAAAAGAATTTCAGTACATCAAAGTCGCTGATGGACAAGGTGTTTACACTTGGATTGATTACAATAGCGACGGCGTGAAAGATTTGAACGAATTTGAAATCGCACAGTTTGTGGATCAAGCGGGATACATTCGTGTGTTTACGCCTAGCAACGAATACATCAAAACCTATTCAAACGAATTGAATCAAGGCGTTTTCATCAAACCTGAACGCGTTTGGAGCAACAAAAAAGGCGCTTTGGGCGTTTTGAGCAGATTTTCGGACCAAGCAAGGGTTCGTGTGAACAGGAAAACAAATCTTTTCAACAGCGATTCATTCAATCCTTTTGCTTCTGAAGTGCGAGACACAACGCTAATCAGTACGAATAGCAATGTGCGCAATACTTTGTACTTCAATCGAACAAATTCCATTTTTGGTGCAGAGTATGTCATTCAAGACGTGCGAAGTAAAACATTGCTAGCCAGCGGATTTGATGCACGCTTAAACAGTTACCAAGAAGGCAGTTTTCGCTGGAATATCATCAAGATTTTCGCAATCGAATCAACCGTCCAATGGGGACGAAAAAGTGTGAACGCAGACTACACGACAGGCAGAAATTACGATTTGAAATACTATTTCGTGAAACCATCTTTCAGTTTTCAGCCTTCAACTTCATTCAGATTGACTTTGGAAACTAGAATCTCTAATAAATTAAACGTTGAAGGCGAAAAAGCCGATGTGAAAGAATTGGGTTTAAAATTGAAATTCAACCAAGCAGAAAAAGGCAGTTTGCAAGCTGCGGTAGCCTTAGTAGACATCAAATACGACGGAAATCCAGGCACTTCACTAGGTTTCGAAATGCTAGAATCACTCAAACCAGGCAAAAATTTCACGTGGAATGCCGGCTATCAAAGGTCCATTTCCAAAAGCCTACAGATTTCCATTCAATACAACGGACGAAAATCTGAAACAAACAAAACAATTCATTCCGGAGGAATGGAGGTTCGAGCGTTTTTCTAGGTTTGTTGGGATTTTTTTGTTTAATTTAAACAATTCATAATCATATCTTTAATTATCGCCAAATTTTCCTGTTATACATGGTGCCGTCAGGTACCAAATATGGGTAGCGATGGACGCAGTCCATCGTGAAGAACAAGAGAAAATTTGTTTTTGGCGTGCGTTTTTGGCACAAAAACCATGACAAAAACCACCCTCAAGAAAATTTCCGCCCTTACATAAATCTTCAAAATCGATTAATGTCATCTAAATCAATTATTAGAACAAAACCGCATTAAAAAATGTTAAAGAACCCCAAGAACAAAATAAAGCTTTTGATTGTTTGTTAAAAACAGCAGAAAAGAATAACTTTGTTAAATATATTGCCAACATGGGAGAATACAAAGCCGGTCCGTTTTTAGAACAAATTGAATTTCCGAAAGATTTACGTGAAAAATTCACAGTCAATGATTTACCACAAGTTTCTGACGAATTGCGTCAATACATTGTAGATGTCATTTCTGAAATCGGAAATAGTCACTTCGGCGCTAGTTTAGGCGTAATCGAATTGTCCGTTGCTTTGCATTATGTTTTCAATACACCTGAAGATCAATTGGTTTGGGACGTTGGTCACCAAGCGTATGGTCACAAAATCTTGACTGGCCGAAGAGATGTTTTCCACACAAATCGCATCAAAGGCGGAATCTCTGGCTTCCCGAAAAGAAGTGAAAGTGAATACGATACATTCGGTGTTGGTCACTCATCAACTTCCATTTCTGCGGCTTTGGGAATGGCAGTTGCAAGTCAATACAAAGGAGAAAAACAAAAACAACACATCGCTGTAATCGGTGATGGCGCAATGACTGCTGGTTTGGCTTTCGAAGGAATGAACCACGCTGGATTTGAAAAAGATGCCAATTTATTGGTGATTTTGAACGACAATTGCATGTCGATCGACCCAAATGTAGGCGCATTAAAAGAATATTTGACCGACATCACCACTTCTCACACTTACAACAAAGTAAAAGACGAAGTATGGAAATTATTGGGGAAAATATCCAAATTTGGTCCTGACGCGCAAACTGTTGCTTCCAAAATTTCGACAGCTTTGAAAAGTTCATTGTTGAAACAAAGCAATTTATTCGAAGCATTGAATTTCCGCTATTTTGGTCCTGTTGATGGACACGATGTAGTTGGATTGGCAAAAATATTAGAAGATTTAAAAGACATTCCTGGCCCAAAATTGTTGCATTGCATCACTATGAAAGGCAAAGGATACAAATATTCAGAAGAAGGAAATCCAACAAAATGGCATGCGCCAGGTGTTTTCAACAAGGAAACGGGAGAAATAATCAAAGTGGTTCCAAAATCACCTGAGCCACCGAGATACCAAGATGTTTTCGGACATACGATTGTTGAATTGGCTGAGAAAAATGACAAAATCATGGGTGTTACACCTGCGATGCCTTCCGGTTGTTCGTTGACATACATGATGGAAGCGATGCCTGAACGTTCTTTCGACGTTGGAATTGCTGAGCAACACGCGGTAACGTTTTCTGCAGGTTTGGCAACGCAAGGATTAGTGCCTTTTTGTAATATTTATTCTTCTTTCATGCAACGTGCTTACGATCAAGTATTGCATGATGTCGCTTTACAAAATTTGAACGTTGTTTTCTGTCTAGACCGCGGTGGATTGGTTGGTGCTGATGGCGCTACACACCACGGTGCGTATGACATGACTTACATGCGTTCAATTCCAAACATGATTGTTTCTGCACCAATGAACGAAGCCGAATTGAGAGATTTGATGTTCACAGCGCAACAAGAAAATATGGGGCCATTCTCCATTCGTTACCCTCGTGGAAACGGTGTGATGACAGAATGGAAAACATCCATGAAAGCCATCAAAGTAGGAACGGGAAGAAAAGTTACCGCAGGAAACGATGTAGCGATTTTGACAATCGGTCATGTTGGAAATACAGCACAGAAAGCGATTAAATCCTTGCAAGAAGATGGACTTTCTGTAGCTCACTACGATTTGCGTTTTGTAAAACCATTGGACGAAATGTTGTTACACGAAGTTTTTGCCAAATTCGACAAAGTCATCACAATTGAAGACGGATGTTTGATGGGCGGAATGGGTAGCGCAGTGTTGGAATTTATGGCAGATAACAAATATGCAGCACACATTGTAAGACTAGGAATTCCAGATCAATACGTTCACCACGGAACACCAGATCAATTGTACGCAGATTGCGGTTTCGACCAAGTTGGAATCATCGCTGCAGTTCATAAAATGGTTGGTTTTCAAGCGACTCAAGTAGATTTTCAGGAGAAAGTAGGATAAGGTAAATTGCAGATTGAAAATTACAGATTGAAAAATTGCAAATTGCAGATTAGAAAAGATTCGATTTTACAAGAATAATTTCAAATAATTTGTCAATCTGTTAATCTGCTAGTTTGCCAATCCAATAATTTGCTAATTTGCCAATGTGTTAATCTGCCAATCTGCAATCCAATCTAAATTTCACTATCTTTGCATCTTATTCAAATTTTTGTAAACATTCATGAAAGTTATCGATCATATTCAAGCTGCTAAATCTACCCTGTTTTCTTTTGAAATCCTTCCTCCGTTGAAGGGAAAAAGCATCCAGTCGATCTACGACGGAATCGATCCATTGATGGAGTTTAAACCCAAATTTATCAATGTAACATATCACCGTGAAGAGTTTATTTACAAAGAAAGAGATCACGGTTTATTGGAAAAAATCGCCATCAGAAAACGTCCGGGAACGGTTGGGATCTGTGCGGCAATCATGAATAAATACGATGTTGATGCAGTTCCACACTTGATTTGCGGCGGTTTTAGCAGGGAAGAAACTGAAAATGCACTCATCGATTTGCAATTTTTAGGCATCGACAATGTCTTGGCTTTGCGCGGAGATTCAATCAAAACGGAAACGAATTTCAAACCGCATCCAATGGGGCACAAATACGCTGTTGAATTGATTGAACAAATCGTGGAAATGAACACTGGCAGTTACTTGACAGAAGATTACCAATTAGAACCGACCGATTTTTGCATCGGAACTGCTGGTTATCCTGAAAAGCATTTTGAAGCGATGAATTTGACCACAGATTTGATTCACCTGAAAGCCAAAGTGGATGCAGGTGCATCTTACATCGTGACACAAATGTTCTTCGACAACCAAAAATATTTCGATTTTGTAGATGCTTGTCGCGCTGCAGGAATCAATGTGCCGATTATCCCAGGATTGAAGCCTCTGAAAACCATGGAACACGCTTCGTTTTTGCCGAAATTTTTCCACATCGATTTTCCTGAAACATTGAGTAAAGAAATTGTCAAATGCAAAGACAATAAAGCGATTTCTGAATTGGGAATCGAATGGGGGAAACAGCAATCCAAAGAATTGAAAGCAGCTGGCGTTCCTTGCATTCATTATTACACGATGTCAAACTCTAGCTCTGTGAAAGCAATTGCTGCAGAGATTTTTTAACTTTATACTTTTTTATTATGCGTTTCATTTTATTCATTTTCACTGTTTTTGCAATCAATTTAGGTTTTTCTCAAACGAAAGACTTGAAATTAAGAAACGCGATGGTTATTGGTCAGCTGGATAAATCTGAAGACCGTTTCACAATGGAAATCAATTTCACTGAATTGTTGGCTTCCAATGGTATCAAAGCAATGTCTTCGTTAAACGTGCTGAAAGAAGGAACAAATATCAGCATGTTGGCTTCCGATTCAATCCAAAAAATCATGAAAGCGAAAGGAATTGATACATATGTATTGGTTTCTGTGCGCGGTTACGATAGAAAATTCAAACCTGCAAAAAATCACGATACATTGGCAGTTGAAATCACCAACGGACATTTATTTCCTTTATATAGAGATGAAATCACGTCTATATCATTCGAATTCAATTTCTATCGTGACGGGAAATTTGTTGGTTACGACCTCATAAAAATTGGCGGAGTTGGTTCACGTGAAGCTGTTTTGAAAAAATTCAGAAAGAAAATCAACAAAAGAATTAATTCTCACTGGAAATAATTCCAAAGAAAAAAATACGCAAAGATTATGTTGCATTCAATGACCGGCTATGGCAAAGCCACCGGAAATTACGAAGGGAAAAAAGTAAGTGTTGAAGTGAAATCGCTCAACAGCAAAAGCATGGATTTATATGTACGCACTGCGCCCTTTTACCGTGAAAAAGAACTGGAAATCAGACAACAAATTACTGCCCTTTTGGACCGTGGAAAAGTGGAAGTGAACGTCAATATTGAAAGTACTGGCGCAACAAAATCCGTTGAAATCAACAAAGATTTGGCGCTTGCTTACTACCAAGATCTGAAGCAAACAAATGATTTATTGGGCGAAAAATCAGTGGATTATTTATCCTTGATCGTCAAAATGCCAGATATTTTCATGCAAGCCAAAGAAGAAATCACCGCAGAAGAAAATGTGTTTTTGACTGATTTGGTGGCACAAGCTTGTCAACAATTAAACAATTTCCGTCGACAAGAAGGCGAAGCGTTGGAGAAAGAATTTACGGAAAGAATCAACGAAATCAAAAATTTGTTGGCTGACGTTCCGAAATACGAAAACCTGCGCATCGAAATCATCCGTGAACGCATGCGCAAAGGATTGGAAGACATGGACAATCCAAACATGGACGAAAATCGCTTCCAACAAGAATTGATTTTTTACATCGAAAAATTAGACATCACGGAAGAGAAAATGCGTTTGTCGAACCACTTGGATTATTTCTTAGAAACGATGGTTTTGCCTTCAGCAGGAAAAAAATTAGGATTTATCACCCAAGAAATTGGTCGTGAAATCAATACCTTGGGAAGCAAAAGCTACCATGTTGAACTTCAAAAAATGGTTGTTGACATGAAAGACAGCTTGGAAAAAATCAAAGAACAAGTGCTTAATACCTTGTAATAACATCACATGAATCAAGAGCAACAAGGAAAATGCATAATTTTTTCAGCACCTTCGGGAGCGGGAAAAACAACGATTGTAAAACATTTACTCTCCGTTGAAAAGCGCCTTGAATTTTCTATATCTGCTTGCAGCAGAGCACCGCGCAACAATGAAACTGACGGCAAAGATTACCACTTTTTAGGCGTCGAAGGTTTCAAACAAAAAATCGCTGAAAATGCTTTTGTTGAGTGGGAAGAAGTGTACACCGACAATTTCTACGGAACGCTGAAAAGCGAAATCGAACGCATTTGGGCCGCTGGAAAATCCGTTGTTTTTGATGTGGATGTAATAGGTGGATTGAACCTGAAAAAACAATTTGGCGACCAAGCCTTGTCCGTTTTCGTGCAACCGCCATCGATTGAAGAATTGGAAGTTCGTTTGCGCAGCCGAAGCACTGAATCTGAAGACAGAATTCAAGTGAGAATGGGAAAAGCCCGACAAGAATTGGCACAAGCTGAAGGATTTGACGTGGTTTTGCTCAATGTGCACCTCGACCAAGCCTGCAATGAAGCGGAAGCAATTGTCGCAAAATTTTTAAACGCTTAAGCATGAAAGTTGGACTTTATTTTGGCACTTTCAACCCCATTCACGTGGGACATTTGGTGATTGCCAATTACATGGCGGATTACACCGATTTGGACCAAGTTTGGTTGATGGTTACGCCTCAAAACCCGCTGAAAGTAAAGTCTTCTTTGTTGGCCGATTATCACCGTTTGGCTTTGGTAAAAATTGCGATTGAAGACAACAACAATTTGCGCGCCAGCGACATCGAATTTAAATTACCAAAACCGAGTTATACAGCTACTACCCTCGCCTATTTGAAAGAGCAATATCCTGAAAATGAGTTTGCGCTCATCATGGGAGAAGACAATTTACGCACTTTCCATAAATGGTTCAACCACGAAACGATACTCAAAAACCACAAGTTTTACGTCTATCCACGCGTATTGACCATCCAAGAAGAACAAGAAGTACAAGAAATTGGAAATCAATACGAAAACCTTTTCGCTGACCATCCAAATGTCATTTTTTGCAACGACGCACCCGTAATGAAAGTTTCCTCCAGTTTTGTGCGAAACGCCATCAAAGAACGCAAAGACGTTCGATATTTGCTCACTGAGCCCGTGCAGCGGTATATTGAGGAGATGAATTTTTATAAGTGAGGATTTAATGTGAATTGTTAAAATTTAAAATATTTTTTCATTTTTGTTTCATATTCAATTGAAGTTTATATATTTACCGCACAATTTCAGTTTTTAAAAGTACCTGAGATATTACTTTGACACTGATCTAATGCTATTAAACTTTACTATGAAAACAAAACAACCTCTTGAAAAAGGTTTGCCTAAGGGGCAAACTTTACCTAAAATTTTATTCTTTTTATTTTTCTTTTTTATTGGTCTGCAGCAGGTTAAAGCGCAGCGGGCGATGTATGTGAGTTTGTTTCCAAGTGCTAGTGCAGGAGAAACATGGCCTCAACTTCTTTCAACGACAGCGACTAGCAATACATTGACACCACAAGCTCAAGCTGCATTACAATATGCAAAAGATAACCATGTCACTTATTTAATATTATATGGAATGTCTAATCTAGGAAATAGTAATTTCAGATATAATTTAAACGTTTTTATTAATATAGCAAAAACTCAATATTGCATTACTAAAGTTGGAGCAAATATTACTTGTGGCAATCATATTGGATTTCCAGTAGATCCTACAAATGTTGATCTTATCACCCCATACAATACTAGTTATCCAAATAAAATAGATGCTTTAGTCGCTGAATTTGAATTTTGGCAACTCGATCCAACAAAAAGTGCCTACATCAGAAATCAGTGTTCTGACTGTACTGCGGACCCATATGCAAATGTTTTTTACGACTATTTTATTCCACTATTAAATAGAATGAACGAAATGAAAAACACTCCTAATCTAGGTATTACATCTGTTGATGTATATTTAAATGGCGAATCGGGTGCGCCATCAAATCAAATTTTTTCTAATACAAAGATAAATTCAGACGCTGTTTTTAGCCAAAATCAAACTGAATGGAATGTCAACATGGTAGATAATCGAGCCGATAATGTTTTTATTACAGCTTATAGAAATTCGAGAGGAAGTACTGTCGGATCATCAACTTATTTGCAATTAAGGTCTGATTATGAAGCTTACGAAAATAGATCTAAAGAGCTAATTAAACTTTTTGGAAATACAAATACAGGGATGGCAGGAAATCTAGATAATTCGACAATTTTTAAACCACAAACTAAAATTTATCCACTCTTTCATGCGGGGACAAGCAGTTATAGTATTAATAATGGGGTTATTAGCAATTTTGATATAGGTTATGCTGGGGATTATTTTAATAATGATCCAAATTTAATGAATAATACCTATAATGCTATAAATTATGATGCCAATCCACTTTTATCTTCAAGTTTCACACCTCAAGACATTGAACAAATGTTTTATGAAGATTATCAAGCGAATACTTCATATCTGGTTAATCCTTCAACTAATTTATTATTAGACAATGTCTTAGCCAAGGGTGCTGCCGTTTGGTACAAATATCAATTTTTATCGCCAACGATATCTCTTCCGCTTTATCTAGCCAACAACATCCTTTTCAATAGCAACCCAACAATAAATTGCAATACTGCAACTTTCGACTACTCAGGACCAAACGAAGATGGAATTAACTATACTTGGAATTTTGGAGACGGCTCCGCTCCTATCACAGGAACAACTAGCGCAACCAATCAATTAGTTTCAAATAATGCTGGAGTTCATACTTTTCCACATTCTGGTCCATATCCTGTTAGTTTAACGCTCCAATATGCAAGTGGATGCAGTTATACTTATTCTCAACAAGTGCAAATTTCTGTACTTCTGTCTGTAAATGCAGGAAACGACCAAACAATTTGTGGAACTTCCACAGTTACGCTCGCAGGAACTCAAGGTGGAGCAACAACATCAGCTACCTGGAGTGGTGGAACTGGAACATACAGTCCAAATGCTAACACATTGAATGCAGTTTATACACCCAGTACAATAGAAGTTAGTACAGGAAGTGTGACTTTGACATTGACATCAAACGACCCAGCGGGGCCATGCGGCGCAGTTTCCGACCAAGTTGTTATTTCTTTAAGCACCCCTCCAACAGCAACGATAACCACAAATACTTCAACAACATTCTGCGCAGGAGGAAACGTGATTTTAAACGCAAATACAGGTTCTGGATTTTCATACGTTTGGAAAAAAAATGGTACTATTATCCCAGGGCAAACAAACTCAAATTATACTGCATCAACAGCTGGCTCATATAGAGTAGTAGTAACAATTGGAAACGGCTGTTCCACTGAATCGGCGGTAAAGGTTGTGACTGTTAATGCAAATCCTGTCATTCCGACGATAAACGAAAGTGGCCCTCTAACATTTTGTGCTGGGGGAAGCGTGACATTAACATCTTCAAGTTTAGGCAATAATTTATGGTCTACCGCTCAAACTAGTCAATCAATCAATGTTACTTCAAATGGTAATTATTTTGTGACCGTATCAAATGCGAATGGTTGCTCATCAACATCAGCTCCCATTCAAGTAACTGTAAATCCAAATGTGACATCAATTTTCAGTCAAATAGACCCAATCTGTGCTGGTGAAACGTTTTCACTTCCTGCAATATCTACTAATAATATTTCTGGAACTTGGTCGCCTGCATTGAATAATACAGCAACAACCACATACACATTTACTCCCACAAATGGTGTATGCGCTACTTCTCCGACAATGATGATTACTGTGAATTCAAATCCCACGACGCCATCAATAACTGCTTATGGTCCCTTAACTTTTTGCGATGGATCGGATGTTCTTTTAAGCTCATCGAGCACTAGTGGAAATGTTTGGACAAATATGCAAACTTCGCAATTAATTTCTGCAAGCATAGCAGGAAATTATGCTGTTACAGTCACAAATGCAAATGGTTGTTCAACAACATCATCGGCCATGCAAGTAACAGTCAATCCAAATGTGACACCAACCTTCAATCAAATAGACCCAATCTGTGCTGGTGAAACGTTTTCACTTCCTGCAATATCTACTAATAATATTTCTGGAACTTGGTCGCCTACTTTGAATAATACTGTAACTACAACATACTATTTTCAAGCATCAGCAGGGCAATGCGTTACTACGCCTATGCAACAATTAACGGTTACCGTTAATCCATTACCAGTAATAATTCTAAGTTCAACGGCTGCAACAGCTTGTTCTACAAATACATTTAATGATGGTTCCGCTTCAGTTGCTGTTTCTGGAACAGATACATATTCATATTTGTGGAATGATAACCAAAATCAAACAACTGCTAACGCTACAGAATTAGCAGCAGGTGATTATACCGTTAATGTTACAAATTCTGCTAATTGTATGGCAGTTGGTAATATCAATGTCGCATCTACAACTGCATTATCTTATCCAAATGGGCACGTTGTTACAGGGAGTGAAACTTGGGAGTCTGATGAACCAATTAGACTCAAGGGCATTATTATTGTGAACGGAACATTAACCATTCAAAATAGCACTGTTATGTTTGGATATGACGTGATAGACAATAACGATGAAGAGGAACCTTTGGCGGCTCGTTTTCAAGTAAATGATGGTGGGCAATTGAATATTATAAATTCCACTTTAACTGGATGGTGCGACGAGTTTTGGGATGGAATTGAAACACGCGGAATTACCAATACAGCCAATGTGTTTTTGAATAATGCTACTGTTCAAAATGCGAAAATAGGCTTTACCAACGATAGAAGAAGAAATTATCTAAAAAACTACGTGCAGGGTGGATATATTGTTGCTGAAAACTCACAGTTTTTAAATAACAGATTAGCCGTCGAAATCAAAAATGACGCAAGTCTTTGTAGATTCACCAAATGTGAGTTTAAATGCAATGAAGCAACTTTATTTAGCTATCCAGCACCAATTGTTTGTTGCGAATGGGAACCTACAGAAATGACTTTTGTTCATTTACGCAAAGGAGAAGGAACTCTTTTTGAAGGAAATACTTTTTCTGTTAACACTGCAGTTTACAATGTTTTGAGCCGTGGCACAGGTATTTACAGTGAAGGTGCGAAATATGAATTGAGGCCACACAGCGATAATACAGTTAACTTGTTTGAAGGATTGACTAGTGGAATAAAAAAAGTAAATTATTCTTATGGAGAGGGACAAATGATCTGCAGGGGTAGTGAATTTGATAATATACAAAAAGGAATTTATATCCAAGGAGGTAATTCAGACATAATAAATAATAATTCATTTGTCAATATTCCTGATGCTGATGAAGGCGGGAATATAGAGGCATCTTTTCACTCGTATGGTATTTATATCAACGCTGGGGGAAGCTTCGATATCAGTAGCAACAATTTTTCTGGTTTTGCAAGTACTAGTCCCTCTGCTCATGGGTCTCATGGGATTGCATTTTCGAACACTGGTGCTAGTGGGGGGCTATGTTTTGATAACTCGTTTTCTGGAGTTGACTATGGCGTGCATACACAATCTAACAACTTAAACTTAAAAATTCGCTGCAATGCCTTTTCTGCGGATGGCAACGACCACAATGCTTCTGCATTGTATGTTGCTAATGGTGCGTTAAGAAATCAAGGAAATGCAAGTTGTGCAAATGACGCTGCCGAAGCAGCAGGCAATACTTGGTTAGGACCCAATGCGACTTTAGGTAAATCGATTGAAAGTTATGCTACACTGCCTTTTGATTATTTTGCCAATCTAGAGAATGAATTTGGATTTTCGATACCATATCCTAACAATAAAAGTGGTAACGTGCTTATCAATCCAGGTCTCAATCTGTCCAATGTTCTAGTTGAGAACTTTATCGAATGTATAAATTCTAATTCTACCGTTTCTTGTAATGACCCACTTCTTGGAATTGCACCAAATATTCAAAGCGGCTGGTTCACAAGTGTTTATATTAAAATAGGAGATTTAAAGTCAAAGCTAGAAGAGCTAAAAATCCAATTCAACTATCTTAAATCACTCGAGCAAGGGATTTACGAAGATGATTTAAGCAGAATTGCAAAAGACATCGAATGGTTGATGAATGAAATTCAACTACTAGAAAATCAATTGTATAAGGCATATCAATTGTATGAACTGAATGACGAGTTACTGGATTTACTTACCAATTCAAAATCAGCTGAATCCACTAAGATCCTTTCAGAATTATATTTAAAAAATCAAGATTACACAACATGTAGAAATACCATTGATTCAATAATGCCCATTACCAAACGAGAAATTAACTACTTAAATCCAGAGTCTGCTGAAATTCGATTACGAGAAAATGAAACTTTTGTAAAATACATGTACACCAACCTAGACATGGCAGAAGCTGAAAAAACAATCATGACAGCTGATCAAAAATACATCGACAGTTTGCAAGAGGTGGTTGATGCAAACATGAAAATATCTGTAAGAGCTGGACAAGAACTAGGCCAGCGTACAAATGTTTACTATGAATATCCTATCGTCAAAAACTTTGGTGGAGAGAAAAGTATGAAAATAAAAAATACAACTCCAGAAAAAGAAAAAATACAGTTCGAGGTTTTCCCCATTCCTACAAATGGGCTGTTAACAGTTAACTACATTATTCCTGAAAATGCTTTAAATGCCAAAATTGAACTTTTCGATTTGACTGGTAAACTGATTAAAATTTATTCAGATTTAGTTTTAGGTGAAAACACCCTGCAAATAGATTTATCAAATTTTGAAAATGGTCTCTATACTTGTGTCTATAAAATAGATGGAAAACAAATTTCTTCTAAAAAAATTACCGTTATAAAATAATAAAACAACCCTCAAAATTTGTATTTTGAGGGTTTAAATCTCCATGAAGTATGTCAAAAGTTCTATTTATTGTTGTTTTACTTTTATTTTATTTTCAGTCGCACTCGCAACATGTTTTCAATAGACAATACTTTGATACTATCCTTAATAGTCAAAATGACTTTCAAAGATGTAATGGAGTAATTCAAACTTCGGATGGGGGCTATTTAGTTTGTGGTGTGGGAAATAATGGAAAAAAAATGTCATCTATAAAACTGGATAGAAATGGAGATACGCTTTGGTCATTTATTGGGGATTTAGGTCCTGGTGCTTCTGACTATCTTATAGCTACAGCAGAAGCAAGCGATAGTAATTATCTCGTGGTAGGGTATTCAGGAGATACGACTTTATCAAAATCCCATGCTGATTTAGTAAAATTAGATAAAAACTCAGGTGATACAATGTGGTGTCGCAAAATAGGCTTGCCTCTCCAGTCAGAGCGTTTTTACAGCATCAAAAAAACTAATGACAATGGATTAATTTTAACAGGGCTTAGATATAGAGTAGATTTAAACGGTTCAACTATTGATTCAGACCTTTATATTGTCAAAACTGATAGTTCAGGCATCCTTGAATGGGAGCAAACCTTTGGCGGCAATGGATATGAATGGGGTCAATCTGTTGAAATCACTGATGACGGTGGTTTTATGGTATTTGGTACAACTGACTCCTATGGAGGAGGTTCATATGACGCTTACTTAATTAAAACTGACCCTAGTGGGAATATGCTTTGGCAAAAAACCTATGGTGCACAGTATGTTGATTATGGCGGGAGTCTCACCAAGCTTCAAAATGGAGATTATATATTAGCAGGAGGTTCAAGTATCAGTTCTGACTCTACTGTTGCAGTCGCAATAAAAATCAATTCCGAAGGAACAGAAATTTGGAATAGAAGATATCCTCCAACTGTTCGATCAATGGAGTTTACTGCAGTCAAACAACTTTCCAGCGGAGAAATAATGGTTACTGGTAGCGATCAAGGCGATACGCTAAATAACTCTTTTTACGGAATTTTAAAATCGCTAGACTTAAATAACGGCGACATCATTTGGGAGCGGCAATACCATCTTTTTGAAGATGATTCAACGCAACATTATTTTTACAGCATGGACACTTGCAGCGATGGCGGTTTGGTAATGGGTGGTATGATTATCGATAGGCGTGGTATCAATTCCATTGTAGGTAATTCTTATTGGGTGGTAAAAACCGATTGCGCAGGCAATGAATATGTTTGGGACAATGATGCCTGCCCCAAATTTGTTGGTTTAGAAGAAATTGAAAAAGATGCGCTTTTCAACCTCTACCCAAACCCATCCATAGGCGCAGTAACTTTAGATTGCGTCATCCCGCAAAACGCCAGAAATCAAAGTATTTCTTTCTACGACGCCACAGGAAAATTGGTGCAGAAAGTAGATTTTACTGGCGAAGGACAAATTCAGTTGAATATTGATTGTAGTGGGTTTTCGAATGGGGTTTATCAATGTGTGTTCGTTTCGGACGGGGAGGTGTTGCAGCAAGGGAAGTTGGTAATAATTCAATAAATTTGGTGATATGAATTATGGTTATGCAAATGAAATCTTAGATTTAAATCCAGAGTCTGCAGATATTCGATTACGAGAAAATGAAACTTTTGTAAAATACATGTACACCAACCTAGACATGGCAGAAGCTGAAAAAACAATCATGACAGCTGATCAAAAATACATCGACAGTTTGCAAGAGGTGGTTGATGCAAACATGAAAATATCTGTAAGAGCTGGACAAGAACTAGGCCAGCGTACAAATGTTTACTATGAATATCCTATCGTCAAAAACTTTGGTGGAGAGAAAAGTATGAAAATAAAAAATACAACTCCAGAAAAAGAAAAAATACAGTTCGAGGTTTTCCCCATTCCTACAAATGGGCTGTTAACAGTTAACTACATTATTCCTGAAAATGCTTTAAATGCCAAAATTGAAATTTTCGATTTGAAAGGTAAACTGATTAAAATTTATTCAGATTTAGTTATAGGTGCAAACAACTTGCAAATAGATTTATCAAATGTTGAAAATGGTCTCTATACTTGCGTCTATAAAATAGATGGAAAACAAATTTCTTATAAAAAAATAACAATCATTAAATAAAATAAATCCCCCTAAAAATAGTAATTTTAAGGGGGATAAAACTCCTCTCACAATGTCAAAATTTTCTTTAGGCTTTATTTTGCTGATAGTCAATCTTCATGTTCACTGTCAGATTGTCTTTGATAAGCAGTATTATCAATCAACGATAAGTAGCGAAAATAATATTAAACGTTGCAATAGTGTGATTCAAACATCAGAGGGAGGATATTTAGCCTGCGGAGTAGGAAATATGGGATGGAAAATGTCGGCTTTAAAACTTGATAATCAAGGAGACACCATTTGGAACTTTGTTGCAGATTATGGTATTAATGGTAGCGACTATTTGTTAACAGTGATAGAAACCATTGATGGAAACTTTGTTGTTGGTGGCTATTCTGCCAATGCTGTTACAAATCGCTCATCAGCAATTGTAATAAAGCTAAATAAAAATTCGGGTGATACAATTTGGACAAGTTTATCAAGTCTTCCTAATCATGCTGACAGATGCTATTCTATTAAACAAACATCTGATAATGGTTATATATTTAGCGGGTTAAGATACAATAGGGATAGTTTAGGCACTGTAACTGATAACGATGTTCTTCTTGTAAAAATTGACAGTTTGGGAATAAAAGAATGGGAAAAAATATTTGGAAATAGTGGTTATGAAGCTGGATTATCTGTTGAAATTACAAATGAGGGAGGCTACATGATTTTTGGTTTTACTGATTCTTTCGGTTTGGGTTATGAAGACTTCAATTTAATTAAAACAGATGCAAATGGGGATCTTTTATGGCAAAAAACGTTTGGTACACAATACCATGAATATGGCAATGGAATATTTAAATTGCAAAATGGAGATTATATAATAGCTGGCAGTTCTAGAATCAGTTCAGATTCTGCTGTTGCTTGTGCAATCAAAATAAACGCTGAGGGCACTGAAATTTGGAACAGACGATATCCTGGTACCATAAAAAACATGGAGTTTACAGTAGTCAAACAACTTTCCAATGGAGAATTAATTGTTTGTGGAGATGAACAAGGTGATACATTGAACAATTCATATTATGGCATCCTTAAATCATTGGATTTACAAAATGGAAATATTATTTGGGAGCGGCAATACCATCTTTTTGAAGATGATTCAACGCAACATTATTTTTACAGCATGGACACTTGCAGCGATGGCGGTTTGGTAATGGGTGGTATGATTATCGATAGGCGTGGTATCAATTCCATTGTAGGTAATTCTTATTGGGTGGTAAAAACCGATTGCGCAGGCAATGAATATGTTTGGGACAATGATGCCTGCCCCAAATTTGTTGGTTTAGAAGAAATTGAAAAAGATGCGCTTTTCAACCTCTACCCAAACCCATCCATAGGCGCAGTAACTTTAGATTGCGTCATCCCGCAAAACGCCAGAAATCAAAGTATTTCTTTCTACGACGCCACAGGAAAATTGGTGCAGAAAGTAGATTTTACTGGCGAAGGACAAATTCAGTTGAATA